>JBFFWG010000005.1:0-87453 GCA_041570395.1 Nitrosopumilaceae archaeon
ATTTTTGATCTGTAAATTATTTAGAAAAAGAAAGAAATTGGTCTAGTCGTGAGCGTGTGGATTTGCTTGACCAGAACCTAATTTTTGGTAAGTTCCTAATGCCTTTTCATGCCATTCTTGGTTTCCTTGATCTACTAGAACAGCTTGTGGAGGACATACTGAAACACAGGCCATGCACCAAATACAATCATGCTCTCGAATTGGATCTGCATTGTCTGATAAATCGTGTCGATTTTCCTTTTCAGTTTCTCCAGTTCCCGCAAAGGTCTCCTTAATTGCCTTTACTGCGGGAATGTCTTTTTCTGTTCTATACCATTGGAATACTTGTACAGGACAAGCCTCTATACAGGCTCCATCTGCTACACATGAATCCCAATCAACTGCGACCATTGTACCACTGACTCCGATTGGCTCCATTTTTTCGCCATTTTTCTTATAGGCTGCTAGAACATCGGCATTTTTTGAAGCCTCAGCAAGACCTTGTGATGGCCAAACCCAGTGAAAGTGTTCACCATCTGAATGTGAGATCTTACCAATTGGCTTTTTGTCATGACAAAAGTCTTCTTTAATTGGCATATTCAGGTTGAACACTCGTATATTATTTAAATCTAGACAAAATTAGTAGGAACTAAATTTTTTTGTGAATAATTTTTTAATATTATAACACTGTTTTTTGGATTTTTTCCTTACGTTCATATCGTTTTGGTATTGATCGGTTCTCGTTGGATATTATCAAGTATGATGTGTATAGTGGGCCAAACATAGGTCTGTATACTGCAGTCAATGATAAACACGTTTTTGTTCCAAATGGTTTTGCAAAAACAAAGGCAAAAAAATTGTCTAGTTATCTTGATGTGGATACAGTATTTACATCAATGGCAAACACAAGACTGATTGGAGCAATGATGGTGATAAATAATCAAGGGGTATTACTTCCAAACAATGTTTCTCAACATGAGTATGATCATATTAAAAAAACAACTAGGTTAAACGTTGATGTTTTAGATTCAAAACATAATGCACTTGGAAATCTAATTTGTGCGAACGATAAGGGAGCTGTTGTATCCCCAATGATTCCAAAAGAAAAAATGAAAAAGATAGAAGATGTTTTGGGTGTTGAAGTAATTCAAAAAAAGGTTGCAGGGTATCACCAGGTAGGAGTAGTAGTTGTAGCTACTATGAAAGGCGGAGTGATTCATCCAGAAACTGATGAGGATGATATAAATACAATTTCAAATGTTTTAGGAGTTAGTATCGAGCCTGCAACAATTAACGGTGGAATTCCTTATGTTCATTCAGGAATTTTAGCTAATAATCACAACATGGTAGTTGGAAATCGTACAACGGGGCCAGAAATAATGATGTTAACTAGGGCTTTTTCAGGATAGAGTCTGCATTTTTAATTAGATCATCAATTGAGATAAGATCTTCATTTCTATCTGTCATGTTTCGAAGTACAACTTTGTTTTCTGCAAACTCTTTTGGTCCAACAATTATTGTGAATTTGGATTCAGAAGCTGTCTCCATTTGTTTTTTTAATGCCTTTCCAGGATAGAAATCAATCAGTGTAGGTACTCCAATTTGTCTTAATTTTGATGCAATTGCCAGAGCCTCTGCATGCATCTCGTCATTAGTATACAAGACAGATGTAATAACAATCTCTTTTTTTGGTGCTAATCCTTGAGCCTCTAGGGATAGAATTATTCTTTCTACTCCGCCAGCAACTCCAGTTGCACCAAGATCATCTCGACCAAATGCTTTTGGTAAATTGTCATATCGTCCTCCTCCAACTAGTGCACCAATGTCTGATGAAGTATCAAACGCTTCAAAGACCATTCCAGAATAGTAGTCTAGTCCTCGTACAATTCCAAAGTTAATTCTAATATTTTTAATGTCTCTATCTGAAAGTGATAGATAAAGTTCCTTTAGCTCATCCCATCCCTCTAGTGAGGTATCAAAGCTGTTTTGAATCTCTTCAGGACTTCCCTTTATTGCTGAAAACTCTAGGATTTTTTCAAGTTTTTCTTTATCTAATCCCTTTTTTTCATATTCTGTAATAATGTCGTCTTTTCTTTTCTTTTGGACCTTATCCATTGCCCGAAATACATCTGAGATAATTTTTGGGTCATCAGTTTTAAAGACGCTAGTTACAAAGGACTGGATTAGTTTTCTGTGAGAGATATCAATGATGATATTTTTGAGTCCTAGTTTATGAAAAAGCATTGCTGTAAACTCAATTAGTTCTGCGTCTGCTGCAAGACTGTGTTTGCCAAATATCTCAATATTCCATTGATGAAAAAATCTGTATCTTCCCTTTTGTGGTTCATCATATCTGTAAACTCCCCCAAAGCTTGCAAGCTTTGCAGGTAGTTTGAGTGATTTTTGAGAAACTACAAACCTAGTTAATCCCATTGTAAAATCAAATCTTAATCCAACCTCTCTATCGTGCTTATCTTTGAAAAAATAGATATCATCTTTAATTTGTGGTCCGCTTTTAGTCTCCAAAGTTGATAGTAGCTCTATTGGGGATGGGTTCATGAATTTGAATCCAAACAGATTAGCCGTTTGAACAAAGTTTTCCCTGACAAATTTGATGTTGAACATTTCTTTACCATCAAAGTCCTTCATCCCCCTTGGAAGATCCATTTTACTCAAAATCAGGATCTTTTGCATTTAGGTTTTGTGTCTTTATGATTTCTATCTATTAATATCAGATATTATGCAAAGAATCAGTTGAGCTATAAGCTATTAGATCATGCAACGGATGCATTTATCGAGGTAACTGCTTCAGATTTACCTGAAGCTTTTCTAACGGCTGCTAATTCAGTAATTGATACCACTCTGGATAGAGATACAGTAGAAGAAAAAGAGCATATGGTGATAAGAGTAAATGGAAAGGATTTACGATATCTTTTGTTTAATTGGTTGGAAGCTATAATCTATCAGCTTATCACAGATGGCTTTGCAATTAAGAGAATTGAGATTGAATTACAAAAAAATGAAGAATATGAAATTTCAGGGAAGTCATATGGAGAACCTATTGATCTAAAAAAACATCATTTCAAAGTGGAGATTAAAGCTCCAACCTTTCATGAAATGGAAATTGTAGAGGGAAAGGAAGTTAAAATGAAATTTTTGTTGGATTTGTAATCGAATCTGTTAGGACCCGTGCCTATTAACAGCCGTTTCTTTTAGCCCAATCTTCATTTCCAAATTCACTAGAAGAACAAAATCTTTCACTAATTGTTGCGCGTTTGGAATCTAATAATGCTGCATTAAGTAACATATCATTACAATAAACTGCTGCAATCATTCTTCCAAAGCTTCCCTCTTGTTGGCCATCATCTTCATCAACTATTGCAGTACTCCCAGGAGGACAAAACTCCAAAGTAAACTCTCGCGCATTAATTCCACCACTTTCATGAAGCTCAGGAGTAGAAGTTAATGCTAATCTAATCGGATTACCATCAACTTTGATTGTATCACCATCAGTAATTGCAGTAACTTTTCCTGAAAAGCATGCAGCTAAACCCATACATTGTTCTGGTTTTATCTCAGATTCTGGTCCAGATAGAGATGCAATTGAGATCAGAATTAGTCCAGCTAGAGCAATTATTATACTAAAAATTGTTTTTTTCAATTTATCTCACTCTAATCATTATTGATTGTTCATATCAAACATCATCTAACTATTAGCCATTTCAAAAGCAAAATTCTCTGTGAGACAGTATAACATTAACGTCATTTGTACAAAATGTCATAGAATGAACATGTTAGAGGTATTCAAAACCGCCTCTGAAGAAGAAATTACACAAAATGTTAGATGCCCCACATGCCAGGAATTAGGCACCCTAATCTATGCTAGCTCCATCGGTAAGAAACACAAGTTTCATTTATGAATGAGTATACAAAAAAGTATGAGCGAAGATGAATATAATAAAAAAATAGAAAATTTAGCTAATCAAATTATTCAAGATCAAACCTCAGTAGATGAACAAGACCCACAAAAGCTGCAAAAATACATTGATTATGTTAAAACTAACTACCAGTTAGAAAGTGAGCCAGCAATACAATTAGTTAATGAGGCATTTTTGTATCTAAAGCTAAAAGAGTCCAAAGATGTAGATCCCATCAAAGATGGAGACCAGTTTGGGGCAGGATTTAGCTAGTCAGACAAAAATCCACAATCTTTGCAACACTTACCATATTGGTTGGTACAAGTATCGGGGCTTGAGCAAAGCGTGCATCGATTAAGTTTTGATTCCATGATTACTCTAGATCTAAAAACTATTAGAGCAAATTTGTAGACAAGAATCTAGTCATGATTAAAGCAAACTACGAATATCAATTATGCTTAGCTGGAACCTATTCCAAAAGAATCTACGCCAATACCAGAATTTTATGATAAAACGGTTCGGTTGATTATGAACACCATTTACCCAGGTTCCCCCTGAAGTACCATATTTGTCAAAGAGTACAGCATGACAAACTTCGTGTTGAACTCTGTCAGAATTTTCTCTTGATTTAAAATCATTATCTGAATCATGTAACCAAAATCTAATCTCTTTTTGTCCTGTAACTCCTGAGGGCATACTGGTGTTAATTGACTGCCCAGATGTAGTTTTAACGTGATCAAAAAAGGAAGGATCTGTTTGATCTAATGAGTAAAAATGAATGTCCCAGCTTGAAATAAAGTCATAAACACCAACTCCTAAATGTAATAATTGGTTTTGAATCATTCTACGATATAGTCTATGATTTAGATTATCTGTATGAAAAGTTAGCATGCTTTACTAAATCTTTCCTTCTTTAGATAATTTTGTTCGTCTAAGCTTTTGAGTTTTGATATCTTTTTTAGTTTTTGCAATACGTTGCTTTGCAGCTGCAGTCATTGCAGAATATCCAGGAAGATTATATTTTTTGTAACTTTGCATTTTTTTAAGCTCAGATTGATGATCTTTGAGAAGTGATTCTAAGAATCTAATTATTCCATTAATCTGTCGTCTAGTATTTGCTTTTGCACGAGCACTATATTTCACCATTTTTTTCTCCTTTCCAAATTTTTAAAAATTCATTTGCACCTTTAGAGCCAAAATAAAATCCAATAATAGTCATTATAACATACGAAAAATTCTCCATCAAAGTCATAGAAGATTCATTTTCGATACTAGGTAGATTACCTGAAAACAATAATGATAACACTACTATGTATACTGAAATCATTGAACTAGCAATTGCTTTTCTTAAAGTTCCTGTAGAATTAGGCTGATGTAGAGAATTATACGATGAAATAGCTAGCATTCCAAAAAATGTAATTATTCCAACTCCAGCTATCGACCATGCTATTTCGTCAATAATTACACCATACCAAAAACATGCTATAGCTAAACTAGCTACAACTCCCGCTATAATTGAAGTTCTTATCCATCCTTCATGCAGATGTTTGTCTTGTTTTGTTTGGCTCATTAAATCTCACATTAAATTTATTCAAACTATCTAAAATAGAAAAATAACAGCATTTTGCACAACACCGATTATTTATTATGAAGAAAAGTCTTGCAATAAAGTTTCATTTTAGAATTAACGCCCACTTTATCGCATTTTCGGGAAGATTAACAAATGATACAATTGTTGAAACATCTTTTAGATTCGCTTTGAAATTTCGTTCTTCCATACTCACTAATACTCATTTTTCCACTTAAAGGATGCGTAGAATTTGTTAGTATCTGTATATTGCGGTGTCTGTGCAAACTAAACAAAATTATCATCTTATACAGTAGATTGAATCAAATTGAATGCATAAATGTAAAATTTGTGGAAAAGAAATTGAAAACGAAAGTGAGGAATGTTGTTCAAGAGAATGTTACATTGCATTAGCTTTTTAATTCAATAATCAATTTTTTGTATTCTTGCTTGTACTCCTCTTACTTCTAAAAAATGACCAAGAAAATTTTTTAGTTGTTCTGCAATTCTGTATCCCCCTGCTCCCTCCATTATTCCAGATGTTTCAATTTTAGAAGTTAATTCAGGACTAAGTTGAATATTAAAAAAAGTCCATCCTGCCCTGGTAAATGGTTCACTAATTATACAACCATCTTTAACATTACAAAGTTTTTCAAGCTCAGTCATTGCTTTTTTTACTAGAGAAATTTCTTCATTGTATTTTCTAGTACTGAGCTGAAATAATGGTTGCATTGTTTTCTTTTTTGTTCAGAGTTTAAAAATTAAAGGGGGATCCAGACACTGAGAGAGTGAAAAATATTATCTTTCACTTGGGCGTGCAGGATTCCCCTAAGGAAGAAAATAAAATCAGTATTTAACGGACGCGTAGAAATCATATCTAAAGTTCACAAAATGAACAATAGTTAAAGAAAAAAAATTAGTGTGAATGTCCACAGCCACAAGAATCATGACCTGATTCAGCTGCAGTTGGCTGGTTTTTCTCACATTTAGAACACTTGTCAGAGCCTGTTGGTGAAAAAAATCCAATTCCACATGAAACACATTTCATACTTGACATGTCCGAACTAACTTGTACCTCTATTTATTGATACAGGTAAAACCAAACAAAAACGTATTAAAAACAAATAATGAAAATTTAGTAAATGAGTGATGAAGAAGTAGAAAAAATTAAAGCAAAAAAATTAGCTGAAATGATGAAAAAACAACAAGAGATAAACGAACTACAAGAAACTGGAGTGATGGAATTAGATTCATTAAATTTTGAACAAACTATATCTAGTGAATCACCAACTTTGGTAGATTTTTGGGCAGAATGGTGTAGTCCATGTAGAGCAATGCATCCAGTTTTTACAAGGATGGCAAAAAAATTTAAAAAAATTAGATTTGCAAGATTAAACATTGATCATAATCAAGAAATTGCTACAAGATTAGGAATTCAATCAATTCCTATTTTTATTATGTTTAAAAGCGGAAATGCCATAGACAAAGTAGTTGGTGCAGTAGGCGAGCCAGGAATTAACTTGATTGCACAAAAATATTCTTGATATGTTAATATATCGCAAGATAATCGATTAAGTAAAATGGAATCAGGCACTGTAAAGTGGTACAACCGAACAAAAGGCTTTGGTTTTATCGAAAGAGAATCTGGTGACGATTTGTTTGTACACAAATCACAAATCGGCGAAGGAACTCTTAACGAAGGAGACAAAGTAGAATTCGAAGTTGGAGAAGGACAAAAAGGTCCTAACGCTACAAACGTTAAGAAAACAGAATAAGTAAGAAAATATTTTATTAATTTAGAATACAGTTTTTACTTTACTCATTTTTTATTATTTTTTTATTTAATATCCGTAAATAGGATTAGTTTTGCGTATTATCTCAACTATTTCATTTAGTGTTTGAAGTTCTTCTGAACTTAACTTGTGCTTAAATTTTTTGAGATATTGTTTTGCGTCATCTGGTGGAGGTAATGTATAAAAAATATCCTCTTCTTTGATTTGTCGTCCTATTGTAATGTTTTGTACAGAGCATGCTACTTCTTGCCCAGTCTTTGCAGTTTCTACAGTTTTACTTTCATGTTGTAGTTGGTGAATGGTACCGATCTTTTTTCCATCCTTATTCATAAATGCAATTTTTTGTCTAAGATTACCAACATCAATTCGAATTCCAAAAACTGCAGGATTGTTATTTCTAAAAATATAGCCTTTGAGAAACGTAAACTTGCTAATTGGAGTAAGTTCTTTAAAAATTGAATTTTCAAGATCTGCACTGTCATCATCAACCCATTGAGTATATTCATCAATCAAACTGTAGATTACTTTGTCATCAAAAATTCTTACATGATAATTATCTGATTCAGTTTGTGCTTCAGGTGTAATCTTTACATTAAATGCTAAAATTACTCCAAGATGTCGATCATTTTCTTTTACAGCCTTTGCCTCCATTACATCTCTACGAGTTACAGGTCCAATGTCAGCAAGAGAAATCGGAATATTTTGACGTCTTAACATCTCAGTTAAGGCTTCAAGCGATCCAATTGTATCACATTTTAGAATAATTCCTTTAGTTTCTGTTTTAATAAAAACAGATTTCATCTCAGACTCTATTGATTTTTTTAAATTTTCAGCCTCAGCTGCGTTATCAGTAGCATAAATTGTACTTCCAGGTAAAACACCCTCCAAGTCAGGTGATGCTATTTTGATTCCAGCTGCTGCATCGACCTCGTTAATTGGTTTGAATTTGTCTCGAGGATCTCGCATTTCATCAAGAGGTTTTGGTAACAACAAGGCCTTGGCTTTAGTAATTACTACTGAATCTCTTTTTGCAACAATAATTTGATGATCTTTTTTTAGATGACCATCTATTAGGATCATATTTGCAGTTGGTCCCAGTCCAACCTCATCATTTACCTCAAGAACAATTCCACGTGTGGATTTTTCTTCTTGTTCTAATCTTTTTTGTAAAAATTGCTGTGCTAAACCTACTAGAACTGCTAAAAGCTCAGGAACCCCAACTCCAGTTCTTGCACTTAGTGGAACAATAGAAATTTCTTTTTTAAAGTCTTGTACACGATAAAATGCCTCAGATTGATATCCTAAAATGGATAAAGCAGCAACAACATTGTAGATTTTCTCATCAATGTCTGTCTGTACAAACGGATCCTGTTCTTTAATGGCTTTAGAAATGTAAGGAGTGTCAGTTTTTTTCCATCCAGATATCATGTCTATCTTGTTTAATGCAACAACAAATGGTACCTTTCGGCTCTCTAAGATTTTTAGACTTTCGTTAGTTTGAGGTTGAAAACCACGATTAATATCGACTACCAAAATAGCAATATCTGCTGCAGAACCTCCACGTGTTCGTAAATTAGTAAAAATCTCGTGTCCAGGAGTATCAATTACAAGAAGGCCCGGAATTGTATGTTCGTCTTTACTGAGTTTAGCATAAAGGGGCCCAGTTAATTTTTTGATAATATTAGTTGGTAGAAAACTAGCACCGATATGCTGTGTAATACCACCAGCCTCTCTTCCTTGAACTCCGGTTCCACGAACCTTATCTAAAATAGATGTCTTACCAGAATCTACATGACCTAATACTGCAACAATTGGTTGTCTTATTCGCAACCCAAATCACTCGAATACTACCTTCACTTCCTTTTCAAAGCTTTCTACTGAATCCGAAGCATGGACAATATTGTCTGTTAGTCCAAGTCCGAAATCACCACGTATGGAACCTGGTGATGCTTCAAAAGACTTTGTAGAACCAATCATAATTCGTGTAGTTGCAATAGCATTATTTCCTTCAATAACTGCAACAACTACTCGTCCTGATGTGATAAATGAAACAAGTTCACCAAAGAATGGTTTAGATTTATGATCAGAATAAAATTTTTCTGCATTCTCTTTTGTAAAAGTCATCATTTTTAATTTAATAATTTTAAAACCTTTTTTTTCAAAACGAGAAACAACTTCTCCAATTAATCCTCTACTAACTGCATCAGGTTTTATGATGAATAATGATTGTTCAGTCAATTTACTTCTTGACTTTAATTCCGCCTTTAACGTATTTTTTAGTCCATTTTAATTTTCTTGGATCGCGTTTAAGTTCTAGCATGTTTTTTTTGCACTTTGCTGAACAAAACCATAATACAGTTCCATCATTTTTTGCCAACATTGTACCAGAACCTTTGGCCACTGGCCTATCACAAAAACTACACGGTTTTACTAAAAGACTCAATTATCAAATCACCTAATTTTCTTTGCTTCACGTTCAGTTTCTCTAAGAATCAAAATATCAGACATTCTTACTGAACCTTTGACATTTCTTGTAAGAACACGCCCTGTGTCTTTTCCTTCTAAAATTTTAACTCTTACCTGAATAACTTCACCTGCAATTCCTGTTCTACCAACAATTTGAATAATTTCAGCAGGAGTTAAGACTTCGGCTTGTGGAGCGCTCATTTATCTGACTTGCCACCCTTGATTTTAGAAATTGTTTCAATTACTTGATCAACGATGTGTTGGGCATCTCCTGAGTCTAAAATGGCTGCAGCTGCAGATGTAACATCAATGCCAAGTGATTTTCCCAGTTCTTGTTTACTTGGAACAAAAGCATAAGCTGCTCCTTGTTCATCACAGATTATTGGAAGATGGGCAACTACCTCTGGAGGTTCAACATCTTCAGCTATTACAATTAGTTTGCTAATACCACGCTCGATTGCCTTTGTAGCCTCATTGGTTCCTTTTCTTACTTTACCACTTTGAGCAGCAACTCTAAGAGCCTCTAAAATTGGATTTACTAAATCCTGAGGAGTCTCAAATTTTACGTAGTACCCTTTGGCCATCCTCAACAACGCCTTGATTCGTTTTAAAAGTGTTATCGGTCCAGGATTGATTTTATCTTTTTGACATGCTCAGAAATTAGATTATCAAGCTTTTCTTTTGAGCTTCCCTCTGCATAAACTCTAATGATTGGTTCAGTTCCACTTGGTCTAACCATTACCCAGTTACCTTCATCAAAAGTGATTTTAATGCCGTCAGTTGTATCAGAATCCGGATATTCTTCTTTTAGTTTATGGATAATTTTTTGTATATCTTCTTTTGAACATGTGATCTTAGTTTTTGTTGTAAAAGATGGTGGCAAATCATCTATTAACTCGGACATTGTTTTGTTGGTTTTGGCAAGTATGTCTAACGCCAAAACCATTGTCATTGCACCGTCTCTTACTTGATTATGTTTACCAAACATAAAACCACCATTTTCTTCAAACCCAATTAGTGCATTTATTGGAACCATTTTTCTTGAAACTTCAACGCTGCCTACTTTTGTTCTAATTACTTTAGCATTTGAACTTGCAGCAATTTTTTCTATGCTTGAACCAGAGTTGAGACAAGTAACAATGGTTGCATTAGGATTTTTTTCTAAAATATATTTTGAAAATAAAAGAGCAGATTTATCACCAGTTAAAATAATTCCGTTATTATCACAAAAAAGACTTCGATCACCATCACCATCAAATGCAATTCCAAAGTCAGCTTTAATTTTTTTTACTGTATCTGAAAGTTCAGAAAGATTTTCGGGAGTAGGTTCAGATCCACGACCAGGAAAAGAACCATCTATTGTTTCATTAATTGTAGTCACTTGACAACCTAATTCTTCACAAAGCTTTGATGCCGTAACAGCTTGTGCGCCATTTCCAAGATCTAATACTACTTTGAACTTTTGTTCAATAATCTTAGATGAATCTACATGAGATTTAATTCCATCAAAGTATTCTTGTATTACAGAGGTTTCCTCTTTGGTAGAACCAAATTTTGATGAATTGTTTTTCCATTTCTTTTCAAAATAAATATCTTCAATTAATTTTTCGTCTTCTCTTGATATCTCCACTCCATCACCTGCAACAGGTTTGATCCCATTGTATTGAGGAGGATTATGCGATGCAGTAATCATTATTCCCCCTCTATACCCAAGTTTTTTTGTTGCATATTCAAGACATGGTGTTGGATTCAGTCCTGCATTCTTGCAATCAAGTCCTGCATAATTTAATGTAGAACATATTATTTTTGCAATGATAGGACTAGTATCTCGTCCATCATATCCAACAAGTATTGGGCCTTCTTTGAAATATTCTGCTAAACAAAGTGTAATATCATGAATGAATTCTAGAGTAAAATCCTGACCAAAAACTCCTCGAATTCCATTTGTTCCAAATAGTTTTGTCATGATAAGATTCTAAAACAATTGAATTAATTTGTATTGAGTAAAATTACTAATCTATTTTGAAGGTTTTGAGACTATAACCTTATTTGATAACTTTATCTTAAAAATTATTGCCATTAAAATTATCGCAATAGAATTCAAGATGCTTAGGGTAGCTCCCAAGTCTTCATTCAAATTAATATTTGAAAAATCAAATTTTTCTTGAATCATTTTACTTGTCTCAGTAAATTGGTCTGAATTTACTCCATCCACATTGCTTCCAGATGCAGTAAAGCCACTTGCAAGCTTCTTCAAACCTACAATACCTTCCTCAAGATTCCCATTAAAATTTTGATTTCCCATCTCATCTAATCTCTCATCGTTAATTTCTTCATCAATGACTTGTCTCGGATCAAGGCCAGGGGATGCTATAGATGAAATTACATTCAAATCTGATTCAAAGGCCCGAATTACTTCTCCATATGTTGCATTAACGTCGTCTGGAATATTTGCAAATTCATAATATTCTTGTGCTGAAACAGATTGCGTTTGATAAACTAAAAATATAATTCCAAAAAATAACAAAATTACAAGATAGAATCTTTTCAAATCCATACGAATCAATCAAAATTATTGTTGATTAAATTCTGTTTGTAATTAGAAACGTACACTGTTTTTCTCTTGCTTGATTAGCATCAAAAATGGTTTTTGTGGATAAAGAAGAGTTTTTCCTCATTATCGCGTAACCATTAAGTTTGTGTTAAGAGGCATGTGGAGTGCGGGAGTCGCCAAGCCTGGTCAACGGCGCAGGGCTTAGGACCCTGTCTCTTAGGGGTTCGTGGGTTCGAATCCCACTTCCCGCATTAATTCAAAAATTATAAGGATCGCATTTTAACAACGTTCGTGAAAAAGACCATAATTGGTATTACAGTTGTCGGAAAAGATCGAGAAGGAATAGTTGCTTCATTTACTAACTTTGTGTTTCAACAAAAAGGAAATGTCGAGAAAGTAAATCAAAATGTAATAAAAGGATTATTTGGAATGTATCTTGAAATTTCATTTACAAAAAAGATTAATGTTCAAAAATTTGAAAAAGAATTACAAAAAGTTGCAAAAAAGAACAAAATGGATGTAAGTACTCATCATGAAATTAATTCACAGAAAAATATTGCAATCTTTGTAACAAAAGAACCTCATTGTCTTAAAACTATACTTGATTCTAAACGAACAATTAAAGGAAAAATTTGTGTTGTTTTAGGAACAGAAAAAAATCTATCTTCATTGGTAAAAAAATCAAAGATTCCATTTGTATTGGTTAATGAAAAAGATCAATCAAAAGCAGAATCTAAACTTCTTGAAGTTTGTAAAAAGTATAACATAGATCTAATTGTTTTAGCACGTTACATGAAAATTCTTTCACCGAACTTTGTATGGCGTTACCCAAATAGAATTATTAACATTCATCCTTCACTTTTACCAGCATTTCCTGGTGCACTTGCTTATGCTCAAGCATTTGAACGTGGAACAAAGATTGTTGGTGTAACTTCTCACTATGTAACAGAGAATTTAGATCAAGGACCCATTATTTTCCAAGATTCTTTTAATGTAAATCCAGAAGATAGTCTTGAATCAATAAAAAAGAAAGGTCAAAAACTAGAAGCTGATACTTTGTTAAAGGCAGTAAAGATGCATCTAACAAACAAATTAGAAGTACGTTGGAGAAAAGTTCACATAAAGTGAATTGGATGGTTATAGTAAAGGATCAACCTGATCCAGATCTAAGAAAAATTATTAAAAAACAAAAAAAAGCAATAATAATTCCTATTGGTTCAATTGAGCAACATGGACCTCATTTACCTGTATCAACTGATTCAGATATAGTAACAGAGGTAGCAAAACGTTTATCAGAAAAATGTAATTTTTTCTTACTACCGACTTTATCATATGGAGTATCATTTGAGCATGCACCTTTTTTCAACCTAAGTATAAAGGAAAAAACTCTAGAAACTATACTAATTGATATCTGCCTTTCTCTTTCTAGTAACGATATTAATTCAATTTTTATAATTAATGGTCATCATGGGAATCAAAAAGCCTTAGAAAAACTAAGTAAGAAAGTTAATCAACTTTCAAAGAAAAAAATCAAAGTTTTTGTTTTTTCATATTGGCATTTTATGAAACATGAATTTGATCATGGAGGATTTGTTGAAACATCATTAATGCTGGCAATCTCAAAAAAAGTCAAAATGAATCGTGCTAAGAAAGGATTGATCACAAAGAATTTATCAGAAAATGAAAAATCTAGATTAGGTAGACTAGCTTCAAAATCATTTCCATCTGCGACTAAGAATGGGATATGGGGGGACCCAACCAAGTCAACTGCAAAGGAAGGTAGGAGATTTCTAACAGAAATTGTACGTAATTTAGCAAAAAAGAGTCAAACATGCCTTACAGATAAAAGCCCAAAGTTACACCATTGAATGTTTAATATAATCCCCCGATATGAGATCTAATAAGTGAATTAGATGTCCGTTGACATGGCAGTAAAAGTATTGGAAGAGAGTATCAACAAAGTCGTATTGATAAAAATCAAAGGCGAAAAGACAATACGAGGTAATTTACTCGGATTTGACCAACACATGAACCTGCTACTCGACCAATCAGAAGAGATCCCTTCTGAAGGCGATGCAAAGAGTCTTGGAACCATAGTTGTTCGTGGAGACAATGTGGTCATGATTTCACCACCACCATCCTAGAGTGATTTGATATGGTAAAAGGCACAACTTCAATGGGAGGTTTTACCCGCAAGAAGGTTCACATTAGATGTAGAAGATGTGGAAAAAACTCATTTCACAAACGTCACCATCAATGTGCTAGTTGTGGATTTCCTGAGGCGAAACTAAGAAAATACTCTTGGATCAAATGGTACACATAGATACATGAAATTATTATTTTCAAAGCCTAAAGTTCTATCAATAGGAGCAAATGCTCACATAAAGAGTCAGTTAAATTCATTGAATATAGAAAAAGAAATTCTAACTAAAACAATTTCAAGACTTTACCAGCATGAGGTAGAGATATCAAAAATTCAGCAAGACAGGTTGCTAATTAGATATCAGCATCAGTTAGGCATAGTTTTAGCAAAAATTGAGAAATTAGAGGCTGCAAGTAAGCATCCAGATTTGGGACCTTTAGGAGATGGTCTAATCACACTAATGGATCAAAAACTCTCCCAATTAGATAAGAGGCTTTACGAACTTACATCAAAAATTAACGTAGCAAACTCCATAGTGGAAATAAAACCAAAAACAGAGTCATCAACAAAAAAAGTAACTGAAGAGACCAAAAAACAGGTAGTTTCAACAATACAAAAAGAGGTTACAAAGGATTCTGTTTCGTCTAATATAATGCAGCAAACACATGCAAGACCATTAGAAATAACTACACTTACAGAGTTACCATCTAAACTATCAGAGTTTCCACTAATAGAACAAAAACCACGCGATTTTCAAATGGAAATAATACAAGAACGAATTGATAACCAACAAGAAAAAGTAGAAGAAAAGCACGAGGTTCTTCAAACAAGTGTTCCTTCTACCAATATAGAAAAACCAGAACTAAAAACAGAGATCACAAAACAAGATACCCTTCCTGTTCCAATTGAAAATAAACCAAAACCAACCATAAAGCTACCAGATGAAGAAAATATTGAAGACGATGATGATGACGATCTTGATAGAATTAAGGGAGAGATAATGAAAACACTCTCCAAGCTAGAGCAGGCAGAGGTGGAGTAGTTGTCATTTGATGATGCCATTTCGGCATTGTCAACAGATGCCTTGAGATTTGTTAAGGATGGATATGTCATAGGTTTAGGCAGTGGAAGAGCAGCCACTTCTTTTGTTAAATCATTAGCCGTGTTATTGCGTGAAAAAAATATCAAAGTTCGAGGGGTTCCAACATCCTTACAAATTAAAATAATTGCAGAAGAAGGAGGAATTCATCTTATAGAAGCAGATCAAGTACAAAAAATCGATGTAGTTTTTGATGGAGCTGACCAAATTGATCAACAAAAATATCTAATCAAAGGTGGAGGAGGAGCTTTGCTTCGAGAAAATATTCTAATTAATGCTGCAAAAAAAGTTGTAATTATGGCAGATCAATCAAAATTTGTAAAGAATTTCAACAGAACAGTTCCGGTAGAAGTTCACCCTCTTGCTAGAAATACAGTTGTAAAGTCAATTCACAAGTTAGGTGGCAAACCAAAAATTCGTACAATTGAACGTGGATACCCATTCATAACAGAAAATGGAAACGTGATTTTAGATTGTAATTTTGGAGTAATAAAAAATCCAAAATCTCTTGCCCAAAAAGTAAAATTAATTCCAGGAGTTATGGAAGTAGGCATATTTACAAGAAAACCAGATGTAATTTACAAAGCAAAAACTAAAGGAAAATTTGAAATCTTAACTTGATAGAGGTTTTCTTGTAACCATTTTTCCATATCCACGTTTTCCAATAACCTCAAAATCTTCTGCAACAGTTGTACCGCGTACAATTGTCTTTACTGGCCATCCTTTTAGATTCCATCCATCATACACAATATAATCAGAAAAACCACCAAACAATTCACTTGATACTTTCTTTTCTTTTTTCAAATCTATCATTGTAATGTCAGCATCAGAACTTAATTCCAATGTACCTTTTTTAGGATACATTCCAAAAATTTTTGCAGCGTTTGTACTTGTTATCTGAATTAGTTTGTCAAGTGTAATCCTATTTTTATTTACACCCTCACTTAACAGAATAGGTAAAAGCGTTCCAATTCCTGGAAAACCTGCAAGTGCATCCCAAACATCATTTCCTTTAAGTTTTAGTTTTAGTTGATTAGCAACATGATCTGTGCCAATGGTATTGATGTGACCATCATTGATAGCTTTCCAAACATTTTCTATATCATTTATTGATCTAATTGGAGGCATTACCTTAGCCAAATATCCATCTTGTTTTTCATACGATAAAGTTAGGTAGTGCGGACAAGTTTCAACAAAAATCTTTGTGCCATTTTTTCTTTCTTCTTGAATCTGATTAAGAGCATCAGTTGAACCTATATGAACAAAGTATAAGGTACAATTAGATTCTCTTGCAAATTTTGAAATAGCTTTTATTGATTTTACCTCAGATTGAGTAGATCTACTCTCAGACCATGCAGCAAGACCATTTTTGTTTTTTTCTTTTGCAGTTTTAATTCCACAAGCACAGCTCTCATAATCTTCAGCATGAACTAAAACAGGACATCCGAGTGATGCAGCTTTTTGAACCACTTTTTCAACTATGTCGTTAGTGACGTTAACTTTTGCCTCACATAATGCATTGGTTCCAGGTTCCATATCCATGTAAACATGTCCAACGTCACCTCCAAGATTCATGTATAATTTGAATGAGGTAATCCATTTGTCTAGGCAAAATTTCATTTCTTCTATCTGTTCATCATTAAAGATTGAAGCATGAATAGAATAATCTACATAATGATTTTGAGAGCTTGCTATTAGTTGCGGTACTAATGAATTTGTATATGATGAACCTAATCTAAGCATTCTCATCATCGTAGTAATTCCACCAATAGCTGCTGCATGAGATTCTGTTTTAGCTGCTTCTTCGATAGGAGAATAAACACCATAATGTACGTGAGTATCAATAATTCCAGGAATTGAAACTAATCCATTTCCATTAATTTTATGATCACAAGATGGGATATCATTAGTAAAATCAACAATTTTTTCATCATCAATGACTATGTTTTTTTCAATCATACCTTGTGGAAGAACTACGTGTGAATCAACAATTACAGTATCATACGTCATCTATTTTTTTGAATTAGAATGTCTGGGTTTTATTCGTTGAGTAAATGAATAAAAACAGATTCTTTTGTGTTAAGAGGAGGGCCGGTGGTTTAGTGGTATAATGCCGCGTTCGCAACGCGGATGTCGAGGGTTCAATTCCCTCCCGGTCCACTTTATCCAGAAACTATTATACATAAACTCAGAATACTGATTTTGATGAAGGTTTTCAATGGAAAGCAGGCTGCAGAGGACTATATGTCAAGTCATACACTTGCATTTTCTACTCCAGAATTGACCTTGATGAGATTTTCATTTTGGTTAGGAGACATGGTTCCTGATCCATCTAACAAAGAAAATAGTATGCCAAGACTAATGACATTTGTTGAAGAAAAAGACTTTGAACCTGTTCAAATCATAGATGATGAAAAATATGTGCCAACAGGTGCTGTAAGAACTTCTGGAATGTATGGAAATACTGCACCTCAAACTAGTTCTGATACAAAATTTTGTTCTGAATGTGGAGGAAAAATTGCTGCTATTGCTAAATTTTGTACTGAATGTGGTGCAACTCAGGATTAGTTTTTTCTAAACTTTATTTCCACACTTTGTACAAAACTTTGCGTTTGGTCTTAGTTCGCCACCACAGCTAGTACAATGCATTCCACTACTTGGCGGTCGTGAAATTAAAGAAGGATCAGGTGTTGGAAGTGTACCGGGTTGACCAAAACCTTGTTGAGCTGAAATTACTGAAGGGGGCGCACCTACAGGATTTTCGTTTGTTCCAGCACGTGCAGGAGGTGGTTGCATTCCCATCATTCCAGGAGAACCCATACCAGGCATTAATCCAGGAGATTGTGTTCCACCGGGTGCGTTACCACCAGCAATTCTATCAATTGCTTTTTTTAATTCAAAAATTACTTTGATAGAAAGAAATTCAAGTGCAGAGTATGCAACAGTATAATCACCTAATTTTTGAAAAAACTGAGCATCAGTAAGTTTTCCATTTTTGTACAGGTTATTAGCATCAAGAAATGATTCGTAATATCCTTGTGATTCTTCAAATAAAGCATTTAATTTATCAGAAAGAAGATTTAGTGTATCTACTTCACCTAATGACATGTATTTTTGGTTTGACGTTCCGAATATTAATTACTTTAGATTAAAAGTGAAAAAAACTATGAAAGTCTATCCTTGAGATAGTGCTTTTTCAATCATATTTTTGTATGATTCTTTAGATGCTGCACCTACTTGCTGAGCAACAATCTGGCCTTTGCTGAAAATTGCTAATGTAGGAATACTAAACACATTATATTTTGACGCAAGTTCGTTTGCCTCATCTACATTTACTTTAACAAAATCTACCTTACCGTTATACTCTTCAGCTAATTCTTCTACAACTGGACTAACCATTCTGCATGGTCCACACCATTCTGCCCAAAAGTCAACAAAAACAGGTGTCGAAGAGCTCATAACATCAGTTTCCCAACTTTTTGTATCAGAGACTTGTTTAATTCCCATTGTAGCCTTTATTCGTCTAAACATCCCTAAATATGTTACACCAAATTTAGGATTAATAGAAAAATGAAAATTGTTCTCAAAAAATTTCGATTGTTTTCAAATTTGATGAATATATACTTAAATGACCTTTTTGATATTTCTAAAATATGAGCTCCGAATTAAAGATGAAAAAATTGAGAGGTTCTGGAGGCTTCATAATGGCCTCAATTGATGATGATTTGCAAAGAAAGGGAAACTTGGGAGGTCCAGATTTATTTTTGGCACCTGTAGGACGTATTGATTCGGAAAAGATTTCAAAATTTTATTGTAATACTTGTGAAAAAGACTATGAAGGAGCACCTAAAATCCAATTTGAAAATCCTAATGAAGAAGTTGCAGAAAATCTGATTCTTGTAGAGAAGGGACAGTACATTTGTACTACATGTAGTTCCACTCTGGCGGAATACAGAGAATTCAAAAAACCTAATGAATCAACTGATGCAGGATTTGCAAGACCAATGGAACAACCATCAACCAGTATGATTCCCCCAACTGAACCAATACAACAATCATTTACTCCACCTAGTCCAACTGTAACTGTCCCAGATTTTGAACCTGAAGTTCTTCCAGGGGTAAATTTTCAAAAACAAAATGAAAGTCAATCACAAACTAGTCCATCTTTTAATGCTATTGCAGGTATGACAGTTTTTGATGAGAATGCAAAAAAAATTGGAACTGTTAAACAAGTTGGTGTTGATGCAGCTCAAAATGTTGTATTAATTATTACTAAAAATGATGCCAGTGAAATTAGTGTAAAATGGAATCAAATTAAAAAAGTCGGTGAAATTATTTTGTTAGGTGAAGGTTCAACAGGAGATTCAAGTTCAATGCAGTCAATATCAAAATGTTCAAGATGTGGTTTTGATAACAAACCAGGTTCTAAATTCTGCCAAAGTTGTGGCTCCCAAGTATAGCAGGTAACAAGCAAGGTTTTTTCATGCAATTAAAGGATAGAAAATAAAATGGTAAAAAGTAGGCTTCCAAAAGGAATTTTGAAGGACGTCATTATTGTAGCTATTGGTGTTCTAATAATTTGGATGGGTCTAAGAGTTGTATTTGGTACAGAAAATCCATTCTATGTTGTTTCAAGTGGAAGCATGATACCAGAGTTACAGGTTTTTGACGTACTAGTTGTTCAAGGAAATGATCCTTTTTCATCTGTTCAGGTTGGAGATGTAATAGTTTTTGATCGGCCGTCAGGTCAAGATCGTGTGATTGTTCACAGAGTGGCTGCAATTACTGATGAAGATCCACGAACTATAAGAACAAAAGGAGATGCAAATCCAACATCTATTCCTGGAACAGACTTTCCTATTACTGAAGAAGAATACATTGGAAAAGTTGCATATGTTATACCACAAGTAGGTTATGTTACTAGAGTTCTCACTCCCCCAATTAATTACATTATCATTGCAATAATTATTTCTGCAATGATTGGAAAACAATTATTCAAAAGTAAAAAAGAGCATGCTTTATCGGAATCGTTTGATTTAGAATCAAGGGATGAAAACAACCAACCAGATGAAAAGATAGACAGTTTAGATATTCCTGAAGATAAAGAATATTCTAAAGAAAATAAAAAAACTGAAAATGAGTTAGATAACGATAAAAAATCAGAATTAATAGATGATGAAGATACAACATCTAATAAGGATAAAAATAATCCCAAATCATAACACTCCTAATTCTAATTAACTTGAATTCATAAGATCATTTATAATTAGATTAGTTTGAACGCCTCCTATGACAGCAGTCGATAAAGCAGCTATTGCATGGACTATTGCTATTGTTGTTGTGGGAGTAGCTATTGCAGGCATGGGAGATCAACTACAATCATCTCCTACATCTCAAACATTACAACAAGAAGCATCTATGGAAAAAGCTAGCGAATCCATTGAGAAGATGGAGAAGAAAATGGAAGAACAAAAAGAAATGGTTCAACCAAAAACTTCTGAGCCTAAAATGATGAAAGAACCAGAACCAAAAGTAGTGAAAGAACCAGAACCTAAGGTAATGAAAGGTCCTCAAACTGTAAAGGTTTCAATTCCTTCTGGAACAGCAGTTCCTGGTTGTGAAGAAACAAATGCATGTTATATTCCAGCAACAGTTTCCATCAAGAAAGGCGATACTGTTTCTTGGTCAAATGATGACACTGCTGCACACACTGTAACAGGTGGAAGTGCTGCAGGCGGTCCAAGCGGAGTGTTTGACAGTAGCTTGCTCATAGCAGGCGGAACTTACGAACATACATTTGATTCATCAGGAACAAAAGATTACTATTGTATGGTTCATCCTTGGATGACAGGAAGCGTTAAAGTTTCCTAATCTTTTATTTTTATTTTTTTATTTAGTCTTTAGAATCTATTTTGAATACTCGTTTAAAGTAATCAGATGGTTCATTCATAGGTTCGTCATCATTTTTGATTCCTGCTAAATTCTTTGCCAATTGTCTTTTGTATCCTAGTTGCATTTGACGTGCAATCTGAATTCTCTGTGCTTGAGGAGAACCTGCGCCATGCATTGATTCAGTAAGGTATCCTACAGCGTTTCTGCCCAAAGTCATATTCTCAATTAATCTTAAAACTCTCATTCTATTTTCAACATCAACTCCTTTTCGTCCTGCCAAATATTTTTTCAATAATGGACCAGCTTCTGGATGTCTAAAGTCTTTTTCAGATGGCATAGTAACTACTAATCCACCAGCAATATCCTGAGCAAGTCTACCTATTTCATAAGGAAAACGAGTAACATTATGTTTGCATACTTGAGCTAACATATCATCATTTAGATACACTCCTGACTTCATCTTCTGCGCTTGATATGAAGATGCAATACCTGCTGCAAAAATTGATTCGTTAAGATGTGTCATTTCAACAAGTTTATCTTTAATGTGTGAAACTTTTGGTAAACCATTATAATCAGCAATGGTTGATGCTGCTCCAATTAACACATCACCCAATCCTGTTTTACAAACATAACTTCTTCTGTGATAACAGGTAAATCTTTCAATCAACATTGATGCAAATTCATATTCACCGTCCATGAATACTTTATCCCAAGGAATAAACACATTATCAAGAATAATCATTGCCTCCTGTCCTGCATATTCAGCATTTCCGGAATCTAAATCACCTTCCTCCATACTTCTAGTATCACATGATTGTCTACCGTAAATGTAGGTAATACCAGGAGCATCAGCAGGCGCTGCTCCAACTACTGCATAGTCTTTGTCATTTTCTGTTAATCTTAAAGTTGGCATAAAGATAATCCAATGAGAGTTGATGCAGCCTGTTTGGTGAGCTTTTGCTCCAGTTAGGTAAATTCCTTTATCATCTCTTTTAACGACACGAACAAACAAGTCAGGATCTTCTTGTTCTGCAGGTCCTTTACCTCTATCACCCTTAGGATCTGTCATAGCACCTCCAATTACAAAGTTTTCAGTTTGCATCATTTTGATAAATTCAAGTAATCTTTGATGATATTTTGTTCCATGCTTTTCATCAATTTCATATGTAGTAGAATGAAGTGAATTTAATGCATCCATTCCAACACAACGTTGGAAACATGTACCAGTATTTTGTCCCATTTTTCTTTGCATTTTATTTTGTAAAACCAAATCTTGTGCACTTTCAGCAATATGTAAGAAACGATTAACTCTTTGACCAGTAATTGAAGATTGTGCAGAAGCTAATTCTTCTTCACGTACAGCTAAATCATATGTTTCAGCTACTGCATTAATTGAAGGACGGATCATTGGGTGTTCTACATAATCTTGAATTTCTTCACCAAATAGGAAAATTTTGAGTTTTCTTCCACGTAGACTATTGATATAATCTTCGCCTGTCCTTATGGCCATCCTAACTACCATACAAAAGATTCATTGAAGTTGTATAAATATACAGATCATATTAGATTCAATTTTTGGGAATTTTTCTAGTCAGAGTCCTATTCTTACATCTAAAATTTTACATCCTTTCCCTTTTTCCATGATTAATACTGGATTCATATCAAGTTCTTTGATCTCACTAAAATCTGTAACAAGTTGTGATAATTTTTGAATGCACTCTGATAATTTAGTTTTGTCTGAGGGTTTTTCTCCTCTTACTCCTTCAAGAATTTTTTTCATCTTAATGGATGCAATCATATCATCAGCTTCTTTGTCAGTGACAGGTGCTAACTTGAAAGTTACATCCTTTAAAACTTCAACATAAATTCCGCCCATACCTAACATAATCACGGGTCCCATACCAGGTTCAAGTTTTGATCCAATGATCAATTCCTTACCCCCTTTGACCATTTCTACAATTAAAACACCTTTTATCTCAGCTTTTTTGTTGTATTTTTTAGCATTTGAAGTAATTTCTTTGAATGCAGATTTTACATCTTTATCATTCGTAAGATTAACTTTTACACCACCAGCATCAGATTTATGAATTATTTGGGGAGATGCAATTTTCATTACTACAGGATAACCAATTTTTTTTGCGATTTTTACAGCATCATTTTCTGTTTTAGCTAACATGCTTTTTGGAAGTGGAAACCCATAAGCACGTAAAACTTCTTGTCCTTCTTCTTCAAGAAGATTTGGTCTTCCTTCTTTTTTGACTTTATCAAAAATTTTCTTTACAGCTGCTTTGTTAACTTTGAATTTAGAAATTTTTCCAGGTGGAGATGTTATCCAGTTTGAAAATCGTAACATAGCAGTTAGAGTCCTAATGGCTCCTTCTGCATAGGTATAATATGGAATTCCACCCTTTGCAAGAATTTCACGATTTGTGATTCCTTCATCAAGACCCATAAGACTTGCAAGCATCGTTTTTTTGTATTTTTTTGACATTGTAACTATAACTTCAGCTAGTTTATCATAATCTAAAGTTCCAGATGGTGTACACATTGTAATAACAGAACCAACATTTGGATGAGCTAAAACTCTATCCAGCACATTATTGAATCGATTAAAATCTGCATCTCCAACTATATCTACTGGATTTCTAGAGCTTCCCCAAGGGGGAATCACAGAATCAATCTTCGATCTAATACTATCAATTTTTGCCATTATAATTCCATTTTTTGAACACGCATCAGTAGAAATTATTGCAGGGCCTCCTGCGTTAGATACAATTACTAAACCGCCTTTTGTTGGAAGTGGTTGTTTGGCAAATGCTACTGCGTAATCAAATAATTCTTCCATAGTATCTACACGAATAGCTCCTGATTGTTTTAGTAAAGCATCATAGATTTCATCAGAACCCATTAAAGCTCCTGTATGAGACATTGCAGCTTTTGCACCTTCTGGGCTTCGACCAGATTTTAAAACTAAAACTGGTTTCTTTAATTTTTGTGTAATGTTTTTACAAACTCTAAGGAATTCTTGTCCATCTCCCATATCCTCAAGATACATTACAATGACTTTGGTTTGTTTATGATTAGCTAACATGTTGAGAACATCAATTTCACTCATTGCAGCTTTGTTTCCCATGCTTACAACTGCAGAAAATCCTATTCCTTGAGCACTTGCATCTTCACAAAGTGCTGCACAGATTGCTCCACTTTGAGAAACAAGTGCAATTTGACCAGATTTTGGAGTAATTTTCAGAAATGTAGAATTCATCATAGTTTTTGGATCAAGATTCATCACTCCAAGACAGTTGGGTCCTATAACTTGGATTTTGTATTTTTTTGCAATATCTTTGAGCTGCTGTTCTAATTTTGCTCCTTTTTCATCTACTTCTTTGAAACCTGCAGTGATTATAATGACGCCTTTAATTTTTTTCTTGCCACATTCTTCTAAAACATTTGGAACTATGGTATTTTTTGTAACAATTACTGCAAGATCAATTGGTTTTGGAACATCAAGAACTGTTTTGAATGCTTTTTTATCAAAGACTGTAGGTCTTGATGGACTGATTGGATAAACTATTCCAGTAAAGCCCTTCATAATGTTTGAAGTAATTGTACGACCTACACTTCCTTCCTTATCTGATGCTCCAATGACTGCAATAGATTTTGGAGAAAGAAAAACAGATTCAGACATGTTTAACGAATTCTGATCAGATGATTTTACATAATAAAGGTTTCAAAAATTAGCTGCCAAGCATTTTACCAGCTAGATTTTCATTACGTGGAACCCATTTTATTTTAAGATTGGAGAATTTGGAGATGATGGGCCATGCTTCTCTTGCAAGTTCTTTTAGATGTTCACTATTTATTGCAAATTCATGATTAAGTTGATTAACAGTATTTTTTGAATCGCTATAAATTATCACCTCTTCATTTGATTCTACATATTTTTTTAATGCTGCAATTATTGCTAAATATTCTGCTTGATTGTTTGTGATGCCTGATTTTTTTTCATAAAATGATTCTCCACTTTCTTTTACGTAATAACCAAATCCAGGATCATCTCCCCCTGCCCCATCTACATAAACACTAATTGTCATACGTATACGGTTTTAACTTAGATACCAAAAAGATTTTCGGCTATGCCTATGTCATAAACGATATTTATGCCGATTAGTAAGCTTGCAGTACATGCAATATATCGAAGAGCTTTGCTAGTTGTTCCGAATTTGTTTGTTAATGCAAATGGTAATCCGATTAAACTGCTAATGATTGTCATACCAATTACTGAGCCAATACCAAAAATCAAAATAAAACTCAAAACTGTTTCAATGTCTCCAAGTGTGCTAGCCATAAGAACGACCAAACTTCCGCTACCAGCAAGACCATGAATACATCCAATCAAATATGATTTGTGAGTGTGTTTGTGTTCTCCATCATGATTATGTGGATGAGTGTGAAGAGTTCCGTTAGAATGAACATGTGGGTGTGCGTGTTTAAGTTTGAATAATTTTTTGTTTGAAAATGTAGTAATTGCTAAAATCACTAACATTATTCCAACAATGAATTCAAATCCTAAGAAAACATTTGATGGGATATTGATTGAAAATACAAACAGTAGTAATCCAATAATTACCAATGTAGTTGTGTGACCTGCACCCCAAAGGGCACCAATAATAGATGATTTGAAAGTGCCTTCTTTAATTAGTTGTTTAACAGTTTGAATTTTGTATTTTCTTTTTGAAATTTGAGTAGTTACTGCTGAAACATGATCTGGCTCAAATGCATGCTGAAGTCCTACAGCTAAACCTAGAGTAAGAATTAAAGCTGGAGTCATTGTTTGAATTTGATTTAAAATTTCATCAATCATTTCTTCAAGCCTTGTTAGTTAGAATATAATCAGTAATGGAAATTGGTTCAACTATAGAAATTGTTTTAGAAGGCATATCGTCAATGTTTACTTCAAAAGATATCTTTCTAATTGATTCAGGAACACCAATCAATACCTTTTCAGGAATGAGTAGTTTTGAGAGAGAATCTACAATTTCTGAGTTTGATTTTCCTTCTCGTAATTGTTGAGTGATTAATCCACAAAAAAGCATTAGTGTTTCATTAATGTTAATTTTCAAATTTTGTGAAAGTCTTGTTTTAATGATTTTTAATGCATTAAAAAAAATTTTTTCAGAATTTGTATCGTATTCAAAAAGCTTTGAAAATGGAGGAGTATCTTCCTCTCCTTTGATTATTGCTTTAATCTTGATCATTCTCGTTTTGGAATTTCAGCATGTGGGCCATTCCCAAAGTCATATGTATTTCCTTTTCCACGATATTCTTTGGGTCTAACAGGACTACCTTCTTTTAGTCCTCTTTTTGTAAGTGACAAGCCAGCTAACATTTCAATTACCAGTCTTTGTCCTAGTCCGGAAGTGATTCCACCATTGTAAGAACTTTGATCACTTACATCATAAGCTGGAGCGATTTCAACAAGGTCCATTGCGAATTTATCAGGATCAAATGAGGTTGATAACAATCGCATCATTCGCATTCCTTCTCTTGAGGTAAGACCATTTGGTTCAGGTTCTCCTGTGCCAGGGGCATATGCAGGATCAAAAGAGTCAATATCCCAGCTAAGATAGACTGCATCTGTTCCATCGTTTGCTCTATCGGCAATTTCTTTTGCAATAAGATCAATTCCTAATTCTTCAACATCCAACATTGTAAACCATTGAAAGTCAGAGTCTGACATCCATTTGTACAAGTCAGGGCCTGGCCAATATCCACGAGGACCAACAAGAGAATAATTTTTCCCTTTCATGCAACCCATTTCCATAATTCGTCTTATGTGAGCACCGTGATCATATTTGTAACCTGTTAAACCTTGAGGAGCACAATCAGCATGAGTATCAAAGTGAATCATTCCAATGTTCTTGTATTTTTTTGCAAATGCTCTAACATTTGCATAAGTTATGGAGTGATCTCCACCAAGCATTACAGGAATTCCTTCCAAGTCTAGCACCTCTTTGACTTTTTTTGTCATCAACTTGTGAGATTGAATTACATCTCCAGGAGATACTGCTACATCACCATAATCTACTGCTCTAAATGTACCAAATGGATCAGCACCTGTTTCGATATTGAATCGTTCGTATGGTGGTGAAGGAATCGTAGATGCTGCTCTGATTGCCCGTGGGCCATAACGTGCTCCAGGACGAATTGTTGTACCAAAGTCAAATGGTTCTCCAATTATTGCTACATCAGGATTTGCATTAACTAATTCTGCATGGGTTCGCATCCAAGGTAAGTGTAAAAAAGTATTAATTCCAACAAATGGGGCAATGTCAGCTCCCTTGTAATCGTCACCATAAAACTCCATGCCCATTTTATTTCATTTTTGCTAGAGTAATTTGATAATTAAATATGTCTAGGTAAAGTACGTTTTTGTTTGATCGACATTAAAATCTTCGATAGAAAGAATTTACATTCATTTCTGATCGCAAAGTAATGTACGATTTAATAAAAACATGAAATAAAAATTATTGATCGATATGATCTTAGATATTTCAAAAAATTCTTGGCATTTTATTAACAAAGGAATATCTTGGATTGGTTATGATGATTTGAAAAAAGCATTGTCAAGTTTTGATAAAGCTCTCAATCTAGAACCTGACAACCTAGTAGCACAATTTCATAAAGGTACGACATTATACAAACTCGAAAGAACCCTAGAAGCCATCGAATGTTTTGATAAAATTTTAGAAAATGATCCTAAAAATATAGATGCTCTTCTCAACAAAGGTCTTGCATTAGATAAGGAGGGAAAAAATAAAGATGCGATAAGATGTTTTGATAAGATTCTAGAAATTGATTCAAAATATGCAGATGCCATAACCTACAAGGGTTCAAATCTCAGTCAACTAGGAAAACATCAAGAGGCTATAGCACTTTTTGATAAAGTTCTCGAGCTAAATCAAAAAAATTCTAATGCACTTTACAACAAGAGTATAGTTTTAGGAAGATTAGGTAAAAGTAAAGATGCAATATTTTACTTAGATAAAGCGTTAGAAGAGGATTCTAGAATTTCTCAGGAATTGTATGTTGAAGGTGCAAAACTGGCAAAACAAAACAAGCATGAAGAGGCCATGAAGTTTTACACCAAAGCACTTGAGGTAAATCCCAAAAATCTTAATGCGTTAGTAGCAAAAGGATGGACACTTGATTTTGCAGGTTTTTCAAACAAAGACATCTTTGTTTTCCTAGATAAGGCGCTAGATGTAGATCCACATTATGCAGAGGCATTAATGACTAAAGGACTTGTTCTTGATAGAACAGGCTTGTTCAAAAAAGCCATTGAATGTTTTGATAAAATTTTAGAAAAAGACCCAAAAAATGTTAGAGCCACTTATAGCAAAGGAGTTGCCCTTTTTTCATTAAAAAAATACGCTGAAGCCCGATTTTACTGTCAAAGTGCACTAGAATTAGAGCCTGATAATGTAAAGGCACTATGTTCCATGGTATGGGTACTAGCACATTTGAAAAAATATGAAGAAGCACTATCTTATTGTGATAAAGCCATTAAGATCAATCCTACCTATGTTTACGCATTAAGTTACAAAGGAAAGTTACTTCTTGAACTAAAAAAATATGAAGAATCTTTGAAGTTTTACAATAGAGCATTAGAAATAGAACCAGACAATCAAACTGCCATTTATCATAAAAATAAAGTTCTGTGGCAAATAGAAAAAAAGAACCGAGGTTCTTTTTTAGATAAAATTAGAAAATAGAAAAAAGTTGAAATATTTTCTAAGTTATTTTTCCACAGTATGATTGGATGGATTATTTCCCATCATCATGTGGAGTAGTTGATTCTGGAGTTCCACCTGGCATAGCTTGATCTCCTCCTGCAAAGTTTTTCAAGTCATTGCCAGATATCATATCTTCTTCTGGTGGGACATAATCGACAACACCGTGTCTTGCTTTGCCTGGGTACTTGCTTTGAGTAGCATATGCTACTACTATGAATAATGCAAATGAGATTATTGGTGGAATCATTGTGTCTAATCCTGCTAATTCTTCTGGAATTGCAAAGAAGAAGTATAATCTTGCAACAGAACCAACAATTAATGATGCTATAGCTGCTGGCATGTTTGCTTTACTCCAGAATAAACCAAATGTAAGAGGAGCAAAAGCGCCTGCAAATACGACATCGAATGCTAATATCAGATAAATTCCTGGCGCTGGCAAAAAGTATCCAAGTGCTGTACCTGCAACCATCATTGGAACAATGATTATTCTGGTAGCAATGAGTAATTTGTTATCACCCCATCCAGGTTTATTCAGCCATCTACGCCGGATAATTCTTTGAATAAAGTTACGTGAAACCACACTAGAGATAGCTAACAGCCCTCCACTAGCCGTAGACATTGATGCACCAATGACACCCATTAGAATTGCAGCTCCTATTGCAAATGGCATGTGTTCTGTTGCCAATAACGGTAACGCCAAGTCTGGAACTGTATCTGCTGGTAAAAAGTAGAAAGCAACAATTCCCAACATGCTTGTTGGAAGAACAGTAAACAATGTTAGAGCACCTCCCATAAACGCACCTCTTTGTGCAGTTTTTGGATTTCGAGCTGCAAACACCCTTTCCATAAAGTCTAGAGCTACAATATCACCTAATCCTAATGCCAGTATTCCTGCCCAATTAATCAGCGCACCATTAGCTATATCCGTTAAACCAGTAATATCCATAAACTCCGGCGGAGCATTATTGTAAATTGTATTCCATTCTACTCCTGAAAATCCTCCAGCAAAGAAGATGAACCCAGCCCAGAATGCACCAATTGCAAGATAGACTTGGAACAAATTTGTCCATGCTGATGCAAACAGACCTCCAGCAATTGTGTATGCTACAACTACTAATGCAGAAATCAATATTCCCCAGAAGTAATCTATTCCAAATACTACTTCTAAGATAAATCCACTTGCTGCAAGGTTTCCTGCAACAAGAATTGTAAAACTAATAATCATTAAAACTCCAGAAATTCCTTCTGCTCCATTTCCGTATCGTCTAAAGTAAAAGTCTGGAAGTGTGAACATGGACATTTTGTTTAGTTTCTTTGCATATGCTATTCCTGTAATTAACAAACAAACACCTAAACCAATTGGGATTACCGCACCAGCCCAAAAACCAAATTCGAATACCAGTGCTATATTGCCTAATGACGAATTGCCGTCAACTGCTTGAGCTGCTAACATTGTGCCTACTAATGCTAAAGGAAGGCTTTTTCCAGCTACAATTAATCTGCGGCCACTTTTTTTGACCATTTTTGAGGAAATTATTCCAACAGCAAGTGTAAGTCCAATAAATGCTGTAACTGCAATTCCGAAATCGGAAAATTCTGCCATTTACCCCAAGAGTGGTATTTAGGTTAATTATTTAAGTATTCAATTAAATCCGTACTTTACTCCTAAAAAATGATTGGGGATACGTATAGTACAGCATTTTGAAGAAAAATGTATTATTTTATGATATTAGGACTTTGAAGTTTTTTATTTAATTCGATTTTTCTTAAACAATATTAATTTTTTTAAGATTAAGAATTTTTCCAATGAAAAAATAGAACTTAGAAAAATGAATTAAATTCATGAAGTTAAAATTTTGTTTTAATTAAAAATCATTTGTACAATAGTTTTTTGAAAAATTGTCGTAAAAACGTGAAATGAAATTCTTATTAATTCAAAAAATTATTTTTCTTTATGGACATGCAATTTGGTATAGCAGTAGTTGTTATTTTATTGGGATTAGGTTTAACTCAAATGGAGGGTGGAGAAAGCGGGTTTTTCTTAGGAGCTGCCTGGGGAACAATTGGAATGGGATGTCTATGGGTCTCAATTAGGGCTTACAAATCATACAAAAAACGTTCATAGATTCTTTTTCCCGTATAGAAAATTATAAACATCGAAAAAATTCTAGAATATTATGCCGGGGCAAGGATATTCTACTATAGGATTAAAACCGGTGATTTTAGAAAAATTACATAAAATTACTGATGAGTATTTTCCAGGAATGTTTCTGCCTAGTACCCTCATTATAATGATGAATGAAATAAAGAGAGGATATTATGCTGTAAATACTCATAGTTTGAGGTTAAATTTAGAAGGAAGTTATAATTCGATTACTATTCGTTCAGACGTAAAAGAGTGGCTTGAAGAAAACTACAATATTTTTGGAGAAGAGTATAAGAAAAAATATCGAATTAAGAGTTTTGCGCATTTCTTAGGGTATTTTTTAGTAAATATGTTCCAGTCAAAAGCAGAAGCACAAAATCATGTTATCAAACTAAAAGCTTCTGATTTTAAGTGGCTATTAGAGGAATATAAAAAACGACAAAATGTCGAAAAAAGTAAAACTAATAATCAAACATTTGATCAATTTGCGGGAGAATTTCTAAAAGAATTATTAAGTAAAGTTAATGAAGCAAAAAAAATTCTTACAACATAATCTATTTTTAATTTGTAATTTAGAAAAAGGATGGTTATAGGGGAGTCATAGTGTCAATTAATCGTGCGTTTGTGACTTCTCCAGATTTTTCTTGAATCTCAAGATCAACAGTATACTTTAGATCATTTAACATGAAATTTACTTGAACATCCCATGCTTCTCTTTGTCCTTTCTCAGGCATTGCAAAGGTTTCATTCACTCGAAAATCAGTTACATCTCCATACAAAGTACTTATCACCTGTTTTGACTTTGTTTCAATATCCTGAGGGGTACTAACTTGTTCCATATTGTGCTAATGTGTTTGATAAATATAAAAATATAGTGAGGTAAATTACCGATCTAAAATAATTGGTATAATCTTGCTAATGATACTGTTTTTGCTGGATCTACAGAGACTAATTCGCCATTAACTTTCACCTTAAAAGTTTCAGGATCAATGTCAATTTTTGGAGTGAGATTATTGTAAACCATGTCTTCTTTGCTAATTTTTCTACAGTTCTTAACAGGCAAAAATTTCTTTTTGACATTTAGCTTTGTTGCTAAACCATTATCTATTGCAGCTTTTGACGTAAATGTTACAGATGTACTTTGTTTTGCAGCTCCAAGTGCACCAAACATAGGTCGATAGTAGACTGGTTCGGGTGTTGGAATAGACGCATTTGGATCTCCCATAAGTGAATATGCAATAAATCCTCCCTTGATAATGAGTTTAGGTTTTATTCCAAAAAATTGTGGCGTCCATAAAACAATATCTGCAATCTTTCCAGGTTCAATAGAACCAACATACTCTGAAATTCCATGAGTTATTGCTGGATTGATGGTCAGTTTTGCAAGATATCGCTTTACTCTAAGATTGTCATTTTCACCATTTTCTTCTCCCAGTCTACCAGCCATCCTTTTCATTTTATCAGCAGTCTGCCAGGCTCTAGTAGTCACCTCACCAACTCTTCCCATAGCTTGGCTATCTGAGGAATACATGCTCAAAATGCCCTTATCATGAAAAACGTCTTCAGCAGCTATAGTTTCAGCCCTAATTCTTGATTCAGCAAAAGCCACATCTTCAGGAACTGACGAATTAAGATGATGACAAACCATCATCATATCCAAATGCTCATCAATTGTGTTTACAGTAAATGGCCTTGTTGGATTAGTAGATGATGGTAGTACATTTTTTTCTCCAGCTATTTTCATAATGTCAGGTGCATGTCCTCCTCCTGCACCTTCAGTATGATATGTATGAATAGTTCGTCCAGCTATTGCATCAATTGTGTCATCTACAAATCCACATTCATTTAACGTATCAGTATGAATTGCAACTTGAGTGTCTGTCTTGTCTGCAACTCGTAAGGCAGAATCAATTGTAGCTGGGGTAGTTCCCCAATCTTCATGTAATTTTAGCCCTAGTGCACCTGCTTGAATTTGTTCCATCAAAGCTGGTTCTTGTGAATCGTTTCCTTTTCCAAGAAATCCAAAGTTTAACGGTAATTCTTCAACTGCTTCGATCATTCTATGCATGTTCCATGGTCCTGGAGTGCATGTAGTAGCTTTGGTACCTTCTGCAGGTCCTGTACCACCTCCTATCATTGTAGTTGTTCCATTACAAATTGCTTCTATAGCTTGTTGCGGAGAAACAAAATGAATGTGAGTATCAATTGTCCCAGGAGTACAAATACAATGTTCACCAGAAATTACCTCAGTATTTGATGAAATTATCATGTCAATATCATCCATCACATTTGGATTTCCAGCGTTTCCAACTCCAACTATTAATCCATCTTTAATACCAATGTCAGCTTTGATTATTCCCAAAATTGGATCTAAAATAATTGCATTAGTAATTACCAGATCAAGTGAATCCTTACTTGATACGCCACTTGCCTGACCACATCCATCTCGCGCACTTTTTCCACCACCAAATACAACTTCGTCACCATATTTGAGCAAGTCTTTTTCAATTTCAATAATTAATTCAGTATCAGCAAGTCTGATTTTATCCCCAGTTGAGGGACCAAAAAGTGCAGCATATCTTTTTCTAGGAATAGTTAATGTCATTTAGGCACCTTTGAATCCTTTTTCTTTAGCTTTTTTCATCGCCTCTGGTTTTTTAGCACCTAATTCACCATCTACAAGCCCATTAAAACCAAAAACAATTTTTTTTCCTCCATATTCAGTAATTTCTACCTCCTTAGAATCTCCAGGTTCAAATCTAACTGATGTACCTGCAGGAATGTTAAGATGAAATCCATATGCATGTTCTCTGGGAAAATCTAATGCTTTGTTTACCTCAAAAAAATGTGTATGAGATCCAACTTGAATCGGTCTATCACCAGAATTACTTACTTGGATTTTTCTTGTTTCTCGATTTTTGTTAGCAATTATCGGATCATCTGAAAGAATGTATTCGCCTGGAATCATTTTCACAACACTATTGGATCATGAATTGTTACAAGCTTGGTTCCATCTTCGAAAGTAGCTTCAATTTGAACTGTATGTATTAATTCTGGTACACCTGGTAAAACATCATTTTTTGATAACACATTTCTTCCAGAACTCATAAGCTCTGAAACTGTTTTTCCATCACGAGCTCCTTCAATTACAAAATCAGCTATTAATGCCATTGATTCTGGGTAATTAAGTTTCAATCCTCGTTCTTTTCTTCTACGTGCAATTTGAGCTGCTAAAAAGATGTACATCTTGTCGATTTCACGTGGGGTAAGCATCATTATGATAATCTAAATAAATTGTTAGAAGTATGGACTAAAAAGTATTAACCTGATCGTGTTTATGAAAGAATGTGATAGCGATCTCTTCTGTGATAGGCAATATTTTTCAAGATAAAGAATTAGCAGATAAATTTGAGAAATTAAAAAAGACTATGAGTTGTGAAGTGTTGAAATTTTCCCGATCAGAATTAGATAAAACAAGATTTCGAAAACAAACTGATAAAGGAACAGATATTGGTTGTATTCTTGATTCAGAACACAGACTGCAAAATGGAGATGTAATGTATTCAAATACTGAAAAAATTATCATAATTGAACAAATTCCTGAAAAAGTCATTTCAGTTAAAATTAAGAAAATTAAGGCTAATTCTGAAGAAATTCTAGTTAAACTAGGTCATATTATTGGCAATAGACATAGACCCATTCAAATTGATGAAAATGGCAAAATACTCTTCCCTATACTTTCAGATTCAGAATTAGATACTTTCAAGAAATTATTTTCAGAAATTATTGAACATATTGAAATGAAGATTGAAGAAAAAATTTTCGAACCTAGAAACGGAATGGATGTTCATGAACACTGATAAGGAATTTCAAATAATGCAGCTTTCTGATTCGTCTTTTCCATCTGGAATGTTTAGTATGTCTGGAGGTTTAGAATCTTTATTTCATCACAATATAATCAACAATTCGAAGCAAGTTCGTGAATTTATTATAGAGCAGATTGAATTTCAGTTAATTCCTTGCGATTGTAGTATACTTGCAATATCAATGAATGCTATGAAAAATAATAATATGCAAGAGATCTTAAACATTGATACCAAATTCTATTCAATGAAGCTGACAAAAGATGTAAGAAATTCATTGTCAAGATCGGGAAAACAGGTTTTTAATTGTTTAATGCATATAATTAATAATGAAAACCAATTCTTAAAAGAATTTAAAAATAAAATTGAAACAAATGCAACACCTTGTACATATCCTGTTGCACTTGGAATGTATGCACAACATTTAGACATATCTTTAACAAGTGCGATGAAAATATTATTATATTCTTTTAGTTCAAGTGTAGTTAGTGCTGCAATTCGTTTGGGGATAATTCAACATTTAGATGCGCAAAAAATCCTAGGCTCATTAACAGAACCAGTTAATAATTTAATAACAAAAAAAATTAATGAAAAAATTACCACAGATGTGTGGCAATTAACTCCTCTAACTGAAATTCATCAGATGTATCATGAACACAATGAATCAAGGATGTTTATTACTTAATTTAATCAGATTGTGAATAATGAGCTCAAAAAAATCAAAAATTGCAAAGTTAGGTATTGGAGGACCAGTTGGATCTGGTAAGACTAAGCTTATTGAAATGCTTGTACCAATTTTAAAAAGAAAAAACATTAGATGTTGTATTATTTCTAATGATGTTATATCAAAAGAAGATGCACAACGAATGCAACGAATTCTTTCAACAGAATCAAAACTAATGCCAGAAGATATGATTATTGGGATTGCTACTGGTGGGTGTCCTCACACTGCGGTACGTGAAGATCCTTCTATGAATTTAGCAGTAATTGAAGAAATAGAGAAAAAAGATCCTACCTTAGATCTTATCATTTTAGAAAGTGGGGGAGATAATGTAATGACTACTTTTAGTCCAGCATTGGCAGATTATTTTATCTACATAGTTGATGTTTCTGGGGGCGACAAATATCCTCGAAAAGGAGGTTTAGGGATAGAAAATTGCGATCTTTTAGTCATAAACAAGATTGATCTTGCTCCTCATGTGGGTGCAGATCTTACAATTATGGAAAATGATGCAAGAAAAATTAGAAAAGATAAGCCATTTCTTTTTGTAAATTGTAAAAATGGGAATGGTGTAGAAAAAATTGCTGAACAAATAATTGCTGATTTGTTATTTGATAAAAAAACTATTGCTAATCAAGTGATAGAAGAAAAGGTGAGGTATAATACTAATCAATAAAAAAATTCAAAAACAAATTCTAGGGATGAATGGTTTAATTGAACTAGAGTTAAAGGGTGGAAAATATTGTAAAACTGTTATCAAAAATTTAATGGTTAAACCACCTCTATTGATTCAAAAAGCAATGTATCCTGATGCAAACAATCCAAGTACTGCACATGTCTACATAATGTCATCTGCATGCGGAATTCTTCAAGGAGATAAATTAAAAATTGACATTAAAGCGTCAGAAAATTCTAAGGGATATATTACAACACAGTCAGCAACAAAAATTTACAAAACTGAAAACCAAATGCCTTCTCAAATAATTAATATTTTAGTAGAAAAAGATAGTTTTCTTGAATTCCTTCCAAAACAAATTATTCCTCATAAATCTGCTGAATTTTATCAAAGAGTAAATATCAAAATTGATCAAAGCTCAACATTAGTTTATTCTGAAAACATTTCTTGTGGTAGAATAGCACATGGAGAAGAATTTGATTTTAAATCATTAATTTTTAGAACCAATGCAGTTAACGAAAAAGATGAGGTTCTTTTTTCTGATGCATTAAATATAGAACCTGAAGAAAGAAAAAATGTTTTTGAAAATCTTTTTGGTAAAAAGAAAATATTCTCTACCATTTACATTATTTCAAAAATTCTGGATAATGAAAAGATAGATAGTAAGATTAATTTTCTTCTTAAAAAAGAGCAAATTATTGGAGGAGTATCTCAACTTCCAAATAATTCAGGGATTATTATCAGAATACTTTCAGATTCGATAGACGAGATTGAAAAAATTACTTTAAAGATTTCAGAGATTGTAAAAGCTAAAAAATCAAGCGTATAAAATTCAAAATTAATGGGATTCTAATCTTAAAATATAGTACAGTTTTAGATAGCCTAATTGTTCAAAAAAATTCTTGTTGTATTTACTACAACGACTCACACTGAGCATACGTATGAGGCTACATTTGAGATTGCAAAAAAATTTGATTCAGAAATAACTTTTATCAAATACATAATCAAGCCAGCTCCAAAATTTGGTTTTTTTGAAACAAGTGGTGAGAAAAAACAACATCAAATGGAGCTAGATGAAGCTAAAGAGTCACTTGGGAGATTGGAAGAAAAAGCTAAAAAAGAAAATTTATCAGTTGTATCAAAAGTTGCATCTACTGAATCATTTGCTGAAGATCTCATATCATTTATTGAATCAAATAAGGTAGATCTGGTAATTGTAGATTCTCATAGTTTGGATGAAGCTGAAGAAATAGAACATAAGGATTTGATACATAAAATTTTCAAAAACACTTCCTCACCTATTCTAACATTAAAATAAAATTTTTTTGATCTCATTTTTTTCATTATAATGATAGATTTTAATATTTACAGAACTTATTTGAAGGATTGAAATATCCTGATTTGTTAAATGAAGATGTTGCTCGAGTTGGATTAGAAATTGCTCGAAAATACAATTTACAAGCCGGTATTTTGATTACAGACGCTATCAAATCATCTCTTGGTCCCCGTGGATTAGATAAAGTGTATATGGATATTCAAGGGGATGCAACTATTACAAAACATGGTGGAGCATTTTTAAGAAAAATTGATGTCGATCATCCAGCAGCAAAGGCAATAATTGAAGGTGCTAATGCTGTTGACACAAATGTTGGAGATGGTACTATTACTGTTGCAGTTTTGATAGGGGCATTACTCAAAAAAGCTGAAGAATTGTTAAAAATGGGAATTTCACCTGCATTAATTTCTCAAGGATATGAAAAAAGTGGTGAGTTTGCACAAGAAATTCTATGGAATATTGCTCAAAAAGCTAATCCTTCAGATAAAAAAATTATGCATTATCTTGCAATTTCTTGTTTGAAAGGTAAGGCGTTATTTAACATGTCAGCAGATGATGTTCCTATTGCACAAATGATTATTGACGCCGTATGTATGATTACTGATTTTACTAAAAATCAAATTGATGTAGATAACATAAAGATTGAGGAAAAAACTGGTGATGTATCAGATATAGAACTTGTCAGTGGAATAGTAATTGATAAAACAATTGATAGTTCTGCGATGCCACAATCAATTGAAAATGCAAAAATCTTGTTAACTAATGAAGAGTTGGAAAGAAAACGAACAAGAACTGAAGGTGAGATTTCAATAAATTCTCCAGAACAGATGAACCAGTTTTTAAAACAAGAAGAAAATGATATTCTCACAAGAGTTAAAAAAATAATTGATTCTGGAGCCAATGTAGTAATTTCTAGGAAGGGAATTGATTCTCTTGCCCATGAATATTTGGCAAAAGCTGGAATAATTTCTATGCGTAGAGTAAAAGCAAATGATCTATGGTGGGTAGAAAAAGCTACTGGTGCTAGTACCTGTAAAAGTTTGGATAATATTTCAAGTAGTGAATTAGGACATGCAAAAAGAGTTTACCAAAAAAGCGTTTCAGATGATAAAATGGTATTTGTTGATGGTTGTAAAAATCCAAAAGCAGTTACACTTTTGCTTCGTGCTAATTCTAAAAAATATCTTGATGAATTTCATCGTACAGCATTAAATCTGATTTATGTTCTACGTGATTTTATTGAAAAACCTTTGATTGTAGGAGGCGGTGGTTCGACTGAAGCAATTATTGCAACTAAGATTAGAGCAAAAGCTTTGGAAGTTGAAGGCAAAGAACAGATTGTAATTGAAAAATTTGCAGAAGCCATGGAAGAAATTCCAATTACCCTTGCAAGAAATGTTGGTATGGATACTATTGATACACTAATTGAGTTACGAAGACAACATGCTAAATTTACTAATGGAAAGTTTACATGGATTGGAATAGATTGTACAGAAAGGAAGATTTCAGAAATTTTTTCAAAAAGGGTTTTAGAGCCTGCAGTTGTAAAAGAGCAGATATTCAAGACGGGAGTTGAGGTCACCAATATGATAATGAAGGTAGATGATGTGTTTATGAAAGACATTATTGATAATACCCACTGCCATATTGATGGAACGGTTCATGCTCATCATGATGGGGGAAAATCTCACAATCATTTTGAGCAAGAAGGGTTAGAGCAAAGACAAATGCACCATTATTATTAATTTTTCAAAAATAATTATGGTTCAGGTGGATTAAATTTTGCGTATATTTGTTCTTCTTCAGGTTCTTCTACTATTCCAACTTCGTTTTCAACTTCTTGTTCTTCTTGTGAATCTTCAGAACCCTCAAAACCAACATAGAAAATTAAATTAATTATTACAAAAACAACTATAATCACAATTAATCTTGTTTTCATAGATAATTTTTTTTTCTCAGGTGGAGAGTTAGGGTTCATGTAAAGTATTAGAAAAACATCTATTTTTCTTTACCTAATTTACTCTAAAGTGATCTTCAAAAGTATCAATACTCCAGCTAGTTCTGCAATAGTAACACCTAACATGTATGGGAATACCTCATGAGAAAATAATTCGTGCATTGAAAAATAGGCAAACGCACCAATAGTATTATGTAAAAATAACATTCCTGCAAAAATTATCATCCCTAGAGGAAGTTGTGCTTTGGTTTTTGAATACATTTTTCCAAAGCATACTATCAAAATTCCAAGTACGATCATATTTGCAATTGAGAATATTGATAAAATAGCACTAGTTGGTTCCAATTAGATGTCAGCACTCCCACAATGCTTATTTACTTTTTCCCAATTTTTGTACAATTTCATCAAAAGACTCCATGTTTACTTCTAAAAATGTTGAAATGAAATATGTCATACCGTATTTTTCTCCAACCTTAGTAATGATGTTATTTTTTTCAAGCACTCTAATGTGATGCTGTATTGCTTTGTAATCTAAGCCTAATTCTTTTGAAAGTTGATTAGCATTAAGTGGTTTTTCTTTTAAGATAGAAATAATTTTTAATCTATTTAGGCCTCCTCTTGAACCCGCAAATAAAAACCATAAAAGCCGTTTTGAACTGGGATCATTTGCCATATGAATAAGATTTTTGTGAGATTAGTATACTATAAGGTATTTCAAAAAGCATACACACTAAAATGATAAATTACATTTGATCTTAGGAACACCATGATGTTAAATTATGACTATCCTATGTATAGGCCTCCATCTGAAGCAAAATCACTAATTTTTCAAGTTACTCTTGGATGTTCATTTAACGAATGTTCTTTTTGTGATATGTATAGATCTAAAGAATATTCTGAAAGGCCTTGGGATGATGTAAAAATGGAAATTGATATGATGGCAAAGCAAGTTCCAGATACTAGAAGAATTTTTCTTGCAGATGGAGATGCACTTAATCTAGATACGGAGTACATGATTAAAATTATTCGTTATCTTTATGAAAAATTTCCAAATTTAGAACGAGTTTCATGTTATGCAATGCCAATGAACTTACTCAAAAAAACTCCTGAAGAATTAAAAAAAATGTATGAAGTGGGACTAAAAATGATGTACATAGGAATAGAAAGTGGTTCGGATGTAGTATTAAAAAAAGTAACCAAGGGAGCTACATCTAAAACAATTATCAAAGCTTGTAGAAAAGCAATAGATGCAGGATATACAATTTCTTGTATGGTAATTCTTGGATTGGGAGGAAAAACTTACACAAAAGAACACATTAGAGGAACAGCAGAGGTACTAAGTGCAGTATCACCACAATACTCTGCTGCCCTAACTCTTATCATAGAACCTGGAGTGAAAGATGAATTTATGACAAAGTTTGGAGAACCATTTATTCCAGTTTCAGATTCAGAAGCACTTAATGAACTAGAAGATTTAGTTTCAAAAATAGAGACTAAAGAGGAGATTATTTTTAGAGCAAATCATGGTTCAAATGCGTATACCATCAAAGGGACTTTCCCACAAGACAAACAAGCGATGTTAGAAAAAATTTCATGGATGAAAGAACATCCAGAAGCAGTTAGACCAGAAGGTCTTCGTGGATTTTAGAAAATTATCTTATAATTTTTCTAAGAGTGGTTTTAGATTTTCAGGTAGTTCTGATAATTCTGTATGACTTTCGTTATTTTGTAAAACCTCAGGTCCGATTCGTCTTACTTTTTGAGTTCCAATGAGAGTATCAATTCCTCTTTGGATATCTTTTTCAGATAGAACAGAAGTTAGTTTTGAAATTAATTCTTCTTCATTTTCATATTTTTTGATAGCATATTGAATAAGGATCATTTTTTCGTTGGCAGATAGGTCATCCATTTGAAAATCATATTTCATATTGAATAAAAAAGATTCCTAAATTGAAATCATTATCGTTTAATGATTTTTTCAAGCTCCTTTTGCTTAGGTATTCCGGTAAACTCTAATTTTTCATCTATTACAAGTGCAGGGGCGGTAAAAATTGGATATTTTTGAAGATATTCTGGTTTCTCTGTAACATCTATAACTTGATATGAAATATTCATTTCATCTAACATCTTTTCTAAGATTTTACAGTTAGAACAATCAGGAGTTGTAAGAATCTCGATTTTCATCATTCTTTATCAATAAACTGTTCTGGGTTTTTTTCAAAAGCCCATCTACAACTTGCACAACAAAATTTGTATTCTTTTCCATTATGAGTAATTGATTCCCCTTTTTCACCAATGTCCATACCACACACAGGATCTTTCATGCAACAACCTCTTCTGTATTTCTTCTTTTAATTATATACCAAATAATAGTTCCACCAATCAGACTAGAAAGAATTATTGGCATTGATTCTTTTGTTAATTGGCCTTCATGGTCATGATCATGTTCATGTTCATCCATTTCAAATTCACCAGGAATGGGAGTTTGTTCAACTAGTTCATTCCATCCTTGATGAATAAATGTCTCTTCATACCATTCATGACCCTCTGGTAATCCGTTAACAATCAAAAATGAACCTATGATGACTAACATCCATCCTGTTAATTTTTCAATTTTCAAACGATTTGTTGAAACACCCTTTGTTGCATTGACACCAAGTATTGCAAGGACTGAAAGTAGGATTAAAGGAATTGCTCTTCCTACTCCATGAACTGCTCCTAGACTTGCACCGATTTCAATACTTCCAGTACCTGCAATGTAAATTAAAAGCCAATAGAATAATGGATTTGGACATCCTACACCTGCATTTCCAAGTAACAATCCCATGAAAAATGATTTTGAATAGTCCCCACGATTTTGAATAAACTTTGGGGTTCCAGAATATGATGGCATTTTAAGATTGAGAAGTTTTAATTGTGAAAGTCCAAAAACAAATGCAGCAACTCCTGCTATTAAGAACATATAACTTGAAACTTGATCCAGTTCTGCAGTTTGACCAAGTATTCCAACTCCTACTCCGTAAGATGAAATTGTAATTGTAAGACCTGCTCCAAACAAAAGAGCCATTAAAAGACCTTTCTTGTTACCTTTTCCCATACTTAATGGAACAATAATGAAAACTAATGGGAGTGTACAAGGTAAAACAATCATCGAAAGTCCTGCAATATATGAAATTGCTAACCATGAAGGATACGATAGCTCTTGATTAGCATCAACTGCAATTTCACTAGTTACACCAAAAATTGCCCCTAAAAATATGAATGAAAAAAGTGTAAAACCGACTATTACTAAAATTTTCTTTCCAGTAGAATCTGACATGGATTATAGTTAATTTTTATTTCTTAAATGAATTTGTACTGGTATTATTAATAATAATTAAGCTTAGAGGTACTTAGTTTCCTTATGCACATCTTCAAGGCAGTTTACTTGTAAAGTTTTGTAAGTTTTATGAAAATATTTGTCACGATCATAAATATCACAAATGCAATAATTTGGGCGGTAACAGATGCCTGATAAGCTTCTAATCCTATATTTAGAAAATGGAATTGGAAAAACCATCTACTAGTAAGATATGCTACTTCTCCTATTCCTACTGAAGATAAAATTTTTTTTAAATCAGATTTTATAATAGACCAATTAGTTTTAGAATCTGATCTGTATTTTTTCCGATTATCAAACAAAAATAATGCTATAAAAGCTGAAAAATAAGTTACAAAATCTGCTACTAGTGTAACAGTGGTATTTAGATATGGTTCAAGATCTGATAATTGTTGTGCTACAAAGGCTGAAATGATAAAATCTATGCCAGCAGCAATGAGTAAATTTTTGTTTATTTTTAGATATTCTTTGTATTGTGAATTCAATATGATTTGATGTAATAATGATAATTTAATGTAGGAGGTATGGATCCATTAATTTCCTCACTCACCCTGATTGTTTTTTAGTCGAGGGATAATTCTACATTGATTTCCAATAAAGAAAATCATCGATTGTATTATAATTAATCTTCATTCATCTTTGCTATGGCTTTGGAATATGATGTAATTCCAACAATTATCGGAATTTTGTTTCTAGTAATTCCTGCTATGTTGCTTGGCAAGCTTTGTGCCCATTTTAAAATCTCAGAAATAATTGGATTTGTAGCTGCAGGAGTCATACTTGGACCTTTTGCATTAGGTGGACTAGTTCCATTTTTTGATCGTCCGTTAGTGGTTATTGATGATGTAATGCTTGCTTTGTGGCAAATATCAGGAATTATAATATTATTTTCTGCAGGTCTTCATTTTACATTTCATGCACTTGTAAAGGCAGGTTACCGTTCAGCAATAATTGGAGTGATGGGAGTTATTGTTCCATTTGTTCTTGGATATTTCATCTCTGTGTTATTTGGATTAGATTGGACAATATCAGTTATCATAGGGGCAACTCTAAGTGCAACAAGTATTGCCATTTCTGTTACTATACTTGAAGAGCTTAGAAAAGAAAAGACTAAAGAAGGCATCCTACTTGTAAATGCTGCTGTAATTGATGATGTTATAGGATTAGCGGTGTTATCTGCAGTCATTTCTATTGTTACATTAAACTCCTTACCAAGTATTGACTCCATAATTTTTGTTACAGTTGAGAAGATTGGTTTTTGGTTCCTAATATTGTTAGCATCAGTATTTCTGTTACCAAAAATTGTACATGGAATAGCAGCTGCGCTACCATCCTCATTAGAAGAAAGGGGAACTAAAGAAGCGGCTGCATTAGGTTCTGCATTTGGAATTGCAGCAATTGCATCAAGTGTAGGGATACACCCAATAGTTGGAGCATTTGCTGCAGGAATGGCTCTTACAGGATCAAAACTAGCAGCACAGGTTAGAGAATTTGATGGGAGGTTAAAGGTAATTGTAGGACCATTATTTTTTGGATTAATTGGAGCTCAAGTGAATCTGGGACAGATTCTTGAGGGAGATTTTATCTTCTTTTTAGCTTTACTTGCTATAGCAATTTTCAGTAAAGTCGTAGGTTGTGGACTTCCTGCAGCTATTATGTTAAGAAATCGAATCTCTGGCATGCGAGTTGGATATGGAATGATTGCTCGAGGAGAGGTTGCATTCATAACTGCAGGTATAGGACTTGCTTATGGTGTTTTAACAGAACAGGTTTACTCAACTCTTGTTGCTGTAATTATAGCTACAATTTTCATTTCTCCAACGTTACTTCGCAGTTCCTATAAAGAAAAAAAGAATAACTGAATTCAATGAAGTGGGTAATATAGGTATGGCCCACGGGTTTCCGCACCCATATAGGTCCGTTTTTTGGATGCGTTATTTTGTTATAACAGCTTTTTTGTGTTTAATTCTAAAAAATATTAATCCTGGAATACCAAAGAGAATGGCAAAAAATATTGATAGAGAAAAATAATCGCCATAAAATAATTTAGTCTCAAACCAAGCAGATGGTAATGTGGTAAAAAAATCAATCATGGAAAAATCCTCAATTGTTCCTACTGCCAAGCTGTATTTTCCTGGAAATCCTTGGGAATCAAAAACCATAATGTAATAGGTTCCGTCTTCTGGAATTGAAATTTTAATCTCTTGTCTTTCCCAGTATGTGGTCTGCCCAAATGGTTCATAGAATTCTTCAGATGGAATTATTCCATCATAATCATAAACTACAATTCCACCTGGTGGAAGCTCAGCATTAATATTATGAATATTTTGTATTTGTATTCCTTCTCCAGCTATAGCTAAACTAGGTTTGTAGGATTCTAGTGGTTCTAGTTTTGGAATAACTATGCTAGCGTAAAATGATTCTCCTTTCTTTGCATCAAATGAATAAAATTTTGTTTGAAAGACTTCAAGTTCTTCATAGATTACCCATGAAATTTTGTGATCTGGTATTTGCAGTGCATTTTCAAAAGATAGGTTTTTGCCATCTGATTGAATAGGTTTGTGAGCATCAGCTGGTACAAAATTAAACAATACAAAAAATGACAATAATGTTACTAAAGCTATTTTCTTATTCAACTGAATCACTAACGCATATTTCTAAGCTATCAAACTTATCTTGATTATCGGCAACATAGTATAACATATCTTGAGAATCAATTTCAATCCATTCTGATTTTCCTTGATATTTCAGAAATTCTTCAATTAAAATTCCATCAGGACCTGAAAGACGAACTAGAATTTTTTCTTGCGGAGGAATTTTGAATGGTAACTTGATTAATTTATCAACCCAATGACCCTGCAAGTTTATTGTAAACTCTTCACCGTTAAATTCTGCTTTTCCTTTAAAGTAAGCTTCAGCAATGTCGAGATTTTTTATGTTGACTTTCAACACGGTCTCATATTTCATATTAAAGATTTCATTTCATCATTAATAAAGCACCGAAAAATTTTTTCATAGTGCCAACTAAGTTTCACTAGTTCTAATCAGATAATTTTACTAGACGGGTGTTCCTTTGATTTGATATTGTCTCACTTTATGGAATACATTGTGTGATGCAATAATTACTAAAGACACAATACCAATACCCACAAAGTTTCTTACAGTCATCAACAGGTTTGGCTCTTCTGCAATAACCGATGTTTGAAAAGCAATATGAAAATTATCAAACATCCAAAATGAGAATGTTACCCATGCAAGAACTCCAGCTATCATATAGCCTAGTCTAGTTTTTTGACGAACAAAAAAGATTGCAACGCCTATAGTAGTATACCAAACTGCAGATCCAACTAGCCATCCTATTTGATAAACATCACTACGATCATCTAACCAATAATAAGTAGTTCCAATAATTGCCAAAGCCACAAGTGAGCACATGAGAATTTTTTGATTGACAATAAAACTAGTTTTTTGTTCAGGGAGTTTAATTTTAGGAGGATTGTCTCTCATTTCTTTTGTTGCTGCATCAACTGACTCTCTCACAGTTTTTAATTTCAATGGGATTAATTTTGTAATAGAATCATCTTGAACTATAGTATCATGAACCAAACTATCAATTAGAGGTCTTGCAAGAGATGCCTTTACAGGTGTGATTAAATCCACCCAATATGATGAGAGTCTCGTAGTCAAAAAGGGAATCTCTATGACAAATAGATTTTTGTTTAAATAAGCAGCATACTGTCTCATCATTTCCTGATAGGTTAACTTCTCAGGTCCTCCTATATCGAAAGTTTTACCAGTTGTTTCAGGGGTTTCAATACATCCAATAAGATAATCTACAACATCGTCTACTGCAATGGGTTGTGCAAGTGATTTTACCCATGAAGGACAAACCATTATCCTTAGTCTTTCAACTAGATATCTGAGCATTGCATAAGAACCCCCTTGAGCACCAATAATCAAAGATGCCCGTAATTCTGTAACTGGAATATTTCCAGAGGCTAAAATTTCACCAACCTCTTTTCTACTTTTCATGTGAGGTGACAAATCAAGACTATCATTAACCAATCCACCTAGATAGATTATTCTTTTAACACCTACCTTAGTTGCAGCATTCAAAAAATTTTGAGCTTGTATTTTTTCTCGTGATGCAAACTCTTTCCATTGCTTGCTATCTCCTTCCATTGAATGCAATAAATAAAAAGCAATTTCTACTCCATCCATTGCATTTTGTAGTTCTTCAAGATTAAACACATCTGCTTTCACATACTTGATTCCTTTTTTATTATCAAGTGACTGTCTTGACATGCCAGTAATCGTGTATCCCCTTTCAATGAGTTTTTTAATTAATTTAGAACCAATAAATCCAGTACTTCCAGAAACTAGTATACTGTAAGGATTAGATTGCTTAAATTTTGTTGTCGTTAATTGACTCATTTTAAACTACGCTCATGTAACTCTGTTGGCTTTTACCTTTTACTTTATACCCAAATATCATAGTGCCAGCACCAAGTATAGTCCATAGATAACCACCTGTAATGAATGCCTGATGTAAACCAGCCACAAGCTCAAATGCTATTAAAAAACCGATACCAAGTGCTACAAGTACACCTCCAATTGACATAAGAAATTTCTCCATTTAGCTCACCTCCTCATCAATAATTCTACCAAAATAAAATGCTGTACCACAAAGCTCACAAGATATTCCAAATTCATATTCTTCAACTTGGGTATTACCACAGGCAACACAAATTTTCAGCTGTCTGCTAACTTCACTAAGTTTTTCTCCCTTTGGTACATTCCTATGAGTTGTGTAATATGCTTCCATGAGTAAATTTTGCAATTATTTTATATAAACTAGTGGTAACAGAACATCCTAGTGCTAACTCTAGTGCTAATCCGATTATAAATTCTATTTATTTTTAAAGGATGATTAGAAAAAAACTGTATGCCTCATGCCGTACTAGATCAAAAAATTGATCTTCAAAAATTTTCAAATGAGTTTAAAGAAATATTAATTCAGAAACCAATTCTAATTAAAATTTCAAACATTTTTGTAGACAAACACAATAGAAGTGCACTAATACCTACTACAGTAATTGAGGAAAAAAACCAAAATTTTTTCATTGAAGTCAATTCACGAGAAGGAAAAACTACAGTAAGATTATTTCCAGGTACAGACCCTGAAAAAACGGATGGGGTTAGGACAGCAATGGGTTTGGTGGTGAATAAAATTCAAGAGTCTTTTACAAATACCAAAGTAACAAAAACTAACATTCAAGAATTTCTAAAACCAATTATATCCTAAAAATTCCCATTCTCAATTGAATTTCTTTTTTTTGTGTGCATAAAAGATCATAAAAATTCCTAATCCAAATACTCCAATTGAAACTTTTTCAGCAGTAATGTTTGGAGAAATATAAAAATCTAAAACCATATCTGGGCCCCAAACAATAAGATTTTGTAGGGGGATCAATGCAGCTGAGATAAAAAACAAAATTGCAAATGCAGAAAAAACATTTTTTGGAAAATTCATAGTTTTAAAATTTTTTTAATATCAAAAGTTCTGTTTCTAACTGTAACAGCAGATACTCCAGCGACTTCAGCTAGTTTAATTTGTATTATTCCTTCCTTGTTTTGTAAATTAGAAACATAAACTGATGCAGCAGCTATTGCTATTGGATTTTTTCCTTCAGAATATTGTGCTTCTTTTAATTTTTGTAGAATTTCAATGGCGCCTCTTTTTGTTTTTTCAGATATTGACATACTATTGCATATTCTAGAAATGAATGTATTTTCATCATACTGTTGAAGTGTATGTCCAAGTTTTTTAACAAATAACCGTACAGTTCTTGAGAGAATTTTTCTTTTCACATCAGAGGCTTCTGCAATATCATTTAAGCTCCTTGGGATTCCAGATTGCCTACATGCCAAATAAAGTGAAGCTGCAATTAATGGAATTGTCCCCCTGCCTTTTGAAAGATCTTTTGCTTTAGCCTTTCGGAAGATATATGCTGCTTTTTCAGTGGTGTTTTCAGGAATTCCAAGTTTGGATCTCATACCATCAAGAGTGGTGAGTGCCTTCGCCATGTTACGACTAATTGTATCAGATTTGCTACGTCTATCCCATATACGAAGTCGTGAAAATGATGATTTTGCATTTCCATTAATCATTTTTCCTGAGGAATCTTTGTTTGTCCCAATTACTGTATACAATCCTTTATCATACATAGTAAGAGATGTCGAATGACCTTTACCGTCATTTGTATGATGACCATCATTTGAAAAACCTGTATGATGATTTAAACTATCTACAGTTTTTTCAAGTAAGACAAGGCCACACCCACTGCAAAGAATTTCCCCTTTATCAAGATCAGTAACTGAAGAAAAATGCATACAGTTAGAAAATATTTTAGGTTTTTTTTTCTTGCCTATGCTTTGTTTAATTTTTGACATATCATGAAAGTTCGGTTCTTATCAAATTGTAAATTTGAGGCAACTCATCTTCTTGGATAACAGTACCTTCAAATTTAGATTTATTATTGGCTAATGCTAAACCTCCAACTAATATTGGCATATCAAATTTTTCTGCTAATTTTTTAACAAATCTTTTTCCAGGTTTGATATTATCTTCTAATGTAATTGAAACTAAAACTAAATCAGGCGTATCATTTTTAATAAAATTAATTACATCTTCAGTTGGGGCATTAGGTGATAAATTAAAAACTCTATATCGCTTGCTTTGTAAAAAAGATTCTAAAATATTACAACCAAGATTGTGCTCTTCACCAGGAGGAGTACATATTAATATTTTTCCTCGACCATCTGATCTAGAAATTTTTTTTCCAACAATTTTTACCAAGTCATGTGCAATGTTACTTGCAATATGCTCTGATGCAACACTAAGTTTTTTTGCTTCCCATAAATCTCCTACTTCATACATTACTGGTTTTAAGATCTTATCAAAAAATTCTGCGGGAGTTGAACCTTTTGTAAAGATTTCATAAATTTTTAATGTTTCATCACGCTCGCCGTTTGTGATATGATTAAAAACATCTTTTCGTAATTGTTTAATTGCATCATCTCTTTCTTGTGCGCTCTTTCCGATGTTTGTAGATAGAAAAGCTGTAATTTTTGGATTTTCTCTATAATCATTTGGAATATCCTCTGGTGTTACAGATTGGGCATTTCCAAGATATTTGATTATCTCCTGCCTAGAAGTACTCCTTTTTGCATCCCATTTACTACGAACTAGATACAGATAGTTTTCTCCTTTAACTTTCTTAGTTCTAATAAATACCAAAGATTTGCTCCTTTCTTTTTCCCCTAGCCTTTGTACGAAGTGCAGCTTTACAACATGGGCATCTTATTTCACCAGAGGAAAAAAATATTCCACAGTAGGAACATCTCTTGTGTCCTAACTTGTATCTCATCTTATTTGGAACAGACTCTGCTGCCATCATTTGACAAATTCCTTTACATGAGCGAGCCATTAATAGAAATCCCTCTTCATATTAGAATTAATCAAGGATTGAAAGAAAAAAGAAATAGACATTACTTTAGCTCCAATGGAATGTCAGCTTTTCCCCATGGTTCGGAGATTCTAAGGTAATAGTCTTTTGTGGAATCGTACTCAAATGTTGTACCCCCATATCCTATGTTTGGTCCAAAGAATAAGTTAATCTCCCTAACTTCGCCAGGCTTGATTGCTATTTGACCTGAGGTAAAGTCAGTTGAAGAATATTTGAATGCTTTATCCCCATTCCATACATCATAATTACAGACAGATGGTCCGGAGCACATCAATATTACATTGTCATTTGAGCGTGTGTTTTTGGCAAGTATCTGAATGTTCAAGTTTGCTTGTCCTGAAGACATTACTTCTACTTCAGCTCCTGGATAGTAGATCGTAAGTGGTCCAACTTCGTATTTTTCTGAATTTGCTTCATATTCAACGAGTTTAATTTTTAACTCAACTGCATCTTCACATTTGAATCTGTCATATGATCTGGTAATTTCTTGACATGCCTCTAGTTCTGCTTGCAATGAACTGTTATCATGTTTTGGTTGATCCATGGATGCATTTGAAACAGGCTCGTTGGTTTGAACAGAAATCAATCCTACCTTCATCAAGAATTGTACACCGTTAACAAAATCAGCATCGGTAACTTTTCCTTCTGCCCACCATGCTGCGTTATTTTTAACCCAGTCTGGTACTTTGTCAGATTTGTTTTCACTTACTTGAGTTGTGGGAACTTTTAAGATATCTTCTTGAATTAGAAATTGTAGACCTGAAACAAAATCAGCTTGAGAGATTGATCCTTCTGCCCACCATGCTGCGTTATTTCTAATCCAATCTGGTATAGAGTCTGCTGCTGCATATTGCACTACTAAACTTGTCATCAATATTGCCGCGATTGTTACTATTGTTGCTCTCATTAGGCACTATTTGATCTCATTATATTTAAACTGGTGCTAACTATAAGTTCTAGTGGTAACTAAAAACTAAAAGAAAAAGACGAGGATGTATTACGAGTACTCAATCAAGATTTAGGAGGGACATTGAAGGATTCCGAGGTATGGGTCACCTTCATGATATACGTCAACGACATCCTCGCCAGTGTTGATCATGTGGTTTTGATACTTAAGCAAAGTTAGAAAAATGGACTGGTTAGCACTAGGTAAAAATTTTCATTTTAACTAAATATGATCAATGGAAATTTTTTTTAAATGAAAAATCAAGTAACAATTATTGGTGCAGGAATAAGTGGATTAGCTACAGCTGCATTATTAACCAAAGAAAAAATTCCCGTGCAAATATTTGAGAAATCAAAAAGCGTTGGAGGAAGAACCACTTCGATGATTTTTCGAAATCATATTTTGGATAATGGATTCCATATTATGCCTTTTTACAAAACATCTGCTGTATACAAGGTTTTAGAGGATGTTGGTTTATTGTCAAAACTTGAATTATCCAAAGTATACGACATTGCTTTTTACAAAGATAAAAAATTTCATAAATATCCAAAAGGTATAACTGATATTCTAAGAATGTCAATTGTTCCCTTTAAGAGTAGAATTACTTTATTGAAAACCTTATTTCCAATGGCTTTTAGTTCCATGGAGAAGGCAGAAAAATTAGATGGTAAATCATTAACCGAGCTAACCAAGAATTTTGATGAAAGCACAAAATCATTTTTTGATGCAGTATGTATGCTTGCTTTTGCAGACACACCTGAACATATATCTTTAGGAGAATTCGTAAGAACGATTATTCGTGCAAATCCATTCAAAGGAGGAACAAGTGAATTTGCTTATCCAAGTAAAGGCGGTTACGATACAGTTTCTAAAATACTTGCTCAACATATTCAAGAAAAGGATGCAGAACTTAATCTTAATACTTTAATCAAAAAAGTGGTTGTAGAAGATGGAAAAGTAAGTGGAGTTATTTTTTCTGGTGGAAAATTTATGGAAACTAATTGTGTTGTAATAACATATCCAGCCTATTTGGCAGTAAAACAATTATTTGATGTGGAGGTTTTCAGTAAGAAATTTCTTGATAAAGTAAATAAGCTGAACAAAACAACTTCAGTAGTTGAGGCCCATTTTTGTTTAACTGAGAAAATTGATAATAGGCAAATTGTTTTTCCTGTAGGAAAGGATATTACTGCAAAAGGGATTTTTTTTATATCCAATATTACATCCTCAGTATCTCCAGAGGGAGAACATCTCATTATGGCAGGAACTCCGGTCGCCGCTGAGGATACTGAAAATCCTACTAAAATTAAAGAAATTGTGAACAAAATGAAGAAGGAGATATCTGAAATTTATCCTAATTTTGAAAAAGTGCTAAAATGGGAACGGCCAATGGCATGGAAATTAGTTGAGGCAGTAGTTAAGGAACCCGGATTAGTCTGGAAACAAAAAATGCCACATAAAATTCCTGAAATTGAAGGGTTATTCTTTGTAGGAGATTCTACAATTAGCTACGGAATAGGAACAGATTCTGCTGTCCATAGTTCAATTTTATGTCATCCAAAAATTGTTTCTTTTCTGAAAAACTCTAAATCAGCAAAACTAGAACAGGTGTTACAATGACAGATATTATTTGGGGAAATATTGAAAAAATTATATCAGGACAAATTTTTGAGTTGAATCTTACACATAGAAAAGATGGAAACGATAATGATTATTCAGATACGGAAAAAATAAAATTCACTGGAACCGATATTGTTACACTCCCAGTAAATCCTTCAGAGTGCACAAAGGAACAAGCCGAACAAGTATTACCAGGATTATTTGTAAAATGTGAGATTAAGGAAAGAGATGGTGATGGATGTCTATTGGCGTCAATTTCCCATTCTGGACAAGGAGGTTACTGATGAAGGATTCTTGGACTCCAGTAGAGTTTGATTATATGGAACTTGACAAAAATAAAAATAAAATTCATGAAATTATAAAGGGTGAAAAACCTGCTCTAATCATAAAAAAATTTTTTGATCCTAAATTATGTAAAGTGGCAGTTAACAAAGCTAAAGAGTATTCAAATATTGAAGATGAGAATAAGATTTTTAAAAAAATCGGAGTCTCATTGTTATCTTTTTTAACTCGCAAGTCAGATTATTTTTCTCAAGCTGAAGAAGCGAGGAGTATTTTCCATAGCATATTTGAAGGAATAGAGGATCCAAGAAAAAAAATTCATCATCTACTATCAGAAATTTTTCCAGGAAAAACTGTCACAGTTGCCAAAGAGGGTAGACGAAAATATGCATGTGGAGTAATTAGGCTACATGAATTGGGAGATTACGCTCAGATTCATAGGGATTGTGTAAAATTTGAGGCTCCAAACTATGATGTATCAAATCTATCAAACCAACTTTCAACTGTATTGTATCTTCAACAATCAGAAAAAGGAGGAGATTTAGTAATTTATAAGAAAATTTGGAATAAATCTTCAGAAAGATATCGGGAAATTGATTTTGGATATTCTCGTAAAGTATTGGATGGATGTAAGCAATCAGTGAGGATAAAACCTAGACAAGGGGATCTGATCATTATCAATCCGATTCATTTTCACGAGATACTTCCAGTTAGCGGACATAGAAAGCGGGTTACCCTAGGTCTATTTTTGGGTTTTTCCAAATATGGTAAGAGTGTTTTGACTTGGACTTAATAATTAATTCATAAATTCAAAGATTTTTTGTCAATTGCCTGAATTGCTTTAAATCCTTAATTTCAATATTTTTGCTCAGAGTTGCAAATTTAGAAAACTTTGGATTAGCTTTGTCACCTAGTCTTATTAGCAATTTTCCCTGATGCTTTATGTCAAGTGTAGTTTTTTCTTCCTTTAGTTTTTTAGCAAGATCTTTTGCATCACGAAGTTTTTTGAGCAATCCAAATTTTTTTGGTAGTTTTATTGGTAAATCAATAATGTCAATCTCACGGATATCGTTTTCAGCTTTAAAGTTAATTGACGGATTATTCCCATATGAAATCTTTAGATTTCCACTTTTAAGATAAAATAAAAAATTGGCAGGAAGATTTGTTTTTTTCATATTAAATCATTTTGCAGTGATAGTTAATCTTCCAGTTAAGGATACGGTTCCTGTGGGTATCTTCTTGCCGCCTCGTTCAACTTGTCCTCTCATTTCTAAATTACCAAAATCATACGTAATAGTAGCATGTTTTTCGGTTAACTTATCAAAGACTTCAGCAAGTAAATTAGCCCATTCTTGTTCTTCAGCCATTAAACTATGAGCAAAAGTTTACTGAATAAAAGGGATAAAGATTTCATTTTCTAGTGCTAACAATTTGAAAAAAATTCAATTAAATTTTTTTAGAAATTTTTTTGAACATTCCTAATGTAATGTTTGATTCTTCTTTGTGATTCACAATTGGTTTCAGATAAATTTTTGAATTACTTTCTATGGATAAATTATGAATTTGATCCGGAGTAAAATCTAATAGTTCAGGTATCCATTTTTTAATATAATTGCATAAGGGATCAAATTTTTTCTGCTGAATCCATGGATTAAATATTCTAAACCATGGTTGGGAATCACAGCCTGTTGATGCAGCCCATTGCCAATTTCCAGCGTTAACACTTGGATCGTAATCTATCAGTTTTGAGGCAAAATATCGCTCTCCCCATTTCCAATTAATATGCAAATCCTTTGTAAGAAAAGATGCGACTATCATTCTTACACGATTATGCATTAATCCAGTATGATTTAGCTCTCTCATACCTGCATCCACAATTGGATAACCGGTTTTTCCTTCACACCATTTTTTGAAAATAGTTTGATTTTTGCTCCAGGATAATTTATCATATATCGAGCGAAAATTCTTTGAAAAGCTTTGTGGGTTATGATACATTACATATGTAAAAAAATCTCTCCAATGCAATTCTGTAATTAGCGTATGATTTCTTCCTAAATCCTCAACAATTTTTTTATAAATTTCTCTTATTGAACAGGTTCCAAATCTATTATGAGGAGATAAATTAGTGGTACCATTCTTTTCTGGAAAATTTCTTTCAGCATCATAATTTTTTAAAGAGCCTAAATTTTTTAATAGTTTTAGGCAGGATTTTCTTCCTCCAATTGGGATTCTATTACTTTTTGGGTTCCCAAATAGTTCTTTGACCTTTGAAAAATTTAATTCAGTATTTATTTTCTTTGTTGAAAAATTTGATAGATGATTTTTTTGAGGATTTTTAATTGGGATTATTCTTGAAGAATTAAAAAATTGAGTGAAAACTTTGTATGGAGTGCCTTTTTTTGTAAAAATTTTATCTACATCATGTAGTAAAAGGTCATCAGCTGAAGTAAAAACAATTTTTTTATTTTCACAGAAATTCTTAATTTCTAAATCTCTTTTTTTGCTAGCTGATGTATAATCACGATTAACAAAAATAGCATCTATTTTCAAAAGTTTTGTAATTTTTGAAATAATCTGCTTTGGGTTTCCGAAAAAAATATACAAATGAGAATTCATGTTTTTCAATTCATTCTGCAAATCGTTAATACATTCAAAAAGAAATTGTAAACGAGCTTCACAATATGATTGACTAGATTTTCTAAAATATTGAGGATCAATAATAAAACAAGGATAAACCAAATTGGAAGTACGGAGAGCCTCTATCAATCCAGTATTATCATGCAACCGTAGATCTCTTCTAAATATGAAAACTGAATTTTGATATTTTTTCATTATTTTTCAAACTTTAAGAATTTTGAAAATTAGATTTCTACCCACCATATAATACTAAGATCAAACCCAAACCGCCTGTGGCTGCAGCGGCACCTAAGATAATTCCGATACCAATTAGAAGATCTCTTCTTGTAAGTTTTTTCTTTGGAGTACTCATTTAATTTTTTAATCAATTTGTATTATTTATAGTGTTCAAGAAAAAGTTCTAAAAGTAATTTGTGTATCAATCAAATAGTTACCACTAGGTAAAATTCCACATGTGGTATAAATAGCAAAAATTGAATCAATCAGTATTGATGCAAAAATATGAAAGTTATTTGGAAAATGTATATGATAAATTTCCAGCTTTAAAACAAATAATTAAAATCGATTCAAATCAATTTTTACAGATGGAGCTCGATGAGCTTCTAAACAAAGGTTACATGAACTTTATTGCAAGTAGAAAAGAGCTATATCGATTGAGTGTTCTAATTGAAAAGTATGCAGTTGAAAAACAGGTCCCACTTGTTGCATCATTTGAAGAAGAAGGAAAATTCAAGTATGCTAAAGATAGATATTTGAAAATTATGAGAAGGATTCCTTATACTTGGGTAATAGGTAATTTCAACAACCCCTTTCTTTCTCAGCATTTTCCTGAAAATGCAGAAACAATTAGCTGTAATGGGACTAATTTAGGAGTAGTTTGGGTTGTTATTACAAAAGGACCAGCTGGCCCTATGGGTTTAGTTGCTGAAGAACTAGCAGATGACAAATTCAAAGGATTCTTTTCTATATCCCCTAACATAGTTATAGAATCTATCAATCAAATTAATAGAACACTCAAAGTTGAACTTGATGTTACAAAAAAATTTGATTAAGATAAAATTCGTAAAAGTTAGCACTAGTGTATAATTTTAGCACCTGTTATATGTTTTGAATGTTAAATTTTATTATGAATAAAACTCCTGCCTTTGAAAAAAAGCACATGATTGCTGATTGTCCCAGTTGTAGGAGGGATCAATTGTATAGTATGAAAGTACAAAAATCATCTTTTGGTTTTTCAACTGATGATGAGCTTCTAGTGTGTAGAAATTGTCGCCTCGCAATATTTGTAAAAGAACTAAAACAGATATTATTGAGTGTATGAGCTAGTTGAGTGAAAAATTATCGTATTCAATATCAGAATATAGTAAATAAAAAGTCTGTCGTTGAAGATATCCATTTTCATATTTGTGAATGTAATTATCTACATGGTTTAGAATTTCACCAAGGGAGATTTTTTGTTCTCTATAATCTTCAATAGTTCTTAAAAAAAGTTTTTTCTCTTCTAAAGTAAATTTTTTCTTAAAGTGACTATAGATTTTATTAAATACATTAGAAATTGATGGAATTGTAGCTTCACAGATCAGAATTTGATTTAGTGTATATTCATATTCCTGAAAAATTATGTTTATTGGCTTTTTGTCTTTATTAGCAACTAATTTTCCTAGAGTTTTTAATCCACTTTGATTTTGTGCCATAAACAAATATTTGTTTATAGTGTGAAAATGCACTAATTTTTTTATCTCATTTGATTTTTTGACCCGCTCAAACTGCTCTTTGGTAAAAGAACGAACATCTTCTAGGGTTACTTCCTTATTCATTTGATACACTATGAAAAATGAAGGAATTTAGTATAAAAACAGAATTTATAATTTATCTAATTTGGCACTAGTCCAAGTTTAATATTGAGTTTAAAAACAATAAATGAAAAAATATGATATGAGTTACAACGAAATTTCAGATGGCATTTCTAAGATTTTATCTAGTGGTCAATGTAATAAGGAGATATGGGGGTATCTAAAAGAGCTTGCAGACCATGGAAAAATCCAATTAGAGTCTGAAGAATGAATTTATAGTCAAAATGTCTCAGATTTTATTTCCCGAAGATGCTAAATTTCAGGAACTCTTACAAAAAAAAATTCCCATTCGTTTTTCATGTGTAAATAGTTCTGGTTGGCCCGTAATTCTTTCACTTTGGTATATCCAAAAAGACGGAAAAATTTACTGTGCCACACAAAAAAATGCCAAAGTAATTGAATATTTGCAGGAAAATCCAAAATGTGCATTTGAGATTGCCCAAGATAAGCCACCATATCTAGGCATAAGGGGAAGAGGAAAGGCAGTTCTAAGAGAAGATATTGCTTTTAAGATTTTAGAATTATTAATTATTAGATATCTAGGTAATCAAGATTCCTCATTGGCAAAATTCCTTTTGAGTCAAAGCGAAAATGAAATTGCTATTGAAATTACTCCTTCAAAATTATTTTCATGGGACTACTCTAAAAGAATGAAATAATATTAAATAACAATTATGATCACTTAATATTTAGAATACCAAAACTTTTTACAATTATAACACTGCATTTTCCATTTTGATGAACTAGGGCTTTCTTTCTTTATTTCAATTACACCATAATCCTTTGAACCACATGTTGGACATCCTTCATCTTTCATTAAAATATAATTTTAAAAATCATATTATAAGTAAAATTCATTTTGATTGTTTGTTACCACTAGCTAGTTTTTTGTTTTTATTTTAAATGTAATGAAAGCAAACTATCTGTATGGAGTGTGTAAAAATGACACCAGGAAAGCAAATGTTTTCGATTGTTACAGGTGCAATGATTGTTGCTGTTGTTGCAGGAATTGTGTTTTTCACTGGTTTTGTACAGAGCGCACACTCCAATCCTATCTCATATTGAAATATCCTTCTTATTGCTTTATTCCTTGAGTAGCTCTGAATTAGATAAGATAAAAAAAATTGAATTCTTTACTTCATTATGAACGGGGTAAAGAATACTAGCCCGATAATTACTGCAACAGCCATAACTCCGCCAATAACAGCAAAGAGTTTCTTGCCACTCCACATTGTATCTTCTTTTGTTGACATAATCCAGATGAAGCATCCTGCTATTTAAAACGGCTTAATAGACTAGAATAGTTAGCACTAGATCCAAAAGTTATCACTATCTTATATTCATCGAGAACTATTGTATAGTGAGGAGAAATGCAACAAACAACTCTAAAAGAAAAGAAAACCCCAGTACTAAAGTTAGTACTGACTCTAGCAGCAGCAACTTCAGTTATACTAGTTCTTACATTATCTCCCTGGAACTTTGTTCCAACTCTAGTAACTGAAGACGTAACTGTCATCGCTGTGACAGACTATGGCTGTGTTGCAGAGTCTGTTTTGGGACATTCTGTAGTTGTTTCAGACTGTGACGCAAGGGTTGGAGATGTAATATCTACAACATTTTACGTCCCAGCAATGGAACAAAACGGATACTATGATAGGATTCAGGATAAACTAGAGATGGTTAATCCTTAATCCCCCAAATTTTTTAAACTAAGACTAAAGTTACTATTTTCATCTAATTGTTGAGAATGTATTAATGTTGGAAATTTTTCTAATTATTTATGTCATTTAGAAGACCAAGGATTCCAAAAATTAGCAGGCGTGTACCAAAACCAAAAAAATCACTTCGTAAATTAAGGAGAAAATCAAAAAAACCAAGTAGAATTACAAGACTAGTGTCATCTTCAAAGATCACACATACAAAAAAGAAAAAAACCGTTAGATTAGGAATTTGCTATGCAGGAACTAAATGCACAGGGAAAAAATTACGACTGAGATGCAATAAGGTAAAATGTAAATCCCTTGGTGGAAAAAGCTGGAGTGGCTCTTTGGGCTGTGAAAAAATTAGATGATAAAAAATGGTACTTGATGTTAAAAAAATCCTAATTCCATATGATGCATCACCTAGCAGTGAAAAGGTGATTAAAAATCTCAAACCATTTTTAGAAATACATCACTGTAAAATTGTTTTATTGTCTTGCATTAGAGACAAAGCCACGTTTGGATTCTTTCAAACTAAATCTGATAAACAAGAGATTGAATCAGAAAAGAAAAAAGCGCAAAAGTACCATAGTGAAATTGAAAAAAAATTTGAAAAATTATCAATTTCAGTAAAATCCATAGTTGTCAAAAGTAATTTAGAATCAAAAACCATATTAGAGTATTCAAAAAAAGAAGACGTAGATCTAATTATTATGAGTAAAAGCAAGCTCGGAACTCATGCAGAAAAGGTATACTATAACAGTACAGTTGATGCAGTTTTTAAGAAAACATCTATTCCATTTCTCTATTTACCATAATTTGCTTGAATCTGGAGAAGGATTAGATACCATAATGTGGTTTATTAATGGATTTAAAAAAGGAAAAATTAGTTATTTAGGCATTCTTCTTGACAGCTAAAAGAGCAAAAATTACTTGGACTATCTAGAATCTCTTTACTACAATGAATGCATTCCCTAGCTAATCTCATGGTGTGTTCCTCCAGCTAGTGGTACATTTTCTACATCGATATGCAATTTTCTCTGGATTTGGATTAGCTAGACAAACAAATGTATCATCAGAATCACAGTGGATGCATTTTGTTGTTAATTGAGTTTGTGACATTTTTTCCTCCTAAACATAGTTTGAGTTTATTGGTTGGTTAACAACTTTGAAAATCTCTACAATGTAATCTCCTTCAAAAATATTGATTACTTGTCCATCATCAACATTTCTTACTCTAAATTTGTATTCGTAATCACTTGAATCATCTACATCTACTTGAGCAATATGGACCATTTCATCATTTTTAAAAAACTGAATTATTACAGGATAGTCTTTTACTGGATTTGCAATTTTTCCTTCAACAAACCCCCAGGGTAATTGATTATCCTTTGGAATATTCATTGTTAAAGTAGTTTTTTCTAATGTAATTTCATCATTAATTGGTATGATACTAGTTTCACTTGCAAATGATTCTGGGGTTGTAAAAAGAACAAGTATCCCAAATACTCCCAATATTGAAAAAATTCCCAATATTGCAAAAATACCGAGAGTCTTTTTAGTAATAGTGAGGGAAGGGGATTTGAAATCCCCCACATGAATCGGAAGATAGGGCTCACTAGTTAAGGACATAGTTTTCCCTCACCTCATGACATGTTTCTCTGATGTTGTTGGACATAACAGATTTTTCAAATCCATAGGTACAATCAATGTGAATTTGCTCAAATGTCGCATAGCGACATCGTGGACAAACCTGTTGAATAGGTTTCTCACATTGAGTACATTTTGATTGGATTTGAAGTTCGGTTCCACAGTTTCGACATAGTGTATCTGGCATGACATTTTCACTCCTTTGATTTTACAGTACTGGTACTTGCTTTCCTGTTGGTTTTTCCTCTTCTGTCTTGAAGGTAATTTCTAGGATTCCGTTTGCGTATGTTGCTTTTACAGAATTTTCATCTACCCTGTGTTGTATTGGAACTTGTGTTTCGTATTTTCTCTTGTCGTGTTCTGCATTGATGTGTACTTGACGTTCTTGTACAGTTACCTTGATGTCTTTTTTCTCAATTCCTGGCATCTCGGCAACAAGTTTCAAAGTTTTTTGATCCTTGTCGTAGAGTTGATCCACATTAGGGGATCTAACTTGAGAATCTAAGGCAATATTATTTGGTCTAACATTTCCCCATTCTCTTACAAGGGGTTTGCCATCATGACCTACGGTCATCTGATAGCCGTAATAATAGGGACCATAAGTTTGGACTTGGTCTCCAGTTTGGTTTTCAAAGACGTCGTCCCAGGCAAAAAAACGGTCGGACAATCTTCGAATGTTTTTTTCGAGTTGGTTATCGAACCACATGTTTTGTTCACCGAATTATCGTAATAGTGAATAAAATTAATAAATTTTTTCTATAAATTCTATATAGAAAAATAGGAAAAATTTTCCAGAAAAATTTTTAGGTTCGGCAAAATTTTCCAGTATTAAAAATTTATAAAAAAATATTTAAATTTTTTTATGGATATTGAATGAAATTTGCCCACTGAATCTTTTAGATATTCAAAAAATTACATGGGCTCACTGGTTTCCACACCCATATAGGTCCATTTTTTGGATTCATTTTCACATGTTTACTATTGTGAAACTCAACTTTAGAAATAGACCCACGATTATTTAAATGAATAAGAGTAAATAATAGATCTTGTCAGAACTTAGTTCACAAGATTTAATCATAAAAGCTTACAGAAAATATGCAAAAGATTATGATTTTGCAGTAAAGCTGTACCGTCTTTTAGGAATCAAGATAGGGAAATATAGAAAAATTACAGTGAAAGCACTTGAATTATCAAAAGGAGATACAGTTGTTGAGCTAGGTTGTGGAACAGGATTAAATTTTCCACTTATTTTAGAAGCAATTGGTCAGGAAGGAAAACTAATTGGAGTTGACCTAGTTGATAAAATGCTTGATCAAGCAAGAAAAAGAATAAAAGAAAATGGTTGGAAAAATGTTGAATTGATTCAAAGTGATTTTGCAGAATACAAGTTTCCAGAAGGTATAGATGGGATTTTTTCTACAGGTGCACTGTCATATTCACCTCACTACGACAAAATAATCAAAAAAGGACATAATGCATTAAAAACTGGTAAAAATTTTGTGATACTTGATTTTAAAATGTCTAAAGGTCCAGCTAGAATTTTTGCACCAATATTCCTATTTTTTACAAAACCTTTTGTTGCAAATAAAGAGTATTTAGAACAAACTGCATGGAAATCAATTGAAAAGTATTTTGAAAAAACTTCTTACATGGAAGGCTGGGGTGGTTTTTTGTATATTTCAGTTGGAAAAAAGTAATTACATGGGCCCACGGGGATTTGAACCCCGGACCTTCGCCGTGTAAGGGCGACGTCATAACCGAACTGGACCATGAGCCCAGCAAAGTACCTTGTTAAAATCCATTTAAACTTTGAGAATCATCAAAAATAAAAAATCTAGAAATTAGATAGTTTTCAAACAATGTTATGAAAAAGATGACATTCTTCTCTAGCCCAATTGGTCTAGGGCATGTAACTAGAGATTCAGCTATTGTACAACATATTGAAGAAATTTCAACAAAGTTTGTTACAGGAAATGCAGCTGCAAAATTTCTAGAACAATTACAATTTGATGTTAATGATGCGTATATTCCACCACAGTTCATAGTTGAAAATGGTTTGTTACAAAGTCCATTAAGATGGCTATGGAAATACTACAAATATTACAAAGACTGTAAAAGTATCTCAGCAAAAATTATTAAAAAAGAGAATCCACAATTAGTTGTAAGTGATGAGGATTTTGCATCAATAACAATAGCACAAGAACAAAACATACCTACATTACTAATTACTGATGTTCTTGAAACTCAATTTACAAGGGGTTTTGGCTCCTTTATAGAGAAAAAAATGAATCGTTCTATGAGAGATATTATGAAAAAATGTGATATTATAATATTACCAGAAAAAGGAGATGATAAAGACAATATGAAACGGGTAGGACCAATAGTAAGACCAATCAAAAATTCTAGAGAAGAATTAAGGAAAAAATTTTCTTTTAATAAAAAAACTATAGTTGTAAGTGTTGGGGGCACAGATGCAGGCAAATTTTTAATTGAAAAAACTTTGAATGCAACAACAATACAAGGGGATTCTGAATTAGTTATTGTATCAGGACCTTCATTAAAAAAAGATTATGGAAAAAATGTTCGAAGTTTAGGATTTGTAAATAATTTACACGAAATAATATTTGCAGCGGATCTAATAATTTCTCTAGCAGGAAAATCTACCATTGATGAATCAAAATCATATGGAACTCCAGGAATTTTTATACCGATTAAAAATCATTTTGAACAAGAAGATAATGCTAAGGATGAAGGTTTTTCATATAACGATATTAACAGATTGGATTCATTAATTTCTCTAAAACTTGAAGAAAAGCGTAATCCCCAAAATTATGATGGTGCAAAAAAAGCAGCAGAAATAATAAAAAATATCTTTCCAAAATGAATATCAGATTTTATCAATAAAATCAAACCAATGATTAATACAGGATTGTGAGTTTTCTTACAAGGTATTGACTCGATTAGTAGTAGCAAAGTTTGGAGGTAGTGCTATTGGAGCTGATGGACTTTCAATTCCAATAATCATTCAAAGAATCAATTCTTTGAAAAATGAGGCAAAAGTAATTGCGGTTTTTTCTGCACCTCTAACGATTCAAAATGGTAAAACTCGCTCTTTGACAGATATTGTACTTGAGTTAGGAAGAAATGTAGAAAAAGGAAATGAAGCAAAGCTTGATGAAATAAAAAATGCTTATGAAAAAATTCTTGAATTAGTTAGTTCTGATTATCGAGATGAATGCAAAAAGGTCATAGATGTATTTTTAGAAAAATCAAAAATTGCCTTTGATGAAGCAAAACAAAAAGGCGAATTTGCTGATGAAGTTCGTTCTAGAGCGCTAGCAAATTCGGGAGAACTATTAATGTCTCAATTAATGAATTACATTTTCAAAAGTCAAGGAATCAAATCCGATGCTGCAAATTTTGAATCATGGCCAATTATTACAGATAATAATATTGAATCAACAAATTTTTTATTATCAGAATCTTTAGAAAAATTAGAGTCACTTGAAAAATTACTAAATGAAAATGATGTTGTAACAATTGGAGGTTTTATAGGAAAAACCATTGATGGGATCACAACTACCTATGAAAGAGGAGGTTCTGATAGGACTGCAGCAGATCTTGGTATACTTCTTCATAAAAAATTTGAAGTGACAATAGATTTTGAAAAAGATAGCTCAGTAGTTTCAGCAGATCCAAAAATTGTTTCAGATGAGCTAAGTGATGTAGAACAGTTATCATATAATGAAGCCAGGTTAGCTGGAATGTTTGGTATGAAGATTTTAGATCCAATTGCTATCAAAGAGATTGTTGAACATGGAGTTGATATGCCAATTATAATTACTAATATGAAAAATCCATCAAAGATTACCACTATAAAACGAATTCCTGATGATAAAAGTGGTCATCCATTAAAAATTGTTACAGGTAAAAAAAATTGTGCAATACTAAGAATCGAAACGGAATTTGTTTCCAAATTATTGGCATCTCTTGAAAACGAAAAAAGATATAGTGAGTTTGTAATCTTATCACCTTTCACAAAAGATGGAATAGAGTTTACCAGGATTTTATTTCTTGATGGGGATTATGTTAAAAGAAATGAAAAATATATTTTAGGATTTGATTCACTTGCCACTATAACATACAATCGAGGAGTAATTACTCTAATTGGGGATGAAATGTGGCGGGTTCAACAAATTGCTTCAAAATCAAGTTCAAAAATTGGTGAAGCTGGATTAAACATATTGAATATGGATGCGCAAGAAGAAACTTCAAGAATAATTATAGTGGTTGAAGATTCTGGAGACAATATCGACAAAGCAATCAGATCAGTACATCAAGAAAGATCAAAAATTCAGTTTGTTTAAACAAAAAACAACTAGTTTGGCGCTACGGGTTTTCACCAGTAGTGCCAAAATGGGTTTGTTCTTGGACCAATATCTAGAATTAGTCCGGCGTTACCCAAAACACGCTTACTATGTCTAGGAGATTCTAATATTTAGAGATGATCTATATAGTCTATAATATCTAGTCTCAAGTCGAATATCAAAAAACAAAAATTTCATAAAAAATTTACATTTAGAAAATCATGATAAGAACTTGTTTATCCTAAATGGTCATACGCATCAATATTACATCAAAAAAAATCAATTCAATCAGTGACCAAAATCTACATTCCAGTCAGACCAACGAAAAAAACAATAGAAATAAACTCTGATGACAAAGACGATTAAAAAATAGACAATTATTTAAATTACTAGTATAGATTTACTTTCCTATGAAAGAAGTAGGAAAAATTTGGATGAATGGGAAGTTAATTCCATTTAAGAATGCTAAGGTACATGTGTTAACTCATGCATTGCATTACTCTACTGCAATTTTTGAAGGTATAAGATGTTATAATACACCAAAAGGCTCTGCGATTTTTAGATTACCAGAACATGTCGATAGATTTTTCAATTCAGCTAAAATGTATTCAATGAAAATGCAATATAACAAAAAACAGATCACTGATGCAATAATTAAAACTGTAAAAAATAGTACTCTCAAAGAATGCTATATCAGACCTTTGGCTTACTATGGTTATGGTGAATTAGGTCTCACACCTACACAGAACAAAGTAGATGTTGCAATTGCTTGCTGGCCATGGAAAATGGGTGAATCAAAAGCTGGAAAATTTTCTGGAGCTAGATGTAAGATTTCAAGTTGGATAAAAATTGATTCTGCTGCTCAACCAATGAAAGCAAAAGCAGCATCAAACTATGCAAATGCTGCATTAGCTCGTGTTGAGGCATTAAAGGAAGGATATGATGAAGCTATAATGCTAAACAATCAAGGTAACATTGCTGAAGGAAGTGCAGAGAACATATTCATCTTAAAAGATGATCAGATAATTACACCATCATTAACTGCTGGAGCATTAGAGGGAATAACAAGAGATAGTGTTATTCAAATTATAGAGTTTAATGGAGGAGAAGTAATTGAAGCAGATTTGGATAGAGAAGATCTTTACGTAGCTGATGAGGTTTTTATGACTGGAACTGCTGCAGAGGTAAAATCGGTTACTGAAATAGATAAGACTATTATTGGAAATGGGAAACCTGGTAAGATTACAAAGGCTCTTCAAAAATCGTTTATTGATGTAACAATGGGAAAAGATGAACGATTTCTTTCCTGGTTGAAATACATTTAGAACTAGGTTTTTTACTGAAAATATCTTTAGAATAGTAATGGAATCTTGTTCTACTGGAGAATCAAATCAGGAAATTTGTTGGTTTTGTAAGAAAGGAAGACATCAAGAATGTATGATACAAATGCCAGTAGATGGAAAATCTGAAGGGCCACATGATTGTACATTTGATACAAAATTCATTCCATGCAAATGTTCACATTAGTAACAAATACCAGAAGGATTTGATTGTTTTATGGAATATGATACAGATTTTTGGAATAAGTACACTGATGAAAATGAATCAAACTATAATCAAGAATATGCAAAGTTTGTTCGTGATTTAGCAACTTCACTTCGTGCAGATTCTGTATTAGAAGTGGGATGCAATAGTGGAAATGATTTGAGAGAGTTTCCTGAAAATTTTGAGGTATATGGGATAGATCTAAATGAACATGCACTAGATATTGCAAGAAAAAAGCTTCCTTCATTTGAATTCAAAAATGAATCAATTTCAAATATTCCATTTGAAGATTCTTCAATGGATTTTGTTTTTACACATTATTTGCTAAATTACTTAACTGAAGAAGAAATGGAAAAAGCAATTAAAGAATTATTCAGAGTATCAAAAAAATACATACTGACTTGTGAGTTATTTGATGAAAATGAAAGTCCAATAGAAGGAGATACTAAAGCTTGGAAAAGAAATGTCTACAAAAGATGGTTAAATTTTCAAGTGAAGATAATTAGTGATGTTGATATGCATGAAGATATTGAGCCAAAAAAACCTCGATTTACTCTAGTTAAAAAAATTAGATGATATGATAGATAACAAATTTAGTTTCATATAGAATTTTTTTTACTCATTATTCTAATAAATGGTCTTTATGTAAATTAAAAAATTGAAAATTCAAGAACAGTTACCTCATCTTCTAGTTCAACAGAATTTCTTACTTACAACAATAGCTTTACTTGCCATATTTGGAACTATGTTAGAAGTCACTAGTTTGATTTGGGATAGTTCTTCTCATATTACTCAAGATACAGATGAGTTTTGGAGAATTCATCATATTGCAGTTTATTCAGGTGCAGGTATGATTGCAATTTCGGCATTTATTGGTTTGAAATTTTTGATTAAAAAACATCCTAATAACAAAATTCGTAATGGAATAAAATTAATCGTAATAGGTGCTGGGGTTCAGCTTTTTTCAGGATACATGGACTCTCTTTCACATTACTTTTTTGGAATAGATGGAAAGATTTCAATCACTCATACATTTGGACTTGAAGCATCTCTTATCCCGGCTGCCATAGGGGGTTTTATTCTACTTAACCAGATAGATAATAATAAAACAAAAAAGCTCATACCGTTAGCCATTTTTTCAATACTAGTAGCAATTTTTCCTGTTTTTTTTGATTTGGTTTTATTAATTGCAGGTCCAATTATTTGTGCTCATGTATTTGATATTGTATCTTTTGGTTGTGCAATACTATAACGGATCATTTTTAGAAATATCACATAAACCAAAATGCTACTTCCTACAAATGTAATAATTTCAGGAATTAGAAGTTCTGCTAATTTAGTATCACCATATCTAATGCTAAACTCTATATTTTCTTCAGAAAAATTTGAGATTCTAATAACATAATTCCCTTTGGTATTAAAATCAAAAAAATTTTCAGATAATATGGTATGTACTTTTTGTTCTGCAATTATGTTATCTTTAGGATCTAAAATCTGAACGAATAGAGGGTTTTGCTGATAATTCCTAATATGGATTTCATAAAATGCAATTCCCTCTCCCGTTAAAGATATATCAAATGTTTTACTTTTTTGAGGATCTATAGATATTATATCGGATTCAGTTATTCCATCTGAAAAAATTAACCACATCCAAACTACTCCTATGAAAGTTATTATTATTCCATTTTTAAAAGATAAAATATTTTTTTGTAATGATATTTTCTTCAATGCTTTTTTAAGATTTGAAATGAGATAAATCCCATATAGTATGGTGAAATCAACAAGATTGTCTATTTTCTAAGGATAATGATTATGAGATTTGTTAAAAAAGTGCGGGTCTAGAGGTATCAGTGCCGCTAACGGTTCAATTTTTGGTTCCCATATGTTTTTAACAAGAAAATTATAATTTGGGTACAAATCTGCCAAGATATGAAAAGTTGATTTTAGCAAACTGATTGCTTTAATCTTATTCAATTTTTTTCATTTGTTTTGAACAACAGATTAGGTCACAAAATTCTTCATCACATGGCTTTGTGATTATGAGTTCAAGACCGCATTCTCCACATTGATATGCATTCCCTTCCGCCATATTCCCCATATCTCCTTAATGAAACAAGCTCCTATTATTGATTCACATTAAGAATGATAAGACAAATCAAAGTGATTTGGTGAAATTGAATCCAATCAGACCCAGTACCTTTTTTGGTCTTATTTTAGACCCATTTATGACGAAATTAGTTCAATCTGTTGTACAGTGTGCCTTGAGATATCTTTGTGCATGATTACATGGGATTCTTCTTTAAAGGTCAGGTCACATCTGTAACATTTCCATGCTTTCATACTGTTTTTAATTATACAAAATTTGTATTTAATATCAACGGAGGAATCATTCTTTTCTTCAAAAATAACTTGTAAAAAATTTGACCGATTTAATACCCTATTGAAGCTTCAAAGGTAATTATTACAAAGAATACATTATACGATAATATGGATACTGCAGGATTCAAGTGGGTTGATAGATTCATCATATCAGCTATTATCCAAGGTGCATTAGTTACTGGAATGGCATTAGTCATTGTAATAATGCAAATGATTAATTCTCAAATTAATATTATTCAATTTCTTTCATTATCCTTTGATGGAACAGCAAAATGGTTCTTTTTAGGAATAATATTTCATCTAATTATAATAATTGCAATTGCAGTTACTGCCCTATTTTACAGTCATTTAGAAATCATTTTGAAAAAAGAATTTACCAAAACCTCCAAAATTCTGGCATACGTTCACATAATTGGAATGAATGTTGGAGGAGCAGGAGCAATGATGATAATGACTTATGCAGGTCTAGCGGGAACTGGGTTGATTTCAGTTTTTACTGAAGGAAAACTAGGTCCAAAGTATCCAGCTATAATGGATTCATTCATAGAGCCAATTGGCGGATTTATTGCTTTACTTGCAATTGGTGTAATATGCGGCGGTATTGGTTTTGTAATGGCATATAGAAATTAATTTTCTTTTAGTTTGCTTTCTTCAAAAATATCAGAACCATACCAAGAATATCTAAAGTAATCAATACTATACTGGAAGGTTTTGATAGAATGTTGTAAAATCATACTATGACCAGTCATCAAAAGTTATGACTGCACCCTAATAGTCACTTTTTTACGGTCCAAAATAAAAATTCGCTAATGTGGTTTTTAAACAGTATTGTGATCTGTTCTTAGACTTTTGTACCTGTTTCTAATTGTAACCTCAGTTACATTTGCAGCTTCAGCTATATCTCGTTGGGTTAAAGGTTCACCATTTTTAACACAAGACAGGTACAATGCAGCTGCTGCTAGACCCATTGGATCCTTTCCTGCAGATTCATGACTATCTTGTGCTTCTTTGAGAACTATTCGCGCATCACGTCTTGTTTTTTCTGAAATTCCTATTTTGCTTGCAATTCTTGAAATACATTGAATCGAATTTACCACCGGCATCTTTAGGTCTAGTTCCCTATGCAATAGTCTGTAACATCTTGCAATGTCTTTTCTTTTGATGTTAGCTGCGTCTCCAACATCTTTTAATGTTCTAGGTGTTTCAGTGTCCCTACATGCAGCATATAGAGAAGCTGCAATTAGTGCAGATATTGATCTTCCACGTACTAGTCCTTTTTGTAGTGCTTTTCTGTAAATGTAAGCTGACTTTTCTAAAACAGAATTTGAAATTGTGAGCTTATCTTTTAATCTACCTAGTTCACTAAATGCCTGTCTAAAGTTTCTATCAATTGGTTCATGAACCTGGCTTCTACTATCCCAAGTTCTAAGACGCTCTATAGTACTTCTCATTGAAGTAGAGAGGGGTTTTCCAGATGAATCCTTGTTTGCTGGACTAATGATGGTAGCTAATCCCATATCATGCATAGTAAGTGATGTTGGAGCGCCAGTTCTTGTTGGATCAGTGCCACGTTCGTTTGAAAATGATCTCCATTCTGGACCTGAATCATTTAATTTCTCAGATATGACATAACCACATTTACCACAAAATCGTTCTCCTGTGGCATTATCTGTTAACATCTCATTTTTACCACAACGTGCGCAGCTACCAGTGTTGAAAGTTTGTAAAACCAAAGATAGTATATTGATACTTTATCTACTATAAGAACCGGTGTATTGTGATTTTTATTGCATTTTCTTCTAGTAAATTATGACGATGCTTAATATAATTAGGCAGTCTTCTATAATCATGAAATATTGTCATGATTGTTTAACTCCGATTAATAGAGATTCAAAAGAAGAGTATTGTGCTATTTGTAAAAGAGATAGAGCCATTAAAGAAAACGCAGTGGCTTAGGATTCTGGTTTTCTAATTAAACGATTAGGTGGTATTTTTACACTCACATTTTTTCTGATTAACTGATCGTGGATACTTTAGTTTACGACATACTTCACAGTATAATTGATTTGACATACCTCTTTAGGGTTGTTCTAGTATTTCCAGTTTCCAAATTATTTTACAATCATTACTCAGTTTTGTGTTAACATTTGGCAAACTAGTGTAATTTCGATAAATAATCAACAACTTATAGTGCTTCTAATGCACTAAAGTATGGTAAATTATTTAGGAGATAATAACAAAAGACAAGTTCATGATCTTCATAATCTAAAAGACAATTGTCAAATGGATGCCATCAAAATAGTGCATAAAAGATCCTTTATTCCCGATTCTTTTACGCAAGCTAATTCTGAAGGATATGTTAATTGTATTTGGTGTATTGAGAATTTTCAAAAGTAAAGTGAAAAACCACTTATAACAGATTAAAATCCTAAAACATGAATATTATCTATCCAAGGAATTTCAAGATATCTAAAAATTTCTTTTATTTTTGATCGGCACTCATTTGGTACAGCGATATAAAATGGAATCACTATTTTTTTATTTTCAGAACCCTTCATCAATATGTTTGAAAAATCTTCAAACTCTTCTTTCGTTATTTCATCATAGAGTGAAGCGCAGAACTTCACTATTCCAATGTGGACTAGACCAGTTAAGCGATTAACTGCCACTACGTCTGGAGAATGTCTTTTTATGGCAAATGGTTTTGTAAACCCTTCATAATTTGCAAAAGATATTCTAAAATCTTGTGTTTGGAAATGATCAATTAATCTTCTGATAAGGGAGTCGTGACTTAGCCTTTGTTTCATTAAATCTCCAAACGGAGATTTACAATCTTCATAGATATCATATGGATAGTCTACTACTAGAATACCTGTATCATACTTTTGGACAGCGTGCCTCTGGAATTTTGTTTGATAGTTTAGTATTTTGAATATCCTTTAACATAATATTCATTCATACATCCTATACAACAAAATTCACTATTAAATAACTCAAAATCCTTCTTGCAATTTTTACATTTAAAATTCATGATTACTCTAAATTTTACATTCTAAAGTCAAGGCACTTCTTATTCCAATTAACGTTCTAATTTGTTGAACGATGAATCTCTGTAAATGTTGCCTTGTAAGTGATTCAACCTTTGCTATAATATCATATGGACCAAAAGTTCCTTGAATTTCTTTGATGTTATTGAGCTGTTCTAGATGTTTTATTACTTCATCAAGCTTACCAATATTACATGAAATTAATAGATAAGCAGAATTTGTTTTCTTTACCATAAAGAAAACATCCATGTGAGAACAACTATTGAAGATATACCAGAAAAATAAATTGAATAATATCCTAGTCTATGTCTTGGTTTCATTTAGACAATCACCGCTTTTTTATCTGAGAGAACATATGAAATGATTTTATGACATCTAGTGCACTCATATCTGTCCTTAAAACCTGCCATCATGACTTTGGCATCATGAGGGCAAGTATCTTGGGTTACTGTTCCATATTCCAAAATTAATTCATCTACTCCGATCCCAATGACAGTCACAGTTACATCCGCTTTTACAGACCATTCGTTGACAATCAGAACAGATTTTTGATTTCCAATAATTACTCATAAACTAAGCCTAGAAAGACTCGAGCCTGTATAGCTTTTAATTGAACAGATTTCCAAAAAATCATCTGTTTTGTATTAGACTGTTCTACCTATAAACTACTGTGTTGTTTAGATGAATTCATTTGTCATTAATATGGCGTTATTTGGATATGGTCATCTAAAAGAGAAAAAATCCTATTTACGCTAACAATTCATACACAATAGTTATACTTAGCCAAAAGCACAATTAGTAGAGATAACAGGAAAGCAATTACGATTAAAAATTTTGATTATGAATCTGTTGTCTACTAAAGATTTTGAAGTCCAACTATTTACAATTTTTCTAAATATTGTTGGATTTTAAACAAATGATTTTTCATTTTTGAAAATTTCTAAAATTTTGTTTAAAAATCAACTTTGGATATTATATCATGTGTTTAATTATTAGATAGACGTAATACTTTTTGCATTGAATTTCGGTTTAATGCACGTACGGAAGCGTAGGGTGTTAACCCATGCAATGTACTTCGGTATACTGTTTATGCGTTTCCGTATTTTATCTTTCTACAGTTTTGATTAATACATTTTTCTAACAATTTATCGGCTTAATTTGTAGTTTTATTGATATACCCCTCATCATCATCTTCTTCATTCATATCATCAGGTGGTTCTAATGGTTTTTTTTCCTCTGGGATAATATCAGGAATTAGATCATCTCCATTTTTTTCTGGTTGAATATTTTCATCTAAACCTGGTAAAGTAAGAGTTGATGTAATATGTTCTATATGGCGAATTTGTTTTACTACTTTAGGTAATGTTTCATCTTTTTCACCCTCAAGTTTTGCTATAATATCATAAGGACCAAAAGTACTTGTAACATCAGAAACACTATCCAATTGTTTTAGTTCTGTGATTATTGGTTTTTCACAACCTGCCTCACAATTTATTAAAATATAGGCACTTTCCATCTAAATTCCCAAAGATTTTATCTATTTTTTCCAAAAGCACCCTGATGATCACTCATGCAGCATGAACATTCTTTCTTAAAACATTCTTCTACATTTTCATGGCCACACGAACCACAGTGACAGTATGGGTCATTTCTCATACCTAAGAAATCGTATTGTAATAATTAAATCATAGGAACTTACATTTTTTAATCTTGATAATTCCAATTTTGATAATCTATATGCTGTTTTAAAGCAACAAATTGAAATATTACATTAGGAGGATATGATTGGAAATGTCACAAACTATATCTGAATTAACCTTAGAAGAGTTATTTCCTAAAACATTAACCGAAACAACCTGTGCTTATATTGATAAACAAAGAGAGGTTTGGGTTGCAACAGAAATGTGTGCACAGCATCTAGAATCTACCGTCGATTCCATCATAGTTACAGATAATGATAAACCCCTTGGAATTGTAGGTGGCTATGATATACTAGATCATCTGCGAAAAAACCCTACCCGTGATTTTCAACATAATCATAAAGTAGAAGAAATTTTCTTTAAAGACGTCCCAATAGTTGAAAAGAAAACAAAATTCAAGGATTTAATGGAAAAATGGAAAGCATCCAGAAGAGCATTTGCATTTATTCCAAAAGAAAGTGGCAAACACTCTCCAATATCTGCAAGGAAAATGCTTGAAGTTGGCATGAATTACAAAACTGATATTTCACTCTCATCAATGCCTAAAAAGAAGATTATTACTTTTGAAGGCGATGAACCAATTAGCAAGATACTTGATTAGATGTTTGAAAATAAAACACGTAAACTCCTTCTAGTTAACTCTAATCAATTTATCAGTGATAGAACTGTAATTGAGGGACTCTCAAGAATGATAAAATTTCAAACAAATATTGAAAATTTTTTGGAAGTTCCAATTAATCAGGTGACATTTGATCACATAAAGGTAATAACTGAAGATCTAAAGTTTGACAAACTTTGTTCAGTGATGAATAAAATGGAGCACCCTTATGTGATCTATAAGGACATCGTAGTTAGCCCATGGGATGTATGCCTTACTTTAGAAACTGAAGAAATGGCAGAACCAGTTATTCCAGAACATAAAAAATGTCCTCATTGTGGTAAAGATATCGATTAGAACACTTGAATCCAAAAAATGGACCTATATGGGTGCGGGTCTAGAGGGATTCGAACCCTCGACAGCCGGATTAAGAGTCCGGTGCTCTACCTGGCTGAGCCATAGACCCTAGATTAGGCAAACGCTAGAGTCGTTATTAATCTTAAGATAAAAATAAAATAATTTAATTTTGGATTTTAGTTTCGATTTCGTTGTACTTTTCAAGAATTGCATTAAGTACTGTGGAAACTGGTACGTTGTTCATTTTTTTCTTCTCAGCAAGAAGTTTTTGATATGCATCAAGTGTGATGTATACAGGAATGGAGCCATTTCCTTCTAGTAAACCTCTTACCTTATACAATGCAGATTCCATTCCTTTCTCAGCAGATTTTGCAAACTTTGCCTTGTCCATTATAGCTCCTAATGGTCCAAATGGCATTTCATAGTCTACTGTCATTGTAACGTTACATTTGTTATCAGAAATTGCTTTGAATTCGGTTTTGATTTCCCATCTCTTGAAAGGACCTTCAATCATTTTAGCAGAAATTCTTTCTTCTCGTTCAAATTCTGTTGTTTCACAATCCCATTCTAGTCTTTTTCCACTAAAATCTCCAATAATTCTGAAAGTAGTTCCAACACCCATTCCTTCTTTAATATCCATTGGAATAACTGTCATGCCAACCCCTTTCTCAGTCATTTGATCAGATACGTGCTCAGGTCTTGCAAAATATGTGAAAGCCGTGTTTACTGGAACTTTGATATCAATAGATTTGCTGACTAGAGTCAATGCATGCTTTTTTGCCGGTCTGAATTTAAAGCTTTTGTCAATTTCCATCTAGAAATTCTTTTTACAATATATTATCTAAAAATCTCTAAAAAATGAATTGATAAAAAGGAAGTCAGTCTTTGTTTTTCTGATTTTATTATCTAGTCTCATTTTTTCTGATGCTAGCGCCCATTCAATGTTTAATTCAGCAGAATCTTTCATTGGAGATTACAGAGTTCAGATCGCTACTTTACCAGAAATTCCAATTACTGGCGAACCAATGCAGATTCTTTTTAGAGTTTCAGATGTTGACTTTGAAGAAGTAGATAGATTCACTATGGGTATGAGAATTTTTTATGATGATATTCAGCTTGATGCTATCAGTCCTCAATCTCATGAAGGAGGACATTGGGAGATGGAGTATGTACTAGACCGACCTGGAAATCATATTTTTAGAGTTGATCTATATGATGCTGGAAAAGATGGTGGAATAATCACTTACACTTTTAACATAAGCACTCAAAATCCATTTGGATATATTTTCATATTTTCTATTGCTGCAGGTTCAATTGGATTTGCAATTGTAATTGGATATATTTACATCCCCAGAATTTTAAAATCCAGAACTAAAGCTTAGCTTGAATTGTTTCTCTTCCCAATCTAAATGCAAACAATGTAGTCATCAATACCATTGCAAATAAGAGAATTCCAATCCCCAAATGGATTGCAACTAGAAGAGCTTGTAATTTAAGATCTATCACCAAGGCTCCTAAAGTTATTTGAGTGACAACAAAAACTGCCCCAAGAGTTCCTGTTAATTTCATATATTTATGAGAATTTTTTGTAAACCAGGTACTTACTGCAGTTGCTATAATTAATGCACCAGCAGCAGCTGCCACTACTCTATGAATCCATTCAATTAGAAATTCCTCACTAGGAAAAATTCCACTTGGGCATAATGGCCAATCTGGACAAGTAAGGCCTAATCCAGCTGCAGAAACATATCCGCCAATAAACATAAGAGAATACAGGACAATTAACGATGTTAATGCTAGGATTTTTAAAATCAAAATAATCTCTTACTTCTAATTTACTTGAACTTTACCTGTCATCCATGGGTGAACCAAACAAAAGTAGTCGTATTCACCTGCTTCATCAAAAGTGAAAGAATATTCTGTATCTGCCATAAAGAGACTACTATCAAATACTCCATCTGGGGCTCCAGGGATTCCGCTAGTTACAGTATGAGCTGCAGAGTCATCATTACTCCAGGTAATAGTATCACCAACATTTATTGTAACTTCGTAAGGAATGTAACATTCGTTAGTCTCATCACATCCAGGTGACGATGAACCTGGTACAAGTGAGATTGTTCCAGAAAATGGTTCCATAGTTTTTGGTTCTTCCATTACTTTTGGTTCTTCCATTACTTTTGGTTCTTCCATTACTTTTGGTTCTTCCATTACTTTTGGTTCTTCCATTACTTTTGGTTCTGGTTCAGGTGCCTTCATTTGAGTTTCAGCTGATACATCTCCTACAACGATTTGACCTACCATACCTTGTGCTCTATGGCCAGGAACTGTACAAATGTAATAGTAAACTCCTTCGTCTGCTGGAATAAATTCTGAGGTACCCGATTCTCCTGGTTTCATTGGATTACTTGCAGTGGTAATTTCAGTTCCAGGAATAATTCCAGCAAGGCCTTCTGTTTCAGCTGTTACACCAAAAGCATGAAAAGCTATTCCAATATTTGCTACATTAAAGATTATTTTATCTCCAACTTCTGCAGTAATTGTTGGATTGTTATCTGGCTCCCCAGGTAATGCATTAAAGGCTAGAGTTCTAAAATCAGATGATTCTACAAATGACAAATCAATAGGAATCTCTTTCCCGGTAAATGTACCTCCCATTGCAGCTTCTACTCCACCAAGTGATGCTGCTGGAGGTGGAGCAGAAATCCAATAATCCCACATTCCAAAGAAGATTGCACCACCAGCTATAGTAATTCCTAGCATGATAGCCATCATCTTTGCAGTTCTTTCACTACTTGTTAGAAAATTTGGATGCATATTTTCTGTTTCGCTCATTATAATCACCTAATGACTATGATGAGGATTCTTAGCCTCATATGGATAGAAGTATTTTCCGCCCAGTCCCCATGGATCATCCATGTTAGCGGGTTTTCCTTTTGCAGAACTATAAACGATGTTAACTAAGAATACTGCTGCACCTATACCTAACAACATTGCTCCAACGGTGATGAATTGATTCATTGCAATCCATTCAGGAATTGGTGGATAATCGAAAACTCTTCTAGGCATTCCATAAAGTCCCAGCACATGTTGGGTGAAGAATACCATTACTGCCCCAACAAAGGATAGAATAAAGTGGACAATGCCCCATTTTTCACTATACATTCTTCCAGTAATATATGGAAATATGTAATATGCAAATCCAAATGAACCAAATGCGATGGTTCCCATTACAAATAGGTGGAAGTGACCAACGACCCAATAGCTATCATGAGAGATAAAGTCAAGTGGCATTGCACTATTTACAACTCCTCCAGCACCTGCTGAGAAGAAGAGGGCAATTCCTCCAACTGACCACATCATTGGTGTTGCGAATTTGATTCTACCACCCCACATAGTAGCTAAGAAATTAAATACGTGCATTGCAGATGCTGGTACTGCAGCTAATGTTCCAATCATAAAGACAGTTTTTTCAGTAAATGACATTCCGGTTGCATACATGTGATGTGCCCATGATGCAAATCCAACAATACTTAGTAAAACAAAAGCAAAGACACCAGAACTATGGCTGAAAATGGGTTTTCGTGAAAACCTTGGAATAATTTCATACATGAAACCTATGGCAGGAATTACAAGTACATAGACTTCAGGATGGAAGGTAAACCAGAAGAGATGCTGGTAAGCTATAGGATCTCCTCCAACTGCAGGATCAAAAAATCTTGAAACACCTAGTCTATCAGTAAGTAGCATTAAGAGAGCTGCTGCAAAAGTGGGCATTGCCACAAGCATAATTAATGAAGATGTTAGATAGCCCCAGGCAAGTAATGGTGCTTTACTAAGTGGCAAGTCAGGATGTTTACATTTTAGAATAGTAACTATGAAGTTAATTGCACCAAGTATAGAAGATACTCCTAGTATTTTTAGACCAAAAATCCACATATCTGCTGCAGGTCCTGGAGCACTAATTACAGAGTAAGGAGCATATGCATTCCAGGTAAAGTCGGCAAAGCCTAACCAGACTAGTGCAAATGCAGGAGGAATCATCCAAAATGCAATGGCGTTTAGTTTTGGATATGCCATGTCTTTGTATCGTACCATAATTGGAACTAGATAGTTACCAATTGAAGATGCAAATGGAAGAATGAATAGAAATATCAGAGTTGTACCGTGAACAGTAAACATTCTATTGAATGTCATCGAGTCTGCAATAATTTGGGAACCTGGGAAGAAGAGTTCTAATCTAATTGCAAGAGCTAATGCACCACCCATAAAGAGTGCTGCCAAAGAAGTGATCATGTAAAGTAGACCTATATCTGTATGATGAGTTGAAAACATTATTTGCCAAATTGGGCGAGGTTTTTGAAGTTCTAATACCATATCTATGTGTCAGCCTCCACATATAATGTGCCACGCATATTATAATGAATTAAACCACAATATTCTCTACATTGAATATCAAACTCTCCTGCATCAAAAGGAACAAACCAGACTGTGTTAACTCTTCCAGGTACTGCATCTAATAGTACAACATAATCGTGAATGTTAAACGAATGAATTACATCTTTAGATGTAATTTCAAATTTGTAAGGGACATTTTGTTTTACATGAAGTTCTCCAACTTCTTTTGTTCCATCTTCATGCTCAAAAGTCCAAAACCATTGTTCTCCAGTTACCTTGATTACTTTAGCATCTTCTGGAACATGTTCAACTAGCCTTTCAATATTCCAAGCTTCTGCTCCAACCCAAACAAGCAAAGCTACTACAACACCAATGTATATCCATTCAGCCCAATGAGAATGCTCGCTCATGCATCTAACTCTCCAGTTCCTTCATATTTTGTTGGAGTTGCTTTTGGATTAGATTCTCTGAATCTAAAAATTAACCAAATTAGAGTTCCAGAAACTACAGCACCTATAACAAAAGCAACAGTCATCATTCTAAAAAATAGATTCCAGATCTCAACTCTTCTATCCAAATATTCACCTGGTTCATCTTGGCCAAATGCAAATTGTAGACTTGGTAAAATTATTAGAATTGACAATAGCGTGAATAGCCCAATTATATTCCTCATGACCGGTTGTTTTGTCGTGACCTCAATTTTCTATTTAAGGGTTTTGAAGGTTTTCAGCTATTGAGATCGAATCTTTCTGCATCCATTACATTAATTGCAGATAATGAGAGTTTTCCCTGATGCTCTTTAAAAACAGTAAGTGATGCGTTTTCAATAATTAATTCGAACATGGAATTTGCATTAGCATTCATTATTGTTGAAACCATAGCTTTTATTGGATCCATATGTGTTACAAGCAAAACATTTTCTTGTTCATGTTCTTTCAAAACATGATCAATCATTGAAAGTACTCTATTTTTGACCTGGGCAAAAGTTTCAACTCCATTGTGTGCAATTTCAAGTTCTCCATCATAAAATTTCAAAAATACATTTCCATGTTTTTCAAATATTTCATCATATGGCATTCCAGTAAACTTTCCCATATCAAGTTCAATTAATCGCTCGTCAATTTTGTATTCTAAGGAATTGTGTTTTGCCACAATTTCTGCAGTATTTTTAGCTCGCTCAATTGGACTAGAATAAATTGCTGAAATGTTAAATGGTTTAAGGAATTTTCCAATTCTTTCTGCTTGATCTACTCCAACTTCTGTTAAAGGAACTCCGGGGGTTCTTCCTGCCAAAAGACGTTTAGTGTTGTTAATTGCTTGTCCGTGGCGCAAGAAAATTATGAATCTCAATGCGTTTTCATTTTTCAAATAGAGATAATAATAACATTACCAGATGTCTATTAATGAAAATTGGAATAATTGGAGGAACTGGTGGAATGGGCAAAGGATTTGCCCTTCGTTGGAGTATTAATCACGATATTCTTGTTGGTTCAAGAGATGCACAAAGAGCAGCACAGTCTGCTGAAGAATATACGAAAAATGCAAAAGAAGCATTTGGAGAAATTAAAGGTACTATTTCAGGTAACGATAATGTTTCAATCTCTAAAGAAAGTGATGTTCTTGTTTTGTCTATTCCATATGAAAATATAGAATCAACTTGTTCTCAGATTTTACCTGTGATTAAGGATAGTTGTGTAGTCATTTCGCCTATTGTTCCAATGACTAAGACAGATTTAGGATTTGAATTTATTCCACTTAAAGAAAATAAACCATTTTCATATCAACTTGTGTCAAAACATATGAAAGACAAATCAAAACTTGTATCTGCATTTCATGTAATATCGGAAAAAAAGTTAGTTAACCCAACTTTGACATTAGATTATGATATTTTTGTTTGTGGAGATGATCAAAAATCTGTTGAAATCGTTAATGGTTTAATTAATGAGATCAAAGGATTACGTCCAATTTATTTAGGTCCAGGATCATTATCTTATTTTGCTGAGATTTCTACTCCTTTATTGCTTAATGCAATGATAAAAAATAAAATGAAAAATCCTGGAATTAAAATAGTTTAATCGAAATTTTTACATGTGCTATGAGTCACGAAGTTCGTCGTCGCGGCAGAAATTGGTTTACTGCCATGGGAGTATTGTTTATTGTCATGGCTTTAATTGCTATAACAAGAAACCTCCTCATATGGGGACCAGAATTTGTTTTAGATTTTTTCCTAAGTTCAGAGATTACAAATGAAAAAATTTCTGTAGGTATGATAGTTTTTGGTGGAATCATGATTGCTTTAGGGTTCAGGAAAAAAATAGATAGAGAATAAGATAATTTTCTTGATTATTGACTTACAAATTCTTCAATCTTGTCTAATGCGGTATTCAGAATATTTAGATCAGGAAGGAATACTAATCTAAAATGCCCACTACCATACTGAGTTCCAAATCCTGAACCGTGTACTGTCAATACTCCCTTGGAGTTTAACAGATTAATTACAAAATCCTTGTCAGTATCAAATTTGTTTTCCTCAATTTTTGGAAATGCATAAAATGCACCCTTAGGATTTGAGCAGGAAAGTCCGGGCATGGAGTTTAGTCGTTTTACAACTAGATCTCTCCGAGTTTTTAGTTCAGAAACAAATTTTGAGATATAATCTTGAGGTCCTTTCAGTGATTCAATTGCTGCATGTTGAATAGGTAGATTAGAGCAAATTCTTACTCGTGCCAGTTTTGGGAGGCTTTCACGGATTTGGTCTAGCTTAGATGAAGTGTTAAATGCAATGTATCCTAGTCTCCATCCTGTCATTAGATTTACCTTAGAAAATCCATTTAGCAGTATTACAGGAGAATCGCTTGCAACTTTTCCAATTCCTACAAATTCTTCATCATATACAATTTGATCATAAATTTCATCACAAATAATGTAAAGATTATTTTCATTTGCAATATCAACTAAGTCCTTTAAAGCTTTTTCATTAAATACAACTCCAGTTGGATTGTTAGGACTGATTAGACAGATTGCAACTGTTTTTGGAGTTATTTTTGAGCGAATATCATCAATATCAGGTGTTGAATTATTCATATCAACTGCAAACTCTACAGGAGTACCACCACGTAGTCTTACGTATGATGCATAAGGAGGATAGTATGGTCCTGGAAGTAAAACCTCATCTCCGTCTTCAACGATAGAGGATATTACCATGTCTAATCCTTCAGAAATTCCATTTGTTACTAGTATATTATCTGCAGATACAGAAAGACCTTTTTTGTTTTCTTTCTGAGCAATAGCTTGTCGAAGTTCATGCAATCCTTCAGAAGGAGCATAATAATTTTCACCGTTTTTAATTGCTTTAATCAATGCATCTTTTACATTATCAGGTGGTTGAAAGCCATATTGTACAGGATCTCCAATGTTTAGATACTGAATTTTTTTTCCTTGTTGTTCTAGTTTAGTTGCTACAGAAACAATATCACGTATTGCATATTCAACACCTGCAACTTTTTTTGAAACTTTCATGTATCTAGACAGATATTTAGACCTGTTAAATTCTTCTTTTTTTGGACTCGTTGCACAGTCTGGACAGTGCGGGCGGCTTCGGACCGCCAGGTCGAGGGATCGAAGCCCTCCGAGCCCTATCAATTAACTATATTAGATAAGCCAGTTATTGAAGCCATATGAGTCCAGGCATAGGTTTGATGAAAAGAAGACTTGGAAAAGAAAAAGATGCTATTGCAATGGCGATTTCAGGTATAATTAAAAATTACAAAATATCTGAAGATAAAATCTCTACACTTGAAACAAAATATGATGATAATGCAGGGGATTGGTATGTGGCACTAGGTTGGGATGAGAAAAAAGCTATAGTAAAAATGGATTCTGTGCAAGGCACAATTACAGAAATTAAAGAAATTTAATTAGAGTTTTTATTTCAAAGGCTAATAATATCAAATTTTAGTCTAAAAACAAATAAACAGCAAAAATAAGTAAATTTAGTGAAAGATAATTTCATTCAGATTTTAATGTGTCCTAACACTAAAGAGAAATTATCACTCATAAGTCGAACTAATTTACTTGAAATGTGGAAAAATCGTATGATGGAATTGCCTGAGGGAGATCAGTTTTTAATAAATGAAAGCAAATCGTTTCTTTATCGATTTAGTTCCTATGGATTTCCAGTTCTGTTACCAGAGGAATCTATACCAATGGAAATTACAGGAAGTTCTATTCCAGTTGCTTTAAGTGATTCACAAATAATAACGTTTGAAACTTTGAAAAAACATAAAGAAAATTTAGAAGTACTTTACAGAAAAGACAACTACGTAAAAAGTCCCGCTGGACGTACACCAGAGAGGAGCGCTTATGAAAGCACTGCAGTTCACAAAGTTGCTGCTGAAAATCTCAAACCTGGATCTGTACTAGATGTCGGATGTGGAATAGGATTCTTTAGACGTTTTACACAAGGAAGATTTCATTTAATGTTAGATGTTTCTGAGGTAAATCTTAGTTACAATTTTGTCCCTCACAAGGTTAATGGAAGATCCGAATGTATTCCAATACATGATGAAACTTTCGATAATGTAGTTAGTCTTCGTTCCTTAGAACATTCTCAAGATGTTCAAACTAGTATGGCTGAGTTGGCACGGTGTCTGAAACCTGATGGAGTGTTAACGGTAGCATGTTGGAGAGAAGATTGGCCTGCATGCCTCAAAGGATCACCGTGGATATATACAAATATTGCTTATTTTTTTGAAAAGGCATTCCGTTTAGCAAAGAATAATCCCAAACTTTTTGTTGATAGAGCTTTATACAAACTTAAACTAAAGAAAACAAAAATTACAGAAAGAGCGGTTTTTTGGGATAAAGATACTGCAAAAATCTATTCTAGAAGGTTTAATCGTGATGCATTTCAAAAAATGTTAGAAAAAGTAGGATTGAAAGTTTTAAAAAAAGGATATTGTGGTGTGGAAACACCTGGAATAAATTTACCTAAATTTATAACTGATAGATATTTTGATTCTGAAAAATATGGGCTTTTTTTCTACTTTGTGTGCAAAAAGTCTTGAGAATCAGATTACTTTAATTCATACCTAAATTAACCTCAATAGTACTTTAAAGTATAACTATAGAAATTTAATTAGAGTTTTTTCTATTCATTGATATGAGTAAAGCAATAGTAATTGGCGGTTCTCGAGGAATGGGGAAGGCGATTTCTACTTCTTTAAATTCTCTTGGCTATGAAGTAATTGCCACATCCAAAAATGAATTAGATACATCTAACTTGAATAGCGTTAAAGATTTTATTCGAAACCATTCTGAAACTGATGTTTTAGTTTTGAATACTGGTGGCCCTCCTGCAAAAGAATTTTTTTCAGTTACAGAAGATGATTGGCTAAAATATCACAATCAATTGTTTCTAGGATTTTGTATGATTTTACAGAAAATTAAGATAAATGATGGCGGATATGTTTTTCTTATCACATCAAGTGTAATTAAAGAACCAAATGAGATATTGATAATTTCAAGTGCTTATCGTTCTGCTTTTACTAGTGTTTTTAAAATTCTTAGTAAAACATTTGCTGAAAAAAATATTAGTTTTATCAATATTGCACCTGGACCAATTAATACAGATAGAACAAAGGAACTAATAGACAATGTAAAAGAATATGAAAAAACACTACCAATGAAACGACTTGGAGAACCAAAGGAGATTGGGGATTTTGTTAAAGCGATAATTGAAAATAAAATAAAGTATTTATCAGGAGTAGTAATTAATTTTGATGGCGCTGCATCAAGTTTTGTATACTAGAATTAATTTTTCTTAAATTCAACGTTGGGAGCTTCTGGTTGATTAGGAATAACAATTAATCCACCATCGCTTAATTGTTTAACTAGTTGCATTACTTCTTTTTCAACTTGGTTTCTCTGCAAACCAGTTTGTTTAGCAAAAATTTCTACAAGTTCTGTAATCTTTCGTTTTCCATCACATGATTTCCAAAATTCGATAATTGCTTCATTTACCATGAATCCCTGATCGTGTTCGTTAGCTAGTACCAAAGAGCCATCTTCTTGTTTTACTAACTTCCCAACTCCTTGTGGAAGAGCAGTTTCATAATCTATTGGTGCAGGAGTTGACATACCCGTTCCCATATTTTTGAGTGTGGCTTTAGCTTCATCAGACATTTTATCCATTGACCAAGGAGGTTCCCATACAATGTCGACTTTAACATTATTTACTCCAGGAACTTTTTTTGCATATCTTGTTACATCTTGAACTAAAGTTTCATGCAATGGACAACCTTGAGTGGTCATTGTCATTTTGATATTAACATCATCATTATCGGCAACATCTATTCCATAGATTAAACCCATATCTACAATATTGAGAGGAACCTCAGGATCCATACATTGTTTTAATGAATCCCTAATCGCATCAGATGTAACATTACTCATATTGTTAGAACCTATCAAAAAAAGAATAAAAACTTTCTATTAATTAGCTTCAAATAATTTTTTTATAGATTTTTCATAGGGGGCTTTAACCACACCTTTTTCGGTAATTATGCCTGAAATTAATTCTGGGGTAGTCATATCAAATGCCGGATTAATTACATTAATTCCTTCAGGGGCAGTTTTTTTATCGCCAATCCCAGTTACTTCACTACCATTTCGTTGTTCAATTACAACATCTTCAGGATTACTCTGTAAATCAAAAGTTGATAATGGAGCTGCTACATAAAATGGAATGTCATGTTGTTTTGCAATCAATGCAACCTGATAAGTACCAATTTTGTTAAAAACATGACCTGTTCTCAAAATTCTATCAGCTCCTACCACAATCTTATTAACTAAACCTTTTGCCATGGTGTAGCCAACAGCAGTGTCTGGAATTAAACTAACATCTATTCCATCATGTTTTAATTCAAATGCTGTTAAACGAGAACCTTGTTGAATTGGTCTTGTTTCAGTTGCAATAACTTTAATTTTTTTACCACTATCTTTTGTAGCACGAATAACACCTAAAGCTGTTCCATAAGCCACAGTAGCCAAGCCTCCAGCATTGCAATGAGTCATAACAGTGTCATTATTGTTAATTAATTCTGAACCATGTTTTCCCATTAGCATATTGATTTTAATATCGTCTTCAGCCATTTTTTTTGCAGTCTGAACAGTTAACTCTTTAATTTCAGATACGTTATTTCCCTGATTTGCAGCTTTCATAATTGCATCTAATCCCCATTTCAGGTTTATAGCAGTGGGTCGTGTTTCATAGAGTATCTTTCGGGCTTTTTCTAAATCTTCTAGTAATTCTTTTTTAGAAGTAGCATTGCTTTGAAGTGAGGCTAACGCTAAACCAAAAGCACCTGATACACCAATTGCAGGCGCCCCACGAACTACTAGAGTCTTAATAGCATTAGCCACTTCATTATAATCGGTAAATTCTACAAAAACAAGTTCATTAGGTAATTTGGTTTGATCAATCATTACTAGTTTGTTTTCCTTCCATTCAACTGTTCTTAAAGAGGGATGAATTGTGGTTTCCTCGGTCATAGTGATTATTCGG
>JBFFWG010000006.1:0-74436 GCA_041570395.1 Nitrosopumilaceae archaeon
CCAAGTGGTACCAAATGATGTTTGAATGGCTTCTATGGCTGATGTTTCTAATCGTACAGTCTGCATAATTAACACCAAAATATATGAAGCAAAAACAGCAATTAGACCAATTCCAGTAATTGTTGAAAACCTATTGTGAAATTTTCCTTGTAATTGAGCAAGTTTCTCTGAAATTAAAACTGTTTTTTGTCTGTTCCAAATTAAAAGGGATGCAATTACACTACCCAGAACTATTGTTTGACCTACAAGCCCTGGAAATCTAGCACCAGCTTCAGGATAAAATAAAGTCTCAGAAGTTTCTTCGGGTATATCTTCTGGATTAATTTTTACTTCACCGACTGCAAAAACAAATGCATAATCAACAAGATGCCCATCAATTTTTGAAAGAACTTTACTTGTTACAGTGTAAACTCCATCTTCTAATGGGGTAGTCGTTACAACAAGTGATTCTTCTCCCACCAAATATTTTGTATCCCTATTGTCAACTTGTTCCCCATTACTATCAAAAACTTTGAGAACACTAAAGTCAATTTCAATTGCTTCAGAATATGTAACAGAAATTTGAGTTGTTCCTACAGGTGCATTTGATGCTTGAGGAGGATCAGTTTCAAGAGTGAATGGATGGCCTTCTGCTAAAGGAAATCCAAATGAAATAACTAATATCAAAATCAGAAAAATCTTCTTCATTTACTCAATAATCCACTATTGATAATTTAAACACTTGAAGGATTCTAGATTTGTACCAAATCGAGTAAAGATAATAACGTGTTTACAACCTAAATAATTCGTGTATTATCTTATACCTATTCTTGCAATTTTGATATTTGGCGGATTAGGATATTCTTCAGTTTATGCGCACACAACTGTTCATGTAGAACAATATGAAATAGAGGTAGGTTGGGATGTTGAACCACCAGTTGTAGGATTTAGAAATGCCATTGTGTATGAAATTAGTACAAGTCCTTCAGAAGGAGTTAAAAATGGTGTAATTAGTGCTTTTAAAAATTTACAATCAACAATTAGAATGGGTGGAGTAACCAAAGTATTGGATATCAATTCTGATCCAAGACCTGGTCATTATTTTTCAAAAATCATCCCAACAAAAACTGGCTCATTAGTAATTGAACTAAAAGGTGAGATAAATGGAGTTCCCGTTGATATTGAAATTCCAATAGAAGATGTTGAAACTACAGCTGTGCTTGACTTTCCTCCATCTTCTGGTTCATCATCAGGACAAGAAGTTGCAGCTTTAAAAAATGCATTATCATCTCTTCAAAAAGATGTAGCTGATATCAAATCAAAAGTTGGAGGAGTTGATGTAGTTGTAAATGACGGTAAAGCTTATGACTTTGCAATATTTGGCTTATCCCTTGGTGCGGCTGGCGTAATTTTAGCAATAATTGCAATGATAAAAAGAAAATAAAAGAGTTGTATTCCTAAAGTCTTGGAATTACTCTAGTTTTTGCAGAAATTGCTATGATGCTTATGATTGATACTGCTAGTATCATCATTGCAATTGTACCAAATTCTGGTACTACCTGCTTAGTTGCAACCTCTCCAACTGGACCAGTCATTGCTTCACCAGGTAATCCAAATCCATTGAATGTAACTTTAACATCAACTGGATTTTCATCTGATGCTGCCATTGGTAATGCCATTGTGGTATGATCCATAACGCCATCATGGTCATGTACACCGGTATCATCAAGAATTGTTGTACCGCCTTGAGTAGCCATTACATCATAGTTAACATGCTCTACTGCATCTCCATCTATGTGTGTAATTTCAACAGTTACAGTCATCATTTCTCCTGCTCCGGCATCACTTGTAGTGATTTCAACCATTATCTCTTCAGCTCCTTCTCCATTTCCGCTAGCTTCTGCTTCTTGAACTACTACAACTCCTTGCATCCAAGGATGAACAATACAGAAGTAATCTACTGTACCTGCTTCCTCAAATTTCCACGAGAATGTAGCTCCTCCAAGAACCAAACTACTGTCAAACAACGCTCCCACAGAATCTGCATCGCTTGGTGTACCACTTGTTACAGTGTGAGCTGCAGTATCATCGTTTGACCAAGTTACTTCGCCACCCACATCAACTGTTACTTCAGCTGGAATGTAACACTCGTTAGTTTCTTCACATCCTGGGACGGAAGAACCAGCTGGCATACTAACTGAAGCAGTTGCGTGATCAGCAAAGGCTGTTGGTGCAGTTGCAGCAAATGTTGCTACAAGTGCAAATAGAACTAAGAATGAGCCTATAGCTATAGTCTTCATTGGACACATTTCTTTAGCAGGTACATAAAAACCTCTCTTGAATTCTCGACTCTGGTGCCGTTATTTTCTTCGAAGATTGTACCATTTTGTTATGGCTATTGCTGGAAGACCAAAATACATTCCAACATTTATCAAAATCAGACTTAATCCATATCCTAGCATTTCTTCTTCTGAATCAATTTCAACATAGTTGAGAATTGATAATGAGGTTAACAGGGGGGTGATGGCTACCTTGACTGTCTCTTTGAAAATAGGATTTTGTCGTTCTAAATCTGCTATAGTGGGACTAAATGAATAATAAAACTGATTGAATGATTTCATAAATACATTTCCTGATTCAGTGTTTAACACAACATTATCCCGTAACTCCCGTAATTGTTGCACTTGTGGAGAAAGCTCAGAACCATATGCAGCTGTTGCAATCAAACAACCTCCATTTTCTGTAGATCCATTATCAGATGCTTCTGCATTGCCAATAGGAATACTAAATGATACGAATTCTGGTGGAATTGGTTGGAATAGTATTCCTTCAATTTCAATTGATGCAAAATATGTACCGCCCTCTAAGTTTCCTACTGGAATTGTTACAGAACCTAATGATGTGTGAGTTAGTGGAGTAGGACCAAAAATATTTTGTCCATCCTTTTGTAAGTTGAATGTATAATCAATATGTTCTTGAATTTTTTCAGACTTTGGATTAATGAAATCAATTTTAAATTTTGTTTCATCAGTAGGTACTGGATTTAATGGGATTACTGAAATTTTTACATTTAGTGTTCCTTGATCAGTTGAATCTTGATAATTTTGTGCAAAAGCTGGAGCAAAGATTAATGGAATTAGGAATAAAATAGCTAAAGATTTCAATTAAATAATATTTTTTTCCTAGGTATAAAAATTATCCATTTAAATCTCATTTTAAATTTCAAACTAATTCACCAAATCTGATAATTTTATAGCATCTTTAAATAAGGAAATCGCACTAAAAACTATAGTTGTCCTACACATTACCTATAGTTATTACGTTAATTGGAATTTTTTCAATTCCTATAGTTGCAACTGATGTTTTTGGACATGGCTTAGGAGGTGATGTTGCCCCACCAATTAATTTTGAAGGAATGAAAGTTACAGTAAGTACACAACTAACTCCTTCTGACATTACTGTAGGTGAAATCAAAAGTGCCAATATGGCTGTTAGATTTTTTGATCAATTATCTGACGAAAATTTCAAAAGTGTAACATACAGATTAGAAATTTGGCAAGGTGGTGAATTATTGGCAAGGAATTTATTTTTTGATGATGACGGGGAGTTAAACGTTGAACTTAAACCAATATCAAATTGTAATAAAATCAGATTAATTGACTGCACTACTTATGGTGGTTCTGAACATGTAAGTGCTCCAGGCGCTCTTTACGCCTTTGGAAATTCAAGAACATCAATTACTGGCCCAATCTTTGATAAAGGTGGACTATACAATATTCGAGTAGATGTTGAAGGTGCAAGTAGTCCTAGAACTCAACTAGCACAACTATTAAGCTATGATACATTTGTTAGTGTTGCACAAGAACAAAATTTTATGATTCAAACTGCTCAGGCACAATCAGTTCCAGTTGTAGTAAAAACATATTATGATAATGTTGATAATTTCAAATACCAATCTTCAGATAATTCAATTTCTTTTGATATGCCTTTTGATTGGTCTCCAGATTATGTTGATCTAGTACAAGTCGTACATGAAGAAATTCGTGTTCCAAAAACCTTTGCTCCATATGCCGAAGGTGTTCAATTCAAAGGATATGTTGATGGAGTAGAAGTAGACAACAGAGTCTTACTTTTAGATCCATATTCATATGAAGATCAAAACATTATTCATTTTCTCGTATCTGGAACAGAATTGGAACGGATTAATGATAAGCTAGGTGCATCTCACCAAAATAAAAAAACTATTGAATTTAATTTAGTTCCTCAAAGTGAAGTTGTAAAAAACTCTATTGAATTTTATCTTGTTGATGAAAAAACTCTTGCACAAGTAGGAACTACTGTAAGAGCTTCTTGGGATAGCTCATATGGAGTTAATGATGAAATTCCAATTGAAATTACTTTCTTTGATGAAAAGCAAAAATTATTGAAAGATATTCGTTATGGATTCTATTTAATTGATCAAAGTACTAACAAAGTTATTTTTACAAACATTGGAAATGATAATAATAATCCTGGAATTTTAGCATCAGAAGGAATTGATATTCAAAAAATAAAATTTCCTTCTCAAAAGACATATCGTATTGATATAGCAGTATTTGGTCAAGGCATTACTTATGATCCGAAATATGCAGGTATTGGTTCAGGAATAATTGAAGTTGGTCCCGGAGGATTAAAGCCAACTGGACAACCTCCAAAGCAAATTGCTATTCCTGCATGGATAAAAAATAACGCTGGATGGTGGTCTAGTGATCAGATTACTGATGATGACTTTGTACAAGGCATTCAATATCTGATTAAGGAAGGTATTATGAAAATTCCACCTACACAATCTGGCTCTGAAACCTCTCAGATTATTCCTGCATGGATAAGAAATAACGCTGAGTGGTGGTCTAATGATCAGATTACAGATGATGACTTTGTTCAAGGCATTCAGTGGCTAATACAACAAGGAATTATGCGCGTTTAAGTAAAAAACACTTGAAATATTATTATACAAATTCTATAGTGAGCTAATCTATTCATGTTACCATTAAGAGATGAGAATCCACATCCACCAGGATTCAAACCAAAACTTACCATTGCTCTTATGATCATTAATGTGGCAATATTTTTCGGTCAAGCCATTTTTTCTGGACAATTCATAGAATTTTCAAATGAAAAAGCAGCTATCATGTTTTATGAATGGGGTGCAGTTCCTACATGCATTACAGGCAACTCTTTTTTTACAACATTTGATGGACAACAATTTTCTTGTCCTGATATGTCATATGTTTCGTTAATTAGCTCAATGTTCATGCATGGAGGAATAATGCATTTGGGAGGCAATATGTTATTTTTATGGATTTTTGGTGACAACATAGAGCTAAAGTTCGGTAGAGCAAAGTTTCTTGGAATTTATTTAGCTTGGGGAGTTGGTGCAGGATTAGCTCATGTTGCAATTGATCCAACAAGTTCTGTTCCAGCAGTAGGAGCATCTGGTGCAATCTCTGGTGTTTTAGGTGCTTATCTTGCATTGTATCCTAAAGTAAAAATACAAACCGTCATGATATTTGGATTCTTCATTAGGATGATACACATTCAAGCAAGATGGTTTCTTCCATTTTGGTTAGTCTTCCAAAATATTTTACCATTCTTAATTGGCGGTTTTGGTGTTGCAGGTGGAGGAGGAGTGGCGTTCATGGCACACATTGGCGGATTTGCTATTGGTTATGCAACAGGATTTTTGTACAAAAAAAGCCACACATCAGAATTTACCTATGGTACGCGATATGGGTATAAGGGAGATTATTAATCTCACATTAACGAATAAATCAAAGTTGTTTTAGATTAATTCATGCCTTTAATCACAGTCTCACTTTATCCAGGCAGAACTCAACAACAAAAAGATGATTTTGCAAAAGCAATAACAAAATCAGCAGTTGATATCCTCAAAACCAAAGAAAATCACGTTATTGTGGTGTTTGATGAAAACCCAAAAGAAAATTGGTTTATGGCAGGAAAACAACTATAACTTATCTTTTTATTTTATTGAAATTACAACATTTTATGACAAAAATTGCTATTGTACAATTCAAATCTTCTACAGACAAAAATAAAAATCTAAAACAAATTCAAAAATATATCCAAAAAGCATCAAAACTTGGAGCAGAACTATGTGCGTTTCCTGAATTTATGATGTTTTATACAACTTCATCACAAAGTCCTGCAAAGCTTGCATCTTTATCTGAAACTATCAATGGTTCTTTTGTTAAAGCAGTAGCAAAAACTGCCAAAGATAATTCAATACAAGTTGTAGGTACATTTTATGAAAAAAGTAAGAAAAAAAATCGAGTATATGATACGTCTTTTCTAGTTTCAAAGTCTGGAAAAATAATCTCAAAATATCGAAAAATTCATCTCTATGATGCATTAGGATTCAAAGAATCTAACAAAATGACACCTGGTTCAAAAATTATATCACCAGCAAAAACAAGTGTTGGAAAGCTGGGAATGTTAATTTGTTATGATTTAAGATTTCCAGAAATGTCACGTGCTCTAGCATCTGCTGGTTCAGAAATTTTAGTTGCACCTTCTGCATGGGTTAAAGGAAAAATGAAAGAAGAACACTGGATTACCATAAACAAAACTCGTGCTATTGAAAATGGTTGTTATGTTATCGCACCTGATCAAGTCGGAAATATTTATTGTGGCAGAAGCATCGCAGTAGATCCATATGGAAAAATACTTCTTGATATGAAAAAAAGGCAAGGTATTGGAATAGTTAACATTTCTCTAGATAAGGTAAAACATACTAGAAGACTTTTACCGCTTTTAAAGAACAGAAGAACCGATCTTTATTGAAATTTTAGGCTTTACGAATACGACTTAGACATTTTAGATTTGAGCACTGCCTAGTCCATTTTTGTTTTCTGCTATATCGAAAAATTACAATTGGCCATGAACATATCTTACAGGGGATTCTAGTTGCTCGTAATTTTGCCTTCTGTAAAAGTGGGGATGAAGCTTTACAACCGTTATAATAATTTGAACATCCAAGAAATCTTTTTTTCGTTTTATTAGACCTAATTACCATCAATTTTCCAATTTTGCATTCTGGACATTCAACTAATCCATTTTGAGGAGAATTTGTTCCTAAAATAATATACATTTTTTTCTTAGAAGAATAGGATAGATATCCTCTATTATCAAAATATTGTTTAATTTCGTTTTTAAAAATCACAACTTTACCTTTTGTTGGTTTTATTTGATTTCTTGAATCAGAATTTTTTTTATTCTTTAAAACTTGGATCGTTTTTTTTTGTAAAACCATGATGTTCTTAGCTTTGATTACCTAATTGAAAATGTATGAACAATTTTTATAGGGATTCTAGTCAGTGAATTTTGTGGAAAAGGTTTGTCTTATAGGTGCTGGAAGCACAAAATATGGAAAACTCGAAGATAGTATTTCTGATATTACGGTTCAAGCTTCTGTTGGAGCAATTGAAAGTGCAGGAATTGATCCAAAAGAAATCAAAGCTGGATACATTTCAAATGTTTTTGGCGTTGCAGATAAACAAGTTCATCTTGGTCCAGTAGTAATGAGTAATTTGGGAATATCTGAACGACCTTCTTTATCAATTGAATCTGCATGTGGAAGCGGTTCTGTTTCTTTTAGAGAAGCATTTGCAAATGTTGCTGCAGGATTTTATGATGCAGTTTTAGTAACAGGTGTTGAAAAAGTAACTCATACTGGAACTGAATGGACTACAACATACTTTTCTTATTGTTCTGATTTCTTTTATGAAGGACAATCTGGTGCATCTTTTCCAGGATTGTTTGCATCTATGGCACGTGCTTATCTAACTGAATTTAAAGCAACAGAAGAAGATCTTGCTAAAGTTGCAGTAAAAAATCATGAAAATGGATTCTTAAACCCTAAAGCTCATTTGAGAAAAAAAATTACCGTTGATGATGTAATGAATTCAGCTGTAGTTGCTAGTCCGCTAAAACTTTATGACTGTTGTCCATTTTCTGATGGTGCAAGTTCAGTAGTAATATGTAGTGAAAAATTTGCTAAAGAACATACCAAAGACTATGTAGAAGTAATTGGTTCAGGGAGAGGCGGTTCACCTGCTGCACTTCAAGGACGTGAACATCTAACGACAATACCCAGTACTAGAATAGCTGCTGAAGCTGCATACAAAATGGCAGGAATAACGCCAAAAGATGTTGATTTTGCAGAAGTACATGATTGTTTTACAATAGCTGAAATTGTTGATAGTGAAGATTTGGGATTCTTTGAAAAAGGTAAAGGAGTTGAAGGAATTAGAGAAGGACAAACTTCAAGAAAAGGCGAAATACCAATTAATCCATCTGGTGGATTAAAATCAAAAGGACACCCAATAGGCGCTACAGGTGTAGGACAAGTTGCCGAAGTGTTTGAACAGCTTACTGGTAAAGCAGGTGAAAGAACTGTAAATGATGCTAAAATTGGTTTAACTCAGAACTTTGGAGCAACTGGTGCAAGTTGTGCTGTACATATATTCAAAAGTGTGTAAATTGTCTGCAAAACAAGAATTTATTGATGTTGCAAAGTCTGGAAAAGTACTTGCTAGAAAATGTAAAAAATGTGGAGAGCTGCATTTAGCAACTGTATATTTTTGTCAAAATTGTGGGCATAAAGAATTTGAAGATGCAAAAATTGAAGGTCACGGCTCGATTGCCACTTATACAATAATTACAGTTCCCCCAGCAGGATTTGAAAAATATACCCCATATGCCTGGGTAGTACTCAAACTTGATAATGCAGAAATTCGAATTTCTGGTTTTATGGCAGGTATTGCAAAACCCGCAGACCTTCCAGTTGGGGCTAAGGCCAAAATCGTCGGATTTGACGATCGTGGAATTTTGATCGAAAAACAGTAAATCAATTTCATACAATAATAAAATAAAATCACAAAAGATTCTTAATAATTTTAAAAAATATCAAACTAGTATGTCCGTTGAAGTTATTTGTGGAAAATGTGGAAAAAAGATCGCCAACATGAAAATGTTAAAGTCTGTAAAAGATGTCGTAAGACCTTACAATAATAAATGTCCCGAATGTGGACAGACTCTTTTAACATCAGAATTTACATTAGATGTTAGAGAAAACTGATCGAAACGACACATAACTATTTCGTCACAAATCTTAATTACCCCTGATCTTTTAGACATGGATATGGAACTGAGTGAGGGGTTAGAGGAACAACCTAAACGAGGAGGAATCTTACAATCTACATCAAAACGTGTAAGAATGATCTTTTCCGTAATGGCAAGTCCCAATAGAATAGATATCTTAAGAATCTTAAATTCTAAAGGACCATTGACCTATTCAGAATTAAAATCACTTGCTGGCTTTAAATCAAAAAAAGAAAGTGGAAAATTTGCCTACCACCTAAGAAAATTATTGAGGCAATCATTGGTGGCACTAAATAAATCAGAAAGACGTTATACAATTACAAATCTTGGAAAATTAGTTTTGAGCCTTGCAAGACAGATTGAAGAGCGTTCCATCATAGAAAGTGGCAAAATGTATGTACGAACTTCTCATGAATCAATTGAAGAATTTAACTCACACAAAATAATCCAATCTTTAGTTCGTGAAGGAAGTCTTCCATTAGAATTAGCTCAGAAGATTACAGAAGAAGTAGAAAATCGAATTTACAAATATCAAACAACATATCTAACTGGTTCACTTATTCGTGAAATGGTAAATTCTGTACTTTTAGAACATGGACATGAAGAATATAGAAACAAACTAGCAAGACTTGGAATGCCAGTATTTGAAGTAAAAGAAATGCTTTCAAATGTAGAAAATGTTGATAATGGAGCAGATGGACTTTTGTATAAAACAGGGCAAACTGTATTTGCCGAACATCTTTTGTTAAATACACTACCAAAAGATGTAGCCGACTCTCACCTGTCTGGAGACCTCCATATTGCAAATCCTGGAATATGGTCTCTACTACCTGATACGATTTTTGTGAACCTAAAAGAGCTAATAGATGATGGAATTGACTTGCGTGGCAAAGCCCTAGGCGTGTCTAGAATTCCATCAATAAAAACACTAGATAATCTAACATCTGCCCTATCGATGATAATTTCCTTGATATCAAAGGAAGCATCCCAAGAAGTGGTACTAGATGGACTTGCACCATTATTGGCAAAACATGCTAAGAACTTATCAGATTTAGAACAAAAATTAACAGATGCATTTGCAACATCTTCTACAACATCACAATATGGAAACTCACCAACTCTTGTTTCTTTTAGAATCCAATTAGGTTCTGATCAAAAGATTACAAAAACTATTCTTACATCTTACAAAAATTATGTAACAATTACTCCAATACCCAAGATTGGATTAGTAATTGATTCAGATAAAACAAAATTAACTGATTCATCTGAGATCTTAGCAGAAATAATTGCATTAGGTGGAAAAATGATCTTTTCTAAAGGAAGTGTGTCAAATAAAGGAATTCTAAAAGATGATGTTAAAAATACTGCTGGAACATTCATTAAATTACAATCTTTATCAATTAATCTACCACGACTTGCATTTGAATCAAACAAAGACGAAACTTACTTTAGAGCTCGCTTAGCATTATTAATGAAACCTGCACTTTCTTCAATGTCATTAAGAAAGAAGGATATATCTGATCTAACAAGACGTGGACTAAATCCAATTCTTGCTGGCAATACTCAATACATGCAACGAAGTTCTACTACATTAACTGTTAATTTAGTTGGATTACGTGAAGCAGTCTTTAACATTTTAGGATATGAAGATAACAAAGATGGACGAGCCATTTTACATAAAGTACTTGAAACTGCTGTAGATGTTGCAAAGAAGAAAGGAAAAGAAATTGGAGATAATGTTAGTATATGTATGACTGAAAGTGAAGGTGCTGCAAGATTTTCTACATTAGATGGTGAAAAGTATGGAAAAAACTCTGTCTTACAATCTCTTGAAGGAAAGCCTTACTCAGAAGGTGTTTCATTTGATGCCTCAGAAATTCTTGAACTTTCAACTAAGAGTGAAAAGATCGTTGAATGTAACAAGATGACAAAATTACTTAATGGTGGATTGTTGACACAAATTAAATTTAATAAAGATGCAAAAGTTGCTGAAATTAAAAAGACGATCGAAAAGGCAGCAGATCTAACTACATCCTTTAAACCAATAAAGCAAGTATCGATTTGTGGAAACTGTGGTATGAAAGACGAGAAAATGGGCGAAAAATGTCCCAACTGCAAGTCCCCATACATAATTTAAAACGAAATTCGCAATCAAATTCTCATTAGATAAAAATAATTTTTTACATCACGCACTTTAACAAAAGAAATTTGCTGATTTCGTTGACGACTAAGAAAAATTAGAATAGTATGAAGTTCATAGTAGTGGTGTAAAATATGTTGAGCTAAATCTGATCTGGATAAATTTTTTTTTGCCACAGCAGATATAAGCACAATATTTCTTACCTATCGCGGGGGAGATGTTTTAATGGTTGAAAACTCACAAATAGAAAGTGCTATCGCCGAAATTCGTAAAAGAAATGGTAAAGTAACTAGATTTAACCAAGAAAAGATAACAAATGCTATTTACAAAGCGTTAGAAGCTACTGGACAAACTGATCGAGATCTAGCAGTGGAATTAACTGACGGCGTTCTTTCAAAGTTATATCAACAAGGATTCTCAGCATCTAGTCCTCCAAGCGTTGAAGATATTCAAGATATGGTAGAATCTACTTTGATCGATAAAGGATTTAGTGAAATAGCCAAAGCCTATATTCTATACAGACACGAACGCCGAAAAGTAAGGGATGAAAAAATGAAAGTAGTAAATCTGAAAACCCTTGATCCAGTATCCAAAAACTTTGATCTTAACTGTCTGAGAGTTTTAGCATCTAGATATCTTGTACGTAATAATAAAAGCGAAATTATTGAAAGCCCATCTCAAATGTTTGAAAGAGTTTCCATTCTAGTAGCTATTGGTGATCTGTTACGTGATAGCGAAATCTTTTCACGAGAAGGTGGAATAACTCAAAATATAGAAGAAGCACGAAGTTATTTGGGTAAGCTTGATGATTTTGATTACAAATTCAAATTAGGAGAATACTATCTTAACAAATGGCACTTTCGTAGCCTGATTAATCACTACATTGATCTAGCAATGAAAGGTCAAATGAAAGTAAGCTTTAAAGAACTTTTGAAACTGATTGCTGCAAAGAAATTTAATAATTATGCAGATAGAGTTGAAGAATATTTTGAATTAATGACTGAACAAGTTTTCTTACCAAACTCTCCAACTATGATGAATGCAGGTGGACGTTTAGGACAACTGTCTGCATGTTTCGTTTTAGGAATGCCTGATGACATGGCAGGAATTATGAAATCAACATCAGATGCCGCTTTAATATTCAAGTCTGGTGGTGGTGTAGGAATTAACTATTCAGATTTACGTCAAGAAGGAGATATTGTGGCATCAACATCTGGTGTAGCATCAGGACCTGTATCCTTTATGAATATCATCAATACTGTAACTGAAGTAGTCAAACAAGGAGGAAAAAGAAGAGGTGCCAATATGGGCATAATTGAGGCATGGCATCCAGATATTGAAAAATTCATTACCAACAAAACCGAGGCTGGAGTACTAGAAAATTTCAATGTAAGTGTGGGTATTTGGGAGGACTTTTGGAATGCACTAGTAAACACAGAAGATGGAAAGTTCATGTTACGTTCTCCTAAAGGTCGCGAACCAGTTAGAGAAATTAATGCACATCAACTAATTGATCTGATTGCATTATCTGCATGGAAGAGCGCCGAACCTGGACTCATATTCTTTGATAAAATTAATCAATACAATGTATTTGCAAAGGCTAGAGGTTCACCACTAAGAGCTACTAACCCATGTGGTGAACAAAGTCTGTATCCTTACGAATCATGTAACTTGGGTTCAATTAATTTAGCAAAACTTGTCAAACGAAAAGCTGATGGACAGTATGAATTTGATTGGCAAAGATATGAAGAAACAATTAGAAAAACTACTAGATTCTTAGATAACATAATTGATGTAAATCATTATCCAGTTCATGAAATCAATGTAGCATCTAAAGAGTCAAGAAGAATTGGGCTTGGTGTGATGGGCGTAGCTGATCTTCTATACAAACTAAGAATCCCATACAATTCAAAGGAAGGATATGAAATGCAATCAAAATTATCTGAAGCCTTAACATATTATTCCATGGAAGAAAGTGTGGCTCTTGCAAAAACAAGAGGCGAATTCCCATTATGTTCTAAAACAGAATTCCCAGAAGGAAAGATTCCAGTTGCAGGATATTATGAAAAACCAAAAGGTCAACACTCTTACGATTGGGATGCATTAATTTCAAAAATCCAAAAACATGGAATTAGAAATGTGTTGACAACTACTGTTGCACCAACTGGTACACTTTCTATGATTGCTGATTGTTCTAATGGTATGGAACCAACATTTGCACTTGTTTTTGAAAAACGAGTAACTGTTGGAAGATTCTTTTACACAAACAAAATCTTTGAACAAGTTTTAAGAGAAAATGGAATTTACAGTGAAGAACTACTTGCAAAAGTTGCAGACAATTATGGTTCAGTAAAAGGTATTCCAGAAATTCCTGAATGGATTCAAAAGATCTTCGTTACAGCAATGGACATACATTGGTCTGATCATCTTTGTGCACAAGCAGTTTGGCAAGACTGGATTGGTAATGCAATTGCTAAAACCATTAACATGCCATATGACGTCTCTGCAGATGACGTAAAAGCAGCATATCTGCTTGCACATGAGATGGGTCTCAAAGGAATTACAGTTTATCGAGATAGTTCAAGACATGAGCAAGTATTGCACATGACAAGTGAAAATGCAAAGAAAACATTTGATACAAGACCTAGTGAAGTCGTTACTGATTTTGTAAATGGAACCATCAAAAATTCCTACATCAAATCACAGGTTGATAATGCCTTACGCCTAGTTGTACCTGACGAAGTTACTACACCAACTCCAGTAATAGAAGAAGAAAAAGAAGAAAATCTTTGTCCCACATGCAAAAATAATCTAGTATTTGTTGAAGGATGCAGTCTTTGTATAGAATGCGGCTTTAGTGGCTGTACCTCTGGTTAGATACATTAATCACAACTTTTTTACTCTCATTTCTTACTGCAAAAATCATTGATAAATGTAAAAATTGGAATAATAATTACAATTGTAACAGTTGCTGCAATAGCTTCTACAATAATGTTTGCGCCTAATTTAGGAACTCAACCAACCATAACACAAAATGAAAAAATTGGCCTAATTGTAAACACCCCTTCTAATTCAATTACTCTTGAAGAGCTAAATGATACCTATTCACAAGCTACATCAACAGGAGTTGGAAGAAACAATCTCTATTTATTTTGGAATTTAATTGAACCAGAAAAAAGAAATTTTGATTGGCAACAATCAGATATCTTAATGAGTTTTAATCAACAAAATAATCTTAAAGTCACTTTATATTTTTCATTAATAAATGGAAAATCATTAGGTCCATTTCCTGATTGGATTGGAAAACCAAACTTAAACTCTGTTTCAGAAGACAGCATGGTAAATGTTTTAGATGCAATACTAACTCGTTATGATATTATTGATACAGTAATTATTGCAGGAGATACTGATATTCATTTTAGATATAATGAACAAAACATTCCAGTTTACAAAGAACTTTTTAACGGAGTATATTCTCAAATCAAAGAAAAACATCCTGAGGTAAAATTTGGAAATTCCTTTTCATTACATGGAGTCATTAACAAAAATCTTGGCCATATAGTACAAGAACTAGATATAGGAGATTTTGTGGCTTTTAGCTATTTCCCAGTTGATGCACTTAATGAAATTAACAAAACTCCTCAGGAAGCAAGAAATGATTTAGACTCTATGCTAAATTTAGTTCCAAGTGAAAAAACTATAGGAATTTTTGAGATAAGTTGGAGCACTGATGAGTTTGTTAGTGGAAATACAAAAGATCAAAGTGATTTTGTAAACTCTGTTTTTGATTTTTATCAAGATAATGAATCTAAATTAGAATTTGTTACATGGTATAGACAATATGATAGACAAGAAGGTACATGTGTAATAGATCCAGCTACTGTTGAAGGTTCAATCAGTATTAGCGGAGATTCTAGATTAGGAAGCAGCGAGTATGTAGCTGAAAGGCTTGGACATTACATTTGTAGTGCAGGATTAATTGAGACTGATGGAAAACCTAAACCAGCATGGGATGAATTTAGTAGAGAAGTACAAATGAGTTCAAATTAAAACTAATTTGGAATAAATCATGGTATTTTTGAATTTACTAATTTTGACTCTTATACCATTTGTTTCTGGCAGCATTGATTCGTTTGATGATAAATTTGTCCAACCATCTATCGCAGAACAACAAATGTTCAAAAATCTTTTAGAGGAATTTTTAAAATTAGATATTGAACGTGAGGATGTTTCAGGAATTTTAGATACTTTTGAAAAACCACAAATCGTTACATTTCCGTGTAATATCGAAGATGTAAATAATTTAGTTGTAAATGTTGTTGAAACACGTCATGCGGGTTTTACTGTACCAGAAGAACATGAAGGAGGTGTAATAGTTGGCGGAACTTATTCATGGCAATGTAAGATTACAACAAGCTCTAAAGGAATTATTACTATGGATTGTGATAACACATTAAAGCTTAATCCCGATGTTATCAATCCAAATGAAAAAAAGGATCCTCGTTCACAAGAGGTTGATAATTTAGTTATCATATACCATGAGCTACTTCATGGACAGTTAATGCTTGATGCAATCTCTTCTTCGCAAGAATGGCGAAATGATGTTTGCAACAAAACTACAGAAGATAAAATAGATTATTCCTATTCAGATAAACAACATATCATAATAGATCCTTTACAGGAAAAATTTGCAGACCAGTTAATTAACAAAAAAGGCGGTGTATTTTTTCTAGAAGAAATAATTCCAACTGAAACCCAAAATGGCGAATTTTCTAAGAAAATTACTAGTAGATTTGAACATGATGCTCTTGCATATTCGGGAGTAAAAGTAACTTATCGAGGAATAAATACAAATGACTTGACTGTAATTTTTCCAGAAAGTGATATTACAATTTCAGGAACTCTGATAGATAAAACAAAATCTGGAAGAGTTTGGTTGTATATATTCCCAGAATCATCTTCCACTACAACTAATTTATCAGAAATACCTGAATGGATTAAAAATAATGCTGCATGGTGGTCTGAAGGAACAATTAATGATTCTGATTTTTTAAATGGGATAGAATTTTTAATTCAAAATAATATTTTAAAAATTCAAGGAGTAGAAAGCAACTCTAATTCTTCAGAAGAAATTCCTTTATGGATAAGACATAATGCACAGTGGTGGTCATCAGGATTAATTTCTGATGAAGATTTTCTTTCAGGGATAAAATATCTTATTGAAGTAGGAATTATTTCATATCCATAATGCTATCATTAATTCTTGCCGAATCATCACTAGAACTCGTTCCAAAAGATCTACAAAACCATAATTCTGTTATTTCTCACAGTGAAAAATTAGGAAAAAAACCATCAGAGATTATCTTAGATAACTCATGGCATTTTGGTGCAATGAAAGGAATTGATAATGAAATTAAAAGAGGACGACCTGACATTGTTCACTTTTCATTATTGGAAGCAACAACAATCCCACTTTTTTACGAAAAAAAAATTTCCGTTTATATTCACACAATAGATGATAAAGTAATTTTCATAGGAGATGATGTACGACTTCCCAAATCATATCATAGATTTATTGGATTAATTGAGAAACTATACTCTGAGAAAATTATCCAGTCTGAAGGAAAAAATCTACTTGAAATAAAAGATATGACTTTTGATGAATTATTACAAGAAATAAATCCCAAAAGAGTCATAGGACTATCCGCACAGGGTATTCCTAGTACATGTGAAAATGTTGCAAAAAAATTAACTGATGATTCATGTATTGTTATTGGTGGTTTTCCAAAAGGTCATTTCTCTAATGAAATAAAAAAAAGATTTGAATACACGGTAAATATTGGTCTAACTTCTTTAGAAGCCCATGTTGTTATTAGTAGAGTACTCTACGAGTATGAAAAAACCATTTTTATGTAGGCTCTCAAGTTTTCTCTTTTATGCGGTCGTAGTATAGTCTGGTTAGTATGTGGGGTTTCCAACCCTATGACCCGGGTTCAACTCCCGGCGACCGCATTTTTCATCAATGATCAGAATTTTATTGAAGTATTTTTTTTATATTTCATGAAACATGCGGTAAAAATTATTGGAATAGAAAGAATGGAAATACTTTTGAAAAATGCAATTTCTAATTCAAGAAAATTCCCAAAACTATCACAAAGACAAGCTTATCTAGCAAAAAAGATCAGTACCAAATATCGTATTGCAATGCCATATGAAATGAAAATGAATTTCTGTAAAAAATGTAAAAACTTCATTGTTCCTGGTGTCACTTCTCGAATAAGGCTTGGCAGATCTTCATTAAAGTCAGTTCGAATAACTTGTAGTTATTGTGACCACACTTATCGGAAAGTAATAGCTCAATGATTTATAAGACGATTTGAAAGTTTGATTTTTTATGGCAAAAGTATATGACGTTCCAGCAGATTTGCTGATTAGTAAATTAGCTGATATTTTAAAAAATGAAGATATACCAGCTCCAAGTTGGGCACCTTTTGTTAAAACAGGATCTCACGCAGACAAACCTCCACAAGATCCAGATTGGTGGCATACTCGATGTGCTTCCGTTTTAAGAAAAATTTACTTGCATGGACCATTAGGAACCAATGACTTACGTAAAGTGTATGGTGGAGGTAAAGCATCAGGATATGGAGCTAGGAACCATAGATCTGCTGGTGGTGTAATTGTTAGAAAAGCCATTCAAGGATTAGAAAAGTTAGGATACGTTGAAAAAGTTGCAGGAAAAGGTAGAGTAGTTTCTAAAAATGGAATGAAAAAACTAGATGGGCTCGCAACCGAAATACTATCACAATTAGTTTCTGAAACTCCTCAATTGAAGGTATATTCTTAGTGTTACATCATGAGTTTACCCGACTCTGATGAAAACTCAGCACAACCTAACGAAGCTGAAATTAATGCTCAAAAAGAATTTATCTTAAAACAAATATTATCTTCTGAAGCAAGACTCAGATTAAACAATGTAAAAATGGTAAAACCTGATGTGGTCAACACAGTTGAAAACTATCTGATTAGTATGGCTTCTCAAGGCAAGCTCAGGCCCCCAGTAACAGATGAACAATTAAAGCAAATTTTGCTATCTATTCAACAGCCTAAACGCGAGTTCAAAATTAATCGACGTTGATCTAAGAAAATATAATTAGGGGTTCTACGTCGATCGTATTCATGAAAGCAGTTGTTTACGAAGAATATGCACCTGATGATGATTATAAGAAAATTCTAAAAGTAAAAGATGTAGATGATCCAAAACCAAAATCAAACGAAATTGTGTTAAAACTAAAATCATCTGCTCTAAATTATAACGATCTTTGGGGGATGAGGGGTGTACCTATACCAGTTCCACTACCTCATATTTCAGGTTCTGATGCAGCAGGTGAAGTTGTTGCAGTAGGAGAAGATATTCAAAATTTTAAAGTTGGTGACAGAGTTGTTTCACATTCTAATTTAGCATGCAGAACATGTTCTATGTGTACATCTGGAAGAGAATTTGATTGTGCAAAAAGACAAGTCTGGGGATTTCAGACAGGGCCTCTATGGGGCGCATATGCCGAATTAGTTCATCTACCTGAAACAAACGTATCCAAAATTCCTGAAGGCGTAAGCTTTGATGAAGCAGCTGCAGCCTCAATGACAATTCTAACTTCATGGCATATGCTCGTAGGTAGAGCAAAAATCACTCCAGGGCAAACCGTTCTCATTATGGGTGGGGGTTCTGGTGTCGGAAGTTTTGGAATTCAAATTGCTAAACTTTACAATTGTACTGTTATTGCTACTGCAAGCAAAAATAAACTACAAAAATGTCTTGACCTAGGCGCAGATTATGCAGTTGATCATAGACAAGAAGATTGGCATAAAGAGGTAAGAAAAATATCAAAAGAGATTGCCCAAAAAGAAGGAAAATCTCCAGGTATTGACTTAACCTTTGATCACATTGGTCAAACTCATTTCAACAAACAATTAACCTTACTCAATTATGGTGGAACACTTGTTTCCTGTGGTGCTACAACTGGATACGACGCAAAAATTGATCTACGACATGTTTTCTTTAAAGGAATTAATGTTCTAGGTTCAACCCAAGGAACAAAAGCTGAAATGGAAGCTGGCTTATACTGGATGGGTCAAGGAAAAATTAAAGCTGAAATTGACTCAATTCATTCATTTGAGCAAGCCGCAGAGGCACACACAAAAATGCTTAAAGGCGATTTCTTTGGCAAAATCTTAATGAAGCCTGAAGGCGCATAATTATTTAATGACACAGCTTTTTAGAAGTTTAATTTTTGTTCCAGGAAACAATTCAAAGTTTTTAGAAAAAGCAAAAACACTTTCTGCCGATATTGTTTGTTTTGATTTAGAAGACTCTGTACCTAATTCAGAAAAGAATAATGCTAGAAAACTCATCAAAGATGCATTAAAAACACGTTCTCAATATTCTTCTGAAGTTTATGTTAGAACAAACTCTCCCGAATCTGGAAAAATCCCAGATGATCTCAAAGAAATTGTTCAAAAAGGCATTGATGGGATAGTTATTCCCAAAGTAAACAATGCCAAAGAATTAAAAAAAATTGTAATAACTCTAAAATCACTTGAAAAAAAGCAAAAACTAGGACCAATTGTATTAATGCCATCTATCGAATCTGCTGAAGGCGTCTATAACACGTATGAGATTGCCTCATCTAGCAAAAGAATCTCAGCTGTAATTTTTGGAGTTTTTGATCTTCTAAATGACTTGGGAATTGAATATACAAAACAACCTGAAGGCGCAAAACATGCTAGGGCAAAAATCCCACTAGATGCTAGGGCAGCAGGAGTATATGCTTTAGATGCAATATGGCAGGATATTAAAGATGAAAAAGGTTTGATTGAAGATTGTAAGATTGGAAAAAGTCTTGGATATGTTGGTAAAACGATTATTCATCCTGACCAAATTTCAGTCACTCATCAGTCCTTTCATCCAAACAAAACAGAAATTGAATGGGCACAAAAAGTTTGTACAACATATGAAAAGTCAACAAAGAAAGGAAAAGGGGCAACTACTGTTGATGGAAAGATGATTGATGAAGTGCATTACAAACGTGCAAAAGCTTTGCTGGAAATTATTAAATGATTAATAAAATCTCTTTAGAAAAAAATCTAAATTTTTTTAAATTAAAAATATAAATTCTAAAAACATTTTCTTGGAAATTGAGGAAATCATGAAGTTCATACTTTTTGAACATTAATCGTTCAAAACTGAAGGAAGCAATTATAGGGGATATCCACCAATTACTAATGCTAAATCTACGCTTTCCCTTATGGGATACGGGGCATAGACAAGGTGAAAAAAATGGCAGAATTAATTCCAGATATTATTCCAGAGGAAAAAAAACCACTAGAAGGACCAGCAGATATGCTAGACGAAGATTATGAAGATGACTACGAAGATGATTATGAAGATGACTACGATGAACAACTAAAATATTTTTTTTTATAATTGATTTTATTTATTTAAACCAAAAATTGGATGTGCATCTTTTAATTTTACAACTGGTAAGTATGATAAACCGTGTTGAAATTTATCTGTAAACACTGGAGTTTTATCATCATTAGGAGAATATTGTAAAAATGGTTTTGAAGGTTCTTTGTCTAGAATTACATAATTAAAAAAATACATAATATCTTCCAAATCTAATGATGTGATATATCCTATGATCCATTTTGTTTTTTGTGGAAACATAAAGAGGGTTAAATCTAATTCATCAGGTAATTCAGGATCATAAGTTAATCTTGCAAGACTTCCTAAATCTTCTACATGTACGGGAATAAACTTCTCATCAATTTTTTTTGGATTAATTACAAATGTTGAAGGAAGAGAACTTAAATGTATAATAGGTGCGTATTGTGCAAAAGATTTTGTAGAACTAATAACACTCGCTTCTTCTTTACCTCCTTTTACGTTATATGAAATGTATCGACCATCTTTTGGTGTACTAGTATAAATCGAAAATAATGCTTTTGAAAGCACTGTTCTACTTGATAATACTCGTTTTTTATTCAAGTCATGAGAGTATACTCTTAAAGGATTTTCTCTCAATGCACAAACATATCTGGCAAAACTTCCAAAATCAGCTGTTTCGACAAAAAAATGACTAGGCATAAAATACGATTGTAAAATAGTAATTAATACCTAAGCCATCTAGAGTAAACAATTTCTAGATTGGATAATAGGAAAAAACATGGAAAAAAATATCTGCTGGGCAAATACTGATGACTTTGAACAATCAGAAATTGTAATTATTGGAGTTCCAGACGAATCACAATCTCATGCTCTAAGAAAAGGTGCATCTGAAGCTCCACATTTCATTCGTGAGGTTTCTCACTTGAGAGATTCGTTTACTAGAGAAGGAAAAAAATCTCTTGGACTTCCATTTAATGGAATAAAACAAAAAAAGATCGTAGATTATGGAGATATTTCTAAAGAAAAAATTAATGAAGTTTTTTCAAAAATTGTTTCAAAAGAAAAAATTCCCATCATGATGGGAGGTGATCATTCCATTACTAGAGATGTCATTAAAGCAATTGCCTCTGAAAAAGGCCCATTATCTTTGGTTTATTTTGATGCTCATCCTGACTTTGTCAGTTCAACTCAGAATTATTATGGTTCAGTTTTTTACGATGTTTTACCTCATATAGATCCAAAGACAAGCATGCAGATTGGAATAAGAACTCCTGAACAAGAAGAGCTTGATAATTTAAAAAAATATCAAGTAAAGGTAATTACTCCATTTGATATAGTTGAAAAAGGAGTAAAAGAAATCTCAAATATAATTTCACAGACAATTGGTAAGAATGTTTACATTTCTTTTGATATGGATTGTATTGATCCAGCTTTTGCTCCGGGAGTTTCTGTTCCAGTTCCAATGGGATTAAAAAATGTAGAAGCTGTGTATCTCCTAAAATCCATAGTTGAACAAGGAATTGTTGGTATGGACATAATGGAAGTTTGTCCAAGTTATGATATTAAAGACAGAACATCACATCTTGCATCAAGAATGATTTCTGAAGTATTATCTGTATGTAAATAGAATTAATTTCAAGTGGAATAAATTATTTATTTTTATTAATTGTATTTACGAATAAATATTTTCCTAGGTATGTGATGAATATTTATACAGAGTTAAAATAATCTAATAATATGTTTACTGGAATTATAGAAGGAGTTGGTACAGTTGAAAAAATTTCTCAAAATACAAAAAATCGTAGTGCTTTTCAAATGACTGTAAATTTAGGCAAACATGCAAAAGGACTCAAAATAGGGCAAAGTGTTTCATTAAATGGAGTATGTCTTTCAGCTACAAAAATTTTAAAAAATAAATGTGTTTTTCAAATGATTGATGAAACTATAAAAAAAACTAACCTTGGAAACTTGAAAGAAGGTGTTAAAGTCAATATTGAAAGAAGTTTAAAGATTGGTGATAGAATGGAAGGACATTTTGTGTTAGGTCATGTAGATGGAGTAGCAATAATAAAAAAAATTGAAAAAAAACCTAAAGAGATTAAAGTGTGGTTTGAAGTTCCAAAAAAATTAGCAAAATTTGTTGTAAAGAAAGGATCCATTGCTATTGATGGTATTAGTTTAACAGTTGTTGATGCTACAAAAAACATAGCTTCAATATGTTTAATCCCTCATACTATGAAGGTGACAAATTTTAAATCAAAAAAAGTTGGCGACAAGATTAATATTGAAACCGACATTTTAGGAAAATATATTTTAAAGTAAACCTAATTTATTACCACTTTATTGGTAATTACTAATTTTTTAGTAAACTATATAATAAAAGAAAATTTATTATTATTATGTCTCTTGAAGATGCGATATTATCTCTTAAAAGAGGAGAATTTGTTTTACTTCATGATTCAAGCGGAAGAGAAAACGAAATTGATATGGTAGTTGCTGCAGAGTTTGTTACACCAGAACATATTGCACGTATGCGTCAACATGCAGGTGGTCTGATATGTCTTGCAATAAACAATTCTCTAGGCAAAGATCTTGGTCTAAATTACATGCATGAAATTCTATCAAGTTCGGATCATTTTGATTCAAGCTCTAAAGAAATGATTATGGGTTTGGCTCCTTATGGAGATCATCCTACTTTTTCAATTGCAATAAATCATTATCAAACTTACACTGGAATTACTGATAGAGACAGAGCCCTTACAATTCGTGAAATGGCTAATCTTTACAACGCAGATAATTCTCATAACAAATTCATCTCATCATTTAAAACCCCTGGACATGTTCCTGTTTTAATTGCTGCAAATGGACTTTTATCTAATAGGAGAGGTCATACCGAAATGTCCATCTATCTTACAAAACTTGCAAAAGTGAATCCTGTATCTGCTATCTGTGAAATGATGGATGCTGAAACTTATTCTGCTCTATCAGTAGAAAAAGCAAAAAAATATGCTAAACAAAATGCTATTCCGTTTATTGATGGTAAAGAATTGTTAGAATACGCTAAGGTGCATTAATTTTGAACATTGCAATAGTGGTTTCGGAATTTAATGACAAAGTGACATCTAAAATGCTTGATATTGCATTAGAAAAAGCAAAATTTCTTAAATTAAATGTCAAATTTACATGTAAAGTTCCTGGTGTTTTTGATATGCCCTTAATTGTTGATACTCTATTAGAAAAAAAAATAATAGATGGAGTAGTAACACTTGGTGCAGTAATTAAAGGACAAACTAAACATGATGAATTAATTTCTAATGCAACTGTAAAACGTCTTACAAAACTTTCATTAAAACACAAAAAACCTGTATCATTAGGGATCACTGGACCTGGAATGGGAGAAAGACAGGCTCATGCTAGAATCAGACCTGTATCTGAGAGGGCAATTGAAGCAGTTTTGAAAATTTCTCAAGAACTAGAAAAAATCAGATAAATTGATTCAATTAACAATCATTAAAATAAATGAGTACGGACCTTGGACTCTAACTTTAGGCAGTGATAGAGAACACGAATTACAAATGTTACAAGCATCATTATACAAAGAAATTCAAAAATTATTCTCAGAAAAAAATTGTTTAGTATTTTTAAATCGATCTGATGAGTTTTTTGTTGTAACAAATGGTTTAACATTAAATGATCACATTACAATCCAAAAAAAACTAAAAGAATTATTTGAAATAAAATTAACAATGTCTATTGGTTTTGATAACACACCTTTTGATGCAAATCTAAAAGCATATGAAGGAAAAAAATCCCAAGTCATTTTAAATAAAGAACATGGTATCTTTGGTTTTGTAGATGGGAAAACAGATCAGAAAGTTACTATCATGCATTTTGATGTAGACGATCTATCCTCTACAAGAAAAGTAAAATCTCCATATGAAATTTCATCTACAATGTTTAAATTATATTCTTCAATGTCTGAATTTTTTCTTGAAAAAAAATCTTTGGCATTTTTTATGGGCGGTGATAATTTTATGGTTGTTGCAAACGATAATGCAAAAAAATTTGCTCAAGAATTCATTAAAAGAACAAAGACGGATCTAGATCTATCACTTAATTGTGGTATAGGTATTGGAAAATCATCACGTGAAGCTGCAAAACTTGCAACTAAATCACTTGATAAAATAAGGGAGATTAGAGATTCAGGAAAGGAAAAACCTGAAATATTGGAAACATCATGCTTTTAAAAAATTCTAGCGTACTTTATGGTAAAGATTTAATGTTTGTATCTTCTACAAATCTAAAAATTTCTGAACAAATTATTAAAAAAATAAAACCAAACTTGAGACCAAGCCCTAATGAAGAATCTATAGATTGTGAGGGATTGTTAATAATTCCTGGTTTAATTAATTCCCACACTCATATTGGTGATTCTATAGGGAAAGACTATTCTCTAAACAGTAACGTTAATGCAAAAATTCATCCTATTTTTGGTGCTAAACAAAAAATTCTAAGAGAAACGAATCCATCTCATCTATCAAATTTTATGAAAAACACCTGTCTTTCTATGTTAAGAAAAGGTATTACAACATTTGTTGATTTTAGAGAAGGTGGGTTAGACGGTGTACTTCTTTTAAAAAAAGTACTATCTAACATACCCATTAGATCAATAATTCTTGGAAGACTAGAATATTATCAGGAACAAAGACAAATTAGAAAAAACATTTCTTTTCCAAATTCTAAAAAAGCAGAACTTGAAATCCTTCTAAAAAAATGTGATGGAATAGGAATTAGTGGTGTGAATGAAAATAGTGATGCTTTTCTGAAATATTATTCTAAAATTTCAAAAATTAGAGCAATTCATTCTGAAGAAACAATTGAAAGCTCGAAACTATCAAAAAACACTACTAAAAAAACTGAAACTCAACGAGCTTTATTTCTAAAACCACATTTTCTTGTTCATATGACATATGCTTCTCAACGTGATTTACATCAGGTTGCAAAAAAAACTCGTGGTATTGTTATTTGTCCTCGTGCTAATGCTGCATTAGCTGAAGGTATTCCTAATATTGAAAACATGATAAAAGCTAGATGTAATATTGCAATTGGAACAGATAATGTCATGGTAAATTCTCCTGATATGTTTCGTGAAATGGATTATTTGTGGAAGGTAACAATGGGACTAAACCGTAAAAGAATTTCTCCTAAACAAATTCTAAAGATGGCAACTGTTAATGCGGAAAAACTTTTACAAAAAAAAATTGGAGTAATAGAAACAGGCAAGTACGCAGATTGTGTGTTTATTGATAAACATGCACTTGACTTAGAACCTATGCATAATCCTCATGCTTCAATTGTACAAAGGGCTAGTGAATCCACTATTCGAGCAGTCATGATTGGAGGAAAAATAGTTCATGGAAAAATCTAGACCAAAGGTAATTCTTAGTGCAGCAATGACTCTAGACGGGAAAATAGCCTCAAAAACAGGAGATTCTAAATTATCTTCAAAAAAAGATAAGATTAGAATTCATACACTACGTTCAAAAGTTGATGCAATTTTGGTTGGATCAAATACTGTAAAAAGAGATAATCCTCTTTTAACAGTTAGATATAATCAAGGCAAAAGCCCATTACGTATCATTTTAGATTCTAAAGCAAACATTGATAAAAAATCTAAAATTATTAAAACATGTAAAAAATTTCCAACTATAATAGCTGTTTCCAAAAAGGCATCGAAAAAAAATATTACTATATTAAAAAAATATCCACTAGAAATTATTGAATCAGGAGATAAATTAGTAAATATAAAAAATCTTTTACGAATATTATCAAAGAAAAAAATTAAAACTTTGCTTGTAGAAGGTGGAGGTACTGTTAATTGGGAATTTCTCAAACAAGGTTTTGTAGATGAAATAATCATCACAATAACACCTTATATTGTTGGTGGAAAAAAAGCTATTACATTAGTTGATGGGGAAGGATTTTCATTAATTCAAAAAGCTAAAAAATTAAAATTAAAAAGAACTTACAAATTAGGAAATGAAATTGTATTGCACTATTACTAGAGTGTTTTTGAAATAATTTTTCCTTGAATAATTTTTTCAGTGGTATCTAAATTAAATTCAGGAGAAAGTTTCAAGTGAGCGATCATTCTAAATTGAGAACTATCTTGGTTTTTATCTAAATTATCCATTAATGGAAAATTATCTTTTACCTCCTTTAAGATTCCTTTAATATGATATGGATCTGAATCACTCATTGCTATTGGTGTTAATATTACTCCAAAGGCAATAATTGTAAACATTAATCCTACTTTGTCGGCAGTTGACATAGGATTGGAACTAGAAAAAAGATAAGTTACCATTTTTCCAAATTCAAACTTAATTTCTTCCAAAACATGTCCAAATCTTTCTGATGAAGCGTTATTGTAGGAAGGATTTTCTGAACTCAACTGATACTATTAATCTAGACTAGTTGATATGTATTATTACGTACAGATTAACAGATCTAGATTATTTAATACATAAAAACCAGATTTACAATTCCACTGCTAAATTTCATATTTCAAAGAAATTGAAAATTTTAGGAAATTAATCAAGTTTACTAATCATTTCTATGCTCCAAAGTCCTCCACTCAAAAAAATTTCATCTGCTGATAAAAACACTAAACCTAGGGGGTTAATTTTCAAATTCAAAATAATCTCTCATGTTAAAGGTAGGATACTCCATAATTCTATCATTGGTGATATTTTCTGCTACAGTATCTTATGCTGATTTAACTATGGGCGACTTGGTAACTACCGCTTGGCCTCTAAATGATCCACTTGAAGATGGTCAATTTCCTATAATAGTAGGTAATGTAAAAGATCAAGCTGGAAACCCTGTATCAGACGCTCAAGTAAAAATTGCATTTTCAACTGAAACCATATCATCTACTACAAATAATGTAGGATCTTTCTACATTGAACTAAAAACTCCAGCACAACCTGGTGATTATACTATAAGTGTAATTTCTACTAAAGAAGGATATGGAATGAGTATTGTAAATACAAAATATTTTGTAAATGGCATCCCTCAAATTATTCCTAAAGTTGATTTAGAAGTTGTTAATCAAGTTCCTATTTTAATACATGATGGAATAACAAAAAACCCACTTTCTCAAATTATTCTTCAGCATATGGAAAAAATACAAAAACAACAAGAAGAAGCAGAAAAAAAACAACAAGAAATTAATGAACGAAAAAATTACATTGATAGTCAACGACAAATTGCACAAAACTCACTTAATGAAGAACTAGAAAGTTTTGAAAAAGGATTAGATTTAAGCACACCAAGAATCGCTTTTTCTAGATTTGTTCAAAATGTTGATGATACGGTTAAATTCATCTTTTGGGGACAGTTTAATCTGACTGAGCAAAAACATAATGAAGCCTATGCAGCTAAGCTAGAAGCCCTAGAAGAAGGTGAAAATAGCATTACTGCTACCCAAGTCTTTCAACGAAAAGCAGCTGTTACTAAGAGTGAACTTATTGAGCATAATTCTCAATTAAATATCAAGTATGGATTAGCAGATTCATCAACCCAAAGTTATTTCGATGAAGATGGGAAATTGCGTTGGAGTGAAAACTCTTCTGCAAATCAAACAGTTTCCTGGTATCTTCCACCAAGATAGCTACTTTTCATTTTCTTCTTCTTTTGCATCCTGAAATTCTCTAATCTTTTTAGAACAATTCATTATTTCATCTGGAGTATGCCTGCTTTTTGGTTTGTTACAAATAGGACAGATCTCTTCAGATCCTTCTGATTTAGAAGGAGGCTCTGTCATCATGCTATAACTTCAACCCACAAGAATATAGTAGTTTTAGATAGATTAAATTTCACTTTCACTATGATTAATAGTACTCAGTTTAACATTTACTCTAAGAGATCCTTCGGAAATTCTTTTGTTAATACGATAAAGCGCTCTATTTGCAATATCATTCCCATATTTTGCCCTCAGCTGCTTCATTAGAATGGTTCGAACTCTCCCGAATCTTTCTTTATCATTCATAATTGCCTCTTCACTTTCTAGCTCCCCATTAGGAAGCATATCCTCTACTGTTTTTTCTTTAGTATAGACGCCTGCCACAGAACCTCATCTATTCCCTTCTAAATACAACTGAACCATTAGTCATGCTTTGTTTTGTGATACTGTGCTTATGAAATTTTGTGCGTTCAATTGAACAGCAAATGAGTTAATTGAAAATGCTCCTTTCAATTTTTAATCTATAAATTAAATTCTTATATGAATTGATTAAGTAATATAAAAAAAATATACTAAACTTTTTACAGTTTAACTATAGTCTAATTCTATCCGTTCCTCTTCCAGTAATAATGTAGTGCCCTTTGGGATCTGGTGTTTTAGTTTCAATAAAATCACTGGCCCTAATAACACTAGTTCCTCTAGATGCCAATAGTCTTGGATTGTGAGCATGTTTTAGTCTTGCGTGTTCTTGTTTCTTGAATTCATTTCCAGTCCAATGTTGAGCCTTGAATGGTTCAAGAACTGCGGCAGTTCCTCTCTCGGCAACTCTTTTTACAACGGTTTGGTGTGTTTGTTGGATATACTTCAACATTGAATCTAAAAATTCAATAATAAATAGAAAACCCGCTGTACACTTTGCACATTATTTTAAAAAACAAACGAGAAGCATCGAGTTAACTTGAGAATTAATGGGATTTAGTTTAATTTTGTCTCATATCTTTTTTTATGTGATCAATTTTATGTGCAAATGCTTTTTTTGATTTATCATTTTTCTTCAAGTTTAATACATTGCCACACGAGGGACACTTGAAGAAAAGTTCTAATGCATTTTCAAAAGTTACTCTTGGACAATCTTCATTTCCACAGTGGTAAAAATCTGAAGAGTTTTCATAATCTAGTCTCTGTTGAAGTCTTTCTAAGATCTTCTTTTTTTGACCTTCGATAAAATTTTCTACTTCATCTCTTCTTGAACGCCATCGATATACAAACCAGCCTTTCTTTTCATCTTTAACTCTAATTCCTGTAATCAATGCTTTACCAAAAAGATCATAGAGTACTTTTCTAACCATGTTAATTCGCAATCCAGTAGAACTTGCAATTTCTTCATCTGTTGCATCTTCTGATTTTAATAGTGATCTTGCTACTTTGAGATATTCATCTCCTCCTATCATTGTAGAAATCCTCACAAACGGATCTTCGTATTTGTCAATCATATCTCAATACATCCCTTCAATTCCATTATTTATCCATTGTTTTGTTCATGATTACATTTTTGCCTTTTTTGGTTGGAATAATTTCTCTGTTAGGATTTTGAAATTTTGTTAAAAACTGATTTCCTTTTTGAATTCTATCTAATAACACAGCTAGTGCGCTAATCTCAGAATGTGGTTGATTACCTACGGCCACATTATAATCTGCAAAATCGTATATCTCACGTGGAACTTTTTCTGCACCAACAACTATGAGTATTTTTTCTTCTTTTTGAAGAGATGGCACTAAATCATTAATGTTTTCTCCATACATAGTCAAATGAATAATTTTTCTAGAATCTGCTTTTTTTTCTTTGATAACTTGTTTCCAATTAGTAATAAATTCAATTTCAAAATCTCCTCCCCATGTTTCGTTAATCTTTTTTAGAGTGTCTTTAATTTCTGGATTTACTTCATTCATGTAAATTTTTGAAGCACCAAATGCTCTAGCAACTAGTGCTACATGTGTAGTGACTCGATCATCTCTTACTATTCTCTGACCAATTCTTAATACTTCAAAATCCATAAATTTTATCTAACTCTTCTTTACTAGATTTTTTTGTTATCACGGGTTTTTTTAATTCTAACATTTTTGAAATCAAATCCTTTAACTGTAAAATATTTTCTCCAGTTTTAGATGAAACATTAATCCATTTTTTTGATTCATCTAGTTTGAGATATTTAGTTTTTTCAATAATCGCTTCTGGATTAATTAGATCTGATTTATTTAAAACAAAAATCATCTTATCTCTTTCTACTCCTAATTCATAAAGTGTTTTTGTACAGCTGTGGAATTTCTTTTTTAAATCTGATTGAGCATCACTAGAATCGATTACAACTAATACAACATCTGTATAGAGTAATTCTTCAAGAGTTGATTTGAATGCTTCAATCATGTATGCTGGAAGCTTACTGATAAAACCTACTGTATCTGAAATTAAAACATCTTTTTTATCAATTGTTAATTTTCTAGTAGTTGTTGTAAGAGTTGTGAAAAGCTCTTTTCCTTTTTGTTGTTTTTCACCAGTTAATAGATTAAACAAAGTGGTTTTACCCGCTGAAGTATATCCTGCTAAAGAAATTGTTTTAAATCCCATTCGCTTTCTTGCTTGTCTGTGAAGCTCACGTTGTTTTCCAGCTTTTTTTAGTTTTGATTTAACACTTACCATCCTATGCTTAATGTCATTATAGTAAACATCAACTTCGAATTTTCCAATTCCTAAAAATCCAGGCTGTTCTCCCATTTTTGCAAGTCGTACTTTTTCTTTAGCTCTTGACATTTCATAACGAAGCTGTGCCAGTTTTATCTGCAGTTTTGATTCAGAACTAACGGCTCTTCCTTCAAAGATTTCTAAAATCAATGTCTCTCTGTCAAGAATCAGAATTTTTAGTTTAGAAGCTAGATTGTAATTTTGACTAGGCTTTAGAATTTCATCATAAATTATTGCTTCTGGTCTATATTTTGCAATTAACTCTTCAAGCTCATCAACTTTTTTATCACTTATTCCATATCTTGGTTTTTGCAAATACTCCTGCTTGATTATATGTGAAATTTTGTAACTAGCTGCATCACAGAGGGCTAGTGCCTCATTTACAGAATCCTCATTATCATAGGTAATTAATATCGCAGATTTCATTTAGAACAATAATTCATACTTTGGGTTTTTTAAGAATTTTTTCTACGTTAATGTTGAGAACAATTTCTGCAGTATCACTTGCATATTCTGCAATTCGTCGTAGATTTTCAACCATTCTCCTAACTCTGTAAACTTCTTCATCATCTTTTATTGATTTAGTACTATCTACAACCTTTTTTTCAAATTTCGTAATCTCAGTAGATTTTTTAATGATTTTTTCGGCCTCATTATAATCCTCTTTAAAGAGTGCAAGACACGAATCATCTAATAATGATAATGAAAATTCACTCATTTCTCGTATTTTAGCAAGAATCTCTTTTTTGATTGGTTTTTTAAATTCTAATAAATCTTTGGCAATAATTACTGCATGATCTCCAGTCCTCTCTATATTTTTTACAACTAATCTATAGCCTAAACAATTTCTGGCATTTTTGAATCCCATCTCTTTTAGCATATGCTCATTTTGAATTGCGATTTTTAGCTGACGAATAATGTAAAAACCAAATCGGTCAACTTCATCATCAGTATTAATTATCTCTTGGGCAAGATCATAATTTGTCTCCTGTATGGCCAAAAAGGCATCAGACATCATTGAATTTGCCAGGTGCATCATTCTTTTGAAGGCACCATTTACTGAAAGTTCTATTAAATTTACCAAAACCTGAATTGTTATTCCGCTTGTAGAATCTGAGATTATTTCAGTACCCATTAGCATTTTTTTTACTGCATCTTTAATTGCAGTTCTTTGATCCGGTTTGAATCTGCCAGCCTTTGGTTTAATGTTGATAGTTTTGAATCCTAGAAAATAAAGTGAAACTAACCTTCTAACAATTTTTGAATTTTCATCTTCTAAATCCACCTCAAAAGTTGCATCTTCATTTTTGAGAGATTTTGTTTGATATTGAGTTGGTGAAATTTGTAGAGTCGATGAACCCTGTCTTACAACATTGATTGAGTCTCCCTGTTTTAGTCCTAGGTCCATAATCCACCGTTTGGGTAATGAGACAATATAGGATGATTTGCCTGTAAACTGAATTTTCCTTGTTTCCTCTCTTTCATTCATAATCTATGCTTATTTTATTAATCTATATAGATTACGATCGCAAATATAGAGTAAGGTTAACAAATATTTAGAATTCCATTTTTGGGAAATTATGGATTCTGTTGAAAAACTCAACCATACACTAGATGCACTATTTGGAAATGGCGTTTCAAAATCTCTTCCAAAAAAAATTGAAATTACTTACTCTAAAAAAAATGGTAGAATTCGAAGTGTATTTCATGATGGAAAGCTTCTATGCACTTTGAGAATTGATGGTGGTCTTGCTATATCTCCATATTTTGCACAAATTCTTCTCAAAAGTAAAAAATTCAAAGAAAACTGTCTGGAGGTAGATTCAGATTCTAAACCATTTGTAGAAGATGGAAAATCAGTTTTTTGTAATCATGTGGTTTGGTGTGGGAAAAACATTCAGATTTCTGCTGATGTTCCAGTTTTATTTAAAAGTAAAGTAATTGCTGTTGGTAGATCCGTCTTATCTTCTGAAATGATTACTTCACAAAATAGAGGAGTTGCTGTAAAAATCAGAGATAGTTTAAAAAGTCAGAATAAAGGAGATCGATTATCATGATGCGCGGTGGAAATCGCAATATGCGAAGAATGATGGACAAGATGGGCCTAGATATGAGTGAACTCCCAAATGTTCAAGAGGTAATTATTAAGACTGACAAAAAAGAGATTATCATTGCAAAACCTTCAGTTACTGAGATGAAGGCAAAGGAAAATACTATTTTTCAAGTAATTGCTGATGGTTATGAAGAAAAGGAAAGAGAGGTTCCTGTATTTAGTGATGAGGATATTGAATTAGTTTGCCAACAAGCAAGTGTTTCTAAAGAGCAAGCAATTGATGCTTTGACTGAGGCAAAAGGAGATCTTGCTAGAGCCATTTTACTACTTACAACCAATTGAAGAGTTTTTTCATATTTATAGAAATTAAATTAGAAAAATACTGGTTGATTCCCATAAATGAAAATTAGTATTTGCTTAATATCCTCCCATCTTCGAACTTTTCATAGATGAGTGAAACGATAAAGAAAATTCTTGTTCCATTAGATGGTTCTAAAGCATCCTTCAAAGCATTAGATAGAGCATTAATTCTTGCAGGATTTACAAATGCTGAGGTAACTGTTCTACATGTAATTCCACACGTAGAACGGAGTGGACCTAGAACTACACGTATTGATAAGGAAATTGTTCTTCATGGAAAAGAAATTCTAAAAAAAGCCATAAAAAGATCCAAAAAAAAGAGTAAAAAATTCAAAACTAAACTGGTAAGAGGAACTCCAAGTCTTGAAACAGTAAAAGCAGCAAAAAATGGAAAATTTGATCATATTGTTATGAGTACAACTGGAGCTGGTTCAGCTGAAGGAGAAATGTTAGGAAGTGTATCTAATTTTGTTGTTCATAAATCAAAGATTCCTGTATACCTAATTAAATAAAAAGTGATTTAATGAATTCTGAAGTTACTGATATGATAGAATTACTGATGATGCATGATAGAATATTTGTTGTAAAAAATGACGATATTTACAAATTACATGTAACCAAAGAAAAGTATTCATAAAATATTCCTGAATTAAAAATCAGGATAAAATCTTTCTTACTCTAGTTTTAAAATCAGATTCATACCATGTTGTTTTAGCAGGTATGCTTTTTGAAGGATTTGCATTAATTGCAATATGAGAAAATACTTTTTTCTTATCTATAGAACCATGGGTGTGTAGTTTTTTTGCAGGAATATACACAATGTCTCCTTCCAAAAGATTGGTTTTTTCTCCTTTTTTAATTCTAAAACTAGATTTCCCATTTCCTAATTTTGAATACATGACTAAACTTCCCATTCCTTGAGTTACAATTAGGATTTGGCCACCATTATGATTATGTATTTTAGTACGAGCTCCATTTTTGAAGGTTACATGAAAAATTTTCTGCTCTTTTGATTTTAGCACACCAGTAATCTCATTCATCAAAACAGGACCTGTAAAGTAATCTGGATTAGCTTTTGCTGTGGGGTTGGAATGTACGCTTATTTTTTTCAATATTCCTCTGAAACCTATACGATATTTGTCAGTTTTCAGACTTTTTTCAAAATAATCCAGATAGAAATGAAGATTTAATTATTGGATTTGGAAGTTTTGCATTAACTTGAAAATGAAAGGTTCTCAAAAATCAATAGAAAAAGCGATTCCAGCAGCAACAGCTGCACCTGGAACTGTTGATAAAATCATCAAGGCTCTCTCTGGATTAGAATCTGATATTGATTCTCTAAATGAAAATCTAGCAGATATGAAAAAGCAGCTAAATCAAAAAGCCCAAAAAGAAATTGACCAATTAAAAGAACAGGTAACTCAAATGGCCACAAAAGAGGCTGAGGCCATTATTTCTGAGGCTAAAGAAAAAGCAACATCTGAATCTCAAAGAATTCAGACTGCAGGAGATGTGAACCTAAAAGATGTTCAAACTAAGATTGATACTAAATTCAATGAGGCAGTAGACCACGTCGTGTCAACTGTTCTCAAGGCATAAACCTAAATTTTCCTAGATATAAAAAAAATCATCGCACCATTGAATGAAGCTCGTATTGGAGTTGCCACTACTTACGGTAGACCATACTACAAATTCATCAAGGCCCTTAATGATCTCAAATTACAATATGATTCACTTCTTCCTGGGGAGATTAACAAGTATGAGGGAAGCCTGATTTTGACTACCTCTAAAGAGGCTCCTAAATATTCTCAAAAACCAATGCTTCATGAGGAAATCATAGATAAAGACCCAGTAGTGATTCAAGGTTTGATGATTCAAAAATTGCAGGTGGGTCTTGATAAAAATGAGCTAGTACTTGGAATTGATCCAGGATCTAGAACTGGACTCTCAGTCTTTTACTATGGTAAGGAAATTGAAAGAACGATCTTTAATTCAGTGGAATCTCTAGTAATGCATATAGCAAAAATTCTTGCTGAGCTTCGTGCAGATAGAAAAATCATAAAAATTGGAAATGGCAACATGGGCCTTGCAAAAGAAATCATGACACAACTTAATCTGAGATTTTGTTCAGATTTTGAATTAGAATTTGTTGATGAGAGAAAAACCTCGCTTAAAATTAAAAATTACAATCAGCGAGGAAAGCGAGATATGATGTCAGCAAAATACATTTCACAAAGAGATGGTTATCGTCATTTTATTTTACCACTTTCTAGAACCGGATAAAAAATTCAAAAAATGATCTTCGGTTTTGAAAATTTTTTATAGCTTGTAAGCTTTCTTTTTGAAAAGTTGAAAAAATCTGATTTTGGAAATCATCGGTAAATATTTATAGTCTTTTTCAATTTATTCTGAAATCTGTTTTTCTAAAAAGAACGATCAATGAAATTTTTACAAAAATGTTGTCGAAAAATTACAAAAATTATCGATCGATCCTTAAATAGTTGTGAATGTTATACTAAATTAACTAAGGAATTGATGAAAAGATGACTTGTAAAGGAATTTGCGTTCGATATAAGGCTCAAAAGCCTGTAGGAACCGGAAGATATGCTTCTGGACAAAGACGATGTCAAATTTGTGAAATCTTCATTAAATGGGAAGGATTATGGTGCCCCTGTTGTGGTTATCGACTCCGAACCAAGCCTCGAAACCTAAAGTACAAAGCAAAACTCCGAGCAAGAGTAGAAGCTGATACTAAAATGGAAAGAAAGGCCGAAGCGATAGCAATAAAGGCATAATATTCGTCGAAGCTTGTAGATGTCTACACAAGGGTTTACACAAAAAACCATTGATGTAGGCGCTCGAAAATTTTTCATTTATTTGCTTTCTTTTGATAATGGTAATTTTGTTTCAATTAGTGAAGGTGGCAAAAAAATTGGCTCTATGGTAGTATCTATTGGATCTGGTCCAACAGCAACTACTGCTACTGTAATTCCAGCAAAAACTGATTCTCTTTTTTTAAAATTAACTGCAGAAAAAATATCAACCTCAATTAGAGGAATAGGCGTAGTTTCTCTTTTTGCTGAAAGTGAACTAGGAAATGAGACTGCAAAAATTTTGATGGGTGAAATTATGGAGATGGTTCAGGCTTGAGTGATTTACGAAACTATCTTGGATTATTGAGAAAAACAAAGGATCTAAAAACTGTAAAAAAAACCGTATCTACAAAATATGAGATAGCTGGAATTACTGCAAAAGCTGATAATTCATATGCTATATTATTTGAAAAAATCAAATCCAAAAAAATTAGGTTAGTATCAAATCTTGTTGGAACCAGGGCTCGATTTGCTCAAGCAGTAAATGCCAAGGAAAATAACATTCATGAAAAAATAAGTCATGCTATAGAGCATGCCAAAAAACCTAAGAAAATATCTGAAGGACAGTTCATGGAAAATCATTCATCAGATGCATCAATATTGCCTATAGTAACTCATTTTGAAAAAGAATCAGGCCCATTTATCACCTCATCAATAATTTATGTAAAAAATCCAGAAATGGGAACTCAGAATTCTTCTTTTCATCGATTAATGCCTATTGATAAAAAACATTTCTCCGTCAGAATGGTCGAAGGGCGAGATCTTCACAGAGCTTTTATGAGTTCAAAAAAGCAAAAAAAAGATCTCAAAGTCGCAATTACTGTTGGTGTACATCCTGCTGTTTCAATTGCCGGAGCATATCAAGCAGAATGGGGAAAAGACGAGCTGGATATAGCAAATTCCATTCTAGGTGGAAAACTACGATTAGCAGAGTGCCCTTATTCTGGAATGTTTGTTCCATCAGGAGCTGAAATTGTAATGGAGGGACGATTACTTCATAATAAAACTCACAAAGAATGGATGGTTGAAATGTTACGAACATATGATTTTGCTCGACCCCAACCAGTCTTTGAATTAGAAAAATTGTATTATAGAAATAATGCAATTTTTCATGATATTCTTTCAGGATATTCTGAACATAGGTTGCTAATGGGCATGCCAATTGAAGCCAAACTAAATAGAAATTTGAAAAAGGCTTTTCGGCAAATCAAGCAGGTAAACATGACTAGTGGAGGCAGTAATTGGCTTCACTCTGTAGTTCAGATTAAAAAAAGAAAAGATTCTGATGCAAAACCAATAATTAAAAAAACCTTTGCAACTCATCGCTCATTAAAAATGGTAACGGTAGTTGATGATGATATTGACCCTAATAGTGCTGAAGCCGTTGAATATGCAATGGCAACTAGATTTCAGGCAGATCGTGATTTAGTAATTATAAAAAATGTTAGGGGGTCTAGTCTTGATCCATCAAGTGATCAAAAAAAATTGAAAACTGCAAAACTTGGAATTGATGCAACAAAACCATTATCAAAAAGAAAGGAGGGTTTTGAAATTGCAAAAATTCCTAAATTAGAAAAAATTTTTCTAAACGAATATTGAATTATTGTTTTGGCCACATACTTTTCCAAGTCTCGGCAAATTTATTCACCATCTCTTCATATGACTTGAATGATTCCATCCCAGATTGACTAAGGGTTTTCTGCCAATTTTCACTAAACTGTTTAAAAGCATTTGATGAATATTCGCTCATTGCCTTTTCCCAATTATCACTAAATTGTTTAAAAGCATCTGCTCCAGTTTGACTCAAAGATTTTTGCCAATTTTCTCCAAATAATTTCATAGTATCTTTACTTGAATTACTTGCTGCCTTTTCCATAACTTCATTGTATTTTTTTTGCATATCAGCAGTAGCTTTTTGAAAAGCATCAAATACCTCACGCCATTTTTCTAAAACCTTAGTGTATTCTTGCCAAAGGTTTTCCCACTCATTAGGTGGTATTTTGTTTTCTGACATGAGTGGTTTATGGGTATACCCCTGATAAATTGATCCTTTTTGCTGAGTTGAAATAATTTTAACATTTATAGCTGTATGTTATTTCAAATTATGTGAAAAAAAGCAGCAAGGAATTTGATCCTGACCGATTAGTTTTATCAAAAGAACAAATTTTAGAATTTTGTGATAAAGTACTTGCTGAATGGAAAGATGATCCTAATCAAAATCAAAGTAATATTGTAGCAATGACTGCAGTTCGAAATAGTGTTTATTGGACAGATGAAGAATCTCTAAAAGCTATTTGGAATGAAATTTTAAAATGGACATTTGAGTTAATGTACAAAAATGCCATCGTTCAGGCAAAAGAGGAAAATACAAAATGGTCTCCCATTTTAGAAAAATTAGAAAAAAAAGAAAAACCCAAAACTTCTGAAGCTGGAATCTGGTATTAGGTGCATAAGAAAACGATTCAAAGGATGTATGTTGAAATTACATACTATGAATTATCTAGAAACTTTTTACATTTAAGAGTAATTTGCTGAAAGGGTATTAATCCTTAGTTTCGTTCTCCCTCGAATGCCCTTTCAGTTATTTATTTTCAAACCGATCTGTTGCAATTAAATTACAAACAAGATGTTAATACCAAAAAATTTATGCAATATTTATGAAGAAAGGCTCATCAAAAATAAACATTAAAGAAGACATAGCATCAGTTGAAATAATCAATAATACTGAATCTCCCGCAAGTGCAGAGTTTATTGACGCAAAAAACAAAATATCAAATTTAAAAAATGACGCAGCTGAAACTGCTGAATGTTTAGCCTCTATAAATTCTACAATAAAAGAACATTTAGTACGTATGGAAAAATTAAAAAAATTAGAAATTTAACTATAAAATTTTCTAAGTTATTGAAGTTCCCAGAACCCAATTGTAAATTACGCTAACTTGTTCTGTAACAATTGTATTTAGATTGCTCACTTGTGTTTCTAATGCGGAAACCAGATTTTCAAGCTCAAAAATTCTTCCATCAAGCTCTTTATTTTTTTCTTTAAGCAGAATATTTTCTTCTTGAAGTTTTTCGTTTTTATCTAATAACTCATTTATCTTTTCTGTTTGCTCCACTTCAATAATAGTGACTTCTGGAATTATCTTAGTTTGAGTTTGTGCAGAAATTCCTTTTAGATGAGTACCAAAAATCTCTATTAATTCAGTATCTGAGGATAAATTAAATTTTAGAGTTCTAATCTCAGAATTTGAAAATATCTCTTCATAATATAGAATATCTCCATCTGCAATAATTGTAAATTCATTATTTTTATCTAAATTTACTGAATCAAAAAATTCTCTATCAAAACTAATTTCAATTGTTGCTGGAAGCTCAGTTACTTCTACATCTAAAATCACTTCAATATCTTTAAAATCAAGATTGAAATCTACAATTTCAACCCCCGTAGTACTATAATCAAATGGTGTATTCATCTCTGCTTTAGAATCCCCTATGAGAAATCCCATTAGAGTTAATGCCAAAACCGCTGTGAGTATTTTCTTATTCATACTGAGTGCGAATTAAGAATTTTCCTATTCAGCAACTAAGTTGTTACTTTTTGACCTGTAGCACTATAGTTGTAGATTTTGGCTACGACTAGACTGACTTTATTTTTAAATAAAATATGAAGCAATATCCAATAATTTTTCAAAGTCTGGTTTCAATATTAAAAAATAATACGAAATTCGAGTTCCAATTTCTATCATAAATCAAATAAAGAATTTTTAGATATAAGCCAGACGAATAATTGATAAGTTATTCATTTTTTGTTTAACAAAAATTTTGAGTTACATAGACTTTATGATCTTGTGTTATCTCTACTCCTATTCCTTCTCTATCAAAAATCTCAGTTAGAATATTTTCTCGATGACCAGGAGAATTCATCCATCCATCAACTGTAACCTTTGCAATCTCTTCTTCTGTACTCCATTCATATGAAGTAATTTCACCATTGATTGTATAATACGAATCAAAAAGATGTCCTTGGAAAATATTTTCTGCTATTCCTGAATAAATTAACAAACCAACTATTTTACTGCATGAATATCCGTATTCATCTGCTCTGTCTGTAGGAGTTAATCCTTCAGGTGTCTCGTGTGCAAAATATTCTCTATCTCCCATATCTGAACTATGTCCTCTTGCAATCTGTGTAATTTCAGAATCAAATGTTAATTGCGAAAGACCATATTTTAGCCGTTCTTGATTTGTTAATTCATGGACTAGATATTCAATTTGTTGAGCATTAAATTCAGGTTTATCTACATCTGCATCTGCATGTGAGGGATTAACCTTTTTTTGAGCATACTTTATTACATTATCTAGTTTTTTTGTACTTTCTTCAGTGACTTCTCCTACGGATGTATTTGCCTTTTCGAAACTTTTGTTGATTGTAGTTTTTCCTTGCGCAAGATCAAGAATCTCATCTTTAGCATTTTCAAGATTTTGTACAAAAATCATGCCTCCTTGAGGTGAGACTTCAATTATTCCAAAGCTAAATGCTGCAGCTATCAAAATAAAAGGTATTAATACTAACCCAATACTCACGCTCAAGGATCTCAATTATTTAATTAACTTAGATAAGATTTCCGTAGAACAAATCAGTGAAATCTTATTTTATTAGTGAGAGGAGGCCGGCACCTCCCCTCACAACGGAGATTACTCCCGACTTTAGTTTTGGGAATAGTTCAAGTGTGGTCTGGGCTATGGGTAGTTTTTGTTTGTTAAATTGTATTAAAGCACTTTCGTAGAAATTATCAGTATGATCTAAATACTAAAAATTTCAAATTGTGTAACATATTGGAATTGTCACCAGAGGACTGATCGTTTCTGGTCTTAAATTCCAATATACATTAATGAGAAGATGAAAAATGCTTGAATTAAGACATAAACTACGATATTATTCGTCATACTTTGCAGCCATTTTTTCAGCCATAGCAATTTCATGGTCATTTTATCTATGGAATTGATAATAACTTGAAATCTCAACAGGATTTTTTTATAATTATTAATATAGAATAGGTGTTCGTTTGATTCAATGCCTGTAATTTCTCTTGAAAATAAACTCTCTAATGTAATCCTAATTTTCGAAGTGGATCCAAAAAACCAATCTGCTCTAATTGAGGTTGGAATAGAAAACTCCCAAAAAGTTATGGAGAAAAAACCTGGATTTATTTCTGCTAGCTTTCACAAAAGTTATGATGGGACTTCTGTGGTTAATTATTCCCAGTGGGAGAATCATAAATCCTATGAAGACGCAATCAATTTTTTGACTCTAGACGAAGTTCAAATTGGAGAAAAAATTTTTGACATTGCTGACCCTGATTGGAATATTTATGAATTAGTATTTTCTGCTGGAACTAATCCTACTGTAATTTCAAAAGATGCAAATCTTGTTACAGTTATCAACAAGTTTTCTGTAGAACCTGAAAATCATAAAAGACTTTTACAATTATTAGATGATTTAAGAGCAATTGTCGAAAAACAATCGGGATTTATTTCAGCAAATGTGCATAAAAGTTTTGAAGGAACCAGAATTGTTAGTTATGCTCAATGGAATACTAAAGAAGATTACCAGGCAGTTTATACAAATTCAGATGCAAAACCTATTTTAGATGAAATAAAAAAAATCTCAAAATTTAGTTGGAATCTATACGAAGTAGTTTATACTAGTGATTAAAACAAATTTTGTTTAATTAATACACAAGTCTTTTCTTATCTTTATCATTTCATCATTAAAAGAATGTTTGATATTTTGGGCCCTTTGACTATTTTTATGGAAAAACTAGCAGGATTATTTGGTATTACTTAATTCTCATCTACCTTGAAGAATTTTTAATAAAAAGAATGCTGTCCATTTTGCTTCACTAAGAAATTATACGCACGCCTTAAGTAATCTAATCAGATTTGTCAGGCATGAAAGTAGTATATGTGATATTCATGATTTCAGTCATGGGGTTATTCTCATCAGCCAGTGCTCAAAACGTCTCAAATGATGAAGTAGATGTAATGATTCGTGAACTTATTCAAGAATGTCAAGATAGAGTAATAGCAGATGAAATAGCAACGGAAGCTGAAAAAACAGTCGCAAAGAGAAATTGTGAGACTGATATTACTAATCAATACAAAAATGTAGAAATTGATTATCAAGAGTCAGCAGAAAAAAGAGCCCATCTTCAAATCATACAAAGCTGTGAAGATTGGCATCCTCAATATCGATATTTAACTGAAGCACAATTTAGATTACAAAAACATGAAGCAACTGTTCTTGATTGCATTTCTTTGTACAATGATCCAATGTGGAAATATGAAGGAAAAGATAGATTAGAAATACTTAGGGACAGACTTTTGGAAATTAAAGCACAAGCTCCTGTAGAGCCTGAAACAAGATATGTTGAATTAGATATTAATATTCCAGAACTTCAAGCAAATATTCTTGAAACCCCTCAAACAACTGAAGTAACAGATCTCGAAGAAAAAATTAGAATTCTTGAAGAAGAAATAACCAAAAAAGATGAAATAATTAATGAACAGATCAAAGTTATAATGGAACTTGCAAATAGAATCAAAAATGTGATGTTTGGACCATTTAGTTCCTTTTTTACACAATTTTGATGATTCTTAGAGCGCAGAATCTACCATTAATGCAATAAATAATACTGCAAGATATGGACTAGAAAATTTGAATAATGTCCATGATGCTTTTTCAGTTGGTTTTTTGATAACCCATCCGCTTAACACAATCATCAAAATTCCTGAAGCAATTGCAGTATACAAATACACAGAACCAATTACGGATGTTCCATCATTATGAGTAAGGAAAAATGGTACAACTGAAAAAAGTACCATCATTAGAGTAGTACCAGCTATAATTCTTGCTGAAGCTCCTTCTGAACGTGTAGCTGTTAGCATTGGAACGTTTACCTTATTGTAATCAGCTTTGAAGTGAAGTGTTAAAGCCCAAATGTGCATTGGAATCCACACAAAAACTAATGCAGCCATCATTAAACCAAGATCCCACAACCCTTGAGTTGTAACTGCCACATAACCAATCATTGCAGGAGCACCTCCTGAAAAACCACCAAGAATTATGTTTGTCCAGCTTCGTCGTTTTAACAAATAACTATACACAAAAATATTATCGGCTAACCCAAAAGCCATAAACGAACCTGCCAAAATTCCTTGCCAAAAAGATGTAGTGTACGATAATGCAAATGCACATGCTAAAGAAATTCCAGCTAAAACAAAACCAAAGTCTCGAGCCTTTTCTGGAGCAATTCTTCCACTAGGAATAGGCCTTTCTTTTGTTCTCTCCATAATCGCATCGATGTCTCTATCATGATAATTTGTTAGAGTATTAGCTGCTGCTGAACCTGCAGCTACTCCAAATAACATTAATCCCCAAGTGATTGGAGATATTTCAAGAGAATAGATATTTGAAGCTGTTAGAGCAGCTGCAAATGCGGTAAATACTAAAAGATACCAAATTTTTGGCTTAGTCAGTTCATAGTAAACCTTGATTCTGGATTCTGTTTTGGCTTTTTGCATTAATTCCTACCTCCTCCAAAAATATAGTTTCTTAAAATTAAATGTACCAAGGCTATTTCGAAGGCATATAAGGCATAGGTTTTGTTCTCGTCTTCATCTCAATGAAGCTTTCAGAGCTAATTACTCCTTGAATTCGACCAATTTCATTAGATACAAGCTTATGCATCTCATCAAGTGTCTTGGCATACATTGTTATCAAAATGTCAAATCTACCCGTAACTTCGGCGATCTCTCTTACTCCATGTACCTTGAATAACTCCTCAATTACATTATCTCGTTGCTTTGAATCCATATTAATTCCAGTCAACGCCTTTACTTGATATCCTAACTCTTGATCATTTACAACAATTGTAAAACGTTCAATTAATTTCCGTTTTACCAGTCTCTTAATTCTACTATACACTACAGATGGATTCACTTTAATTTTTTTAGATAGCTTTGGAACTGAAATCGATGCATCTTCACTTAATTCAGATAAAATTTGGAGATCTAAATCATCAATTTTTGCCATAAGACCCAGTAAAGATCGATGAGAAATATCTAACTAATAAAGCTATTATTGAAATTTTTATAAAATTAGTTTAGATTTTACCTTTTTTGTATAGCATTTCAGCTAAAAGTACAGCACCTGTTGCAGAACCCATCTTCTTGTTATGTGAAAATAACATGTACTTTATTCCATGTTCAAATAATGGCTCTTTTTCTAGTCTCCCAACGGTTGTAGTCATACCATTATTTATCTCTCGTTCTATTCTTGGTTGTGGTCTGGTTGGATCTTCGTGTACTATAAAATAGTCTGGTGGTGCAGAAGGCAAACCAGCTATTGAAATATTTTTTGAATATTCCTCATAGGATTCTTTTGCAGATTTAGGATCAATTGGCTTTGATGTTTCAACAAATACTGATTCAGTATGACCATCAATTACTGGAACTCTAGTACAAGTACAACTAACCCTTATGTCAGCAGGCTCTATTTTTCCATCTTTTAGTTTACCTAGAATCTTTGCGGTTTCAATTCTTACCTTTTTTTCTTCTTTTGGAATATATGGAATAATATTATCAGTAACATCCATTGCAGAAACTCCAGGAGCTCTACCTGCTCCTGATATTGCTTGCATAGAAGTCATCAAAACTTTCTTTGCTCCATATTTTTCATAGAGTGGTTTCATAGTAATTGCAAGTCCAGTTGTAGTACAATTTGGTAAAGGAACTACAAAGCCTTTCCAATTCCGATTTTTCTTTTGAATATCAATCAAATCTGCTTGATCATCATTAATACCTGGAATAAGCATAGGTACATCCTCTTCATATCTATATGCAGATGATGTACTAACTACTGGAAGATCTTTTGCAAAACGAGATTCAATTTCTCTAGCTGCTTCACTCTCAATTGATGAAAATATTAGATCAAGCTCATCAATCTTTAGATCATCTACTGATACTACTGTCATATCTTTGATATAATCTGGAATTTCCCCACCCACTTGCCAGTTTGTAATACCGCTATTGGGATCTTTTATGGCTTCAAGGTATTTTTTTCCAGCAGATCTTTCTGAGGCAGCAATTTGAGTTACTTCGAACCAAGGATGATCCTTTAGTGACACTACGAATTCTTGTCCTACAGCTCCAGTTACTCCAATTATAGCAACTCTCTTTTTCATGTACAATTTTTCAAATATTCTGTTATTAATCGTTTAGAGCCTTAACCAAAACACACTAAATCCCTTGAGGGTATTTGGCGTTAGTGAAATTAAATACAAATCCCCGTGTTCGTGAGCATAAACCAAGTTCTCATGGTGGGATAAATTCAATAAAATCTAAAAAAAATGGAATTCTTGATTATAGTTCTAACATTAATCCATTAGGGTGTCATCCTGGAGTTAAAAAGTATCTTAAAAAACAAATGGACTTGTTATCAATTTATCCAGATTCAGATTCTACTGACTTGAAGAAAAATCTAGAATGGTATACAAAAATCTCAGAAAAACTAATTGTGGTAGGAAATGGTGCAACTGAAATAATTTACAACTTTTGTAAAGCCTTTCTAAATAAAAAAACTCCAGTACTAATTCCAATTCCAACATTTAGTGAGTATGAAGCAGCAGCAAAGTTGCAAAATTGTAAAATTTCTTTTTTCAAAACAATGAATCTTAATGAAAACTTTGATGAGTTTTTATCAAAAATTCCAAAAAAAGGATGTGTTTTTGTTTGTAATCCAAATAATCCTACAGGAGTATTACTTTCAAAACAAAAAATTAAAAAAATTATTCAAATCGCAAGTAAAAAATCTACATTAGTTTTTGTTGATGAATGTTTTATAGAATTATCAGATCCTAAACAATCAGTAATTAAAGAAATAAGAAAATTTGAAAATCTTTTTGTTTTACGTTCTTTAACTAAATCATTTGGATTAGCTGGAATAAGAATTGGATATGGTCTAGGAAACAAAAAACTTGTAACAATACTTAACAACATAAAAATTCCTTGGAATGTAAGTGGAATCGCACAAAAAGCTGCAAGTGCTGCACTTTGTTATAATAATTATTTAGATAAATCATCTAGAATTATCCTCAAAGAAAAAATAAATCTTAAAAATTCCATTTCAAAAATAAATGGGTTTACTTGTTTTAATTCAGATACAAATTTTATATTAATAAAAACTAAAACTAAATCAAATATTTTACAAAAGAAATTACTTAGGAAAAAAATTCTAATTCGTGATTGTAATTCATTTCGAGGATTAGATAATAATTACATACGAATTGCAGTTAAAACTTCTAAAGAAAATAAGAAATTAATCAAAGCATTGGAGGCAGTTTAAAATAACCAAATCATTAATGGTACAAGGTACATCCTCTGGTGCAGGTAAAACAATACTTGTTGCTGCATTATGTAGAATTTTTTCAAATTTAGGGTATAATGTTGCTCCTTTCAAATCTCAAAACATGTCAAACTATTCATACAAGGGGAAAAATTTTGAAATTTCTCGTGCTCAGGCATTACAAGCAATTGCAGCTAGAGTTGATGTTACTCCTCACATGAATCCAATTTTGCTTAAACCCCTAGGAAATTACAAAAGTTCAATATTCCTTCAAGGAAAATTCTATAAAAAACTTCATGCAAATGAATATTACAAAAAGTTTGTTGTATCACACGGTCTTAATTTAGTTTCAGATTCATACAATATACTTGGAAAAAATCATGATCTAATCATTCTTGAAGGTGCTGGTTCTCCAGCCGAGATTAATTTAGAAAAATTTGATATCGCAAATATGAAAATTGCGATAAAAACTAAATCTCCTGTAATTTTAATTTCAGATATAGATCGAGGTGGTTCTTTTGCAAGTATAATTGGAACATTACAATTGCTTGATAAAAAATATAGAAAACTTGTAAAGGGATTTGTATTTAACAAATTTAGAGGCGATCCAAATATTCTAAAACCAGGTTTTAGGAAAATTAAACAGATCACTGGTAAACCTGTTTTGGGTGTAATTCCTATGGCAAATTTTTCATTACCTGAAGAGGATTCTTTAGGTGTTAAACCTAAAGCTCTAAGTTGGAATAAGAAAAATATTGCAAAGATGGATCGAGAAATCGAAAAGTTAAGTAAATTAGTAAAATCAAATCTTAACATCAAAGCAATAGAGGGTTTCATAAAATGATGTTAGAATCAATCATAGTAGTAATCTCTGCATTAATTTTAGATTTTATAATAGGTGATCCAAAAAATAAATTTCATCCAACATCTTGGATTGGTTCTTTAATTGCAAAAATTGTACCTATTGTAAAAAACGAATCTTCTAAAATGGAAAAACTTGGTGGATTAATTTTAGTAATTTTGGTTACCAGTATCGTTTCAACCTTACTTATTCTTTTAAATTTTGGAATTCAAAGTATATCTATAGAATTTTTAGGAATAGTTGTATCCATTATTGTTAGTATCATATTACTAAAAACAACAATTGCAATTCGCGGTATGGAAAAACATGCATTGGCTGTGATGGACTCACTAGATCAGAATGATCTTGAGGCTGCTAGAAATAATCTTTCAATGATTGTAAAGCGTAATACAAAGAATTTAGATAAAAATCATGTATTATCAGGTACGTTAGAAAGCATTAGTGAAAATACAGTTGACGGAGTAACTGGCCCATTATTTTATTTTTCATTTTTTGGAATTATTGGAGCATTTGTCTATAGAATTGTTAACACAATTGATTCTATGATTGGCTATAAGACTAGCATTTTTCAAAATATAGGATGGTTTGGTGCTAATTGTGATAAAGTTCTCAATTATCTACCTGCAAGAATTACTAGTATATTGATGGTTCTAAGTGCAATGATTCTTGGTCATGATTGGAAAAAATCATATAAAATTATGAGGAGGGATGGAAAAAATACTGATAGCCCTAATGCAGGTTACCCTATGGCTGCACTTGCAGGCGCTTTAGGAACACAATTTGAAAAAATTAATCATTATAGTGTTGGTGAAGGCAACATAGAACTTACAAAAGATCATCTACGTTCTGCAATTTCTTTAATGAAAATAACATCAATTTTATTTTGTTTTATTATTACAATTCCAATAATTATTACTTTATCATATTTAGGATGGTGGATTCATGCTTAAGGAAATCGGTTCTGTGTTTTCATTTTTAACAATTATTCCTGTAAATAATAGTAGTCTTCAAACTGTTGCAAAATATATGTACATTTTTCCAATTGTAGGAATTCTTATTGGATTACTTGTAGGATCTTTTGCATTAGGTTTATCATTATTTTTGGATCCTCTAATTGTATCTCTCTTAGTCGTTGGTGCATTAACTGTAATAACTGGAATACATCACACAGATGGACTTGCTGATTTTGCTGATGGATTAATGACGCAAGGAACAAAAGAAAAAAAATTGCAGGCAATGAAAGATGTTTTTACCGGGTCTGCAGGAACTGTTTCAATTATTCTATATATCGTAGGAATGATAATAGCGATTTCCTTGATGAGTGGTCTCGTATTATTTCAAGCTATTTTACTAAGCGAAATTTTAGCAAAATTTTCAATGGTATTGCAAGCAAGTATAGGCAGATCAGCTGCAGTTGGCTCAAATTCACCTTTTGTACAAATTATGCGTGATAAGAAAAGACTAGCAATTGCAGGGATTATCACTCTTATTCCACTTGTAGTAATTGGAGAAACTACTGGTCTAATCCTATTTGCAAGCGCTATTGTAATTACAATGTTTATTCTTGCAATTTCTACTCGAAGCTTTGGAGGAATTACGGGTGATGTATTGGGGGCTACTAATGAGATTACACGTTTATCATCTTTAGTAATTTTTGCGTCGGTATGATTGGACTTGTGATGGCAGGCGGTAAAGGCAGCCGTATGAAAACCCAAGAAGAAAAATTATTACTAAAACATCTGCACCCTACAATTTTACATGTTATACATGCCCTTCAAACTGCTAACCGCTTTTCAAAAATAGTTGCAGCAACTAGTCCTAATTCCCCCAAGACTAAAGAGGTGTTAGAAAAGGCTGGAATAGAAATTTTTGATACACCTGGAACAGGATATGTTGAAGATCTAAATCTAATTTTAAGTTCCATTAATGATGATGATGTGTTGGTAGTTCCAGGCGATCTACCACTACTTGATGATGAAATCATAAAAAAAATTGTCAATCTCTATAAACCTAATAATATATGGACGAGCTATCTTGTTACAAAGGATTTTCTAAAATCTATCGGTATAACATCTGATTTTTCTGTTAGATTTGAAAACAAAGATTGCTGTTTTACAGGTATCTCAATCGTAAATGCAAAAGGAATTAACAATCTTGATTTAGTTGAAGAAAACTATTGCATTCTTGATGATAAGAGAATAGGAATGAATCTAAATACTTTTGAAGATTACAGACTACTCGGCACTTCCTGAAACCTCACCATGCAGAATTGCTACTGCACCTGATGGCTCAGCTATTACATTTCCACATGATTTACACGTAACAGGTGTTGATGCATGTGAATACACAATATTTTCTTCATCACATTCTTTACATTTTACTTTCTGAAATTTACTACTAGGTTCAGGAATAAGTATATGCTCTTTTTTCATTTTGCTACCAACTCAATTTTTCTAATTCTAATTCCAGCTTTATTCCACTTTTTCTTACAAACCGTACACGTTAAAATCGCTGTAAACTTTTTTGTAGTTTTTGCTGGCTTTGCAAGCTTTGGAAATTTCTGTCCACCATATCCCTTCTTATCTTCAGCGTGTCTTCGTTCACCTATTGCTGAACCTCTTCGTTTTCCTGCTTTGTATTGAGACATTTTTTGTGTTGTGTGCGTGTTACACTTAGGACAGAATCTTCTTGTCTGCTTGGGTAAATTCATTATCAAATCCCAGCCTAACGGTAATTTAAACATCGCTTTGAATCTATAATAGGTTCTCAAAATATTAGTTAATGTGGATAGAATTTCCTCATCAATTTCGATTTTAAACAAAGTTGCAATGGGCGATAGTAAAGCAGACCTGATTTTACAAAACTGTTCTCTAGTTAGTGTTTACACAAATGAAATTTTACCTAAAATCCAAATTGCGATAGTTAATGGAAGAATTGCATATGTTGGTCCAGATGCATCTCATAGTTTAGGTCCAAAGACTCTTGTTATGGATTTACAAGGAAAATATGTAACACCAGGATTTGCTGATCCTCACATTCACATCGATCAATTTGTTTTACCATCTGAACTTGCAAAAAAATCATTGTTATGTGGTGTAACTTCACTTTTTTCTGATCCAATTGATATTGTGAGCGTTTGTGGTTATCGTGGATTCAAAGAATTTACTAAACTTACTGAGAATCTACCAATTAGATTTTTTCACGTTGTACCGGGAGGTTTACCAGTTGATAGAAAATTTAGTCATGGAAAAACACTTTCTTCCTCTCAAGTAAAATCTGCTATCAAACTACCAAATGTTTTAGGTCTTGGCGAAGTTTTTTCATGGACTAAAGTAACAACAAGAGATTCTAAAACAATGAAAACTTTGTCCATGATGCTTGATAATGATTGCATTATCAATGGTCATACTGCAGGAGCTTCAGGGAAAAAACTCAATGCCTATGTTTCATCAGGAATTCTATCCTGTCATGAACCAGTCAATTTTGAACAAGTCTTAGAGCGACTCAGACTTGGTATGTGGATAATGATTCGTGAAGGCTCTATTAGACGTGATCTTAAAGAAATTCTTCCTGATGTAATGAATCTGAAAACAAATACAGAAAGACTGATGTTTTGTTCAGATGGAGTTGATCCTTTAGATCTTTTACAATATGGACATATAGATCATTGTATACGTGAATCAATTCAATTAGGTTTAGATCCAATTAGTGCAATTACCATGGCATCAAAGAATTGTTTTGATTATTACAATATGGGAATGGATCTTGGTGGCATAGCTCCGGGAAAACTTGCAGACATTTTAGTATTTGATCATCTTACCACAATAAAGCCAACCAAAGTCTTTGTAGGTGGAAAACTAGTTGTTTCAGATGGAAAAATTATTTGTAAAATAAAGTCTAAAATTATTCCTAAATGGATAAAACAAACAGTCAAACTCAAAAAATTCTCTGAAAATATTTTCAATGTAAAATCCAAATCCTTTTCTGTAAGTGCAAATTTGATAAATATGCAAACTGAAATTATTACAAAAAAAGATGAATCTGAACTTTTCACAAAGGATGGGAATGTTTTGGCTTCTCAAGACAAGGACATCTGGAAGGTTGCTGCTTTTGATAGAACTTTTGGCTCAAAAAACCATGCTCTAGGATTTTTAAAAAATTTTGGTGCACAAGTTGGTGCCTTTGCTTCTACATGGAGTTTTCATGAAAACGATATGATTGTAATTGGTTCTAATGAAAAAGATATGGCTGTTGCTGCTAATAATTTAATTAAAACTCAGGGAGGAATGATTGTAGTTAATAATGGAAAAATTCTTGCTAGCTTACCTTTACAAATGGCAGGAATTATCTCAACTGATTCTTTTGAAAAAGTGTCTCAAAACTTTGCTGATTTGAATTCTACACTTGTAGAATCAGGATGTAAATTCAAAAAGCCACATTTAATTCCACTTTTCTTACCCTTTCTAGCTTTGCCATCAATTAGAATTCTGTTTAGAGGAATAGTTGATGTAAAAAATCGATCCCTCATACCGGCTATAAATTAAGAAATCTTAAAAAGGGGTATTAATCGAATTTGAATCGAATTATATGGCATCAATTCAACAAACACCACAAGGGCCAGTATTAGTACTCAAAGAGAGTGCTTTTCAACAAAAAGGCAAAGACGCACAAAAAAACAATATTACTGCTGCAAAACTGGTAGCAGATTTAGTCAAATCAAGTCTTGGACCTCGCGGATTAGATAAGATGTTAGTTGATCCAATAGGTGATGTTACAATAACAAATGATGGAGCAACCATTCTTAAAGAAATTGATGTTCAGCATCCTGCAGCTAAGATGATAGTTGAGGTTTCAAAGACTATTGATAATGAGGTAGGCGATGGTACAACCTCTTCAGTAATTTTCTGTGGTACTTTACTTGAAAAAGCCGAACAACTGATAAGTAAAGATGTTCATTCCTCTGTAATCATTGAGGGATATCAGGCAGCTGCTGAAAAAGCACTCGAATTATTATCTCAAATTGCAAAACAAGTATCTCCTGATGATAGATCATCATTAATTAAAATCGCTAAAACAAGTATGCAATCAAAACTAATATCAGAAGATAGTGAACCACTTTCTAAGTTAGTAGTAGATGCAATTTTAAACATCGCTACAAAAAAAGCTGAAAAATATTCTGTTGATCTTGACAACATTAAAGTTGAGAAAAAATCAGGAGGATCAATCCAGGATACTGCTTTGATAAAAGGAATCGTTCTTGACAAAGAAATTGTTCATAGTGGAATGCCAACTAAAATAGAGCATGCTAAAGTCGCTCTGATAAATACTGCTCTAGAAGTTGAAAAAACCGAAATGAGTGCAGAAATTCGAATTAGTGATCCTACACAAATGCAGATGTTTTTAGAAGAAGAAAATAGAATGTTAAAAACCATGGTAGAAAAAATCCATGAATCAGGGGCAAATGTTCTCATTTGTCAAAAAGGCATTGATGATATTGCACAACACTATCTTGCTAAACATGGAATTTTGGCAGTTAGAAGAGTGAAGGAAAGTGATATGACAAAGCTTGCAAAGGCAACTGGTGGTAGAGTTTCTACAAACATTGATGATTTGACTGAAAAAGATCTTGGTCATGCAGATTTAGTACATCAGAAAAAAGTTGAATCTGATAAATGGGTCTTCATTGAAGGATGTAAGAACCCTCATTCCGTTACCCTTTTGATCCGTGGTGGTTCACAAAGGGTGGTTGATGAAGTTGACCGTTCTATTCATGATTCTTTAATGGTTGTAAAAGATGTAATAGAAAAACCATCAATTGTTGGTGGAGGTGGAGCCCCAGAGGCATTTTTAGCATCACATCTCAAAGAATATGCTGACAACTTTGATGGAAGAGAACAACTTGCAATAAAAAAATATGCTGAAGCACTAGAAGTAATTCCATTAACCATTGCAGAAAATGCTGGAATGGATCCTATTGATACTATGGTGAACCTTAGAGCAAAACAAAGCCAAGGACAAAAATGGATTGGAATTGATGCACGTAAAGGAAAACTTTCTGATATGTATGCTCAAGATATAGTCGAACCCCTAATTGTAAAAGAACAGATTATCATATCTGCTACTGAAACTGCAAATATGATTTTAAGAATCGATGATGTAATTGCCATTTCAGGTGGTCCTGGTGGTGGACCTCCAGCTGGCGGAATGCCACCTGGGATGTAATAATTAAGATACGTTTCTAATCTACATACTGAAAACTTCAAAACAAACAACTCTTACTAATTATTGTGAATAAAATAGGAATCGATTTAGGTGGAACAAAAATTGAAGGCATTTTACTAGATGAAAAACTAAATGTAATTGAAAGAACTCGTATTCCTACTCAACAAGAAAAAGGATACAAATCAATTATTGACTCTATTGCGTCTTTAGTAGAATCATTAAAAACAAAATCTAATGACTCTGTTACAATTGGATTAAGTGCGCCTGGTGCAATATCAAAAAAAACTGGTCTAATTAAAAACAGTAATACTCAATGTCTTATTGGAATGCCTCTAAAAGATGATCTTCAGGAGACTCTAAATCAAAAAATCTTTATGGATAATGATGCAAATTGTTTTACAATTGCAGAGGCTACCTTAGGTGCTGCTAAAGACCATAATGTTGTCTTTGGTGTTATTATGGGAACAGGTGTAGGTGGTGGGATTGTCATTAATGGAAATGTTCACAGAGGTAGAACCTACATAGCAGGTGAATGGGGACATCATACTCTTAGAATAGAGGGAAACAAATGCTATTGTGGAAAGCAGGGATGTGTTGAAACTTACATCAGTGGCCCTGCGTTAGAAAAAAGATGGACTAATCTTACAGGAAAAACAGAATCACTTGCCTCAATTGTTCAAAATATTGATAATTCATCACAAGGATTACAATGGAAAAAAGAATTTTTAGAAAATTTTGCAATTGGATTAGCAAATGTAATTGATATTTTAGATCCAGATGTGATTGTTTTAGGAGGCGGGGTCTCAAACATTCCATTTCTTTATGATGAGGGACGTGATTATGTATACGATAAAGTATTCAGTGATCTAGTTGAGACACCCATTTTAAAAAATCAATTAGGTGATTCTGCTGGTGTATTTGGAGCTAGTTTATTATGAGTGAACATGAAATTGGACAGTTTATTACAATTGGATTAATTATTGCAGCTGTAGGGATATTTGTTGGAACCAGACTATTCCTTGTTTTTAGAAAATGATTTTTTAAAATAATTTAAAAATTAATGAAATATTATTGGGGTTCAATTGTTGCTGGGGGTTTGCTTGATACAACATAAGTGACCCAAGTTACACCCTCAATCTCATTTGTAATTCTATTACTAATTTTTTCAAGTAAACCATCAGGTAGTCGTGTCCAGTCTGCAGTCATTGCATCAATAGAATCCACCACACGAATCATGACTATATTGCCATATTTTCTTTCATCTCCAACAACCCCAACTGCTTTATCATCACCTACTGCTGCATATGCTTGCCATACCTTATCATAGAGTTCAGCTTCATCTAGTTCTTCTTCAACAATCTTACTTGCAACTTTTGCAATTTTCAATTTTTCATCAGTTACTTCGCCAATAATTCTCACAGCAAGACCAGGTCCTGGGAAAGGATGACGGTTCCATAATTTTTTTGGAACTCCAAGAATTTTTGCTGCTTCTCTAACTTCATCTTTGTATAACTCACGTAATGGTTCTAAAATCTTAAGATGAAGCCAATCAGGTAAACCCCCTACATTATGATGTGTTTTAATTATTGCAGCAGGACCTTTTGAAACTCCACTTTCAATAACATCAGGGTAAAGCGTTCCTTGAGCAAGCCAATCAAATGGTCCATTTTTTTCTGAAAACTCTGTAAAAATCTTAACGAATTCTTCTCCAACAATCTTTCTTTTTTGTTCTGGATCTGTTACTCCAATTAGTTTTGATAAAAACTGTTGTTTTGCATCAACAGAATTAAAATTCACAGAAAAATTTTTTGTAAACATCTCTTCAATTTCTTTTTCTTCATCTAATCTTAATAGTCCATTATCGACAAAAACACATTTGAGTCTACTTCCTATGGCTTTGTGAATTAACAATGCCGCCACTGTAGAATCGATACCTCCACTAACTCCGCATAGAACATTTCCATCTATTTTAGAAATTTTATCTACTGTGTTTTCTACAAAAGTCTCCATAGTCCATTCTTGTTTAATTTTACAAATTTTTAGTGCAAAATTTTTCAGAATCTCTGTTCCTTGTTCAGTATGAACTACTTCTGGATGAAATTGAATACCATAAATTGATTTTTCTTGATTTGCAATAGCCGCTGCACTTGCCGCTTCAGTATGTCCAATTATTTTAAAACCAGATGGAATTTGTTCTGCTTCATCACCATGACTCATCCATGCTCTAATTGATTCTCCCATGTCGCTAAGTAAATCAGAATCATTTTCAATTGTTAGTAATGATGAACCATATTCTTTGTTGGCACGTTTGACTTTACCTCCAAAATTATCTACGATTAATTGATGACCATAGCATATTCCTAATATTGGTAATTTCATTTCAAAAATTTCTTTTTTAGGTAAAGGCGCATCTGAATTATAAACACTTGAGGGACCGCCAGAAAAAATTATTCCTTTTGGTTCTAGCTTTTTTAGTTCATCAATAGAAATATCATAGGGTACTAGTTCTGCATATACTGAAAACTCTCTAATTCTTCTACAAATTAAATGACTGTACTGTGATCCAAAATCTAATACCACAATTTTTTCCATAATCTCACCTGGTTGTGTTATCAATCATTTTTGATAGTGACCAAGCTGCAGTATTGATTATTTCATTAACTCTTTCTTTTTGGCGATAATTTTTGATGATTATTTCTCTAATCTCACTTCCATTTTTGTTAATTACGCAATCAATTACTGATTCTTTTTGCAATTTTCCACTTTCTGCTTCTGCATTATCTTTTTTCTTCATTTCTCCAATTATTCTTTCAACAAAAAACGATTTTAGTGGTGGAGTTTCAGATTGTAATCTTAGATCTTTTTCCATAATAATTGAAACCTGTTCTGGTGTTACGTATGCATTTGCAATAACTGAACCATCCGAAGTTTTAGTAATGGGAATCCCTGATTGGGATTTTTGATCTATTTTTTTTGTTTCAAGTAAAGATGCCTTTGTAAAACTAGATTGTTTAAGAATTTGATTTAAAACTGCCAAGTTTTTTTCAAGAGCCTCAATCTCTTCTTTGTGTTTTTCGATCTGTTGGGATAGACGATCTTTTATCTCTAAAACATCTCTAACTTGTTCTTCAGCAAACTCCATAATTGAACTTAGATAGATACTGTATTAAAACGCATTCTAATTGGAAAGAACCTTTTCTAACTCACTATAGCGGATTTTTTTGAATCCTTTGATCGGTTTTGAGGTTGTGTAAAGATTAGAAGAATTTTTTGATGCTAACCACTCTAGAAGTTTTTTTCCTCTTCTTAATTTTTTTATTTTAATTTTTTTATTTGGAATTTTAGTTTTAGAGTATTGTCCAATTTTATTTCCAAAATCCATCCCAAATAAAATAATTCTTTTAGCTTTAAAATGACGGGCTAAAAATACACATCTATCACCATCAGTAAAACCACCAAAATTTTGAATTTTTCCAAATGACTTTGTTTCTGTGGTGCCTATACAATTTTTAAAATTTGAAACCAAATCTAATTTATCTGTATTATCTCCATGGGCATGAATTACCATGATGGTGTTACTTTTTCCAATTTTTTTTAATGATTTTTTATCGCCATCAAGATCACTAACTAAAATATCTGGTTTGATTTTATTTTTTATTAATGCTTCTACAGCTCCATCTGCAACAATTTTTGTAGCAGAATTATATTTTTTTAATACTGGAATAGATGACAAGAGAGTAGGACCTGCACCTATAACAAATACATCTTGATCAAGTATCAAATCCCGTAATTTACTTTGAGGAAATTTATTTTTTATGATAGAATTTAGAATTTTTGCAGATTTCTCATCATTTGATTTGCTATATCCAAACTCATTTAATATCTCTGAATACCTTTTTCCCCAGCCTAACAATGTCATATGACTCAAATTGGTAATCCCAATCATAAATCATATGAATAAACTAGGTAATGTCCCTGTAGGTGGAGAAAATCCTGTTCGCCTAATGGGAATATTAAATACTAGTCCCGAGTCATTTTACAAAAAAACCATTGTTACAAAAAAACAATCCCAAGTTAATCTTATTAGAAAAATTGTAGATGAGGGGGCTGATTTCATAGATGTTGGGGGAATGTCGACTGCGCCATATTTGTCCACTTTAGTATCTGAAAAAATAGAATCTCAGAGAATTATTCAAGCAATAAAAAAAATCCAACAAGAATGTAATTTGCCTATCTCTGTTGATACTTGTAGAGCAAATGTTGCTAAAGATGCACTGGAGCAAGGTGTTGAAATAATTAATGATATTTCTGGATTAAAATATGATAAAAAAATGGTTGATGTAATTGAAAAATACCAACCTTCACTAATTCTTTGTGCATTTAGTAAAAAACTGGTTACTGGAAATCAAATCAAAAAAACAAAAGATCTATTAAAACAAAGCCTCACCCTAGCAAAATCTGCAAATATATCTTCTAATAGAATTGTTTTAGATCCAGCTATAGGATTTTTTAGAAAAACAGGGAAAGGGAAATTTTTTACAAAAATAAATTCTGATTGGCTAGAAAGAGATCTGCTTATGCTTCAGAATTTAAATTCTATAAAAATGAAACATCCGATACTTGTTTCTGTTTCAAACAAATCCTTTATTGGAAAATTATTAAACACTGAAAAAACATCTGATCGATTGTTTGGTTCAGTAGTTGCAGAAGCAATTGCAGTCTTAAACGGAGCTGATCTCATTCGTACACATAATGTACAAGAAACTAAAGATTCAGTAATACTTGCACAAAGAATAGCTCAAAAAAAATCAAGAAAGGCTTATAATCCTTCATAAATCATGACTATAGGTTTCATTGGAGTTTAGAGAAGGCTTAACCTTTGACGATGTTCTCCTTGTTCCCAAATTTTCTAATATCACAAGTAGATCTCAGACCAATATTGAAACTAAACTTTCAAAAAATATCTCACTAAATATTCCGCTAATTAGTGCAAACATGGATACTGTTACAGAATCTGGTATGGCAGTAGCTATGGCTAGAGAGGGAGGATTGGGAGTTATCCATAGATTTCTTACAATTGAAGAAGAGGCAAAAGAAGTTCTCAAAGTAAAACGTTCTGGAAGTGTAATGATTGAAAATCCCTACTTCATAGGTTCTGAACAAACCATAAAATCTGCAATCGAGTACATGAAAGAAAAGGATGTTTCTGGATTGCTAGTCAGCGATTCTGATTCAATCCTATCTGGTATACTTACCCGAAGAGATGTTATGTTTGAATCTGAATCAACCCAATTGGTAAAAGATGTTATGACTAAAGATGTAGTTACTGCCAAACCTGGCATTAGCCCAAACGAAGCAAAAGAAATTCTTCGAAAAAATAGAATTGAAAAATTACCTTTAGTTGATGAATCAAACAAAATCAAAGGCTTGATTACCACTAAAGACATTACAAATATTGAAAACTTTCCTTTAGCCTCAAAGGATAAAAAAGGAAGACCACTTGTTGGTGCAGCTGTTGGCGTTAAAGGAGATTTTATGGAAAGAACTGAATCTCTTTTAGAAGCAGGTGCAGATGTTATCGTAGTTGATATTGCTCATGGACATAGCGAAAATGCAATCAATACAATTACTAACATCAAAAAAGCATTTCCAGACTGTGAATTAATTGCAGGAAATGTAGCTACTGCAGCAGGTACTGAGGATTTGATCAAAGCAGGTGTAGATGCAGTAAAAGTTGGAGTAGGTTCTGGTTCTATTTGCATAACTCGTGTAATTACTGGATCTGGTGTTCCCCAACTCACAGCAGTTTTAGATTGTGCTGAAGTTGGAAGAAAACATGATATTCCAATAATTTCTGATGGTGGAATTAGGACTTCAGGAGATTTAACTAAAGCATTAGCTGCAGGAGCATCATCTGTAATGGTTGGAAGTATACTTGGAGGAACAGATGAAAGTCCAGGTTCTTTTATTTCTAAAAATGGAAAACGATTCAAAATTTATCGTGGTATGGCTTCTTTTTATGCATCACTAGGACGTAAATCAAAAGAAGATGGAAATATCTCAATTGAAGATGATGAAATTAATGATTATGTTGCTGAAGGTGTAGAAGCAATGGTACCTTACAAAGGTAGTGTAACTGATATTTTAAAACAACTAACTGGAGGAGTTCGTTCAGGTTTAAGTTATTGTGGGGCTCATACCATTAAACAAATGCATGAAAATTCTGAATTCATTAAAATGTCAGGTGCTGGTTTTGCTGAAAGTCAGCCTCATGATGTATCTTTAATGTAGATTGAATTTTATTTTTTTATAAAAAGTAGTTTAGTAAGCTAGTCTTTATTTACCTTCAATAATTCTTCTCATCATGCTAAGTACAAGAACAATTATTGGACTTGTAGTTGGAAGTGCTATTGTTGGAATTGGCGGTTATGCTCTTGTCACCTCCTTTGGACTTCAGCAAGTAAATTTTGATGATACTTTTGCACCTGGTGAATTTACAACTTACAAATTTTTTGCTCCAAGATCTGCAACTCAATTTGTAAACATTACAGGTGATACTTTTATTGTAAAACTAAATTCCCCTGAAGATGGTTTACAAATAGCACCCGCAGAAAAACATGTAGATGAACTGTCTATAGAATGGACTCATCTTAGAGATGGTGAAAGCATCTTGAGACTAAATAATACGGGTAATTCAGATCTTAACGCTAAAGGATATTTTACCATTCTAACAGATCCAATCCAAATAACATATCACATTCTTGTTATTACAGCAGGAGTTGTTATAATTGGATTTAGTGCAGGTTTTAGTGTAAGAAAACCTAGAGGATTTTAATTATTTTCTGCAATAGGATAAGAACCTAAAATTTTCAGAAATAGAGTTTTTTCTTTAATATTTTCTAGCATCTCTTTTACTTTAGAATTATTTTCATGACCTTCAAAGTCTACATAGAAATTGTATTCCCAGGCTGTACTTTTTTTGGGCCTAGACTCTATTTTTGTTAGATTAATCCCATACTCTGAAATTTTTTCTATAATGTGATGTAAAGCTCCTGGTTCATGCTTTATGGAAAAAATGATTGAAGTCTTGTCTTTTTGGGATTCATCAGCTTTCTTTTTTGATAGAATTAAAAATCGTGTATAATTTTCTGAATTATTTGCAATATTTTCCATAATTACAGGAACCTGAAAGATTTCTGATGCCTGTCGACTCGCAATACATGCTACATTCTCCTTGTTTAATTCCTTGATTATCTTTACACTTCCTGCAGTATCATAAGTGGGAATTGTTTTGAAATTATTTTTTTGAATAAATTTTCTGCACTGACCTAGAGCCTGAGGATGTGAGTAAACAGTATCAATTTTTTCAAATGAACCAAGTCCAATTAGACAGTGCTGAATTTTTTGATATTTTTCTCCAACTGCATTTAGGCTTGTTTCATAAAGAAGATCATTACTTTCACCTACACTTCCTTCAATGGAATTTTCTACAGGCAAAACCGAATATTCTGTGTTACCACTTTGTGTACTTTCTAAAACATCTGCAAAAGTAGGCAAGGGAACAGTTTCAATTTTTTCATTAAAAAATGATATTGCTGCAGCTTCACTGTAAGCACCTCGTTCACCTTGGAACGATACACGAATCATTACTATTCTCCTAATTTTACGAAATTATTTTTTCCAAAATTATTGGATAATTTTCTTTCATCAATCCAATTACATTCTGTACACTTTATTGCATCTCTCATTGGAATCACTGTTCCCCCACATTTTTTACATTTTGTGTAAAGTATTCCTAGTTCTGGTTCATTAATTGTAGCATGAATAGTTCCGTTTTTGCGGGCAGTTATTTTAAGAACTGCAATATCATTAACTAACGCAATATTTTTTTTTCTGTATTGTCTTGTTTGACAAATACACTCTACATTCGATTTTGTTCTAACATTGTTTACATAATTAATTGATACAGCAATCATTGATGACATTACAGCAACAACTGTTCCAACTACAATATCTCCAACTTCAGGTATTCCTAAGGAACTTAATTTTTGTACTTTTGCTATACGATTTTTTTTGTCAATATCAGTATTTCCAACTGTAGTTGATCTTACATTATGTCCATCTTCAAAGGTATTTTCTCCACTCTCATATTCTTCAATAATTGCAATTTTATCTCCTGGAATAGTTTGATTATCAGACAATGGGCTGTTTTTTTAGTTGATGATTATAATTGTTTAGTGGTATTTTATAGCCAGTGAGGAATTTGTAAGTATTCATCAATACTTTCATTTCTTAAAATTTTCAATAATGCTGTTGCTTGAGGAGTTGATAAAAGTGGTTTATCAAATTGATTGTCAGTTGATATTCTTGGGCATGCAACTTGGATAAAAGCATCAATTCCTTTAATATTTCGTAATCTTTCGTTTGTGATATCTGTTAATGCAAACAGTTGTACTTCTTTTCCTTCTTTTTCTAATTCTCTTTTGAATTTCAATGCAGTAAGTTTTGATAGTTGCCCTTCCTTTAATCCAACAATTACTCCAAAAGTTTTAGCCTCAGCTGCTTTGTAAATTGCTAGAGTTGCTTTTCTTTTTAATTTATTTGCAAATTCTGAAACTTCTCTTATTTCATTAAAGTATGGATCTAAAACATATGTTGGTTTATTCGTAGATAAAGCAATTCCTGCAGCATGAAAGTTACTTTGTCCTAAGAATACATTAGCATCAACTACTTCTCTAGTTTCTAATACTGGATAAAACTCGCAACCAAAAACCTGGCCATCGTTAAGCTGTCCCTTACCTTTTCCAATTTTAACTACAATTCCAGCATTTTCATAAATTTTTCTAACATTTTCAATTTCATGAAGATGTTGACTATCTGTTACAAGAGAAATTGTTTTTCCTTGGAAGGTATCTATACTGTTTTTAACAATTTTATCAAATGAAATATCATCAAAGGCATCAATCATTACAACATTTTTTTCAATAGTATCTATTCCAATTGTATGTCCAATATTGAATAATATCTCTGCAGCAAGAACTTTAGCTCCATTTGAATTCAAATCACAAGAACCCCAAGTAGTATCTGCCAAAACATATGCAGGAATTCCAAATCTTTTCATAATTTTTGAAGCAGTTTCTTGTACTTTAGGAAGTAATCCATCTGGTGCATTAAGTGCTACAGATACAGCTTTTCTTTTCTTAATTTCTTCAAATATAGTATCTTCATCAATTTTTATCATGATTACTCCTCTCATCTACGTTGATTTTAATTTAAACTAATCCAACTTTTTGAAGGAATACTAAAAAATGTAGCAAATTTACTTGAATATACGATGAAACAAAACTCTGTAATCCATATGGGATTTGATGATACTGACTCTCCTAATGCAATGTGTACGACTTTTCTTGCTTTCAAAATTGTAAATTATCTCAAAAAAGAAATGGTAGAATTTCTAGACTATCCTTATCTTATTAGATTTAATCCAAATATCCCATGGAAAACAAGAGGAAATGGTGCAGTTGCCTTATCCATTAAGACAAATAATCCTGAAAAGATTAAAAAAAATGTAAAACAACTAGTTAAGAAATATTCAGATACTAAAGGTGGAGCAAATCCAGGACTGGTATTTTTTGAAAAAAATATCATCCCAAATAATTTTTCAGAATTTAGTAAACTTGCTTTATGGCAATTAGTTAATAGAAATCATGCTAAACGCTTTGCTATAAAAAATCAATTAGATACACTATCACTAGGAAATGGACAGGGACTAGTTGGTGCAATTGGTGCAATTGGTTACAAATTTCATGATCATACATTTGAGCTGTTAAGCTATAGAAAAAAATCCCATATAGGAAAAAAAAGAAAAATTGACAAAGAAAGCGTAAGAGAAATGCAAGAAAAAACTTATCCTATTACCTTCAATAGTTTTGATCACAAAAAAAATAGAGTTATGATCACTCCACGTGGACCTGATCCCGTTTTTTATGGATTGAGAGGAGAAAAAATTGATTCACTACTTGATGCATCTAAAATGATTCAAACTAAGGAACGTCTTCATGGCTATATGGCTTTTAAAACAAATCAAGGAACTGGTGATCATCTTAGAAATGAAATAGATGTAAATGATTTGAAACCATATACATCAGGCACAATCATTGGAGTTGTTTCAAAAAAAGCAGAAATGTTACGAGGTGGGCATGTTATTTTTTCCATAACTAAATTAGGAAAAGAAATAATGTGTGCAGTGTACGAACCAACAAAAATTACTTCAGAAGCTCTAGACCTAATTGTTGGAGATAAAATCCGTGTAGGAGGAGGAATTAGAAAGGCTACAAAAAATCACAAACGAGTCTTAAATGTAGAATTTTTTGAAATAATTAGGCTTGAAAAAGATAAGAGGCTAGAAAATCCACTTTGCAAAAAATGTAATAAAAAAATGAAGTCAAAAGGAAAAAATCAAGGCTTTCAATGTGTTAAATGTAAGAAAAAATCACCGAAAAAAATTATTCACAAAATCCCTCGAAAATTAACTAAAAAGCTGTATCTTCCAGCAATTTCTGCACATAGGCATTTGACTAGACCTAAACAAAGAATGAACAAGATTAACCTAGAACAAAAGTTTGATTCTTCTATTCTATGGTGTCAAGAATATAGAAATTAAATAGCGGGGAGTAGATTTGAACTACTGATTTGCGGGTTATGAGCCCGCCGGGATGACTTAGTCCTTATGAAGACTGACTTCCCCACCCCGCTAAACCAACTGAGAATACATGTGATATATACGCTTTATCAAAAATTTGCAAATGATTAATAGGATTTGAAAAGTTTTTGAATTGTGGATAAAAAATTTAGAATTGCAGGAATTATTGGAGCACTTATCTTTTCAATCGTAATTCTAACATCTCCCTCAGAACCCCCACCTATTCCTCCACCAAATATTCAAGATTCTAGTAACAAAACCATACAAATCTTAGCTACTAATCTTGAAAAACCATGGGCATTAGACATTGTTGACGATAGAATTTTCATTACAGAAAAAATTGGAAAAATAAGAGTTATCGAATCTGATGTATTACTTGAAGAACCTCTAGCTACACTTAGAGTTGCAGATATTTTTGATGGTGGACTGCTTGGAATAAGTGTACATCCTGACTTTGCAAATAACAATTTCCTGTATGTTTACTATACATATGTAGAAAATGATCAACTGTGGAATAAAGTTCTCAGAATAACTGAATCTGAAAATAAATTAGTAGATGCAATAACCATTGTAGATCAAATTCCTGGTTCAAAATTTAGTAATGGTGGCGTAATAAAATTTGGACCTGACAAGAAACTTTATGTCGGTACTGGTGCAGGTTCGGACTCTTCTCATGATGCTCAGGATTTAGAATCACTTGCAGGAAAAATCTTAAGATTAAACGATGACGGTTCTATTCCAAATGACAATCCTTTTTCAAATTCAGCAGTTTTTTCATATGGACATAGTAATCCCCGTGGAATGGCATGGGACGCATATGGAACTCTTTATGTTACAGAAACTGGTCCAACAAAAAATGATGAAATCAATTTGGTAATGGCTGGTAAAAACTATGGTTGGCCTGATCAGCAATGTTCTGGCGATGAAAAGTTTGTTGATTCCATAATTTGTTATGATCCAGCAATAGAGCCAGGAGGCATTCTATTTTATTCTGGAGATAGATTAGAAATACAGAGTGATATGATTATGGCATCTATGAAACCTGAGAATCTTGATAGGCTAAAATTCAGTGGTGAAGATCTAGAATATCAAAAAAGCATCTTAAGTGGATTGGGCAGAATTAGAGATATTGCTCAAGGCCCTGATGGCTACTTGTACATAATTACTTCAAATACTGATGGAAAAGCATTTCCGGATAGTTCTGATGATAAATTAGTAAGGATACTGAGGTAAGATGACTAATTCTTCAATTCCAAAGTTTTTTGAAAAAGATCTAAAAGAAAAACTCGAAATAATAAAAAATTTTTCTAGTTTAACTGATGATGATATAAAACTTTTAGAAAATTCAGGAGGAGGAATTTCATTTGATAAAGCAAACAATATGATAGAAAACGCAATCGGCATTTTTTCATTACCTCTTGGTATTGCCACTAATTTTAAGATAAATCAAAAAGATTATCTTATTCCAATGGTTATTGAAGAACCATCAGTTATTGCAGCAGCATCCAATGCTGCAAAAATTGCAAAAATCCATGGTGGATTTACCGCTAAGGCAGATGAATCAATTAGCATTGGCCAAATTCAAGTTGTAGATGCAGATATCAAATCATCTATCACAAAACTAACTGAATCGTCTAAAGAAATTCTTGAACTTGCAAATTCAAAAAGTCAAACCTTGTCTAAGATGAATAAGGGTGCAAAAGAAATTCTTTTCAAAGAAATTTCTACTGATTCTGGCCCAATGTTAATTGTTGAGCTAATTATTGACGTAGGGGACGCAATGGGTGCTAATGTTACTAATACAATGTGTGAAGCCGTTGCACCATTAATTGAAAAACTTACAGGAGGAAGAGTAGTTCTAAGAATATTATCTAACTATTCTACTAAAAGAATGGTTAGCGCTACTGCAATCTTTGATAAAGAAAAGGTAGGAGGTGAGCAAGTTGTTGATGATATTATACTGGCATATCAATTTGCAGCAAATGATGAATATCGTGCAGTTACTCACAATAAGGGTACAATGAATGGAGTTATAGCTGTTGCAAATTCTACAGGACAAGATAGTAGAGCAATTGAAGCTGCAGCAAATGCATATGCAGTAAAAAAAGGACGATATGGTTCCATTACACATTGGTCAAAAGATTCACAAGGAAATCTCTTAGGAAAAATTGAATTTCCTTTGTCAGTTGGAATAGTAGGAGGAATAATTAATGTACATCCTATGGCAAAAATTTGCTCAAAGATTCTGGGTGTAAAGTCTGCTCAAGAGCTTTCTTGTGTCATAGCATCTGTAGGATTAGCTCAAAACTTTAGCGCTATGAGAGCTCTTGCAACAGATGGAATTCAGAAAGGCCACATGAAGCTTCATGCAAAAAATCTCGCCAGTGCGGCAGGAGCCACGCCTGAACAAACAGATAAAATTGTTCAAAAGATGCTTGAGGAAAAAAATATCTCACTTAATAGAGCAAAGGAATTACTCGAGTAAATTTAAACACCAAATTATATACTCAAACTGCTACAGTGTTAGAAATGTCTAAAGTAAAATTTGCCATTCCAAAAGGAAGTCTTGAAGAAGCTACCTTTAAGATCCTAGAAAAATCTTGGACAAAGGTTAATCGTAAAAGTCGAACGTATCGAGTTTACCTAGATGATCCGCAAATTACTGTAAAGATGCTTCGACCACAAGAAATTCCAAATTTAGTTTCAGAAGGACTGTATGATGTAGGAATTACTGGACAAGATTGGATTGGAGAGACAAAAGCAAACGTTGAATCAATTTTAGATTTAGAATATGGAAAAATAAAACTTGTAATTGCTATTCCAGATAAGTACAAATTCAAAAATTTAGATGCAATGATTGCAGACTATGCTAAGAAGAAAAAAACACTTCGAATTTCTTCTGAATATCTTACAACGGCATCAAAATACATTAAACAATTAAAATCTTATAAGAAATTTTATGGTTCTAAAGATCCTCAAATAATAACGCCATGGGTAAGACTAGGAACAAACAAGAAGTTACAAATCCACTTGTCATTTGGCGCCACAGAAGCTAAACCTCCTGATGATGTAGATGCAATAATGGATGTAACTGAAACTGGAACCACTCTGAAACAAAACCAGCTAAAAATCGTGGATAAAGTCTTAGAATCTAACGCATATTTAGTAGCAAATAAAAATTCGATTAAGGATAAATCAAAACGCGAAAAAATTTTTGACATTGTTACTTTGATGAGAGGTGCTGTACATGGCAGAAAATATCTGCACATTTATCTAAATGTGGAGGAGAAAAATCTCAAAAAATTACTAAAGGAAGTTACATCCCTAAAAAGACCAACAGTTAGTCCGCTTAGTGAAAAAGGATGGTTCGGAGTGAATACTGTAATCGAAAAATCTGAATTTCACAAACTAGTACCAAAATTAAGAAAAATTGCTCAAGGATTAGTAGTTCACGAAACTAGACAAATATTAGAACTAGAGGAGATAAAGCGTGATGAGGAAAAATGATGAAAATCATAACGGTACGCGACATAGATAAGTTCGTAGATGCAATAGTTCCAACTCCCTCCAAAGCAAACAAGAAAAAAATCGAATCAATTATCCTAGATGTTAAAAAAAATGGAGATTCTGCAGTCAAAAAATATGAAAAGAGATTTTCTGGATACAAAAAAGGTTCATTGAAGGTATCTAAAGGTGAAATTCGGAGTGCCTACTCTAAAGTATCAAAAGTCCAGATAAATGCATTAAAAATTGCCCAAAAAAAACTATCAAAAACTGAATTTACAATTAAAAAAAGATTAGTAACTTTTGAAATTACTACTGATGGAGTAAAAATTAAGAAATTCTTTACTCCAATTTCTAGTGTTGGATGTTATATTCCTGGTGGTTCTGCAAGATATCCTAGCTCATTAGTAATGTCAGTTATTCCCGCAAAAGTTGCAGGTGTAAAAAGAATTGTTGTAACTTCACCAACAAACAAGCAAGGTTCAATTGATCCTCTTACCCTTGTTGCAGCAGATCTTTGTGGGGTTGATGAAATTTATAAAATCGGAGGAGCTCAGGCAATAGCTGCGCTTTCTTTTGGTACAAAATCAATTTCAAAAGTTGACAAAATTGTTGGTCCTGGAAGTTCATTTGTTAGTATTGCAAAATATCTTGTAAGTGAAAATACTTCTATTGATATGATTGCAGGACCAACTGAGCTTGGTATTATTGTAGACTCTACGGCAAAACCTGATTTAGTAGCAGCTGATCTCATCTCTCAAGCTGAACACAGCAAAGATACTTTCTGTTTTGTACTAACAACATCTAAAAAATCTGCACAGGATATCATATTATCAATTAAACAAAAAATCAAAAATATAAAAAGAAAAGAAATTGTACAAAAGAGTTTGGATAATAATGGTTTTGTTGGAATTTGTAAAACTGAAAAGGATATGATCACATTGGCAAATAAGCTCGCCCCCGAACACCTTGAGATAATTTCTAAAAAATCAAAAGATATTGCATCTAAAATTACATCAGCTGGCTTGGTTCTAATTGGAGAAAATACTCCGTCATCTGCTAGTGATTATATGCTTGGATCAAATCACATACTCCCAACAAATGGATTTGGTAAAGTAAGAGGATCATTGTCAGTAGTAGATTTTATGAAACTAGGTACACAAGTAGAGTCATCTAAATCTGCACTACGTAAAATTTCAAAATATATGAACGAGCTTTGTAATTCAGAAGGACTACCGAATCACTATGAGGCAGTAAGGAGTCGTTTAAAATGAATTGGTTTGAAAAAAAACTAATGGAGATATCAAAATTACAAGGGTATCAGAAGCCAGAAAAACAACCCGATACTCTAAAACTTGATTCAAATGAGAACTTTGTAATTCCCAAGCAATTTCAAAAAGAACTCATTGATGGCGCAAAAAAAATCTCTGATGTAAGAGAGTATCCATTAGGCAGACTAGAAAAATTAGTTACTGCATTATCAAAATATCTAAAAATCTCACCTTCTATGATTGGAGTTGGTAATGGTTCTGATCAAATACTAGACTTGTTGCTCTCAAACTTTTGTAACAAAAAAACCCGCATACTTACTTCAGATCCAACTTTTGGATTTTTTGAAGAACGCTGTAAACTATACTCTATTCCGACAATAAAAATTCCTTTTTCTAAGGATATGACACTTGATTTTGAAAAGTTTGTACAAAAATCTAAAAATGCAGACTTGATATATCTTGATTCACCAAATAATCCTACAGGTTTTCAATTTTCTAAAAAAGATTTGGAAAAGCTCATCAAAAATTTTAATGGACCAGTAATAATTGATGAAGCATACGTAGAATTTGGCGATTACTCTGTTCTAAATCTGGTAAAAACACAAAGCAATCTGATTGTAGTTAGAACATTTTCAAAAGAATTTGGACTTGCAGGATTACGACTAGGTTATTTTGTTGCAAACAAAGCATTAATTGATGTTTTTACTCGCGTTATTCAATATCCATATCCTTTAAACACAATTGCTATAGAAGCAGGAATTCTTGCATTACAAAAATCAAAATTAATGTCTGAATCTGCATCTTTAATTAAAAAAGAAAGAAAACGAATTATTGAAAACCTAAACAAAACAGGTGCTTTTGAAGTATTTAATTCAAAAGCAAATTTTGTTTTATTTGATGCCAAAGGTGCAGATAGGAGAATCTACACTGCTCTTGTTGAACAAGGGATATCGATTAGAAAATTAGGACAGATTGGAAGGCACAAAGGTTGTTTGAGAGTCACAATTGGTACTAAAGACATGAATTCTAAATTCTTACTTGCTATACGAGATCTATTGCAATGACACTCCAAAAAATTGAAGAGGGAATATATTCCCAAAATTCTTTTTTAGATGAATTAAAAGAAATAGATAGCATCATTTTTGATTGTGATGGGGTATTAATTGATATTTCAAATTCTTATGATCTTGCAATTCAACGAACAACTAACTACGTCCTAAAAGAAATTGCAAATCTTCAAAAACTTGATCCCGTAACTTCAAAAATTATTGATGGTTTTAAAGCCACTGGGGGATTTAACGACGAAGTAGATCTTACTTATGCTGCAATAATTTCATTGGCAGCAGCTAATGCTCTTAATAAAAATGGAACCCACTTCATTTTTGAAGTAATTGAAAATGCAGATCAATCCGGAATTAAATCAGTAGAAAAATATCTAGATAGTTTGAATGTAGATTTATCTGAACTTAAGAAAAAATTAGATTATCCAGGACGTCATCAAGATAATCCACTGTATACGATATTTGATCAAATATTTTACGGACCAGAACTGTACAAGAAATTATTTAATAATAATTCAACTTTTACAGGTGATGGATTAATTGATAATGATATTGTATTAGTAAAAAAAGAATTACTTGATAAACTAAAAAAGAAATTTGGTAACAAAGTTGCAATTGTTTCAGGAAGAGGAATGGAATCAATTCGTTATTCTCTAAAAGAACTATTAGATGAGTTTAATGTAGAAAATTCTGTTTTTCTTGAGGATGAATCACGTGAATTAGCAAAACCAAATCCGGAATCACTCATTAGAGCATTCAAAGGAATCAATGCTTCGCATTGTCTTTTTGTTGGTGACTCTATGGAGGATTTTATTATGGCAAGAAAATCAACTGAGATGGGAAATAAAACGACTTTCTGCGGTATTATAGGTACTAGTAAATTTCCTAATGACAAAAAGAAACTATTTGAAGAACAAAAGGCAACATTGATTGTAAACTCTATTGAACTTCTTCCGAAGGTATTAAATCTAGTTTAGGAGTATTTTACACGCAGGGATTTTGATGAAACCAAGAACAAGCAAAATTAAAAGAACTACAAAGGAAACTGACGTTACAGTTAATGTTAATCTTGATGGACAAGGAAAAATTTCTGTATCAACTGGGATTAGCTTTCTTGATCACTTGATAACTGCCTTTGGTAAACACGCAATGCTAGATTTACAGGTTAAAGCAAAATCTATAGACAAAATTGAGCACCACTTAATTGAAGATACTGCAATTACAATTGGTTCTGCTGTAGATAAAGCACTTGGAAACCGATCTGGAATTGTACGATTTAGTTATGCATCAGTTCCAATGGATGAGTCATTAGCAGAGGCATCTATAGATCTTGTAAAGCGACCTTACTCAAAGATATCTCTATCTTTGAAAAGAACAAAAGTTGAAGACATGTCAAAAGAAGACATTGAACACTTTGTACAATCATTAATACAGAATCTGAATAGCTGTATTCACTTGACTGTAAAGTATGGAGAAAATGATCACCATAAAATTGAGGCTGCGTTAAAATCATTAGCAGTTGCATTTAGAATAGCTTCTTCAAATGACAAAAAACAAAAAGGAATTCCAAGTACAAAAGGCGCTATGTAATGGTAAAGGTGGCTATCTTTGATTATGGCGCAGGGAATATCTTTAGTTTAAAAAACTCACTTGAAAAAAATGATGCGCAAGTAGATGTAATTACTAGCTTTGATAATGTAAATTCTTACTCTGGCCTGTTACTACCAGGTGTAGGAAATTTTGATCCTGCTATCAAAAGCATTAGGGATTATTCAAAAACTGACTTTGTTGATTTTGTAGGAAATGACGTACCTGTTTTAGGGATTTGTCTTGGAATGGAAATGTTTTTTGAAAAAAGTGAGGAAGGAAAAGAACGTGGATTGGGAGTAATTGATGGTGAAGTGGTTTTACTTCCAAACAATATGAAAATTCCACATATGGGATGGAATGACATTCAAATTAAGAAACCTAGTAAGATTCTTGAAGGTATTGGAGATGGCACATGGGTATATTTTGTTCATTCATACCATGTAAAACCAAAAAATGCTGAAACAGTGGTTGCTGATTCTGATTATGGCATTAAGGTTCCCGCAGTTGTAGAATACAAGAATTTTTTTGGCACACAATTTCACCCAGAAAAATCTGGAGAAATTGGGTCAGTAATGATAAAGAATTTCTTAAGAGAGTGTAAAAAATGAAAATCATTCCAGCAATTGATCTTATGGAAGGTAAAGTAGTGAGACTTTACAAGGGAAATCCAGAAGAAAAAACTGTCTATAGTGAAAACCCTCTAGAAATTGCAAAAAAATGGGAAAAAGCAGGAGCAGACATGATTCACTTGGTGGATCTTGATGCAACCTTGGGCAGAGGAACTAATATTGAAATTATAAAAAAAATAGTTGAACAGCTATCTGTTCCTGTACAAGTTGCAGGAGGATTACGTGATGAATCAATTATTTCTCAGGTGTTAACCTATGCTTCTAGAGTTGTTATAGGTACTCTAGCATTTGAAAACAAAGAACTTTTACAAAAATTACTTGAAAAATTTGGGAAAGAGAAAATAGTAATCTCAGTTGATCACGTAAATGGAGACATAGTAGTACATGGATGGCAAAAATCTACAGGAAGAAACTTGATTGACAGTATCAAAGAATTTGTTGAAATGGGATTTTCTGAATTTTTGTTAACAAATGTTAGTAAGGATGGTACATTGCAAGGACCTGACTTGGAATTTTTAGAAAAAGCATGTGAAATTAGTAATGTAAATATTATTTCTAGTGGAGGAATTTCAAAAATAGATGATGTCATAAACGTAAAAGAAAAAAATGCTTTTGGAGTAATTCTTGGAAAAGCTCTATATGAAAATCTAATTACAATAGAGGAGACAAGAAAAATAAATTGACACTTACCAAAAGAGTAATACCATGTCTCGATGTTGCAAATGGTAGAGTAGTCAAGGGATTACGTTTTGTATCAATTAAAGATGCAGGAGATCCAGTACAATTAGCAGAAAAATATAGTAAGGAAGGAGCTGACGAACTAATTTTTCTAGACATTACAGCTTCACAAGAACAGCGTGAAACTATTAAGACACTAGTTTCTAAAATTGCATCTGTAATTAATATTCCATTTACTGTTGGTGGTGGTGTTAAAACACTTCAGAATGCAAGAGATATTTTACTTAATGGAGCAGATAAAGTTGCAATCAATACTGGTGCAGTAAAAAATCCTGAAGTAATTACAGAGCTAATGGAACTTTTTGGTAAACAATGTATAGTTATTGCGATTGATGCTAAAAGAAATTATAATATTGAGAATGGAAAAAACATTTTTTCTGAAGGAAACAAAAAGTTTTGGTTTGAAGTTTTTATCTATGGAGGAAAAAAAGAAACTGGATTGGATGCAATAGAATGGGCAAAAGAGGTAGAAAGTCTTGGAGCAGGAGAAATTATGCTAACTAGTATTGATAAAGATGGAACAAAGGATGGTTATGATATTATTCTTACAAAAGAAATTGTATCTTCTGTACCAATTCCAGTAATTGCATCAGGAGGATGTGGAGAACCAGAACATATGTCAGAAATTTTTAAAAAATCAAATGTTGATGCAGCTTTGGCTGCTTCCATATTTCACTATGAAACTTCTTCTGTAAATAGAGTTAAAGAATTTCTTAAAGAAAGAGGTATTGCTGTAAGGTTATAAATATACAAATGGAGTTATAATTAAGATGGAAAAAGTAATTGATAATATTGATTTTGAAAAAGGAAATGGTTTAGTTCCAGTTATAGTTCAAGATATTAACACTAAAGATGTCCTAACACTTGCTTATACAAATAAAGAATCTTTAGAACTTACACAAAAAACTGGAAACTCTTGGTTTTGGAGTAGATCTCGTAATAAATTATGGATGAAA
>JBFFWG010000007.1:0-58034 GCA_041570395.1 Nitrosopumilaceae archaeon
AGCTAAGAAAGAAGTAAAAGATGCACCAAAAAAGGATGATTCAGCTAAGAAAGAAGTAAAAGATGCACCAAAAAAGGATGATTCAGCTAAGAAAGAAGTAAAAGATGCACCAAAAAAGGATGATTCAGCTAAGAAAGAAGTAAAAGATGCACCAAAAAAGGCATAGATTAACATAATACTATTTTACATTTTCAACAATGCATTGGCGTGATACACTTCCTGAATGGTATGTTAAAAAATATGGGTACCAACCGTGTGTAAATATTGGAACAGCTGGTCATGTAGATCATGGAAAAACATCTTTAATTCAAGCGCTCACTGGAGTATGGACAAGCGTACATAGTCAAGAACTAAAACGGGGCATCACAATACGAGTTGGATATTCTGATGCAGCATTTTACAAATGTAAGAACTGTGAATCACCTTTAGGCTATTCAACTACTCCTAAATGTCCTAACTGTAAAAAAGAAAGTGAACTATCCAGAGTTGTAAGCTTTGTGGATAGCCCAGGGCATGAAAGTTTGATGGCAAATATGTTGTCAGGTTCAGCTCTAATGGATGGAGCAATTTTGGTAGTAGCTGCTAATGAACAAGTACCAAAACCACAAACAAGAGAACACTTGCTTGCACTAGAAACTTTAGGGATTAAACAAATCGTTGTAGTACAAAATAAAGTGGATTTAATATCATACAAGGAAGCCCTATCAAATTATAAAGATATTACAAAGTTTGTTAAAGGTACCAAAGCTGCAAATTCACCTATAATTCCTGTTTCTGCTCAATCTGGTTTGAATATTGATGCATTAATTGGTGCAATTGAAGATACAATTGAAACTCCAAAAAGAGAAGAGGGTAAAAACGGTGTTATGCATGTCTTACGTTCATTTGATGTAAACAAACCCGGATCTCAAATAAAAGATATCAAAGGCGGCGTTATTGGGGGTAGTCTAACCCAAGGTATCTTCAAAGTGGGTGATGAAATAGAGATTAAACCAGGTATAATGAATGAGAAAAAAAAGACATACGAACCTATCCGGACTGAAATTGCATCTCTTGGAACAGGAGCAGGAATAGTTGAAATTGTTAAACCAGGAGGACTCGTTGCAATAGGTACAAAACTTGATCCATCTCTTACTAGAAGTGACTCTTTTATTGGCTCAGTTATAGGAAAACCAGATACTCTTCCTGAAAACTCTCTAACAACAAATGTAGAAGTTAATTTGTTTGATTCCGCTGTAGGAACTACTGATGAAACAAAAGTAATTCCTATACATGTAGGAGAATCTCTTAGAGTAAATATTGGTACCGCACCCATTCTTTCAAAAGTCATAAAAGTAAAATCAAATAATATTGAAATTGAATTTAAAAGACCAGTATGTGTTTTTGAAGGAAGTAATATTGCAATAAGTAGACGTATTGCTGAAAGATGGCGATTAATTGGAGCAGGTGTAGTTGGTTGAAGTTATCTGTGATACTAGTTTTTTAATTCACCTTGCTACTAGAAGGATTAAAAATATCTCTACTCTTGAAACTGAAATAGGTTCATTACAATTTGTTCTTCCAGATGTAGTTGTAAATGAGCTTCAGAATTTATTAAAAAATGAGAAAAAAAAACATGATATTATAGCTGCGATAGATTATTCACAAAAATTAAAAAAAATTTCAATTTCAGGAAAATTTGCTGATAAAGAATTAATTGAACATGTTAAACAACATGGAGGAATAATTGGTACAATGGATAAGGATCTAAAAAAAATAATTAAGAAAAATAGAGGGTCTATTATTTCATTTTCAAATGATCGAATTATTCTAGAATCCTAGTAAAATTTAACTTAAACAAAAAATATAGTAAGTCAATGGTAAAAATAACACTTGAAAGTCCAGCTTTTACTTCGGGAGAAGAAATTCCAAAAAAATATGGATATAAATTTGATAATCTAAGTCCACCATTAAAGATTGGAAGCGTACCATCTGACTCAAAATCACTTGCACTTGTAATGGATGATCCAGATGCAATGGGTGCTGTTGGAAAGGTTTGGGTTCATTGGATAATGTGGAATATTGATCCTAGTACTACAGATATTTCTGAAGGTTCATCACCCTCTGGGTCAATTGAAGGCAAAACTGACTTTGGAGAAATTGGATATGGAGGACCTGCACCTCCTGATAAAAGACATACTTATGTTTTCAAACTATATGCACTTAAAACAAAATTAGACTTGAAAAAAGGTGCAACCAAAGCTGAATTAGAGAAAGAAATGAGTGATCAAATCATATCTCAAACGTCTCTTAAAGGAACTTTTGCTCCCTAAATTTTATAGTTAGCAATCTAAATGAAACACAATTTTTATTCTAAAAAATCTAATTAAAACAATTTCATCCAAATCCATTAATACATTTTTTACAAAACAGTAATAAGCAATACGATTTGAAACATTCTATTGATTTCAAATCAACAATTATTTACTATAGGAAATTTTGAATTTCGTTTACAACACCTTTTAGTTATTGGAATATTGGCCATGGCATTTACAATATCTTTCATGATAAGATCACAAGCACTAGATTATGGTTTTGAATTAAATGAATTTGATCCATTTTTTAATTATAGAGCAACTCAATTCATAGTTGATAATGGAGTTATAGAATATTTTGACTGGCATGATGATCGAAGTTGGCACCCAAATGGAAGAAACATATCTGCGACTTCCCAAGTAATGTTACATATTACAGCTTCAAGTTTTTATCAAATTTTTAGTGGTGGCACTGATCTATACAGTTTCACAATCATGTTTCCAGTTGTAATTGGATCATTAACCACTATTGTTATTTTTGCTTTAGTGAGAGTTATTGCAGGAACAACTGCAGGTCTTTTTGCTGCACTCTTTTTTTCATTATCTGTGCCAATTTTAATTCGAGGAATGGTAGGGTGGTTCAAATCCGAACCATTAGGACTTTTCTATGGATTACTAGGAGTTTACTTATTTCTTAGCGGAATTAAATCAAATAATCATAAAATTGCTTTTACAAAGTTAGTTGGTGGTGGAATAATTCTAGGTTTTGGTCTTTCTTCATGGGGGGGAATTCAATTCTTTATTCTACCGTTAGCATTATTTTTCTTAACTTTGCCATTCTTCCGTACTGATCGTAAATTCATTTTATGGGCAGTTCCTGTTTTTGTTTTCTCATTAATTCTTACTTCAATATCATTTGAAAGACCTGGAACCGATTTCCTCTTTGGAATTGAAGGTTTTGTATTAATTGGATCAACTGCTTTTCTTGTTGTTTGTACTTTTATTCAAAAAATAAGCAAGAAAGAAAATAGATTACGTAATTCATTTGGTTTATTGGGTGGAACAATAATTGCAGGATTATCAGTTCTTATAATAAATGCCTCTTCACAATTCCTTCCTCTTCCAAGTTTTCGTTATCTTAATGCAATCAATCCATTTCTTACTACACAAGATCCACTGGTAGACTCTGTTGCCGAACACGCAACTACTACTATACAGCAATCATTTTGGTTTCTGTCAATTTTAATGGTTTTTGCAGGAATTGGAATTTGGTTAATTTTTAGACAAAAGTCCCAATCTTCTCATTCTTTTGTTTATATTAAAAATGATATGACAGCTTTTGCACTTATTATTGGTCTTATAGGTGTCTACATCAGTTCTGCATTTGTAAGATTAGAAGTTTTTGCTTCAATTTCTATAATTATTTTATCATCAATAGGACTATCAATACTTTCAGCTGAAATTCTTAAAACAAAAAAACTTGATAGAAAAAAAATTACAAGTACTCCCAGTTCGATTACAAAAATTTCCTTTGTTGTTGTAATCATAGCTTTACTTTTAGTCCCATCATTTTTACCTGGAGCTGCTAGTTGGATTAATGGAATAAAAGCTCCTCCTACTTTACTAAATGGAGGAACCAATTTCAATATAGCAACAGATGATTGGCCTGCTGCAATGGAGTGGTTAAAGAATAACACTCCTGAAGATTCTGTAGTTGCATCGTGGTGGGACTATGGATATTGGATTACTACAATTGGTGAAAGAATCTCTTTGGCTGATAATGCAACTTTAAGCACAAAACAAATACAAAAAATTGCTCTTATGTTCCTTAGTTCTCCTGATAGAGGATGGGAACTATTACAAGAATTAGATGCTGATTATGTACTTGTTTATGTAGCTTCAGTTAGAATTACCAACGAAGGTATCGATCCTGTTTTTTATCTTCTGCAAGGAGGTGGAGATGAAAGTAAAAAGCAGTGGTTTATGAGAATTGCTGGTGAACCCGTATCTAGATATGTTGAATCAGACGGACTTAGCGGTACAGATTATTTCTGGGATAACACGCTTCTTGGACAAATGTTTCCTTATGATCTTGTTACCTATGCAAATTTTGATGCTAATTTACAATCAGAAACATACCAACCGGGATTTTCTCCACTTTATCAAAAAGACATTAAATTCCCATCAAATGGTGATGGACCACTAAGACTAATGTATAGTTCTCCAAGTTTTGATAGAGAAGATAGTGGGCCAATTAGTGGAGTATTCATTTATGAAGTAAACAAAGATTATGTGCCTAATCAAACTCAACCTGAAGTTTCCGAAACAGTTCAAAGTGGTGAAACCGCTGTAATTACAACAAGCTTTGGAGATATCACAATAGAGTTTAAAGAAAATATTGCACCAAAAACTGTAGAAAATTTCAAAAATTTGGCTAATTCTGGATTTTATGATGGAACAATTTTCCATAGAATAGTTCCTGATTTCGTTATCCAAGGAGGAGATCCTAACACTGTCTCAGGAAGTCGTGATACTTGGGGACAAGGAGGACCAGGATATTCTATTGATGCAGAACTTAGTGACATTAAACATGAAAAATACATAGTTTCAATGGCTCGTGGAACTGACATCAATAGTGCAGGTTCTCAATTTTTTATTGTATTAGGGAATGCCCCTTGGCTAGACAGTAAATACACTGTATTTGGAGAGGTAATTTCTGGCCAAGATGTAGTTAACAAGATCGCTGCTTTAGAAACAAATTCTCAGGATCAACCAATAGATCCTGAAAAAACAGTTATAGAAAAAATTACTATCATTAGTTAATATTTTTTAATATTTATATGAATTATTCATATTTTTCTGCAAGACGATATTTCATATATTTATCATCCGGAGAAAATTTTGCAGGATGTGCTGTTTTAGTTTTTTCATTACATCTTGGACAATTATCTTTTAGAGTATAATGATTACATGATACACATTTTCGCAATTGGAAATGCATTATTATTCCCTCGTTTTCTTCGAGTCTTCTCTAATGAAGTTAAATGTACCTTTTTGTTTCTCAATTGACGACTGTATATCTGAAATAATTGGTTTCAGAGTTTTTTCTGCAGATTTAAAATCTCCTGAAGATACAGAAATTCTATACTTTGGTGCTCCAACATAAGTTATATCAACTTTTGAATTATCATCTTTTTTTGTGGCATTTCCAAGAATTTTTTTAATTACTTCTACACCATCCGGTTTGGTATTAGTTATCTCTAATATTCCACGAATCTCTACTGAAGGTATTCTGATCTTTGAACTAACTTCTTCTATTGTTGCAATAGTTTTTTTTGGGAGTTTTAAGTCGCTTAAAACATCTATTCCCTTCCTAGCAACATCTAAAAATGCTTCATAAATTGAATCATATTTTGAAAAAATACTTTCTTCTAATGATTCAATATCTTTATCAGAAATCTTTCCTGTTTCTTTTACACTTTGAATAATAGTTTTTCCTTTTTCATATCTTTTTACTTCTAATAGTTTTTTCTTTTTTTGGTCTTTAGAAATTTGTTTTAGTGAAAGATCTATTTCATTTCTATCAGATCTTACTTTTTTTACAAGTAATACCTTCTTTTCACCCTCTTTTACATATCTCCCTACGTTTCTTACCCATCCAGGAGCAATTTCTGAAATATGTAAAAATCCCTGGACATTTTTATATTCATCAAGACTAACATATGCCCCATGATCTGAAACTTTAGTAATAGTAGCTATAACAATTTCTCCTATTTCTGGTAACTCTTGTGTTTCAGTGGTCATTAAATCGAATTTCAAAGTGTGTAATTTATTGTTGCTGGTTAGAAATCAATACCTTTTTTTGCTTTTATTCCTGATTTGAAGGGATGTTTTATCTCCTTCATTTCAGTTACTAAATCAGCTAAATCAATAATCTCTTTTTTTGCATGATTTCCAGTTAATACAAGGTTTAGATTTTCTGGTTTAGATTTAATTAAATTCAAAACATCATTGATATCTATTAATCCAAGATTAATTGCATAATTTACTTCATCTAGAATAACTATATTGTAATTTCCTGATTGGATTTTTTTTCTACTTATTTCGATTGCTTCTTTTGCAATTTTTTCATGATCTTCTCTTGGGCTTTTATCATCAATAATGCCGACAAAACCCTTTCCTACAATAACTAATTCTAATTCTGGCTCTAGCCGTTTTACTGATTCCATTTCGCCGTAAGGCCATGAACCCTTGATAAACTGAATCATGCAAATTTTATGATTATATCCCACTGCTCGAAGGGCCATCCCTAATGCAGCGGTTGTTTTTCCTTTTCCATTACCTGTGTAAACTATTACAAGTCCATCTTTGCCCATGATTTGTTTCTAGTCAGCATCCATTTAAATAAAAATCTGGTTTAATGAAAAAATTGAAAATTCCTAGATTAATTCTCGCTGGAACTACTAGTGGGGTTGGTAAAACCTCAATCACATCAGCAATAATTTATGGAATTAAAAAACGTGGATATTCAGTTCAACCTTTCAAAGTGGGACCTGATTATATTGATCCCACATATCTTTCATCAATTGCAAAAAATGGCACAATAAATTTAGATGCTTGGCTAATGGGAAAAAAAGAACTTATCAAAAGTTTTGTTAGAAATTCTAAATCTAATCTTTCAATTATTGAAGGAGTTATGGGTTATTACGATGGGTTTTCAGGAGATTCAAACTATTCTAGTACACATCATGTAGCCACTCTTTTAAAATCGCCAACAATTCTAGTGTTAGATGCAAGTAAGACCGCTCGCTCTATTGCAGCAACTGCTCTAGGATTTACAAAATTTCATAAAAATTCTAGAATTGTGGGATTGATACTAAACAAAATTGGAAGCAAAAAACACGAAGAGTTATGTAAAAAAGCCTTAGAACCTCTGAAAATTCCTATTTTAGGTTCGATTCCTAAAAGCTCTACTCTTCTTGATTCTAGACATTTAGGCTTGATTCCTGTAGTAGAACAAAAAAAATTAAAAACTAAAATTGAAAAGATTGCAAAGGAAATATCAGATTCTCTCTCTATTGATAAAATTATTAAAATTGCCAAAAATGTTTCTGATCTGCAAAAAATTAATGAAAAACCAAAACAAAAACCAAAAACTACAATTTCAATTGCATTAGACAACTCGTTTAATTTTTACTATAAAGATAATTTAGATGCATTAAGACGAGAAGGTGCAAAATTAAAATTTTTTAGTCCTATATCTAATTCTAAAGTTCCTTCTTGTGATGGATTATACATTGGTGGAGGATTTCCAGAAATACTTGGTAATTCCTTAGCAAAAAACAAAAAGATGTGTAAATCAATTAAAGAATTTGCTGAAAACAATATGCCAATATATGCAGAGTGTGGTGGTTTGATGTATCTTACTGAATCAATACATGATGGTACAAAAAAATATCCTATGGTTGGATTAATTAACGCTGAAACGAAAATGACAAAAAAAATGACTCTAAATTATACTAAAGGAACTATGTGTAAACAATGTGTAATTTCTAGAGGATCTTCGAATCTTCGTGGACATGAATTTCATTTCTCTGAAATTACTTCATTACCTAAAGATTCTAACTTTGCCTATGATTTAGAAATTGGTAAAGGAATCAAAAACGGTAAAGATGGTTTCATAATCTATAATACACTTGCATCTTATGGTCATCTTTACTTTGATAGTTCAAATTATGCTAAACTATTTGTTTCAAATAGTGTAAAATTTTCAAGAAGTTGAATTTTCTCTTAATAATTTGAAAAGTGCATTAACAATAGAGGATGCACAAGGACTACCTCCTTTTCGTCCCTTATTTGTGATACATGGAACATCTAATGCCAAAAGTGCTTCCTTTGATTCAGGAGATGATACAAAACCTACAGGTATTCCAATCACTAGAGCTGGAGTCGTAATTCCTTCCTGAATCATCTGAATTACCTCTAAGAGTGCAGTAGGAGCATTACCAATTACAACAATCCCCCCATTCATCTCTGAAGCTACCATTCTCATGGAAGTTTGTGCACGAGTTTTGTTGTATTTTTTTGCTTCCTCTACAATTAATGGATTAGAAATATTACATATTGCATTATTGCCAAAATCTTTCAAGTTTTGTTTGTTTAAACCACCAATTACTCCATTGACATCTACAATAATATTACATCCATTTTTTAGTGCATTTATTCCGTTTTTTATTGCATCTTTATGAAAAATTATTTTGCTGTCTTTGGCAAAATCAAAATCTGCAGTAGCATGAATAATTCGTCTAACTATTGGCCACTCTTGTTCAGAATAATCATGTGAACCAATTTCTTTTTCTATAATCTGCATGCTTTGATCTTCTATTGATTGTCCTTTTTCAGTTCGCATGTTCAACCTCTCTTGCTCTTTCTAATATTAAATCAACCATCTTTTCATCAGTTCCAATATGTTCTGTTATCAATACTTTTTTTAGATCTGATTTTTCTACTGCTGGATTAAGATCCTCATAAATATCTCTTTTAACATGTGCACCTTTATGTAAAAAATAAAAAACAACAACCAAAACCTCAGGATTATTTTTTTTACATTTATCTATTCCTTGTTGAATGTTAGGTTCTTCAATTTCTAAAAAACAATGACTGATATTTCGATAGGTATTAGCTAAACTATCAACTACATACTGGATAGAAAGTTGTGCATTGGGATCTTTACTTCCATGCCCAATAATTAATACATCTACTTTATCGTTAGAAAGTAAAACATTATTTTTCTCAAGTGCTGATTTGACTCTATTTTCTACTAGTTCTGACATTGTTTTATGCATAGACATTGGTTTTGAAACTACAATTTTCACATCAGTCTCTGATTGAAATTTTATTGCATCATTTACTGCTGCTTTAACCTTTTTTCCTGGATACAAAAAGTAAGGAACTATTGTTAGTGATTCAATTTCATGTTTCAGGCATTTTTTTACTCCTTCTTCAATAAATGGCGGTAGTACCTCTAAAAAACAATAATCCGAAAAAACGTAATCGCCTTTTTCCTTTACTTTTTTGCAAATTAAATCAAGTTCCTCTTTAGCCTCAACTTCACGACTCCCTCTATCGATAAGTAACACTCCTCGCTTCAATTTGGAATCCTCGCTATAGCAATTGTCAAATTTGGAGGAAATTTTTGTTTTTCAACTACTAACTGACCACCAGAACTTTTCATAGCAGCAGCTTCTGAAACACTTGGAGTCCCCTCAAATGCCTGAACCATCTCAGATGGATTAGGGATTTCAATTTGTGCTAATTCTTCTTTTTTAAAATATTCTACTGGCACATTAAATTCATTTCCTAAATCAATTAGACCTTGTACGTCTTGTGGTTTTTTTATTGATACAAGCTTTGCAATTGATTTTGCACTCAATTTGTATTTTTTTAAACATTCATTCAAACCTTCTATAATAGTTTCTTTTGTAGTGTCTCCATGTAATCCCACTCCGACTACAAGTGTTGGTGGTCTATACACTACAGAATTTTTTAAAATTTCTTGATTATCTATTTCCTTATCTGTTATTATTAAAAATCCTTTCGCCTCTGATTTTTCAAGCTCTTCGATTGAAGAATAAATTATAACATTTATTGGTAGTTTTTTATTCCACCAATTTTTATTTCCTGCATCTTGAAATACTCCAATTTCTTCCTCATTTACCATAAAAGCACTAACCTTTGTTACAGTTGAGTCATCTTCAATTTCCCATCCAAACTCTTTTCCTAATAGATCCACTGCAATTGTTTTGTTAACATCAGCTGCTGTAGTAATAACAGCTGTACCTCCAAGTTTTTCTGCAATATTTTCTGTAAGCTGATTTGCACCTCCTATATGTCCAGACAAAACACTAATTACAAATTTAGCTTGATCATCTATGACTAGTACAGCAGGATCTGTTTTTTTATCTTTGATGTATGGTGAAACTAAACGAATTACCGCACCCAATGAAAAAATACAAACAAGTGCATCACTTGCTTTGAATAACTCTTCAATTTTTTTAGATGTTGGTTCTGAATACCACTTAATCTGAGTATTATTATCTGAAAATTTTGATGGTGCATAAATTTTCCATGAACTTGATAATTTTTGTAAATCTAATCCAATCTTAATACCATTTTTAGTAATTGCTAGAACTGATACTTTTTCCACGGATCCAATCGCGTTGATTTAATAAAATACCTTACTATACAGGATGTCTTCCCAAAATATTTCCATCAAAGTCAAAAAGCATTACTTCTATAGGCACCTTTTCTTCTGAGTGTTTTCTCATTTGATTGTAAACATTTAGGCATATTTCATCAAAAAATCCCTCTATCTTGTTTTCAAGAACTATATCTTGAACATGCCTTGCAGTATTTGCATTTCTAATTTTTTCAACAATTTTTTCATCAGCACCACATTTTTCACTTAATAAAGCAAGAAAATTTGTATCTACTTTAGATCCCTTGACATGAGTTTGTTTTACTCCTGTTGCCATCTTTGCAAATTTTCCAATAAATCCAGCAACGTATGCTTTTTTGATCTCTTTTTTTGCACACTGTTGAATTGTATAACCAGAAAAATCTCCCATTTGAATAAAAGAATGTTCAGGTAAATCTACAATCTTTTTTGCAAATTCTTCACTTCGTCCACCAGTTGTCAACACAACAGTATTGTTTCCCATTGCAAGACTTACATCAAGATTCTGTCTTACCGAAGCTGCAAAAGAGGCAGTAGAATATGGAATAACAATTCCACTAGTTCCTAGAATTGAAATTCCCCCCACTATTCCAAGTCTTGGATTATCTGTTTTTAATGCAAGCTCTTTTCCTTTTGGTACAGATATTACAGCTTTAATTCCATTATGTTTCAAAATATCTTTTCCAACTCGGTTAAGATTTTCAATAATCATTTTTTTTGGTGTAGGATTTATTGCAGATTTGTTAATTTCTAGACCAAGACCAGGTTTAGTAACAATTCCTACTCCTTCACCACCATCTATTTCAATTTGGTTTACATTTGATGTTAATGTTACATCTACAATAATTTCTGCACCGTGAGTTACATCGGGATCATCTCCTCCATCTTTAATTACAGAACATTTCGCTTTTGTTTTATCAAATTCACAACTATGAATTCTGATTAGAATATTATTTCCATTAGGTAGAACTACTTCTACAGAATCAATTTTTTTTTGATTAATCATTGCCAATAATCCAGCCATACAAGACGCAGTAGCACATGTACCAGTTGTAAATCCAGTTCGAAGTTTTTCTTTTGATTCCTCTAATTCGGTCACACTCAAATTGATTTATTTTGCGTATTAACTCTTATCTTGCATATGAAGAAATCCAATAAATTACGAATAGCGGTAACTGGTGCAAATGGATTTGTTGCACAGCATACTAGAAGTTTTCTGAACAAAAAGGGTGTAAAACTTTATGGTATATCCCGAAAAAATTTTCAAAATTACAAATCTGAATCTAAGGTAATTTCTTCATCTACCAATATTAATGAGATTTCTACAAAAGTAAAAAATTGTCATGCATTGATCCATTTGATTGGAACTGGAAAACAAACTATCGATTCTAACTACAAATCTGTTAATCTTGAATTAACAAAAAAAATTATCGAAATTTGTAGAAAATCTAAAATTAAAAAAATTGTGTATATCAGTGGTCTTGGTGTTTCTGAAAATTCAATTTCTTCATATTTTATTTCAAAATATAAAGCTGAACGAGAAATAATTAATTCAGGATTAGATTATACTATTCTAAGAGCATCTTATATTATTGGAAAAAATGATCCATTAAAAAATAATCTTACAAATCAAATACAAACAGGAAAAATAATAATTCCAGGGAAAGGGAATTATCATCTACAACCAATTTTCATAAATGATGTTGCAGAAATAATTTATCAATCTGTAATCTCTAAGAAATTTTCTAATAAGATTATTGATTTAGTTGGTCCAGAAAAAGTAACTTTTAAAGAATTTGTAAGAATTTTCAAAGGCAAAAGAAAAATCAAAATTGAAAATATAGAACTTGAAAATGCATATCGTGATGCTTTACATAATCCTAATAGTAATTATGGAATTGATGATCTAAATATTATGATAGGTGACTTTACAGGAAATCATAATATATTAAAAAAACTAATCCGTTTAAAATTTAAAAAGTTTAGAGATGTTCTACAATCCAGCAGCTTGTCGTAATTGTTCTGCTTTATCAGTACTTTCCCATCTAAATTCTGATTCATTTCTCCCAAAATGTCCATAAGCAGCAGTCTTTCTGTAAAATGGTTTTTTCAAATCTAATTGAGAAATAATTGCAGATGGTTTCATGTCGAAATGTTTTCTAACAATATTTTCAATATCTCCTTCTGGAATTTTTCCAGTACCAAATGTATTTACCATAAGCGATACAGGTTCAGCAACACCTATCGCATAAGCTACTTGAACTTCACACTTGTCAGCTATACCTGCCGCCACAAGGTTTTTTGCAATATATCGACACATGTAGCATGCTGATCTATCAACTTTTGAAGGATCTTTTCCAGAAAAAGCTCCTCCGCCATGTCTTCCTTGTCCTCCATAAGTATCGACAATAATTTTTCTTCCAGTAAGCCCTGCATCTCCATGTGGGCCTCCAATTTCAAATTTCCCTGTAGGATTTACATGAATTTTTATTTCATCATTCCATAAATTTCCACAAACAGGTTTGATTACTTTTTCAATAATTGAATCTGTGATCTCTGAATTAGAAATATCTGGTGCATGTTGTGTTGATATAACAATTGTTTCAATTTTTTTTGGTTTCCCATCCTGATATTCTATAGAAACTTGAGATTTCCCATCTGGTCTAACCCATGGTAATTCTTTTGATTTTCTTACCTCTGAAAGTTTTTTTGTTAATTTGTGTGCAAGAATAATTGGTAAAGGCATTAGCTCATCTGTTTCATTTGATGCATAACCAAACATTAATCCTTGATCTCCTGCTCCTTGTTCCTTATCTTCTGAAGCACTAACCCCTTGACTAATGTCTGGACTTTGTGTATGTAATCTTAATATAATTTCACATGAATTTGCGTCAAATTCTAATTCTGGTTTATCATAACCAATTTCTCGAATAACATTTCTAACAACTTCTTCTTGAGCTTTTTTATCAAAATTTGCTTTAGATGTTACTTCTCCAGCCACTGCTACAAATCCAGTAGTTACTAAAGTTTCTACAGCAACTCTGGAATCAGGGTCTTGTTTTAGAAATTCATCTAAGAATGCATCAGAAATTTGATCACAGATTTTATCTGGATGCCCCTCAGTAACAGATTCGGAAGTAAAAAGAAAACTTCTTTCCATTTGAACACTCCATTTTTAATTATAATTCATTTTCTAATTTGATAAATAAGACATTATTTCCTCTGACAATAACTCTACCAAAGTTTGCAATAACCTTATCATCTTTTATTTCTTCAGCATCAGTCATTATCAAATTCATGTATGAATCTACATTATCCATCTTACCTTTGTATTGTACATCATTCTTGAGCCTTACGATGACATTTTTCTTGGTATTTTTCTGTAGAGTTGTAAGTGGTCTTTTTGCGCTTGTTTGTGACAACGATTGTTCAATTTGCTTTCCTTTTAATCCAGCATAAAAGCCTTGCCCGCATGATAATTGAAATGAATGGCTTTAATTTTCTAGTGTTCCTTACAAATTACATATGATTAGTACTGGAATTAAGAAATTAGATAATTTTCTTAGTGGTGGGATTAAGGGTGGTACAATTACAGATATTTTTGGAGCAACATCCACAGGAAAAACTCAACTTACAATGCAAATTTCCATTAACTCGCTATTAGATGGTGGCCAAGTTCTTTATCAGGATACTACAGGACAGTTTAGGCCTGAAAGAATGCTAGATTTGATAAAAATTAGGAATTTAGATGCTAATCTGCTTGATAGAGTAAAAGTAGCAAGAATAACTAATTCAAGTGAACAAATTCAATTTTTATCAAAAATTAAAGAAAAAGATTTTTCTCTAGTTGTAATTGATAATGTAACTGATTTGTTTTCATTTGAATATGGAAAAGAAGAGCAAAATTTGCAAAAGAATGTTATTTTTATGGAATACATGCATGAATTATCTTTAATCTCAATTCAAAAAAAATTACCAATAGTAGTTACTAACATAATTCGTAAAATTGATGATTTAGAAAAAGAAAATTTGTCTAAATCTATTAGCATATTTACACATATGAAAATTAAACTCATAAAAAAAGGGACAAAATATTCTTGTGAAATATTTCCTTCATTTCTTAAAAAAAAGGAATTTCCATATCAAATAACTAAAGAAGGTTTGATTGAATCATCTTAAGAAGCTATTTAACTATGAATTACGGTGAGAATGTATGGCTGGTATTTTTGATTCTATTCCTACAATTACGATTATTCTTTTTGCACTTGGGCTTGTTGGTGTAATGGTTTATGAACGAGCCAGAACAAAACCCAACGACGAAACTTCCACTTGATGCAAATCTAACTGCAAAGTTTCATTCTTTAGGATTCAAACAACTTACACAAATTCAAATTAAAGCAGTTCCAATAATTTCCCAAAAAAAAGATACCTTAGTTATTGCACCAACTGGTTCTGGAAAAACAGAATGTTCAGTAATACCAATTTTTTCTCACTTAAAGCAATCAAAAAAATCAGGAAAGATAAAAGCTATCTATGTTACACCATTACGTGCTCTAAATCGAGATGTTTTTCGAAGAATTGTACATTACGCAGAAAATGATGGCCTATCAATAGAAATAAGACATGGAGATACTCCGCAATCAACTCGTAAAAAAATTTCAAATGCTCCTCCAGATGTACTAATTACAACACCAGAAACTCTTGTGATTTTATTAACTCAAAAAAAAATGTTAGATGCATTATCTGAATTAGAATGGATTGTAATTGATGAAGTTCATGAATTGTTAGGCAATGAACGTGGTTCACAATTAACACTTAGTCTTGAAAGACTTCAACTAAATTCAAATTTAGATCTTACCAGAATTGGATTATCCGCAACAATTGGAAATCCTGAAGAATCAGGGAAATTTGTAGCTGGAACAAAGAGAAAACTGAAAATTATTCGTGATTCTTCAATTCGCAAATATGATGTTAAAGTAAAATACGTTAAAGGGACAATCTCCGATGTTGCTCAATACATTTCAGACTATGTGACTAAATTAGATCTTAATTCTCCTGTGCTTCTTTTTACAAATACAAGAGGCGAATCAGAATTTCTGGCTTCAATTCTGAAAGAAAAATCTACATTGAAAATTGAATTACATCATGGTTCTCTTTCTAAGCAAGTAAGAGAAGAAACCGAACATTCTTTGAGAGATGGTATGCGAGGTATAGTAGTTTGTACCTCTTCACTCGAACTTGGTCTTGATATTGGTTCTATAGAATTAGTAATTCATTATGGTTCACCAAGGCAAGTATCAAAATTAATTCAAAGAATTGGAAGAAGTAGACATAGTAAAGGATCTTCTGCAAAGGGACTCATAGTTACTAATAATGCAGATGATGAGTATGAAGCAAATGCACTACTTGAACGAATTAAAGAGGGTTCAATAGAAGATCAAAAAATTCATGATGGATCATTAGATGTTCTAGCTCATCATATAGTTGGACTTACAATTCAATTAGGTCAAGTGGAAGTTGATAAGGCATTTGAAATTTTTACAAAGGCATTTCCATTTAGAAATTTAACTTTGGATGATTTTTATAATATTTTAGATCTTATTGATTCCAATTACCTTTTATTTTTTGATCGAGATAATATGATCCTTAGGAAAAAAAGTAGAACATATAGCTATTATTTTCAAAATCTTTCAACTATTCCTGATATTTTAAAATTTAAAGTCATCGATACTGTTGGCAAAAAAATTATTGGAACTTTAGATCAGCGGTTCGTTGGAGACTATGGAGATTCCGGTAATGTTTTCGTACTTAGAGGATTACCATGGAAAATTCTTAATGTAGATGAAAAATCATTTAAGGTAAATGTAGAACCATTTCGATCTGGAGGAATAACAGTTCCGTATTGGGAGGGTGAAAATATTCCAGTAGATTACAAAACTGCAAGTAAAGTTGGTTCTTTTAGAACCAAAGTTAAAAAAGGTAAAATTTCATTTCTAAATAATTTAATTTCTAAATTTGAACTAGATACAATACCAGACGAAAAAACTATTGTTGTAGAATCACTTAGAAGTCAAAGTATTGTAGTTTTACATTCATGTTTTGGCTCTAAAATTAATATCACTTTATCTGCATTACTTTCTTCAATGTTATCTGCAAGAATAGGATTTTTAATAGAATCTCGTTCTGATGCATATAGAATTGTACTTTCATCAAAAGCCAAGATTTCAGAAAAACATCTAATTGATGTTTTACAAGATGAATATGATCTATCTGTAATCGTTAATGCATCATTAATCGGGACACATAATCTAAATTGGAGGACTTGGTGTGTAGCCAAAAAATTTGGTGTAGTAGGTAGAGGTGCAATTTATGAAAGAAAATCCGCCAGATTCCTTTATGAAAGATATGCTAAAAGTCCTCTAGTCAAAGAAGCCCTTCGTGAATTATTTCATGATAAGTATGATCTCCAAAATACTGAAAAGATTTTGAACAAAATAAGAAATAATGAAATTGCTATAAAATGGTATGATGTTACAAAATTCTCTAAAATTGCAGAACCAATTTTGGATAACAGTACGAAATACTATTCTTCCCCTTCAAACATCGATAAGGGAATTCTTGATTTAGTAAAAAAAAGGCTATTCAAAACAAAGCATAGGTTAGTTTGCGCTAGATGTGGTAAATGGGAAAAAGTGATAGAAACAAAAGATGTTAAGGATACCCCAACATGTCCTTATTGTAAAGGTAGACAAATTACTTCAACTTACTATTCTGATTATGATTTACAAAAGATTATCCAAAAAAAACATGCAGGGAAAAAAATTACAACTGATGAGAAACATAAGTTTGATCGAGCATGGAAAGTATCTTCGTTAATTGAGAATTTTGGTAATACTGCTTTAATTGTTTTATCAGGTTATGGAGTTGGTGCAGATACTGCCGCACGTATTTTAAGAAATATGGTTGATGACGAAATTCTATACAAGCAAATTTACGAAGCTGAAAGACAATATGTAATGACTAGAGGGTTCTGGGATACTTAATTTTTTTTAGTAATACTAGAGAATGCTGTCAAAAATAATTCCATTTTATTTTCTAGACCTGTTTTAGCTGTAAGCCCTGTAACAGATATTACTTCACCAATAGAAAATTTATCAAGAAGTCTAGCTAGATTTCTCCAACCTTTTACAAATATAGGACCTGTATCATCCTCGACATACATTTCACTAAGAGCAATTGATTCACCAGTTTTTGTTTGTACTTCACGACGTTCTGGTTTTTTCAAAATTATTGCTTCAATACAATAATCCTCTCCAATTTTAATATCAGAAATTTTTGTCCTAAGTTCAGATACAGAAGGAATTGTATCATCCTCAACTTTTCTTACAAATGAATCATCATCTAAGACAATAGAATTTCCATAAGCCTTTGAAGGCATGCATTCAATAACTTCTCCTACATTGAATAACTTTATTTTTTCAACAGAATCAGTAATTTTGAAAATATTTTTCTTAGAATCAACTCCAAGAATCATATTTTTACCTGCATCATTTTTTGAAATTGATAAAATTCTAGCAACTACTGGTTTTATCTCATTTTCTCCTTGAATTTTGATAATTGTGGCCTCATTTCCATGAATTTCCAGACCTTGATTTCCAGTCTTAGTTTTTACTCCAAAAAGTATTGTTTTTGCACCTGGTGAAACCATTTTTGGAACAGATGATTCATCTTTTCCCCAAAGAACTATTCTAACAGAATCTCCCGTGCTTCCTTTTAATCTTAATCGTAAAGCTTTACCTGGCTGACCCCGTGAATTAGTAAATTCCAAAGTATTGATTATTCCATCAACTGTTCCAGAAACTACCAAATTATTTTCATTTTCTTTAACCGTACTTACATCTCTAGTAATATTATCTATTATAGGAATATTACTAGCAACATCGGAAGTTTCTATAGATGCACCAGAACCTATGTTAATTGTTGGACTTCCATTAAGATCAGATTTAACATATGCTTTTATAATCTTGATAAGGTCACCAGGTTTTAATTCTTCAATTCCAGGTAGTTTTGCTTTTTCATCCCAAAGCTTTACACTAGCTGTTGAATCCCCATCATAAACAGTCATAGTTCTTAGAAAGAAAGGAGAACCGTCTTTACGAGAGTATTGTTTTGCTGGAGATAAATTTAACACACGAGTTTCTAATGAAATTTCCTTAGCACCAACATAAAGATCTTTTAAACCCATCTCAACTTTTAGTGGTTCTGAAAGAGATACTCCAATATCTGATGCTATGAGAAAAAGTGCACCTTGATCCGTTAGATATCCAGCTCCAATCTTTTCTTTTTTTTCCTTAATTTTTCCTTCAATTTCCTCTTTAGTTAGATCTGGTTTCTGCTCTAGAAGTTTATTAAAAAGACTCTCAAATTCAGACAATTCAGAGTTTGTTTCTTTTATGTCCTAATAAAAATTACATTAACTAAATTAGTGGGTAGATCGCAGGCCAAATCATGTCAAGCATTATTGCAAAATCTCTTTCAAAGTCTTATAATTCTGTAAATGCAGTTGATGGGATAGATCTACATGTTAAATCAGGTCAAGTTTTTGGGTTCTTAGGTCCAAACGGAGCAGGAAAATCTACCACCATCAAACTTTTGACTACTCTAATTCCACCTACTGAAGGAGAATTAAGCATCTTAGGTATTAATGCTAAAGAAAAACCTCTTGAAGTTAGACATAGAATTGGAGTTGTTTTACAACAACCTAGCTACGAACCTTCTCTTTCTGTTGAAAACTCTCTTGAAAAATATGGGTTGATGTGGGATGTTCCTAGAAAAATTAGGAAGGAACGGGTGGAAAAACTACTTTCTGACTTTGATTTACAAGATATTCGAAAGAAAAAAACTGAAGATCTATCCATTGGGCAACGCCGAAGACTCCAAGTTGCTAGAGAATTTATGCATGATATGGAATTGCTATTTTTAGATGAACCTACAATCGGTTTAGATCCTTCAGCTAGAAGAAAATTACTAGATTTTCTAAAACGAAAAGTCAAAGATGGTTTAACTATTTTTTTTACTACACATGTTTTAACTGAAGCAGAATACATTTGTGATGAAATTGCAATTATTAACAAAGGTAAAATTATTGCAATTGATTCTCCAGATGACCTAAAAAATCGATTTGGTAGAAAAAAAACTATTAAAATTCATATATCTAATGTAAAAGAAAATCTAACAAATTTACTTTCAGAAGTAAAGGATTGTGAAATTGATTTTATTTCAGGTTCTAATATTACTATTATTTCAGATGAATCTGAAGTTGTCTTGTTAAAGGTATTACAAATTTTGAATTCAAACAACATTACAATAGAAGATCTATCTGCAATGCCTACTAATTTAGAAGAAATATTTCTTAAGGTAGTGAATGATTCAAATGAATCCAATAATTAGACTAGTTAACCGAAATCTTACCATTGCCCTTAATCCAGGATTTTTAATTTGGCAAGTTATTTTTCCTCTAATCTACATTTTTGTTGCAGGATTTGCATATACTTCACTTATCGATAATGTTCCTTTTGAAAACATGAAACTGAACTATCCTGCATTTTTGTCAACAGGTATGATTGGTTTTAACATAATGAATAGTACATTAATTTCAGGAATTATTATTTGGAATGATAGACGTCATGGAATGTTTGAACAAATTTTATCTGGTCCCTTTACAAGAGCTCATTACATACTAAGTAATGTTATCACAATTGGAATTGTTGGATTGGTAAGTGCAGCTTTAATCGCATTCATCGCTTATCCTGTTTTTGCAGAATCAAGTACTTTTTCATTACTTACATTACCAATCATAATTTTTGCATCTATTACAGGTTCTCTTTTGTTTGGATCAATCGCATCAATTATTTCAACTAGGATAAGATCAAGTGAAGGATTTAATGTAATAATTAATACTGTATTCTTATTTTTTGCATTTGTTAGTACTGCATTTTATCCTGCAGAAGGCGCACCTGAGCCGCTTGCTACTGCATTTTATCTAAATCCATTGACATATCTAGTTGATGTAGTTAGAGCAGGAATTTTTGGAAGTTTTACAAATTTTGTAATAATGGAAATGTTAATTTTGATTGTGCTAGCATTTAGTTTATTCATTGTAGCCACAAAATTACTTACTAAATTAGATTTTTAAAAAAACTATTAAAACTAAAGAATAGCCCGGCCCAGATTCGAACTGGGGTCTGGGGCTCCAAAGGCCCCCATGCTTGACCACTACATTCGGTGGAAAAATTTCCTCTACCGGGCTGCCGGACGAGGTTCTAAGTTTGATGTCCCTTAATGTTATTTTCTATTTGCTCTAATTGCTCTAACAAGTTTTGGATAAGGATCCTCCATGGAGTTAAGAGCCTTTTTTGCTCGTTTTTTATGTTCAATATTTGACGAATTAATGAATTTCCTAATGGAACGAACTAATTGTTTGGGATTTGTTTCTCTTTTAACAAGTTTATTTTTAACAAGGTAGCTTTCTATGAAATTTGGTACTGCATTATAAGAGATGGTAGGAATTCCTAGAAGGGCAGATTCCGCAGTCATTGTACCACCAGATCCAACAAAAACATCTACACTAGATAATAACATCTTTCCATCAATTACTTTGTTAGGAATTTTTATTTTTTCTCCAAAAGTTCTTTTTAGAAAACGTATCTGCGACCCATATCTACCTAGAACTAAAATATTTTCATTGTTAAATTCTTTAATTATATTTTTAATAATCGTAATTGTTTTCTTTGTGTTTTTTGAAGAATATGCGGCTTGATCTTCTTCTACTCTAATCAAAATAGTTTTTCTTTTTGTATTCTTAGATGGAACTTTAATTTTCTTACTTATTCTTTTAGCTATAATTGAAGCATCTATTGCTTTGTATTGAAAAATATTTTTTTTATTTATTCCAAATTTTACAAATTCATTTTTTGGGATTATCCAAGGTATAAGTAATTTTTGAACTAGAGGTACAGATAATCTCATTACTGCTTCTGCATGGGGAGAATCTGAAAAAGCAATATGTTTGATTCCTAGTCCATAAGAAACCCGTGATGCTTCAGGTGAGCAAAAACTAACTGTAATATCCGGAGACTCTTTTTTAATAATTCTAGATAACTGACTAATTCTATTAGTATTGGCCTCAAGTTTATCATATTTTTCTACTCCCCCATGTTTTCCCACAAATTTTAGGTTCAATTTTCGTAATTTTGATAATTGAGTCACCTCACGATAATTTCTAGAGGTCAATATTACACGATGATTTTTTTGGAACCGTCTTATCATAGGTTCAAAAAAAAGCAGTTGTTTCGGAGTTAGGATATCAAACCAAATTTTCAAGTATTTTTCATTGAATTCCGAAGTTCAATAAGTTTTTCTTGGGTCATTTGCCTAGCTCAAATGAAATGGCTGGAGCTAAAGTTGTTGTTTTTGGACTTAGTACAGAAGGCTATGCTCTAGCCTGTCAAATGGCAATAAAAGGCGCAGATGTTCAAATTGTCGATGAAACCACCCCTTCGGCAATTTCAATTAAAGCTGATATTGCTAAAACCTATCCAAATGTTTCATCTCTCAAAGAAGATGAACCATTATTAGCAATGGAACCAATCGATGTTGCAATATCTAAAGCAAAATATCTTTTCTTCACCCCAAGAATCAGAAAAACAGGACAAGATACCAAAACAGAAGTCCATTCTAAATTCAAAGATGCTACAAGTCAGCTTAAGAAAGGCAGTTCTGTGATTTATAATCTTGGTACTGGATTTGGAGGAAATAATGAAAATATCTCACTACTAGAGCATGTGACTGGATTAGAGGTTGGAAAAACAATTTCATACTACTATTTTCCAGTATCGGATCCAAATCAGACACCAAATGTAATTGGCTCTTTTAATAATAAAACAGACGAAAAGCTTGCTGAATTACTATCTAATGATAAAAAAGAAAAAAAATTTGTAGCACTATCTTCTTCTGAACATTTTCATGCAATTAATATACTATCTAGATTTTCTGGACTGTGTAGTATTCTAGAAGTTTGTAAATTTGCACAAGATGAAAATACTAAATCTGATTTAATTTCTGATAGTTTTAATAAAATTTTTCTTGATGATATGATAAATGAATTATATGATTTACGTTCATTAGGATCTTCGTTTGAAGGTGCAAATACACTAATGTATTTAGTAAATGGAAGCATCAAAGGAATCGATGGTTACATTAAACGCTTAATAGATGAAATAAGATCAACACTAAAGAAAAATGACCTAAAAGCTAGCAGAACAAAAATTGCTCTTTCATGGACATTAGATCAACACTCTATGAGAGGTGATAAAATTGAAATGCTTCAAAATCTCACATCACGACTAAGAGATTATATCGGTGATGTAGAAGCCTATGAAGGACCAAATTTTGACCTGTTTCATAGTGACAAAACCACAGTAGTTGTTGTGTGTTCAAAATATGATTATGAAAACATCATTAAAAAGCAAAAAGACGCACAACTAATCATGATTAAAACTAATCCTTTATGTGAGATAATACAATAAAAGTAAAATTACCTAAAAATAAAAAAACTTTGAATTGTCCGAAAAAGATCAACATAATACAGAATCTAATATGAAGGCCAGTGACTCCAATAAAGACACAATTAATGAAGAAATTAAAATTACTGATCAGCATAATGAATTAATAGCTGAATTAGAATCTACAAAACAAAATCTTTTAGAATATGAAGAGAAATTAAAACACTCTTTAGCTGATTTTCAAAACTTACAACGTAAAACTCAATCTGATATTGAAAATGGAATAAATTTAAAAATTGATAAACTAATTCTAAAATTTCTAACAATTTACGATGATTTGATTTTAGCTAAAAAAGTTCTTGCCGATGAAAAAATTGATATTTCAGGATTAGAATCAATTGTAAAAAATATGAATTCTCTTCTATCAGAATATAATGTTGTTCCAATAAATGCATTAGGGGAAATTTTTAATCCAAATCTTCATGAAGCAGTTTCAGTTGTAGAAGATTCTTCACTTAATGAAGGTACAATTACTAAAGAAATCAGGAAGGGATATATTTCTGGAAATAGAATGATTAGACCTACTATTGTAGAGATATCGAAAAAAATTAAATTAGATAATTTAAACGGTGAATGAAATGGCAAAAATAATTGGAATTGATTTAGGAACAAGTAATTCTGCTGCAGCAGTAATGATGGGTGGAAAACCTACTCTGATTGCAGCTGCTGAAGGTACTAGTATTGGTGGCAAAGCATTTCCATCCTATGTGGCATTTACTAAAGAGGGAGATCTTATTGTTGGTGAACCAGCAAGACGTCAAGCTGTTACAAACCCTGACAATACTATTGTTGCTGCAAAAAGAAAAATGGGTAGTGATTATATCTTCAAAATACAAGATAAAGAATACAAACCTCAGCAAATCTCTGCATTTATTTTACAAAAAATTAAAAAAGATGCTGAAGCATTTCTAGGAGAAAAAGTAGAAAAAGCAGTAATTACCGTACCGGCTTATTTTGATGATAACCAACGTCAAGCAACAAAAGATGCTGGAACAATTGCTGGCTTAGATGTTGTTAGGATTATCAATGAACCTACTGCTGCTTCTTTGGCTTTTGGATTAGACAAATCCCAGGAAGATATGAAAATTCTCGTTTTTGATTTTGGAGGAGGAACTCTTGATGTAACTATAATGGAAATGGGAGGAGGAGTTTTTGAAGTTATGAGTACATCTGGTGATACACAACTTGGAGGAACTGACATGGATAAAGTAATTATTGATTATGTAACTGACGATTTTAGAAAAAATACTGGTATTGATCTTACTACTGATAATACTGCAATGACTAGAATTAAAGAAGCATCAGAAAAAGCAAAGATTGAACTTTCAACTGTTATGGAAACTGACATTAATCTGCCATTTATTTTTCATGATCAATCATCAGGAACTAAAAATCTTGAAATAAAACTAACTAGGGCAAAACTTGAAGATCTCATTAATCCTATAGTAGAACGATGTAAGCCATCTGTTGACAAAGCATTAGAAGATGCAAAAATTTCTTCATCTGATATATCAAAAATTGTACTTATCGGAGGCCCTACAAGAATTCCTCTTGTTAGAAAATTCATTAGTTCTCTTATTGGTAAAGATGCTGAATCAGGAGTTGATCCAATGGAAGCAGTTGCAATGGGTGCAGCAATTCAAGCAGGAATAATCGCTGGTGATGTAACTAGTGACATTGTTCTACTTGACGTAACTCCGTTAACTCTAGGAATTGAAACTCTGGGTGGCGTTAGAGAACCTCTAATTGAAAGAAATACTACAATTCCTACATCTAAAAATAAAGTATTCACAACGGCTGCTGATAGCCAAACTGCTGTTACAATTCATGTTGTTCAAGGAGAAAGACCAATGGCTGCAGATAATGTATCTCTTGGAAGTTTTAATCTAACTGATTTACCACCAGCTCCAAGAGGTGTTCCACAAATAGATGTAAAATTTGATATTGATGCAAACGGAATTCTCAATGTTACTGCCACAGATCTAGGTACAAAAAAAGAAGCAAAGATAACAATTGAAGCTGGTACAAAATTATCAAAAGATGAAATTGATAAATTAAAACAAGATGCTGAAAAGTTTGCTGATGAAGATAAAAAGAAGAAAGAATCTATAGATATTAAAAATGAAGCTGAAAGTTTCATCTATACTACTGAAAAACTAATTAACCAAGATCTAAAAGATAAAATTCCACAAGAAAAGGGTATTAAAATTTCTGAGGCTGTTAAAGAATTGAAAGAAGCATTAAACAAAGACATTGATCAAATTAAACCAAAACTTGATGCTCTAAAATCTATTGTAAATGAAGTAACTACTGAACTTTACAAAAATGCTACTCCACCTCCTGGTGAGGGCCAGCAATCAAGTGAAGGGCAACAAGCTGAGGAAGGAAAACAAACAACTGAAAATCAACAAGCCCAAGGAGAACAAAAATCTGAGTCCACCACTGAACAAGATTCAACAAAAGGCTCGGCTTCTAATTAGATAATTTATACTCTGTAAAATAATTATGATTAGTATGAGTTCCAAACGTGACTATTATGAGGTTTTAGGAATCTCAAAAACATCATCAGCAAATGAAATAAAATCTCAATATCGAAAACTTGCTCTAAAATTTCATCCTGATAGAAACAAATCAGAAGAAGCAGCAGAACATTTCAAAGAGATCTCTGAGGCTTATGCTGTATTATCTGATTCTGAAAAAAGAAAACTTTACGATCAATATGGGCATTCTGGAGTAGATGGCAAGTATAGTACAGAAGATATTTTCAAAGGTGCTAGTGGAAACTTTGACGATGTATTTAGTGATCTTTTCGGTAGAGGTGGAGGAGAAGGATTCCAATCAATTTTTGAAACATTGCTAGGTAGAGGTAGTGGTGGTTTTGGTGGATTTAGAAGACAAAAAGGTTCAGATCTGCTATATGAAACTTCGATAACACTAGAAGATGTTCTTCATGGAAAACATATGGAAATTGATTTACATAAAGATTTGGAATGCTCATCTTGTGAAGGTTCTGGAGCTGCAGTTGGTTCATCAACAAAAACTTGTAAAACATGTAATGGTCAAGGTCAGACTAGACAAACAAGAAAAATGGGTTTTGCATCTTTTGTAACAGTAGGAATGTGCAACACATGTAGTGGACAAGGAAAAATCATAGAAAAACCATGTAAAAACTGTAAAGGCAGTGGTATTACTAAAGGCATTAGACATCTACCTTTTGATATTCCACCTGGAATTGATACAGGTGATTATACTATTCCAGGTGAAGGAGAATCAGTTCCTGATGGAATAAATGGAGATTTAATAATTCGTATACGAGTTCAACCTAATTCACAATTTAAGAGAGATGGAGGAGATATTTTTTATGATAAACAAATTAGTATGATTGATGCTTCTCTTGGAAAAACCTTAGAGGTTCCCACCTTAGATGGAGTAGAAAAAATTAATGTCGAGAAAGGTAGCCAACCAAATACCATCATTAAATTAAAAGGAAAAGGTGTTCCTAGATTAAATTCCAGAGGTAGAGGAGATCAATATGTTCGATTAGTTGTAAACATCCCAAAAAATCTCAATAAAGAACAAAAAAATCTATTAAAAGAATTTGAAAAAACCCTTGATACCAACAACAATAACTCATAACAAAAATTTTAATTAGTTAGATAATTATTTTTTGGAAATTTTTCTTATATCCAAATGATGACCTTTACGAACATGGGAAACATGATTATCCTTAATTAATTCAGCAATTTTTAATTCTGAATAATATTTTACATTATACATTCCTAAAACCTTCTTACAATTAATGCAATAAATCTCTCTGAACTCCAATTACTATAACAATTCTGCTGTCAAGTATGTTTGTTTTTGTATTTTCACAATAAAGAAACTTATTCTAGACTTCTAAATTCTACGATGCGGGAGTCGCCCAGCCTGGTCAACGGCGTAAGGTTCAGATCCTTATCTCCTAGGAGTTCGTGGGTTCGAATCCCACTTCCCGCATATTTAGTGATATAATGCAAAAAGGAACAACTTTAAACGATAGTAAATACTAGATGTGGTATGGGTAAAGTAGTAAGAGTAGGTGGCAGAGGCACTTCACGCAGAGTATCTGACAAAGAAGCAGACAATTGGACTGGTGCTGCTTACAAAGCAGAACAGGCAAAACGAAAAGATGCTGCTAAAGATGTTTACATCTCAATGGGACGTGGAACTAAGAAGATCAAACTCGGCGATATAGCAGAAACCACTGGAAGACCAAGTGGAAAAGGTAGATGGGTTTCTTCAGGACGAGGAACCGGTAGAAGAAAAATCGAATAGAAAATACCATTTACTGACGATATCACATGCTATAATATAGCATAATTTTATTTCTTTAATTTTTGTTAATGATATCTGTAATCTTTTTTTGTAACAATTGGTTTATTTTTTCTCCAGATGCTTTTCCTCTCAAAGATTTCATCGTGATGCCCATTAAACTACCAATAGAATGAGACCCTTGTTTTTTTATCAATTCTATGTTCTTTTGAATTATTTCATCAACAATCTTTGTTAGTTCCTCTTCATTTAATGTACTAATGGAGAATTTTTGAATTGACTCTTCCACTGATTTAGTTTTTCCTGACATCATATGTTCAAAAATAATTTCAATTGATTCTTTAGAAATTTTACCCAAATTAAGAAAATCAAATGTTTTGATTATCTCATCATTTTTTAGTAAATTAGAATCTAATCCCTGTCGTTCAAGATTTCTTATAGTAGAACAAAGTACTGATGCAACAAAATTAGGAGAACTATTTTTATTTGTACTAATTTTTTCAAATAATTCTAAATACCCTGAATCAAAAATTTGTTCTGCAAGCTGAGGATTTAGTTGATACTTCTTTTGAAGATCAGATAATGATTCATCCCATGATTTTGGAATATTTTTTTCTGCAAATTTTATTTCTTCACTAGTCACAATAATTGGAGGAATATCCGTTTCAGGATACATTCTAGATGCTCCAGGCCTAGGTCTTAGAAAAACAGTCTCACCTGTTTGTGTAGCCATTCTAGTTTCTGCAGGAACTCCATCTCTTGCATCAATAATCCTATTGATAATTGAGTCTATTGCATAATCTACCTTAGAAACTTTCCCAGCAATGATTAGAAATCCATCATTATCATTACTTTTTATTATATTTTTTATTTTCTCAATATCTGAATTCTCTATTCCATAATTTGGTAATTCATCAGAATGAAATATCCCTCCAATTCCAAAAAATCTTACAAGCTGTCCTAATTCTTTACCTAATCTAATGTTTTCATGAGGTGAATAACTAAACATACCTGAAAAATTTTTTATTCGGATTGCTTTGATCACAGATTTTTCTTTTAAAGATTTTTGAATAATCTTTGATTTACAATCTTTCATAATTTCAGTAACATCAAATACATCTTCTTGTTTTGAAATTTTTTCAAGATTTATTTTTGATAACTTTTCTGAAATTTTCATTAAACCATGTTGTCTTTTAGCTTCATATTCTACAACATTTTCAAGCTGATCTAATTGTTGTACTCCTTTTACTTCAACTACTCCACTACCACTTATTGAAACATTCACATCTTGTCTGATTGAACCTAATCCCCTTGCTACTTTCTTTGTTGTACGTAGTAGTCTACCTAACGCATGTGCAATTTTTCTCATTTCTGAAGGACCTGCACTGACTGGTTCTAAGGCAATCTCCACAAGTGGAATGCCTAAGCGTTCTAGACTATACTCACGTTCAGTTTCTTTATCATCTAATAATTTTGCAGCATCTTCTTCAAGACAAATTGATTGCACACCTATTTTTTTTCCTTCAACATTAAGATATCCACCTTGAGAAATTAACATAGTTCTTTGAAATCCAGAAGTATTTGATCCATCAATTACCATTTTTCTCATTGGATAAATTTCACTGAAAATATTTGATTTTAGAGAAGTAGCAATTAGAATAACAATCTTTTTTGCTTCTGAATCAAGTTCATGAGGAGGTTCTTCATCTTGTTCAACTAAACAACAACTATTTGGATTTGAATAGTATATCATTCTCTTTGATTTTGTACTTTCAAAAATTGCCGCGGGATCATATTTTCCTAACTCACTTTTTGTAGCCCTTAATTTTCGAGAGAATTTAGAAGTAAATTCATTTGTTTCGGTAGATGAACAATTACAAAATAATTTTTTATTAGTTAAAAGCTGTTGATGAATTTCTAATCCTACTTTTAAACCAATTTTATCTATTTCTAATTTGGACATAAATTACCTTCCATTACTCAGTTTTAAAAGATTAATCAGAAAATTCTGAAGCTATATTTTGCATCATTAAATTTTTCATCTCTTTAACATTAGTAGAATTTCCTAGAGCCCACATTGCCTTTACCAATGCCGTTTCAGGGATCATGTCTGATAGTGGCGTAATACCAAGTTTTTGAAGATCTCTCCCACTCTCATACACATTCATATCAACTCGTCCATCAATACATTGTGAAGTCATACCCATGAATAATCCCATTTCATTTGCTTTTTTTACTTCATCATAAATTTTTTTTCCAACATGTCCTAAACCTGTTCCTTCAAAAATTATTGCCTTATATCCAGATTTTGTTAGATTATCAATAATTTTTGGATCATAACCAGGATAATACTTTACAAGTGCTACATGTGTATCAAAATTTAATTTTGGACTATATTGATTTTGTTTAAAAAATTCACTTTTCAAATTTTTTTCAATTTTTTTATCAAAGATAAGGAATGCAGGATCAGCTCCAATAGTTTGAAATGCTCCTCTTTTACTAGTGTGATTTTTTCTTACTCTAGTTCCTACATGTCCCACTACCAACTCATCACTTTCGTTATGATGCATTAAAACAAAAACTCCTAGTGTATTAGATTCTACAATAAATTTAACTGAAGATATCAAGTTTAAAGCTGCATCTGAAGATGGTCTATCTGAGGATCTTTGTGAACCAACTAAAACTATGGGAAGTGGATATCCAGCTAAGGCAAAGGAAAGAAATGCTGCAGTGTACTGCATGGTATCTGTTCCATGTGAAACAATAATTCCTTTGTAATCTGATTTTGCATATGAATCAAGTTTTTCTGCAATCTTTTTCCAATGTTCAGGTTCTAAGTTCTCAGAATATTCTGAAAAAAGAACTTCAGTGTCAATATTTGCAATTTCTGCCAATTCAGGCACTGTAGCATTAAGATCTTTTGCACTTAAGGCGGGAGTTACCGCGCCAGTTCTATAGTCTATTTTGCTTGCAATAGTTCCACCAGTTGATAATAACAGAATTTTTGGTAAAGATGGATTTGATTTTATATCCAGGGGAGATTTTTTTTCAACTTTTTCAGAGGGTAGTAATTCAATTTTCTTAATTTTATTAACTTCAATTCCAATATTGTATCCACTTTTTAGTTTGAGAGTAATATGATTATCATCCGTATGTTCATAGCGAGGCATTACTATTCCATTATACGTTAGATCTTCTGTAATCTTTACTGAATCTCCTACCTTTACTTTAGAGTCTTTAAGAAATGCAAGAGACGTTCCTGAGTAGCCTCTGTATTCAGACATTTAGGTGGATTAGATTGGCTTTTTTATTAAAACTACCTGTAGTAAGACGCTACAACCTTTTGTCCAATCTTGAGGTCTTTTTGCTCTCTAACTTTCTTTACAGCCTCTTCAAAGTGCTTCATAGTGACTTTAGCATCTTCAGAAGCCTTTTCAGCCTCTTTAACTTCGGGATGTGCATCTAAAAATTCATGTATTACCAGTGAAACAGCAGTGTTTGCAATAGCAGCTACATCGGCCCCACTTAACCCATCTGTAAGCTCTGATATTTTTTCAATATCAACATAATCTGGGCTTTTAGGATCAGTTACAGCAGGAATTTCTTTTACATTAATTGACAAAATACTCTTTCTACTTTCTTTATCTGGTAATGGAATTTGTATGATTTTATCAAATCTACCTGGTCGGAGTAGTGCAGTATCTATCATATCTGCTCTGTTTGTTGCTGCAAGAACTACAACACCATGCATATTTTCCATACCATCAAGTTCTGTTAAAAGTTGACTCACTACTCTCTCTGTAACAGCTGTTTCTCCTCCTGCCCCTCTAATAGGTGCAATAGAATCAATTTCATCAAAGAAAATTACACAAGGGGATGCTTGTCTAGCTCTTCGAAATATTTCTCTAATTCCTCTTTCTGATTCTCCAACCCATTTTGATAATAATTCGGGTCCTCTTACAGAAACAAAGTTAGCTTCACTTTCAGTTGCTACAGCTTTTGCAAGTAATGTTTTTCCAGTTCCACTAGGTCCATGTAACAAAATTCCACGAGGCATTCTGTGCCCTAACTTATCATATAATACTGGATATTTCATAGGCCACTCTACTGCTTCTTGGAGTTCACGTTTTACTTCTGCTAATCCACCTACTTGATCCCATTTGATATCAGGATTTTCAATGAATACTTCCCTCATACCTGATGGTGTCACTTCAATTAACGCTTTTTGATAATCTTCCCCATTTACAATTAGTTTATCTAATGTTTCAGGAGGAATTTTTTCATCTTCTAAGTTGAGTTCAGGTAACAATCTTCGTAAGCATTTCATTGCTGCCTCTTTACACAAATATTCTAAGTCTGCACCAACATATCCGTGACTGACTCCTGCTACTTTTTCCATATTCACATCATCTGCTAAAGGCATGTTTCTTGTGTGAATTGCAAGAATGTCTTTTCTTCCCTTCTTATCTGGAACTTTAATTTCAATTTCTCTATCAAATCTTCCTGGTCTTCGTAATGCTGGATCAATTGCATTAGGTCTATTAGTTGCAGAAATTACTATTACTTTTCCTCTTGCTTCTAAACCATCCATTAATGAAAGCATTTGTGAAACAACTCTTCGTTCTACTTCTCCAGTAACTTCTTCTCTCTTAGGTGCAATGGAATCAATTTCATCTACAAAAATTATTGATGGTGATTTTTCTCTAGCCTCTTTGAAAATTTCTCTTAACCTTGCTTCACTTTCACCATAAAACTTACTCATTATTTCAGGACCTGAAATACTAATGAAGTGTGCATTACTTTCATTTGCTACAGCTTTTGCAAGTAAAGTCTTACCAGTACCTGGTGGACCATACAATAGTACTCCTTTTGGTGCTTCTATTCCTAATTTTTCAAAAATTTCTGGATGTCTAAGTGGTAATTCAATCATTTCTCTGACTTTTTTAATTTCATCAGTAAGACCTCCAATGTCTTCATACGTGACTTGTGGAACTCCTCTTAGCGTTTCTCCTTTTTCAGCTATGTGGAAAACTGTTTTTTGAGTTACAAGAACAGCATCAGCAGCAGGAGTAACACCAATTACTTGAAAAGTTAATCGGCCACCAAAATATGGAACCATTACATTATCACCTTTAATCAAAGGAACACTTTCTAATGCATCAGCAAGATATCTTTCATCTATAGGTGGAATGGCCTCTAATGGAGCTACAACAACTTTTTCTGCAGCTACTGCTTTTATTTTTCTTACCGCAATAGTATCTCCTATAGCAATTCCTGAATTATTTCGGCCTAGTCCGTCAATTCTAATGATTCCTTTTCCTTCATCAGAAGGATAAAGTGGAAGACATTTAGCTACTGTACGACGTTTACCTTTAATCTCAATTACATCCCCAGTAGATGCATTTAGAGTATCCATAGAATCATAATCTATTCTTGCTACTCCTCTTCCAACATCTCTGGTATAAGCTTCTAAAACCTTTAGAGAAAGAGAATTCTGGCTCATAAGAAAATTTCCTCGCCTGTGTTTTTATATCTTTGGCAGTATTTTTCTTACAAAATTATCAAATCTTCTATAAAATCATCATTTCTAACACAAAACTTAAAATCTGTATTAAGTTGAAAACCGATCAACTTGGGTAAGAGACCGCTAGTTAGAAGACGAGGCCGTGGAGGCATGCAATTTAGAGCTGCTAAAACTAGAAAACATTCACCAGCTAAATATCCAAACTATGGATTAAACGAAAAACATCAAGGCGAAGTAATTGATTTAGTTCATGAAAGTGGACGTGATGTACCTCTTGCAAAGGTTAGATTTGAAGATGGTTCTATATCGTTGATTCCCGCAGTTCTTGGAACAAAGGTTGGAGCAAATATTGAATTTGGTTTAAAAGCAGATATTTCAGATGGAAACGTAATTAGTGTTCAGAATATCCCCGATGGTACAATTGTTTGTAACGTTGAAAAACATTTTGGAGATGGAGGATCTCTAATTAAATCTGCAGGTACTAACGCAACAGTATTTTCACACGGTCCTGAAGGAGTAAAAATTAAGCTTCCTTCTGGAAGATTTTCAACAATTAATCCAAAAAACCGTGCTATGATTGGAACCTTAGCTGGAGGCGGTGTTGAAGATAGACCTTTAATGCGTGCTGGAGTAAAATGGCGTAGATATAGATCAAAGGGACAAAAGTATCCTATTGTTAGAGGTGTAGCACAAGCAGCATACGTACATCCTCATGGAGGCGGTAGACATCAACATGTAGGACAAAGTTCCACAGTATCCAGAGATGCTCCACCAGGTGCTAAAGTTGGAAGTATTGCAGCTAGAAAAACTGGTCGTGCTAGAATTAAAGAAAGAACCAACTAACCTTATCCATTAAGGCTAAAATTGATTAATAACAAGTTGAAACAATCTCTTGCATGGCTAAACAGCGAGTCCACCTTTTTGTTAAAGGAAAAGTCCAAGGCGTTTTTTTCAGACAAGCACTAAAAGTTATGGCAAAAAAAAATAATGTTAATGGTTGGGTACGAAATCTAAGTGACGGCAGAGTTGAAGCAGTATTAGAAGGAGAAGATCTAGATGTTAGTACTCTAGTTGAATGGTCTCATGCTGGTTCTGCAAATGCAAGAGTTGAAGACATAGAAATTAAAAATGAAAAATATAAAGAAGAATTTACAAAATTTGACGTTCTTTATTAACGAATTGTATCAAATGCATCTCTAAGAATCTCTTTAACTTGATCAAGATTTTCATTAGGTTTTATTCTAATATTTTTTTGAGGTTCTTTTCTGCTTCTTTGAATTTTCAGTAATATTGATTCATTTTCAGGTTCAATATCAACAAACCATCTAAATGTAATAGATTTACAAAATACTATTCTATGCATTCGTACATCTTCTATTACATTATCTCCTATTGATAGGCAAAACTCCCTTAAGGAATCAAATAAAGATTGAATTTGGGAAGGAATTTGTTTTTTAAAATCAGAATAACTTCTTTTACTTCCTGTAGAAAAAAAAATATTCATAGAGTAAAAAAATTATTTTAAAGTATATAGTAGTAGCTCTACTAGTTCCAGTCTAGACGGGTAGCCCCTTTTCAAGGCATACAAGATCCGCCACGTTGACGAGGAAGCGTGAGTGTTCCATCTTAGGATTGCTCCCTCCCGGACCTCATCCCTTTCAACAGTTCGGTCTTAGGAATTATCCCTTCGGATAATCCTAGTCCTGCATCCACCCGCCTCGGCGTGGGTTCATTTCCATACACCAAGCGGGAACTATCTATCTAGAGATTTACCTAGTAGTTACTGATCTCTGCATATAGCCGGTTTCAGAATAGGGCACGGCTAGCACCCCGATCCTACCTACTACCATCTTTTTCTAAAACGATTTCTTATATTTGCATTAGGATCGTTTATCATTTAGTTTTAAAACTAAATCACAAACTGAACAAATTTTACCGGTACATTCTTTCCCACAATTTAGACAAACCCGTTTTTCTTTATTGTTTGAATCCTTTACTATTCCTGAGATTTTCAGACTTGATTTGAAAAGATTATTTTTTACTCCAGAGTGATGATTTTCTAAAGAATTTAGAAATTCACGAATTTCAGTTCGTATTCCCTCATTCATATGAGGACATGGCTCTGTTTGAAATGGAATTTGATTAGTAAATGCATAAAAAACTATTTCAGATTCATAGATCTCGCAAAACGGCTTAATTTTTCTTAAAGTATTTTTTGAAGTATCAGGATCCATCCATCCAATTTTATTAGTATCTCCAGATAACAAATTAATGAAAAAGCTCTGAAGATTATCATCCAAATTATGACCAGTTGCAATAACATCTGCGTTAATTTCTTTTGCAGCATAATCAATTGCTCGTCTTCTTAACGTTCCACAAATCGAACATGAAGACATTTTTTCATTTTCCCTTAAATTAAGAGCATCATCTAAAGTAAGATCAAATAGTTCCTTGTAAGAATAAACTGAATGTTCTACATTTATTTTTGAACAATAATTGTTTACAATCTCTAATGCTTCGTTTCTATATCCTGGTATACCTTCATCAATAGTAATAACTTGCAGTCTAAAATTATGATTTTTTGACATCTGGTCAAGTATATGTAATAATGCTAGTGAATCCTTACCCCCAGATACTGCAACACAAACAAGTTCGTCATTATTTATCATATTGTATTTTGAGATAGTTTTTGCAGTTTTTCTTAAAATCGAGTGTGAAAAGCATTCAGAACAAAAGTTTTCTCCAGAGTATTTGCGAGAGTATACTGCTATATTTTCACATCTATCGCACTTCATATCAATTACTCTATATTGTATGATATAGATTTAATGTATGTTTGATAACCCTATATGGTTAGATGGTAAACCATCCAGATTTAATGTAAGACAGTGCTATGTTTAAACCAAATAATACAAATGTAAAAGCGTAAATTCCCCACATTAAACTATTAACTAATTTATCTGAAATTTTCTTATAAATAATACTATGAATAAATTTTCCACCATCAAGTATTGGTAATGGTAGCATGTTAATTATTCCAATGAAAAATGAAATCATCCACAACCAAAGTAAGAACATTGATACTGAAGGATTATTCCATTCAATGAAATTGTAAATTGGTTTGTAAGCAAAAGAATTATCTCTCATGATCCCAATCAAACCTTTTTCTGGATCATCTTCAGAAGGCATTACAACTACTGGAAATTCTAATTGTTCTCCAGAACGTAAAATAGATACATCCGCTGTTTTCCCTGGAACTATCTCAGCTTTTTGAAAATCTATCGGCGTCTTTACTTCAATTCCATTTATTGAAGTGATAATATCATTTGGTAACAGTCCTGCCTTTTCTGCACCTGATCCTTCAATTATAGATAAAATCAATACACCATCAGGTTCTTCATACATCCAACCAAGAATTGGTTCAGGTAAGATGATGGCAAATAGAGGATTTGTTAATAGTACAGCACCTAGTGCAAAAGAAAATAAAACATTTGATGTAGCACCAGCTCCAATAACTCTTAATTTTGAAATCTTTTTTGCATTGTCAAATTCCTCTTCATCTGGTTCTACAAAACCCGCAAATAATGCAATAAAAATTGCAAAACCTCCAGTTTTTATCTTTATTTTTTCTAAAGTAGCAACAATTCCATGTGCCCCTTCATGAATGACTAAAACAATGGGAATTGATAGTAAAAAGTAAGCAATAGATGAAGAAGATGTTAAAGTCACTCCAGGAATTAATACTGTTAATTCTGAAAACTCTGATGGCTCAACAAAAAAGTTTGAAACGTTATTTAACAAAAACCAAAATGCAAAACCCATCATTAAAAATCCTGCAATTACACTCACATCTGCAAAAACTTTGATGCCTCGTCTTGTCCGACTTAACATTTTCGTAAGTGCGGATTGAACGCCATAATTTTTGTAAGTCAAACTGTAAGGCTTTATTTCAAAACCTCGATTTTGTAATTTCAGTCCTTTAGCTACTAAAAAAACTACAACCCATCCCATTAGGACGTAAATAATCGAATTTTCTGTAATAAAATCAAGTTCCAAAGTAATTGTTACTTTTTTTAAATAGGTAAATTTATCGTTTGCTATGAAACCTGTGATAATCATATCTACTTATCCCGACCAAAAGACGGTAAAAAAAACAGCAAATGAACTGGTTAAAAAACGACTTGCAGCATGTGTAAACATATCCAAAATATCTTCGATTTATTCTTGGAAAGGAAAACTTGAAGATACTTCTGAATTTTTAGCAATTTTTAAAACAACTCAAAAAAACAAAAATCTATTGAAAAAAGCAATTAAAAAAATGCATCCTTACGATGTTCCTGAAATTGCAGAAATTGATGTTCAATCAGTTAATCAACCGTATTTAAAATGGTTAATTGAATCAACAACTTAACCTTCTATTGGAAATCTTAACAAAGAAACAATTCCACCTAAACCAGTAACTCTTAATCCCATATCTGTAGTTGAATCTACACTAAATGCTTTGGCACCCTTTGCTTCTGCATCGTTTAAAAACTCAATAATTTTTTCTTCATCTTCAGTTTGAATAATTTTATCAGAAAAAACCAAAGAATCTATTGCACCAAATTCGTTAGCCTTTTTTATTTCCTCAAAACCCATCGTAAACTTTCTACTTTTCTTATTGGCTCTAAACATAATTTCATCAATTATGGATGAAACCTTGGCAAGTTTGCTATCTTTCATAATTTCCTTCATAGATTCAGATTTTGTAAAAGTGTAGATACCATCTTCTCCTCCTGAATCTATTCCTTCAATTACGTCGATTTTGTGTTTTTGTCCGATAGAAGTTTTTTGAAGATAGTTTCCAAATTTTTTTCGTGTTTCACCAGGTCCAAAAATAATAATTGTATCCCCTTCTTTTATAGAAGAAGAAATAGCTTTTTGAATAAATTCAAAAAATTTTTCTATATTAAAATTAGATTTGTATCGCTTTCCACTAGAACCAGAGTAAATATTTGGTGTTAATTCAAGGTGTGTTCCTTTTAGTCTTCCAATACCACAATCACTTGTATCAATAGCAATTAGAAGAAAACCAAATTTTTGTGTTTTAGTATGAATAAGATTTTTTTCAACATCATTCCAACGTTTTTTAATTAAATTAAAACTCTCATTTAGCTTAATCAAATAAGAATGATGAGAACCATGAGCAACTGCTTCATTATTTGATTCAATAATTGTACCACGTACTCTTAATTTATCTAAAACATTATCTAATGAAATTTTTTCAACATCCAGAGCAATTCTTATTTTTACTCTTTCACCACGATCAGGTCTTGCATATTCTTTATCCTGTTTAATAACTCGAGTTGTAGTGCCTACAATTCGATCTCCTGCTTTTATTATTCTACGTAATGTAAGCAAATCATCTGATTCTTCAGGAATTAAAGAAATTGTGTTATCATCTAAAATTTTTGTTATCATTTTATGGAAACTTTATTGTAAGCTTAAAGAAATATAGTTTAGCTCGTAATTTCATTGATGTTTGTTTTACTTTCTTCAGCTTTTTTTCGTACGTAGTTCTCAACCCATTCCATTGTAATTACGCCACTTTCAGCCAAGTTAACAAGTGAATTTTGAGAAGCTTCTCCTGTTACCTTTCCATTTAGTCTTCTAATTTGACGCCATTTTAAATGGGTATTGCCACTTTTTGAATTATAGATAATTCCTAAAACATCTCTTGCGTTAACAAAAGTAATTTCACGAATTTTTTTCAAAGTAACTTTGTCTGCAGCTTCAACATAGATGGATCCTAGAGAATCTTCTCTTTCGGGAAAAACTTCGTAATCTTCTAGATAACTGCTTGGTACAAATGAACTGCATGTACTTGTAATAATAAATCGTCGGAAGCTTTCAATTGATGACGAAGTATCTATCTTGACCATTTATGCTGTTTAGGGACCAGCCATTTATCAAGGTTCTTGAAAAATTCATAAGCGATTTAATAAATTGTATAATGCAGGCGTTGATGATTCTATCCCTTTGATTTGATGATAGGGATCTTGAGTTCTGAGCCTGCATCTTATGATATTTATGATATGAATTATTTTCAATAAAATATGAATTCACTAACAGAGTATCTAACATTTAACACAAAAACTAGAATAGCATTTGTTAACATTACATCTCAAATTGAAAAATTAATTAAAAAAAGTGGTATCAAAGATGGTTTATGTTTAGTTAATGCAATGCACATAACTGCTAGTGTTTTTATTAACGACAACGAAAAAGGCCTACACAAAGATTATGAGAAATGGCTTGAAGAATTAGCTCCTCATACACCAATAGATCAATATGAACACAATAAAACTGGTGAAGACAATGCAGATGCACATCTAAAACGTCAAATAATGGGTCGTGAAGTTGTTGTAGCAATAACTAACGGACAGCTAGATTTTGGTCCTTGGGAACAGATTTTTTATGGTGAATTTGATGGAAGAAGACAAAAACGTATACTAGTTAAGATAATTGGAAACTAGATTTTTTATCCAAAATCAGTATCTCTTTTCTGACTCTGACCTTCATTGGCTCGTGTTGCTTCTCTATATTCGGTATCATGATTTTGTGCGCCATGATTACATTTGACACAACCAGCTTTGAAACCATTTGGATCCTTTTCAAAATTTTCACAACCACAAAAACAAACCATATTTTAAAGACTCCTTAGTAGTATTTCTTCCTTTTCAATTACTAATTAGAGATAAAAATTAATTTCAAGTATTATTACTACAACATTCACCTATAGGAATGTCATTATCATGTGGACATTTTCTAGGATGTTTCAGCATTGTACAAAGTGCATCTGTAAATTGCTTATTCATATGATGTTCAATTCCACAAACCATTTCCTCATCTACTGCAACTTTAAGTGCGCTATCCATTAATACTTCCAAAAGTCTACTATTTCGCATCATACTGGCTCCAATTTTTTCTCCTTCATCAGTAAGTTTTACTCCAGCTTTGCTATAGTTTACTAAATTTTTCTCATTAAGTTTTTTTAACATCTGAACAACACTTGGTTGTCTTACATTGAGCATTTTTGCAATAGTACTGATTTTAACAGACTCATTTCTTTCTTTAATATGCCAAATAGCCTTTAGGTACATTTCAACATGTTCTGCTTCTGCAGTTCCTACGAAAAGAATTTCTTCACTCAATTAACTAACCTTCTTTGACTCTTTTAATAAATATTCAAAATATTCTCTTGCAAATTTAGCCAAACCTGGATGATCTGCCCATATAGCTACAATATCCGTAGAGGAAGAATCACTAACTTCAGGACCTAAAAGTATCACCACATATCGCTTATCAGAAATTATGCCTCCACCAAAAAGCCCTTTTTTCATTTTTACTGTTGCCACTCTAGATATTGCTTTTAGGGAATCTTTGTCTATAGTATCTGATATTAGAATAGTAATATCTACTCCTTTATCATGAAGTAATCTAAGCTTTGGTAATGCTTGTTTAATCAGATCCTCACTTGCTCTAGGTATTGCTATCAATACCTCATTTTTACAAGAATCTATCATTTCTAATACCTTTGATATAATATTAATTGTTCCTGATAACACCCAAATGTCTGGGCGTTCACTCGTACCACTTTTTTCGTAAAGCGGGATTAATTCATTTAAAATGATATGTTGATTTTCTTTAAATTCTAAATCTTTTTTTTGTTTTGTAGTTTCTAACGCAGTTGCTGGAGACTTTGCAAAATATCTTGTAGGCCGTGAATCATCTGAGCCCACCCATCCTTTTTCTTCCAGAGTTCCTAACACCTCATAAATTTTTGAATATGGTACCCCTGATTTCTGACTCAAATCAGATGCCGTAAGCTCGCCTCCCTTTAGTAAAGAAGTAAAGGTTCTGATCTCATAGCTTGTAAGCCCTAATCGATCAAGTGACTTTCTTGTTTTATCAGAGATACTCATGCGATCTAAACGTCATTTTTTGGTATTTAAATCCCATACGAACATATCTCCTAAATCCCACGGGGGTAAGTATGAAAGTCATTAAATACTATATCAGAAAAATTGCATTTGGTAGGAATGGCACTTATTCAGATAGCTAATCAATCTTCAAAACAATTAGGCAAAAAATCTACTATTAGATTCACTCAAAGCATTTGCCCAGATTGTAATATGATTTTGGATGCTGAAGTATTTGAGAGAGACAACAAAGTCTTCATGACAAAGACTTGTCCCACTCACGGCGAATGTGAAGAACTTTACTTTGGCTCATATGATATGTATAAAAAATTCAGTACTTACTGGGTTGACGGAAAAGGAGCTCATGCACCTAACGTCGTTATGGCCGACAAGTGTTCCTGTCCAAATAATTGTGGATTATGTTCAAATCATCTCTCTCATAGTGGTCTAGCTAACATGATTGTAACTAACAGATGTGATCTTACATGTTGGTATTGTTTCTTCTATGTTAAGAAAGGTCTTGAAGGCGCATACATGTATGAACCTGATCATACCCAAGTCCGAGCAATGATGAAAACACTTAGGGCTGAAAGACCAATTCCAGGAAATTCTATGCAGATTACTGGCGGTGAACCAATGCTACGAGAAGATATCTGTGATGTTATTAAAATAATGAAAGAAGAAGGAGTAGATCATATTCAGATGAATACGAATGGAATTAGACATGCTTTAGATCCAGAAGCTGCACGCGAAGTTAGACTAGCAGGTTGTAACAATCTTTATCTTAGTTTTGATGGAGTAACTCCAAGAACAAATCCAAAGAACCACTGGGAGATTCCATATGCATTAGATAGCTGTAGAAAAACTGGTTCTACTGTTGTATTTGTTCCAACTGTTATCAAATCAATTAATGATCATGAACTAGGGGGAATTATTAGATATGGTCAAAAGAATATGGACGTTGTTCATGCTGTAAACTTTCAACCAGTTTCACTCACTGGAAGAATGGGAAAACAAGAACGTGAGAAATATAGAATCACTGTTCCTGATTGTATTCAAAGAATTGAAGAGCAAACTAATGGTCAAGTTACAGTGGATGATTGGTATCCAGTTCCAAGTTGCATGCCACTTACTAATGTAATTGAAGCATTTTCAAGTAAACCCAAATACGAATTATCTATTCACTTTGCATGTGGAGCTGGTACCTATGTATTCCAAGACGAGGATACCAAAAAGCTAGTACCAATGCCAAGATTCTGTGATATTCAAGGAATGTTGGAACTATTTGAAGATAAAGCTGAAGAAATTCGTTCTGGCAAAAACAAGTACTTTACTATGCTTGAGGTAGTAAGAAAACTCAAGAGTTTCGTAGATACCAAAAAACAACCAGCAGGACTGGATCTTGCAAAGATGTTTGGAAGTATACTAATGAAACGATCCTTTGAAGCAGTTGGATCATGGCATGTTAAAGGATTATTCCTTGGTATGATGCACTTCCAAGACAAATACAACGAAGACTTGGAAAGACTACAAAGATGTGATATCCATTATGTTACACCCGATCTTAGAATTGTTCCATTTTGTGCCTTTAATGTAATTCCTGAATGGTATAGAGATAGAATTCAAAAGAAATATTCTATCACTGTAGAAGAATGGGAAGAACGTGAAGGTGTTAAACTAGAAGATGGTCTTTATCGAGGCCTAATGAGACGTGGAGCAGGAGATGAGCTTGCTGCAGGATGTGCAAAAAGCCAAATGTTCCATGAAGCATCTCAAGCTTTAACATAGATAACCAAACTGATTTGTTAAGATAAATTCTAATCAAAACTTAAAGTAACGAATTTTAGAAGAAATTTAATGAATTTTATTGTTACAGGAGGTGCTGGCTTTATTGGAAGCCATCTAACAAAATATCTAATCAAGAATGGTCATAATGTTTCAGTAATTGATAATCTTCGTCGTGGAAGTTTTGATAATCTAAAAGAAATTAAAGATAAAATTGATTTTCAAGAAATAGATATTTTAGATTATGAGAAAATGAAGAATGTAGCAAAAAATATTGATGGAGTATTTCATCAAGCTGCTCTAGGTTCTGTCCCAGACTCATTCAAAGAACCTGAAGAATATCATAGAGTAAATGTAATTGGTACTGAAAATGTGTTTAAACTTGCAAAAGAATTTGATTTTAAAGTAGTTTATGCTAGTAGCTCAAGTGTTTATGGAAATCAAAAAAAATTCCCAATTAAAGAAGATGCAGAAAAAAATCCTTTAAATCCATATGGGAAAACAAAATTAGACTGTGAACATTTAGCTAAAAAATATGCAGACTTGGGAGTAAAAATTATTGGTTTAAGATATTTCAATGTGTTTGGAATTGGTCAAAATCTAAACTATGCTGGAGTGATTCTAAAATTCATTGAACGTCTTGTTCAACGTAAACCTCCAATTATTTATGGCGATGGAAACCAATTGAGAAATTATATTTTTGTTGATGATGTAGTAAAAGCAAATGTGCTTGCATTTGAGAGCAAAATTGAACATGAATTCATCAATATTGCCACTGGAGAAACAATTTCTGTAAAGGAATTAGCTCATTTAATGATTCGACTATCTGGATTATCTCTAGAACCAATTTTTGAGAAAGCTAGAGAAGGGGATATAGAAAGAAGTCAAGCAGATATCTCACTTGCAAAGAAACTTCTTGATTGGGAACCAAAAATAACTCTAGAAGAAGGATTGGAAAAAATTTTCCCAAAAATTGAAAGTTAATTCAATTTATTCCTTAACTAAATCCTCATAAAATTTGATGTATTTTGGTAAGAGAACATCCCACGTTAAATTATTTTTTAAAAATTCATACCCTGCTTCTGCCATTTTCTCTGCAAACTCTCTATTTTCTAGTAGATGATTTATTGCATCAGCTAAACTTTGAGGGTCATTTGGATTTACAAGTAAACCTGTTTTTTCATGAGTTACTATTTCAGGAATACCGCCAACGTTACTAGCAACTACGGGAATTTTGAGAAAAAATGCCTCTTTAATGACATTTGGAACACTTTCAATTCTAGAAGGTAACACAAGAACTTTAGATGATTTTAAAAGTGACATTGCTTTTTTCCATTCAATGTTTGTACAATAAACTACTTTTCCATTAATTTTATCTTCAATACTCTTTAGAACATCTATTCCTTTTTCAGGACTATCTCTTCCAATGTAAATAACAAGATCTTCATCAAAATCTAATTTTGCTGCTTCAATTCCCTTAAATTTTTCTGTATCAATTGGACCTAAGATATATTCAAAATCTAAACCATATTTTTCTTTGTAAATTTTTTGAACATCTCTTGAATTAGTTGCAAGTTTATCTGCCCATTTTAGAATCTTAGCTTCAACTAGATTGATTGTTGATGAAGTTGTATTGGAATGAATTGAACTTATTTGTTCAGAATATACTCCATGTACTGATAGAACCTTTTTTTTGGCTTTAACATAACGCATAGCAAAAGCAGATGGAACATTAAACGCATGAACCACATCAAATTTTTCAGTAGTTAGAATTGCTTTTAATGAACTCATTATTACAAAACTAGGATTTTTTAGATTCTTTATTGGAATTTTTGGAGCTTGCATTAATTTCACATCAAAACCATTTTCTCTTAGTTTTTCTGCTACTCTAGACGCGTGACCGCCAATTCCTCCATCATATCTTGGTGCTATGAAAAGTAACTTCATGTTAATCTAAACGATATTATAATTACATCAATTAATGAATATGAACCTGTTAATTGTTTCATCTTTATGTGTTTGAGAATATTTACTTGAATATCTACGAATTCGTTCTATAATCATAATAATAACTACTCAATAATCGAAAAGATATCTATGAAAGTTGCAATTGTTTTAGGAACCAGACCCGAAATCATCAAACTTGCGCCTATTATTAACAAGCTACCTAAAAAGAACACTCATGTAATTTTCACTGGTCAACATTACGATTATGAAATGAGTCTTAGATTCATTGAACAACTTGGATTGCCAAAACCTGATTATTCTTTAAAAATTACTCATTCTGATCCACCTACTCAAATTGGTGAAATAATAACAAAACTTCCAAAAATTTTTAAAAAAATAAAACCAGATACTGTAATTGTACAAGGTGATACCAATACTGTATTGGCAGCCTCTCTTGCTTCTCTTAAAACAAAAATTCCTATCAGTCATGTAGAATCTGGTCTTCGAAGCTTTGATTGGAGAATGCCTGAAGAGCATAACAGAATAGCTACTGACCATCTTTCCAAATATCTTTTTGCTCCAACAAAAATCTCTAAAGATAATCTAATTTCTGAACATGTGCATGGTAGAATCTTTGTAACAGGAAATACAGTAATTGATGCCATTAACACGTATGCTGAAATGTCTTCTAAGAAAAGTAGTTTTGCCGTTGAGGTAGAAAACTATATTCTAATGACGTTACACAGAGCAGAAAATGTAGATCATAAAAAAACTCTTGGTTCTATTATTAATGCAGTTTTGGAAACAAAACATAATATTATTTTTCCTGTTCATCCACGAACTGCTAAACGATTAAGAGAGTTTAATCTATATCAAAAATTACAAAAGTCAGAAAATATTCTTTTGTTAGATTCTGTTGGTTATTTTGAAATGTTAGAACTTATGAAGAACTGTTCTTTCATTGTTACTGATTCTGGTGGAATACAAGAAGAAGCCACAGCACCAAAAATTAGAAAAAAAGTTCTTGTAACTCGTAAAACCACAGATAGACCTGAAGCAGTTACTACAGGTATGTCTCAAGTAATTGGTGTTGAGAAAAAAAATATAGTTAAAGCAATAAAAAAAGTAATTCTTAATCCAAGTGTTAACTCTAAGAAAAATCCCTATGGAAAAGGAGATGCTTCTCAGAAAATAATTAAAATTTTACAAAAAAATCTCTAGAATTTTTCATAAATATCTATTATAGATTTCACAATTTTTTCCCATGAAAAAATCTGTACCATATCAAGTGATTTTTTGCCCATTTTTTCCACTAATTCAGGATTTTGTTCTAACTCGATAATTTTTTCAGAAAGCTCAGACGAATTTTCTACAAACCATCCATTTTCATCATCTTTTAGCACGTCTTGGGGTAATGTTCCCGTTTTAGCCACTATAGGTAAAGATGATGCCATGTATTCTAGAACTTTGATTGGTAAAGCATTTTCAGTTACTGTAGTTCTTTTCAAGGGCCCAATTCCTATAGAGGCATTTGAAAGATATTCTGGAATATCTTTTCTATCGATCCAGCCTTTGAATTCTATATTTGATTCTAAATTTTTTTGCTTTACAATTTGTTTTAATTTTTTCATTTCTGGCCCATCTCCAAGCAAAACAAATTTTGTTTCTGGGACTTGTTTTACAATCTTAGGAGCAGCATCTAGTAATACATCTAATCCCCTATGATGATACATTACTCCTGAAAAAACTATTTTGTTAGGATCTCTATTCTTTGTTTTAAAAAATGAGAGATCAACTCCATTAGGAACAATTGATATTTTTTCCTCGTTAACCTTGTAATAAGACTTCATAATTTCTTTTGATGGAATATTTGATACTAGAATTTTAGAAGCTTTAGAAAGTGAACGAGTACTAATCATTTTTTCAACTTTTCTTTGAATGGATTTTAACCCAGATGATTTTTCATAAACTGCATCATCAACTTTGATGATAGATGGGATTCCTAAAGTATTTGCACATGATATTGCTGCATTAGGCACTAAGTGAAAAGGATGAAAAATTGATAATACAAAATCAAATTTCTCTTTTTTTCCTAATGATTTACCCATTTTTTCTAAATTAGATTTGCATCGTCTTGCGGCAACCTTTAGATTTGTTTTTGATGGTGTTTCAACTCTGATAACCTTAACTCTAGAATTCATTTCAGGTTCATATCTTTGACCTGATTGAGGTAAATCTGGTGTAATCACAGTAACATCATGACCCATTTTTGCAAGGTTATTTGCAATTTCTGTAGCTACAATTACAGCTCCACCACTATGTGGAGCAAACCGAAAAACCATGAAAAGAATATGCACTACGTTTAACCTTTTATTGAAGCACTAAAATGTTATGCTAAGAACTTGTCTACAAATTACGAAAACGTAAAAAATTGGATTATGAATTCAGGTTTAGTTGTAAATAATCAAGCAGATGAAAATTATGGAGCCGTACATTCTTTTTTTGATCATAACAATCAAAAATATGGATTTCTATATCCAGAAATTACAGGGTATAGTGTTAGTGCCTTTTGTTTTCTTCATCAAATAGAGGATGACGAAAAATATATCAAATTAGCAAAAGCTTCTTCTGATTGGATAATAGGACTTTTTGAAAAATTCGGGGGAATAATTCAAGGTTTAGATGATGAAAATGATTCTAGAAAAGAGCATGCTTATTCATTTGATACTGCTATTTGTGCCAAAGGACTTCTAGATTATTACAATTTAACTAAGGATGAGAAATATCTTAATTTCTCAAAAAAACTTGTAAGGTGGATTGAGGATGCTATATCCGAACAAGGAACAGTTCTTCCTTTCATGGAATTAAAATCAAAAGAATTCAAAGAAAATAACGAAGTATGGTATAAGAAATGGGGTAATTTACATATCAAAATTTCAATGCCATTCATACAACTCTATAAAATAACTAATGAAAATAATTATTTAGATTATGCGCAAAAAATATGCAATACTTATACCAAATTTCAAAATGATGATGGAAGTTTATCACTTCACGAAAACTCAAAAATAATTAACTTACATACAATGGCTTATGCTCTAGAAGGATTATTCTATGTATTCAATATTACAAAAAATGAAAAATATTTACAATGTGTTGAAAAGGGTTTAGATTGGTGCATAAATAAAATTGCAGATGATGGAAGCATAAATTTATGGTTTAATTCAAGATATAATTCTAAAGCAGTATATCCAATAGCACAAATTATTCGTTTAATGATACTTTTTGATAAATTTCATAATGGTAATAAATATTTGAAAACTATTCTAAGACTTCATTCATTTATGATTAGTCTACAAGCGAATGAAAATAATAAAAAAGTAAACGGTGGATTTTATGAAGAATTTTATAAATCAATGTTTAGTTGGAAAAAAAGAAAAAAGCTAAATTCTTGGGGTTCGTTATTTGCTATGCAAGCACTATATTGGTTTGATAATTATGAAAAAATTAATTTTAATGAATCAATTTTATCTTTGTATTAATTTTAGTTTCCAAGAGAATCTAGTACAGTTTTAGATTCTATTTTTTTTTCTAAATGATTTTGACAATCATAAATTAATGGTACAAGTGATTTCTCATAAATTTCCATTATTCTAAATTTCGATTTAGTATGGTGTTGAACTATGCATATACAACTAATATTCTCTAAGAATTCATCCTTTAGGCTAGTTCTATGGTCAAATTGCAAGTCTTCAAGGAAGTTTTCTTTAAGATATTTTTGAAGTAACTCATCTTTGAAATACGGATCATAAGCTGAAACTTTGAAATTTCTTTTCTTAAATTCATTGAGAAGTTTAAATCCTGGTGAATCTCGCATATCTTCTACATCTGGTTTATAGGTTAATCCACAAACTAAAACAGATTTTTCTAAATTTAATTTTTCTAATCTACTTTCAATTGATTTACAAATATATTTTGGGATTTCAAAATTTATTTGTAAAGCATTTTCTATTGTAGAAAATTTTACGTTAGATTTTTTTGCTGCATCTAATAGAAATCTAGGATCTTTAGGTATGCAATGTCCTCCAGCTCCTGCACCCGGATAGAATGGCATAAACCCAAAGGGTTTTGTTGCTGCTGCTTTGATTACATCCATCACGTTTATTCCTAATTTATCACAAAGTATGGCTAATTCGTTTACAAGAGAAATATTGACTAGTCTGAATGCATTCTCATATGATTTTACAACCTCAGCTATTCTGGGTGAATCGACTCTAAGTAGATGAGCTTTATTGACATTTTTATAGATTTTTTCTGCAATTTTAAAACTTGTATCATCTGAACAATAAATTATTCTTGGAATATTTTCAAGATGCCATTTTTTGTTTTGGGGATCAATTCTTTCTGGACAAAAACAAAATCCATAGTCTGTACCAATTTTAAATCCCTTAGACTCAACAATTTTTTGCATTTCATCTGTTGTCCCTCCACCAACACTACTCTCAAGTATGATTAGATCACCTGGTTTTGAAGTTGATAAAAAACTCTCAATAGCTTCTTTAACAAATTTGTTTGAAGGTGTACTTTCATCTGGTATTGGAGTATGAACAGAAATTATTGCAATTTTTGGATTTTCAGATTTCTTTGGTGAAGTAACCAGTTCAAGATTATTATTTTCTTTGCAATGCAAAAATTCATTTTTTAAATGAAGCTCAGAATCCATAAGTTCATTATTTTTTAATCTCTCAATCCTTTTAGGATTGATATCTACTCCTCTTACCTTAAATCCATTCGAAGCTAATCTTACAGCTAATGGAAATCCTACATAACCTAAACCAAATACTTCAATGAGAAATAATTTTGAAGGAATTGCTTCTAATGTTTTTTCTAGCATACTTTTTAGCTCAGAAGAGAACTTTGTTTTGGGCTATTTGTATTTTGAGAGAGGTAAACTTGGTAAATGAATCAAATTTGTCCACAAATTTAATTATAAACTATTGAAGATGGATTTTATTTATGAAATTCGCTTTAATTGTAGGAACTAGACCTCAAATCATTAAATCTCAACCAATAATAAAAGAAATAATTTCGAGAAATTCCAAAGTTAGTATAATCCATACAGGCCAACATTATGATTATGAAATGTCTAAATCATTTTTTAAGGAATTAAAAATTCATAAACCAGATGTCAATTTAGGAGTAGATTCAGGCTCATCTTCAAAACAACTTGGAGAAATTATATCAAAATTAGAAAAACCTCTTAAAAAAATTAATCCAGATGTTGTAATAGTTCCAGGAGATACTAGATCAGCTTTAGGAGCAGCTCTTTCTGTAAATCGTATGGGTATCCCATTAGCTCATTTAGAATCAGGGGCAAGAAGCTACGATAATACCATGGAAGAAGAGATTAATCGAAGATTAATTGATCATTGTTCAAATATTCTTTTTGCACCAACTAAGAATTGTTTAAAGAATCTTAATAATGAATCAGTGTTAGGTAAAAAATATTTTACAGGTGATACAATGTATGATGTTTTCCTTACATACAAAAACATTCTTAAATTATCAAGGCTTAAAAAAGAAAAAATTGTTCTAATGACAATTCATAGACAAGCTAATTTAGAAAACTATGATCAAATGAAAAAAATTGTAAATTTAGCTAAATCAATTTCAAAATCGGGATACAAAATAATTTTTCCAATTCATCCTCATACAAAAAAAAATATCACTACTTTCAAATTATCATTAGCTGGTATTCAAACTATTTCTCCAATAAAATATTCAGAAATGTTAAAATTATTATCAAAAGCTAGTTTACTTCTTACTGATTCAGGTGGATTACAAAAAGAAGCTTTTTGGTCGAATACTCCATGTATTACAATAAGAAAAAATACCGAATGGATAGAGACATTAGGTAAAAATCATAATATGCTTTTAAAATCAATTAAGAAATCTGATCATTCTAAAATAATTAAAATTTTAAAATCCACAAAACAAAAGAAAAAATCAAAAAATTCTAATTTATTTGGAAATGGTAAAGCGTCTAAAAAAATTGTTTCAATTCTTTTGAATCAATTTTAAATAAAGTTCCTTTTCTTTTTCTTCCATTACATCACTATTGATTTTTTTTGTTATATCTAACCCATCTTGAATCATTTTTTTTTGTAAACTATTATCAGAAATCACTTTTGTAATTGCTTCTTTAAATGAATCCGGATTATTTTTTACTAAAAGTGCAAAATCTCTTATAATATCCGGATTAGGATCAAATTCTTGTTTAGGCAAAATTACCGGCAAACCTGAGGCAGCAGCTTCTAATGCAGGAATCGCAAAACCTCCATATTTTATAGGAAGGGCAAATAACGTCGAAGCTGCATAATATTCTTGAATTTTTTCATTAGGAATTGAAGTTTCAAATCTAACTTTATCTTCAATTCCCAAATCTCTGGAGAGTTTTACGAGATTTTCATATTCTAAGCCATTTCCTATAATTAATAAAATCACATCTAATTCTTTAATTGCTTTGATTAGGCACTCTTGATTTTTTTCTTTTATTAGACGACCTACACAAATTATTACCGGTTTGGATTCAGTAAATGCAGGTTTTACATTAGTACTAAATTGTGAAAGATCTATTCTATTATGAATTAAGTTAATGCTTTTTGCTCCCATCTTTTTTGCATAATTTCTTAAAAATTCGTAGATTATTATCACTTCATCGGCATTTTTCAAAGCATAAGGTTCAAGAGTTTTTTTAGAATACAAAAGCTTAAGGTAACTTTTGTAATCTTTGTTTTTTCTAGCAAAATACCTACGATCTTTATCATAATCACCATGAAGAGAAATTACTAAGGGAATTCCTAATTCATTTTTTACTTGAGCTGCCATCCATCCCTGTAATAATGGATTATAAGATCGTAAAATATCTGGTTTTATTTTCTTGATTAAATCAATTACATCTTTTTTCTTTGATTTTCTATTAAGTAAGGTTACTTTTCCAATTGTATGAATTTTAAATGACGCATTTCCTGCAACTATTTTTACTTTTTCTTCGTCTATATCTTTATCAAACAAGCTTATTACATGAACCTCATCAAACAAATTTTTTGGATTGAAATATCTTGACTTAATCTCACCTTTTTTGTAATATGCTTCAAGTGGATCATTTGGAAAAACACATAATTTTTTCAAACTTTTGTTCATCTTAAAATTTCACTGTTTTTATCTCTGATAATATCTTTTTTACTAATATTCTTGTTCTATTATCAATTAAATATGTAATACCTAGATATCCAATTGAACTAATAACTAAGTAAGGTAAAAATTCTGGGAAAAATTTGAATACACTTGTATGATATGTTAAGTTATTTTCCATTAAAACAAAAGTACTACCAAAAACGAAAATACTTGTAATCAAATATTTTAAAATAATTTTTTTATCTATTATAATTGTAAATTCCTTCCTTACCAAATAATAGAGATAAACAGAAAATGGTATCTGAATTATTAAGGCTAAAATAGCCCAATTTATGACTAAATCAATCTCAGATTCAATATATGGCACTAATAAAATCAACATTATTGCAAGTGAAAATACATAGGTACCTCGATGGATATTTCGTAAAGTAGGAAGGAAAAATAACTTACTTTTTATATAATCTAAAAATTTGGAATTTTCATTAACATCAACTTTTTCAATTCCTTTTAATGAATTACTAAATAATTCTCCTAATGATCTAAGGAAAATCGTTGGAACTAAAAAAACTACCACTAAAACTGCCACATCATAAAGAGGATTTAGTATAAACAAAGCAGGTTTAGAAAAAGCAATTGACATCCCTGCAAGAGGGAATGCAAAATAAAAAACTATGATTAAGTTTTCTTGAAGATGATTTTTTTCTCCTCCACTGAGAAGTTTTGGATAAACTGCTTTGCCTATTTTTGATGAATGATGGACAATCCTTGAAACTGCTCTTGCTGATGCCCAATAAGCTAAACCTGTGACTGAACCAGTAAGTAATGTGAAAACTGTTACGTCAATTTGCGTTAGAAGATTTGATATCCTAGGATATATTGGAAGCCAAAATAACTTCAACCATTTTTTCAATAACTCTTTTTTGAATTCTCCTCGAATCTTTTCACGGACCATCACTGCTAGTACCACAATACTTGCTAATGATGCAATTACAGTGACTAAAATTACTCCCTCAACACCTAATTTAAAAAAATAAATAAGAAAAACTGCAAACACAATTTTTGTAACTTCAAAAATTATCAATCCATACTCTTCAATCTGGGGTTTGAATCCATTAGCAATTCCAACCAAAAGACCTCTAACAAATTCTACTGGAATTAACAAGATAGCAAAAATTAAAATTGAAAAATCTGCAGGTGTTTTTTCACCAAAATAAATTGCAATTCCAAAATAAGCTATAATTGCAATTAAAATCATTAAATAATTAGAAATAATTGCTGTTCTACCACTTTCAACCCCTCTTGCAATCTCACGTGTATTCCAAAACGGAATTACCGGCCTAATTAGAAAAACGTAGGAGGTTAATCCCCCAATTAAACTCCAAATACCAAATTCTTCTATAGATAATTGTCTAGTGACTATTACAGTGAAAATTAATCCTGTAAAAAGACTGATAATGCCCACAATAAAGGCAATCATTCCAGAATATGTTACTCGAACATTTGACAACCCTATTCACACTTTAATTAAGTTTTGAAAATACTGATAAAATTACTTTGAACTAGAATAGTAAAATATTTCACAATAGTAGTATCCATTATACTCATTTTACTTATAAATTCCTGAATAACATAATATCGTTATTTGTCTACAAATTTTATTATTAAATTGAACCTTTAACATTTTAAGTAGAATTAAAGGGAATTAAAGGATGTATTCAGAAATAGATAGCATTACAAGGAATTCATATAATAAAAATATCACTCAACACAAAAAGATTAAAAATATTGCCTTATTTGTTCATCAACGATACTGTTCACTGACTGGCTCTTTTCATCCCCTACCTAATTATCTAATTATTGGTGCAGCCAAATGTGGTACAGGTTCTTTATATCGTTATTTGAATCAACACCCACAAATTAAACCCGCTTTAACGAAAGAAGTTAGATTCTTTGATAAATATTACAATAAGGGAATTAATTGGTACCGTGTTTTTTTTCCATTTAAAGATTTACTAAAAAGAAAATATGTTACTGGAGAAGCAACTCCAAGATACCTTGATCATCCCCATGCTCCGAAAAGAGTCCAAGCTGTAATTCCAAATGCAAAATTCATTGTATTGTTACGAAATCCTATTGATCGTGCTTATTCAATGTATAATATGAGATTAAGTCGAGGTCGTGAAACCCATTCTTTTGAAGAATCTATTAAACTTGAAAAAGAAAGAACAGAAGGTGAGTTTAAAAAAATGGAATTAGATGAAAATTACTATAGTAGTCCATATTATCATCATTCTTACTTAGAACGGGGAATTTATGTGGATAAACTAAAACGTTGGATGAGTGTATTCCCAAGAGAACAATTTTTAATTGTGAAAAGCGAAGAATTTTTTAAAAATACATCAAAAATATACAACAAAGTTTTAAAATTTTTAGATCTTCCCTCACGTGAACTTGAATCATATCCTGTTCAAGGGCGAGTAAGTAAATTAAGCCCCATGGAACCTAATTTAAGAAAAGAATTAGTAGAATTTTTTAAACCACATAATGAACGATTATACAAATTTCTTGGGGAAAATTTGGAATGGGATAAATAACTAGGGAATTTTCTATGCAATCCTCATTAATTCATCTCGCTAATAATAGTAGAAAATTTCTTAGACCTAAGTTATCAAAATATCCACGATTACATAGGTTTATGATTACATTACACAGAATGTATTGTTTTTTGACAGGATTCGCTCATGTATTGCCCGATTACTATATTATCGGTGTAGCTAAATGTGGCACATCTTCATTATATGAAACATTAATACAACATCCATCAGTTCAACCTGCGGTAACAAAAGAAACCCATTTCTTTGATAGATATTACGACCGAGGTATTTCCTGGTATAAAGTATGTTTTCCATTTAAATTTCAGAAATTTATTGCAAAATTTTTTCTTAGGAAGAACTTCATAACAGGAGAAGCGACTCCTAGATATATTGAACATCCATACACTGCCGAAAAAATTTTGAAAATAACTCCAAATTCAAAACTCATTGTTATACTAAGAAATCCAATTGATAGAGCATATTCCCATTGGAATATGAATTATCAAGGAGGAGAAAAGGAGGATTTACCTTTTGAAAAAGCAATTGAACAAGAAAGAATTCGAATTGAGGGGGAATATGAAAAAATGAAAAAGAATACAAATTATTATGCAAGACAATTTTATAGGTATTCTTATCTAGATAGAAGCACTTATGTTAAATATTTAGAAAAATGGATGAAGTTTTTTCCTAAAAATCAAATTTTAATTCTAAAAAGCGAAGATTTTTTTTCTAATCCACAACAAGTTTTTGATCGCATATGTCAATTTTTGAATATATCACAATACAATATCAATAAAGTCAAAAAAACCAGAATTGGAAAATATAATTCACCCATTAATCCTAAGATAAGAGAAAAACTTGTGGAATACTTCAAGCCATTTAATAAGAAATTATACGACTTGATAGATGAAGATTTTCATTGGGATGAAGATATTTTAGTAAAATAATATTTGATATTAAAAACTATTAAGTAAATTTGTAGACAAATTTACAAATGGCTAAAAAATAGTTTTTTAACTTTAAATAAAAAAATCTGATCAAATCATTGATATAAGAAATTATATAATATTAGAGTTGAATTTACACATTGAAAAAAAATAGAATACAATCGTTAAAACGTGCAACTAGGTTCATTAATCAATATAATGATAGATATGGCATTCGTACTGCTTTTCGAGCAATTAGTCATTATGGATATAGAGCGATAAGAAACCCACAAGTAAATCCTAATGAATCATTAATTCATGTTAATGGTTGTAAAATGGTTTTAGTTCCAAATGATCAAGGTATATCTACTGAATTGTCTGTTTTCAAAAAACATGAACCACTCACAACAAAAATAATTTCTAATACACTAAAAAAAGGAATGGTTTGTTTAGATGTAGGAAGCAATATTGGATATTATGTTTTATTAGAACGAAAAATTATTGGCGATGAAGGAAAAATTATTGCCATTGAACCCTCGCCCCAGAATTTTAAATACTTACAAAAAAACATAGAACTTCAAAATGTAAAAAATATCACCTCCTTTAATTTCGCTGGTGGTGAGAAGGATGGGACTGTTACCTTCTTTGTAAACAATAAATCTAATGGTTGTAAAGTCATACCTGAAGGAGAAACACCAGCACACCCATCACGCGGAACCTTGATTAAAGTTCCCGTAAAAAGATTGGATGATTTTATAGATGAATTGGGACTTGATAGAGTAGATTTTCTAAGAATGGATGTAGAAGGTTATGAATTACATATTTTCCGGGGATTAGTAAACACTCTTAAAAAATTCAAACCCATAATTTCTATAGAATTACATAAACGTCAATTGGGAATAGAAGGAACTAAAGAATTTTTTAAATTAATGAAAGATTTGGATTATGAAGTTGAATCATTTGTACCACGTGATCTTGATGTTCCTCTAATAGGGTCAATGACGGACGTCCAAAAACGATCTATTGATGAATTATTAGATATGATAGAAAATAATAAAGTTGGGAGCTTTCTTATGCTTACCCTGATCAACAGTTCCAAAAAATGAAAAAAAGTTTCCGCCAAAAAGTAAGACCATGGTTGATTCAACATCAACCTTTGTATGATCTTGCAAGAGCTACTCATAGAACCTATTGCAATTTAACTAATTCAATTCACATGCTTCCAGATTTTATTATAATTGGAGCAGCAAAAGGCGGTACTTCATCATTATATGATTATCTAACTCAACATCCTTCCATCTATTCATGTGTTGTGAAAGAACCAAATTATTTTGCAATGTATTATGATAGAGGAATTAATTGGTACAAATCTTGTTTTCCTACAACTTTAAAAAAATACAACGTCACAACTTTTGAGAAAAAAAAATTTGTTACAGGGGAAGCTTCCACTCAATATTATTGGTATCCGCACACTCCTAAACGCATTAAAAAAATTATTCCTAAAATCAAATTGATTCTATTACTTCGTAATCCAATAGATCGTAGTTATTCACATTATAATATGAACGTCAATGGAGGTAAGGAAGATCTTTCTTTTGAAGAAGCTATAGATCAAGAAAAGGAAAGAACACAAGAAGAATATAAGAAAATTCTAGAAAATGAATATTATTTTAGTCCTAAATACACTCGTCAAGCGTATCTGGCAAAAAGTATCTACGTAAATTTTCTTTCTGAATGGTTGAAATACTTTTCATTAGATCAATTTCTTATAATTAAGAGTGAAGATTTCTATGAGGATCCAAATAAAATCTATAATGAGGTATTAGGATTTCTTGACCTTCCATCCACTCAATTAAAAAATTATAAAATTACTCGTAAAGGAACTTACGATAGAATGAAACCTGATACCAGAACAAAATTATTAGATTATTTTAAGCCTCATAATGAAAAACTATTCAAATTGATAGGAAAAAGATTTGATTGGGATAAATAAAAAATGATTACTCTGGAAGTAACTGATCAACCAGATAAATCATGGAATGAGAGGTTACAAAGTTCTCCCTATGGGACAATATATCAAACGAAAGAATATGCTTCTTATATTAAGTCAAGATTAAAAACAAAACCTCTCTTTCTAAAATTTTATTCAGAAAATAATGATATAATAGCACAACTCCTAGCATTTCAAACCTTTAAGGGACTAAAAAAAATAAACAAATTATTTGGTCGTGGAATAGTTTATTCCTTAGCAATTAAAACCTCACTTTTGCCAAAATTCATTTATTGGAATTTTGGTCCAGTTGTTCTAAATTTAGCTAAACAAGCTGAAGTGCTAGAAAAATTAGGTTTTTTTATTAAAGAACAAAAAATGCATTTTAATGGACACCCTCATCCATTAAATACTGATTGTGTGATTCCTCCTAGTTTTAACTTTAATAAAAAAAATGAAGCTACTTTTGTTATTGATTTAAATCAGAATAAAGACACTATCTTCAAAAATTCAAATAAAAAGTCAGTCCAAAAAAATATTGAAAGAGCTCAAGAAAGAGGAGGGCAAGTGATGATACAGAAATCGATCCAGATCCTGAAAGAGCTGCAGCATCCTAAAGGGCTGTTCGTAGCTGCGCTTGACAAGA
>JBFFWG010000008.1:0-46793 GCA_041570395.1 Nitrosopumilaceae archaeon
CATCTGATTGAAAGTTTTTTGAATTGATAATCCAGCTTTACATTTAGGGCAAGCGTACTTCATGTAATTCTTTAGAAACGAATCTAGATTTATTGCTTGATAATATTTGGGGTGTGTTAGTTGCCCAATGGATCCCCTGTAACATAGACTTGCAATTTAATTTGAGATCGATTAATACGAAAAAGTTATCTATAGTATTTTAATCGAAGATTATATGGCTAGCTATACAAATGAAGTAGCTAAAATCCACAGGCAATTTGCTACAACCCTTAAAAGAGCAAAAACTAGACAAGCGGTTCTTAATGCATATTGGGCACACAAGAAACAACATGAAAAACTGTTGCAAAAGCATCTAAAAGAAGAAATGGCTCAAGTAAATCGAATCAAAAACAAGTTGGATTACAAATAGCTACAAAAAACAGTATTGAGTATGATGGGATCAAAATCCATCATTTTATTTTTGTTTAGTTCATGACATTATTAAACTACTAAATTATTACAATTGATGAATTTGAAAAAAATTGAATTCAATAAAATTTACAATATGAATTGCATCTCTGGAATGACATTAATTCCTGACAAAAAAGTAGATCTAATAATCACTGATCCCCCATTTGCAATTGATTTTAAAGCAAAAAAAGAAAACTATAATCGAACTGCTTCTAGAGTCATTGCTGGATATAATGAAATCAAAGCTGAACAGTATTATGATTTTTCATTTCAATGGATGAGTGAAGCTTTTAGAATTTTAAAAGAATCTGGAAGCATGTATGTTTTTTCAGGATGGAATAATCTTAAAGATATTCTTATGGCGCTTGACGATGTTGGATTTATTACTATAAACCACATCATATGGAAATACCAGTTTGGTGTTGTAACTTCAAAAAAATTCGTTACATCCCATTATCATTGTCTATATGTATGTAAAAATCCAAAGAAAAGAAAATTTTATTCTTTTACTAGATTTAAAAAAAATTCTAAAAGTTCTGATGGAAAAAGCCTTCATTATCAGGATAAAGAAGACGTCTGGTCAATAAAGCGTGAATATTGGACAGGTGATAAAAAAACTCCTACAAAACTTCCTTCTGAATTAATTGATAAGATTTTAGAATATTCTAGTCAAAAAAAGGATCTTGTGTTTGATCCATTTTTAGGCTCAGGACAAGTTGCAGTTGTAAGTAAAAAGAAAGGTAGACAGTTTTTAGGTTTTGAAATAGTAAAAGAGTATTACAAATTTGCAAAAAAAAGACTCGATAAGAACATGTATAGGATTAAAGAAGCAACTTAATTCAAACTTTAAGACTTTTCAGCAGTTTGATTTTGTTTTCCAATTTTTTCAGAAATTAATGAGCGAAGCTCGTCATCTGATTTATTTGAAGAATTGTTTCCAAGTGATTTTGCAATACTATCATGTTTTTGTCTTTCATTTTCAACTGGTCCAGATACGTCCAAATTTGAATTTGTTAAATCTTTGAATTGGTTTTCCATATCATTTTTTGCTTTTTTGTATTCCCCAACTGCTCTGCCCAATTTTTTTGTAACTTCTGGAAGCCTATTAGTTCCTAATAGAACTATGAGTGCTACAAATATTATAACAATCCACTCGCTTCCCATAATATTTAGCCAATAATCCATTATTGGTATTCAGTTGAATCTAAAAATAAAGTTATGTGATAGTATATTCCTCATAGCACGCATTTAAGCAAAAATAATTTTAGACTAAGCTTTCAATGGAATGAAAAGAATGACCAATCCCATGATCAATACAAACTCCTCCAATAATTGCTGATAAAGCACATATCTGAGAAATAATCTTTAGGCCTTGTTTTTTTACATTCCTTAGACCTGTTCGAGTAAGATCCTCAACAACTTGAGAAAAACTAATTCCCTTTAGATTTTTTTTAATTTTTTTTGCTCTATAATCTCTGAGTTTTTTTAATAGATTATCATCTATGGTGACTGTTATCCTTGATTTTTTTCCCATTTGTCTTATATGCCTATATGATTATTAAATTATATGATTAAACTAATCTAGGATTTTTTCTTTTAAAAAAAATAAAAAAAGGAATTTAGCGCTTATTTCCTAACAAATAGAAATTATCTAAAGTGGTGCGCCTTGTCTGCCTTTTACTTGTTTGGCAGTCTTTTTTAGTCCATCCATGATTGGATAAATATCTGACATGTCTTAGGTCAAACTAATTGAAGATAATAACAAGCTGGTGTGCAAATGAACAAAAACTTCTTTTAAGTAAAATTCAAAAATGTTTTTCCTAAAATACAAAATGACATTTTCTTCTATAATTATCAAAGTAAATATTCAAAATAGTATGTATAACGTATTCTAATCATGCTCCAGTAAATTGGGACTAGAAATCCTCAAATCTTTTTTGGAGGCACTATCACTTTTCTTTCAATGAATGCACACTTCATACATGACATGTATTATGTTAAGTATACAGAAAATAATAGTGCGATGTTGTGCATTTGAACGAAATTTGCTTTTATATTAAATTTTGGTACAAATCATACCTATAATTCTAAAAAACAAATTGTTGTAAAATAAAAAAAACTAAAAAGAAAAGAAAGTGAGCCTTTTAGGCTTGTAGTTTTCGTATTGCTATGATTGTTCCAGCGAGTCCAAGTATTGGAAGTATCCAGAGTGCGTTTGCACCTGCGCCTGCAACTAAGAGTGACGTTGCACTAATTGGCATTAATTCTCCTCCTACTACACGTTCTAGAACGATTGTTGCTTGAACATTATTTGTTCCATCTACTTGTGGATCAAATGTGTTATTTCCGTCAGTACTAAGCCATGCACATATTACCATTGTAATAGTTCCAGCGGCACCGGTTGCACCAAGGTCACTAGAACCTCCAATTGGTGTGGAGCCATCAGCACCTACTTTTACCCATTGATATGTATCATCAATAGCATCAAGTAATGGTGTCAAAGTGGCGCCAGTAGGATGTGTAGTTGCAAATCCACCACCATTTAATCCTCCTGATGGTAACGGGGTTCCTGATGTTGCGGCTGGTCCGCTTCCAAATCCATCACCCGCAACTGCATTAGGGTTTTGTGGAAGTATACCTGGAACAGTTGTTGGATCAACAGAATCGAAGAAAACTGTACTTGGTGTATTCCAACCAACATCAATATGCATAGCTGTTGCTGGAGTTAAAGCAAATCCTCCATTAGCACCTGCATTATGGAATAGAACCCATTTCATTTGTGCCCCTGTTGGAGCAGCAGCTGCACAGTTTCCTGGTGATGTAGTATCCAAGTTAAAACCTACACCTGGTGGAGAGTAGAATGCAAAGATTTGTTGAGATATGATATCAAATCCTCCTGAGGCATCAGCTGTTGGTACATTATTTCCTTTATTTACTGAGGCAAATTGGTACAAAGTACCTGTTTCTGAAGTACCTGGTGGAAATAGATCCACTGCGTGTGTATTTGGTGATGCTTGACCAAAAGCTGAAGGAACAAACATTACCATTAGTAATACTGAAGTCGTCATAGATAACAATTTTACGTTACTATTTTTCATTAACTAAAACAATTGATTTTTTCTTTAAAAGACTTGAGAAACTGTTGCTCCTGCTTGAAAACAAGATTGCTCTATTATAGAATACCAAATCTAGACTAGCTAGTACATTTTTTAATAATTTTGTGCCTAGATTATCTTATTTTATGATCATCTTATGATTTATTAAAATTTTTTAGATATTTGATTTTCTAGTACCAAAAAACATGCTAATCCCAACTGTAGTGACTATGACAGGAATTACCCAAGTCGTAGATTGTGCACCAGCTAGAATCAGAGAACTAGCCTCAATTGGAATAACCTCTCCTCCAACATAGCAGCCTCCTCCATATCCTTTAGCAATGAGATTTCTAATATGGTTCATAACTTCGTATTCAGGCTGATAACTTCCAGTCAAAGCTATCTCATTCATGAAAAAATCAAAGGAACGATCAGTATCAAACTGTACTCCAAAACTTTGATCTGCTGCTTCTAGATCAACTATGATGAATGTACTTGGAGGAATGAAGATGTTAATGTTGTTAAATTGAGTATCAAAATCACCATTAAGGTCTGAGCTTAATTGGTTAAGCTCAAAAGTTAGTGGTCCAGTATGACCATTGGCATTTTCTGTAGGATCATCAAATGGAGGAGTAAAACCTAGACCTGTTGGAGGTGCTAAAGTTGGATCAAAAATAGTTAAAAATTCATCATCATTTGCATCTATTACCCCATTAGGGATTGATGTATCCATTCTAATTTTTCCTGGTAAGAAATCATGGACAGTTCTAAATGCCAAATTTTCAGTCATTGTAACGCAACCATATTGTGGATTAGGAACAAACTCTCCAAAAGCACTATGATATGCAATATTGAATAGAGTGTGATAAGTATTCAGTGCCGTCTGTCGAGCCACATCTGGAGTTACCCCACCATTAACATCATCAACATATTGTTGCCCAATTTTAGCTGCTACTGAAAAAAGTATAATGTTTTCTCTGTTTCTTGGCTCTCCACCTTGAGCAATATCTGCAGCACTAAATGGATCTTTTGTTGGACTAGTCATATCGATAAATAATGTACTAAGATCTAATTTCCCATTCTCAAAATCAGTGGCTACTGCTGCACTTGAACCATCACCTCGGTCCACGTTGAAAAGATCATGTGCTGCTAGCTGAAGTACTCCCAATTCTTCCAGAGTAATTTGATTTCCCATGGGAGGACCTGCCTCAACTGATGGAAAAGCTGAAAATACTCCAATAGAAATTAAGATTAAAGCACTAGATAATAAAAAACATCTTGAGATAATTCTCATTACACATAATCAAATTATGATATTAAAGCCATTATGAATTATCTTGTCTAGATCTAAAGCTACCTAAATCATTAATCACTAGGATTCCATTGGACTTGCAATTTATTTCGTTTTAAAATAATTATCAAAGTCACAATTATTCCAATTACAAAAAATCCTAGATATGGTGTATCTTTATCAAATATCTGTGAAACGATTCCTGCAAATAGAGGCCCTGCGGCCCAACCAATACCAAATGTAGCCTCATATGCTCCAATTAAACCACCTGAGAATTTCTTTTGAGACTTGCGCATTATAATCTCAAATGTTAGTGGAAAATAGATTGTAAATCCAAATCCCATAATCAACATCGCTATAGTGAACATTTCAAATGTAGTAGAATAGAATACAACTAGCATTCCAAAAGCAATCGAAAGTATTGTGGCTACTAAACTATGAAACATCCTTTTTTCTAGTGGCCCAACAAATGCCAAAGTCGCCAGCCTTGAGATTCCAAAGATAAAGAACAACAACTCTATGTTAGATTCTGAGATTGAACGGTCATTCATAAAGGCAGGATATATGGTAAGAAAGGTACCAAAAGCACTACTACAAAAAATTAGTATCATTACAATTATGGGAAATTTGGTGATTTGTTTTAGAGAGCCAAATGAGATAACACTGTGTTGTGTAGTTTTCCCATATTTTGAAAGCATCAATCCTGTAATAATTGCAATTGCAATAGCATAGGTGGAATATTGGAATAAAATTCGATAAGTCACATCTAGATTTTCAAGCAAAAATGTACCAATAAGTGGACCAATCATTAGGCCTCCAACAAAAAAACCCATAAACCTTGCAATCGACTTTACTCTGTTTTCAGGAGATTCGACATGGGTAATTATTCTCTCACAAGGCGGCCAAAAAAACGCATGCGCCATTCCAGTAAGTGCTCTAAAAAAGGCAATCTCTGGAACTGATTGTGAAATAGATAGTAAATAGACAGATGCTGTGTTTAGAACAATTCCTGCAGATAACAGCAAACCATTGTTGAATTTGTCTAGCAAAACTCCAACAAATAATGGAATGAACATGTATGGAAGAAAATTGGTTAGCCCAATGATTCCCAATTCAAGGTATGATGCCCCTATGATCTCTTTTGAAAAAACAGGAACTATTGGATTGTGCATTCCATAAGATAATCCTACAATTAGAGCAGTAAGATATACTAGAAGAATTGGAATCTTCATGTTACTTGTAGGCAGCCACCATTATTGCACCACCCATCATGCCTTTTTCAAATTCCACCCTAGAAAATTTCTCAAGTAAAAGGGACTCGAGTTTTTTGTTTTGAGGCCATCGCTTGTACGTCCCATAAAGTGTTGCAAATTTTAATCCCAGTCTTCCTCCTGCAATGAAAGCAATTATTGGCAATATTGCTCTAAGATAAAATGAAACGCCTAATCTAATTATTGGATTATCTGGTTTTCCTAAATCTACGATAACAAATCTGCCTCCTTTTTTTAAAACCCGAGAAATCTCAGATATTGCAATTCTAAGATTAATTGCATCCCTGAGAGAATAACCGCAAAGTACCGCATCAAACTCTTCATTTTGAAATGGTATGTGCTCAAAAACCCCTGATGCCAAGTTAGGTTTTACATCAAAAAATTTACTAGTCTGCAGTAGCATGGGAACTAGAGGATCATAAAGTGTGATGTGAATTTTTCCACCTGAAACATCTACTGCTGTTTTTGACATGTTGCCAAATCCAGAACCAGCATCTAAAACAAAATCTCCACTTTTTACTCTGCCTTTGATTCCTCTAGTACGATGCTCCTTATCTTTTCCTAAAGAGATGTAAGAATTTACCTTATCATAAACTGGAATAATATCTCGCAGAACATCTATTACTTCTCCCCAATAACTTCCTAGACCCACAAAAAAACTTGAATTATGCTATATTATATTTGATGGTAGTTAAAAGGTAAAATTTTACTTTGAGAATTTCTGGGAAGCACTTTGAACAAATTTTTCAATCTCGCTTTCAGAAACTTTTTCTAATATTTGCTTATCTAGTTTAATCCAGGACATTTTGACATGTTTTGCCCCATCTTTTTTTTCACTTTTAAGATTAATTGCTGCTGAGGCCAATGCTGCACCATCTTCCAAAGTCATATCTTCTTTGTAGTATTTCTCTAAAAATTCTGTTACTTCTTCAGAGCTTGCACCAATGGCTACTGCTGCATATGAAACATAGGTTCCACTTGGATCGGTAACATAGATTGCTCCTCCTTTCTGATCAACTCCAGCTATAATCAGAGCAACCCCATATGGTCTAACTCCAGAGTATTGAGTAAATTGGTGACACTGATCTGCTAGGTGTTTTGCAACTGTCTCTACTTCTACTGGTTCATCATAAGTCATTTTGTTACTTTGTGAGAAAAATCTAGCATTATCCACTTGAACTCTAGCATCAGGAATATAGCCTGCAGCTGCTACTCCTATGTGTTTATCAACTTGGAAGATTTTTTGAGTGATATTTGATACCTGTAAGGCACGAGGATTTTCTTCAACTGCTATGATTACTCCATCTTTGCATTTTACGCCGATCGCTAGAGTACCTCGTTTAACTGTCTCAATTGCATACTCTACTTGGTATATTCTTCCATCTGGAGAATACATTGTAGGAGTCATATCGTAACCTCTTGATGCCATCATGTCAAGACGAGTTTCTCGATATTCAATTTAAGGGTTAGTTATTGTAAATTCCATTTTTGATATCAAAATTGTAATGAATTTGGAATAGATTTGGAAATAGTGTTTTAATTCATTTTAGTGATTTTCTGGTATGGTTCAGACATTGATAGACACTCAACTATCGGAATTCAAAGATCTAGTAAGGTCAAAATCAGAATCAGTAAGTAGAAAACCTGATCGGGCAACTCGAAAATTATTACTGTATTTGTTTACTGGTACTAAAGGTGGCTATACCAGATTAAAAATTGTAATGCATTTAGAAGCAAGACCATTTAACACACATCAGCTATCAAAAGAGATTGGATTAGACTACAAAGCAATTCAACATCATATGAAAGTCTTAGAAAAAAATAATCTGGTAACTAAAGTAGGAGAAAAATATGGTGCGATTTTTCATCTTTCAAATTTTCTTGAAATAAATATTGCATGCCTTGGGGAAGTTATAGAAAAACTAGAAAGAAAGATGAACACAAAAAAAGTCTACTACTAACCTATTTTTTATTTAATTTTTGAAATTATTGATTGTACTCCTTCTTTATATGATGGATATTGAAACGTATACAATTTAGAAATTTTTTTATTTGTTGTCTTAATTGATGTAGTTAACAACTTTACAAAATCTCCTCCAAGAACTGTCTTTGCTAAAAAAGTTGGAACACTTCCAGGATGTTTTACTCCTAGATTATCAGATGTAAAATTAATAAAATCTTTAAACAAAACTGGATTTGAATCTGTGATGATAAATGATTCATCATATAATTTTTTTTCTATCATAACTACCAACGAGTTTACTACATCATCAACATGTACAAGACATCTGTAATATTCTCCTGATTTAGGCATTCTAAAACTTCCTTTCTTTAATCTGCTTATAACCTGGTCTGCAAACCATCCTCCATCTCCATATACTTCACCAAGATATGCAACTGAAAAATGAATGGAATTTTCTTTACATTTAGTTTCTAAATACTGTTGAACTTCTAATCTGATTTTAGTATAATTTGTATTGGGTTTTAGAGGAGTATTTTCATCAATTGTGATATCTCCTGGATCTCCAAACACCCCCAAACCTGAAACATAAACTAAAAAATCTGTTTTATCCTTAATTTGATTAAAAAGATTAACTGAACCTTGAAAATTTACATTCTTTAAGATTTTCCTATTTTTTTCCATTGGTGTTGCCGCAGCTAAATGAATCACTGCATCAAATTTTTCATCAGGAAGAGAAAAATCATCATTTGTTATATCTGCTGAAATTGTTTCTATGTTAGGATTTTGAATTTTATTTTTGTTTACTAGTCCTATTACAGAATGCCCCTTTTCTGCTAGTTTTGTTGCTAACCTAGAACCAATAAATCCTGATGCTCCAGTAACTAGAATTTTCATTACTTTATGAAATGACACGCCACTAAAAGACTTAACATTTCAAGGATTCGTTGGGAAAAATAAGGTTATGAAAACCAAACTCTAGAATCCAACCAAACTTAAATATAATCTGAAGATCTTGATCTCGAATAACTTGGTTAAGAATGATCCATTTGCCAACGCAACAAAACAACTCGATGATGCATGTGCAATTTTAAAAATCGATAAAGGAACTCGAGATTATTTGGCCATGCCAAATAAAATTATTCGAGTTAAAATTCCAGTAAAAATGGATAATGGAAAAATCAGAGTTTTCACGGGTTTTAGAAGTCAACACAATAATGATAGAGGTCCATACAAAGGTGGCATTCGTTACTTCAATCCCGAAGGCGGTGTTGAATATATGGAAAAGGAAGTTATGGCACTATCTGCATGGATGACATGGAAGTGTGCTGTAGTTGACGTACCTATGGGAGGAGGAAAAGGCGGCGTTTTTGTTAATCCTAAAACTGAAAAACTAAGTGATGGTGAGCTTGAAAGACTTACAAGAAGATTTGCATTTAATATTTCTGAAATAATTGGTCCACAAAAAGATGTTCCAGCTCCAGATGTTTACACAACTGGAAGAGAAATGACACAGATTATGGATACATTTGGAAAATTACATGGCGTTACTCATCAATATGGTGTTATTACTGGTAAACCAATTCCAATGGGAGGTTCTTTAGCAAGAAACGTTGCTACAGGACTTGGTACTGCATATTGTGTTAGAGAAGCAGCAAAAGCAATTAAACTAAAACTAAAAGGAGCAAAAGTTGTTTTACAAGGATTTGGAAATGCATCTACTTTTGCAGGAGAATATCTTGAAAAAATGGGTGCAAAAGTAATTGGTGCTAGTGATTCAAAGGGCTCTATTATTGTTCCACAAGGATTCAAGACTAGTAAATTGTTAGAATACAAACAAAAGAAAGGCTCCGTTGTTGGATTCCCCGGAAGTAAGAAAATTTCTACCGAGCAGTTACTTACTACAAAATGTGATGTCTTAGTCCCAGGTGCTCTTGAAAATCAAATTAATGCAAAAATTGCAAAAAATCTAAAATGTAAAATTATTGCAGAGGCTGCAAATGGTCCTACTTTACCTGAAGCAGATCCTATCATTTACAAAAAGAAAATCATTGTAATTCCTGACATTTTAGCAAACTCTGGTGGTGTCTGTATATCTTATCTAGAGTGGGTTCAAAACAATATGGGATATTATTGGACCTTCAATGAGGTTGCAAAGAAAATGGAAGAACACATTACTCGAGGTTTCAGAGATACATATGCACTTTCAAAGAAACACAAAGTTGACATGAGAAGAGCCGCAATGGTTTTAGCTGTTAGTCGTGTAGTTGAAGCCTTCAACCACAGAGGACTCTGGCCTTAATTTTTTATTGTAAAAAAGATTCGTAACATCCTAAATCTTCAATAAAACGTATTTTCCCCTTTGTTATTGACACAAGTTTTCTTTTAAATGAAAGATCAATTTTTGTTCTTCGCTCTAATTGACCTATTATTTTTGCAGTAAGGTATCTGCCTTTTCTATCCCTATCTAAAAGAATTATCAAACTTTTGTATTTTGAAACAGAATCTACAAACCGCCTTAATCCTTGAAATTTATGAAATTCTAAAACCTTTCCAGAAATCCCGATCTTCTTTAATGCTGCTGAATCTCGTTTTCCCTCTACAATTATGGCGCAATTTTCTTTTGTATTGAGTAAAAATACAAATTTTTTTAGATCTTGAATTTCTTCTTCCGTGATGTCCATGACTTCATTACCACTTTAACATATTAATCACTTTTTTAAAATAAAGAAAATGACCGATGTTTTAATACTTCAAAATTCTAAAATTGAAGCATCTGGGCTTTTTGGAAAATTACTAGAATCTGATGGTTTTTCTATGCGAACAATTTTTGCTAAAGAGGAAAAAATTCTATCTGATGATTTTTCATTACTTGTAATATTAGGAGCTGCTGAGAGTGCTAACGCCCCTCATTCTTACCTGTTAGATGAACAGAAATTAATAAAAAAATCAGTGGAAAAAAATATTCCTATTTTAGGAATTTGTTTAGGTTCTCAATTAATAGCCAAAACATTTGGAGGGATAGTGTATTCTGGTTCAAAAAAAGAAATTGGATTTTATGATGATGTAGAATTTGATGACAATTGTAATTTGTTTTCTGGAATACAAAACCCTATGACTGTATTTCACTGGCATGGTGATACATTTACCTTACCTGAAAACTCAATTAGACTTGCACATTCGAAAAATTATGAAAACCAAGCTTTTCAATTAAAAAGCGCAGTTGGTCTTCAATTTCATTTAGAAGTTGATAGGATTCTTGTTAATTTGTGGTTAAATAAATCTCAAGATATTATCAAAAAAATTCCCTACATCAATCCTGATGATATCCGACAAGAGATTGATGAAAAAATTTCAATAGTTCAAAACAATATGACCATATTTTACAAAAATTTCAAATCAAAATTCAATCTTTGACCAAAGTTTAATATACAGATTACAAGTTTTCACGATCTATTCATGACTAGCACCATTCAAGTTTTCGAAGACACCATAAAGACTGACCACAAAGTTATCACTGAAGAAGAATCAAAAAATATTTTGAAACGTTATGGTGTCGCTGTACCTCCATATGCTTTAGTTAATTCTGCAGATGAAGCTGCAAAAGCTGCAAAAAAAATTGGTTTTCCCCTAGTAATGAAAGTTGTTTCTCCCCAAATATTACACAAAACTGATGTTGGTGGCGTTAAAGTTGGAATTGATAATGTAAACGATGTTAAAAAAACATTCAACGACATGTATGGACGACTGTCTAAAAAGAAAGGCGTTCACGTAAAAGGAATCTTACTTGAAAAGATGGTTCCAAAAGGTGTCGAACTAATAGTTGGTATTCAAAACGATTCTCAATTTGGACCAGTTATCATGGTTGGTTTAGGTGGAATCATGACAGAGGTCATGAAAGATGTTTCATTTAGAATGCTTCCAATAACGACGTCTGATGCAAAATCTATGATCAATGAACTCAAAGGTTCAAAGCTTCTCAAAGGATTCAGAGGAAGTGCACCAATTGATCTTAATATGGTTGCAAAAATGTTGGTACAAATAGGAAAATTAGGAACTGAAAACGCTGATTTCATTAATAGCATTGACTTTAACCCAGTAGTTGTTTATCCAAAATCGCATTATGTAGTTGATGCAAAAATTATTCTCAACAAGGAAATGAAGAAAAATTCCATTTCTAAAGCAAAACCAAACAAAGACAACATGGAGACATTCTTTACTCCAAAATCTGTCGCACTAGTTGGCGCCTCATCAAGTAAAGGAAAGATTGGAAACTCTATCTTAGACAGCCTAGTAAATTATGATTTTAAAGGAAAGGTTTACCCAATTAATCCAAAAGCTGATAAAATCTTTGGACAACAATGTTACCAATCTGTTTCAGCAATTCCCGGCAAAGTTGATCTTGTTGTAGTTTCAGTTGATTTGTCTATGACTCCTCCAGTCTTAGAAGACTGTGCTAAAAAAGGCGTTCACAGTGTAGTAATTGTTTCAGGTGGGGGAAAAGAACTTGGTGGGGAACGTGCAGAATATGAAGCTGAAGTTGCAAGATTATCTAAAAAACACAAAATCAGAATTATTGGTCCTAATTGTATTGGAATGTTCAATGCAGCTAATCGTCTTGATTGTGCTTTCCAAGGACAAGAAAGAATGGTTCGTTCAAAATTAGGCCCTGTTGCTTTCTTCTCTCAAAGTGGAACAATGGGAATTAGTATGTTAGAAAGTGCTGATGTGTTTGGTTTATCCAAAATGATCAGTTTTGGAAATCGTTCTGATGTTGATGAGGCAGATATGATATGGTATGCTGCAAATGATCCCCAAACCAAAGTAATTGGATTATATGTAGAAGGTTTTGGAGATGGACGAAAATTCATCAATACTGCTAAACGTGTTATGAAAGAAACAAAAAAACCAATTGTTATTTGGAAGAGTGGAAGAACTGCTGCGGGTGCAAAACAAGCAGCATCACATACTGGCTCACTTGGGGGTTCAAATGCAATAATTATGGGAGCATTCAAGCAAGCAGGAATTATTTCAGTTGATAGTTATCAACAACTAGCAGGAGTCTTTAAGGCATTAGCATGGCAACCACCTGCAAAGGGCAGTCGTGTTGCAATGACTAGTAATGGTGCAGGTCCAATGATTGGTGGAATGGATCAATTAGAAAGATTTGGTCTTACAATAGGAAAGTTATCGCCAGAACGCATTAAAAAAATGAAGGCTCATTTTCCACCAGCGGTTCCAATTCACAGTGGTAATCCAGCTGATGTAGGTGGTGGTGCAACTGCAGATGATTATAGATTTGTAATTCAACAATTCATGGATGACAAAAATATTGATATTGCAATGCCTTGGTTTGTGTTCCAAGATGATCCACTTGAAGAAACAATTGTTGGGCATCTAGCTGATTTCCAAAAGAAAGGAAAGAAACCACTTTTAGTTGGTTGTAATGGTGGTCCATATACTGAAAAAATGATAAAATTAGTTGAGAAACATAAAGTTCCAGTTTATCAAGACCTACGAACTTGGGTCGAAGCAGCGGCTGCATTAGTTCAATTGGGAAAAATAAAAGGTTCTTAGATAACATTTAAGTTCTGTAGAAAGTCGAAGATACCTATATGTCTCTCGTAACAACATCAAAATCTGACGGAATTTGCACCGTAAAAATTAACAGACCTGACAAACTTAATGCAATGAATATGGATGTTGCAAAAGAACTTGTTACATTATTTGAAAGTCTTGGAAAAGATGATTCCGTTAAAGTAATTATTTTAACTGGTGAAGGTGATAAAGCATTTTCTGCAGGAGCAGACATAGAATATATGTCAAAAATTTCAGCTGATGAATCTGAAGAGTATGCAAAGCTTGGTCAACTAGTAACTGCTACTGTTGAAAACGTGAAACAACCAACAATTGCGGCAGTTAATGGATTTGCTTTAGGTGGAGGATGTGAACTTGCAATGTCATGTGATATTAGAATTGCGGCAAACACTGCGAAAATGGGTCAACCTGAAGTTACAATTGGAATTCCACCTGGATGGGGAGGCACACAAAGACTAATGCGCATAGTTGGAATTGCAAAAGCTAAAGAACTTGTTTACACCGGAAAGATGATCAAAGCAGAAGAAGCAAGAGAAATTGGTTTAGTAAATCAAGTTGTTGAACTTTCAACTTTAATGGATGAAACAATGAAAATGGCAAAAACAATAGCTGGCAATTCATCAATTGCTGTACGAATGTCAAAATCTGCAATCAATAAAGGTAGGAATACTGATTTAGATACTGGCCTAGGTATTGAACTTTTAGCTTGGAGAAATTGTTTTACTCATCCTGATCGAGAAGAAAGAATGACATCTTTTGTTAACAAATCAAAAAAATAAGCTCTTCCTAATTTTTCTTCATAATTTATTGAATTACTAGTATGTAAGGTGTGAAAAGCTTTTATAATTACGCACAACAATTTGAATACATGGCAACTGAACAAACAGAAAAACTAGTCACCGTAACAGAAAAAGCTGCGCAGAAAATTCAGGAATTCATGAAAGAAGAAGCAGAACATCCTGAATATCTTAGAGTTTATGTTCAAGGCGGTGGATGCTCAGGTCTTTCATATGGAATGGGATTTGAAACCAAACCAGAAGAAGATGATTCAGTCATAGAAGAAAATGGTGTTAAGCTACTCATTGACAGCTACAGCCAAGATCATCTGAAAGGAGCAAACGTTGACTATATTGAAAGCCTAATGGGTTCTGGATTTAAAATAAACAATCCTAATGTTTCAAAGTCCTGCTCTTGTGGTCATTCATTTAGTACCGAATAAAATCAATTTTTTTCCAATTTTTGAACATACCTAGTAGTACTTTCTCTAAAAATATCTATGAATTCAGTATGTGTAATTTTTTCTGATAAGCACTTATATTCTTCAAAAAAAAAATGGAACCTAGTTGATTATAAAGGAGTTAATGTATTGCCTCAATCTGGAATTGTCAAATATCATGTTAAGCTATCCTTCGATGTTGATGGGCTCGTTGAAAGAGCAGACATAATCGGAGCAATCTTTGGCCAAACGGAAGGACTGTTAGGCCCAGAGATGAATCTAAACGAGCTTCAACGTGTTTCTAAAGTTGGTAGAATAGAAGTAAACACTTCTTCAACTACTAACACTACTAAAGGCGATGCCTTACTTCCAATGAGTACTGATATTGATACTTGTGCACTGATTGCAGCTGCAATTGAAAGTATTGATAAAGTTGGTCCTTTTGATTGTCATTTCAAATTAGATTCAATAGAAGATGTTAGAGCATCAAAAAAAGAAGACATTGTTAAACGTGCAAAAGAAATCAAACAGAAATGGTCAACAAAATCCGTTAGTGAAGGAGATACAATGCTTAAAGATGTTCATGAAGGCAGTGCAGGAAAACTTTCAACTTATGGAAAAGAAAAACTTCCTTGCAGTGAAGGAATTTATGATTCTCCTTGGATTATTTTAGTAGAAGGACGAGCTGATATAATTAATCTTCTTCGTGCAGGATATGATAATGCACTGGCAATTGAAGGTGCAAGAATAGATGAATCCATTAAAGAATTATGTGATAAGAAAGACAAAGTTGTTGCATTTTTAGATGGTGATAGAGCCGGAGGTTTTATTCTAAAAGAACTAAAATCTCTTGTACATATTGATGTAGAGCTCAGAGCGCATGAAGGTGTAGAAGTAGAAGAATTAACTCCTCAACAAGTTGATGACATTCTCAAACCAGTTGCTGCTGAAATGAAGAAAGAAACAACCAAACCTTCAATGAGTGATCCTAATGATGGACCAATTGCTGACCTTGCAAACAAAGTTTATCCTGATCTTAACGAAAGTTTGGAAGCAGTAGCTATTGATGCTGATCAAAAAGAAATTTTCAAAGTTCCTATCAGTGAGGTTGTTGACAAACTTTCATCTCAATCAGGAATAAAATATCTGGTTTTAGATGGAATTATCACTCAACGATTACTTGATGGAGCAAAACAAGCAGGTATAGAATGTGTAGTAGGTCATCGTGTTGCTAAACTTGCAAATCAAGATGGATTAAAACTCAAAACATTTACAGAACTTGGCATTGCCTAGAATTTATGACAGATATTAAAGTCCAGCATATACTAACGTTAACCCAATTAATCTCCAAAGGTGCTCGCCATAATTTTATCCCAATAACTACTCTTTCCCTTGGAAAAAGCATAAAAAAATCTCAACAATCTGCCTCAAAACATCTTTTAGAATTAGAAAAGGATGGATTCATAGAGCGAATTGTAAATGGTAGAAAATTTTCTGTAAAAATTACCTCAAAAGGATATTCTGAAATGGTAAAATTATCTTCAATCCTTAAATCTAGTTTAGATTCATTTCCATCTTTTATTGAATTGAAAGGTATTCTTGTTAGTGGTATGGGAGAAGGTTCCTACTATATGTCCCTTAAAGGATACACTAAACAATTCAAATCTAAAATTAATTATATTCCTTTTCCAGGAACGTTAAATGTAAAATTACAGAAAAAAGAATACATTGAAGCAGCACAACAATTTCGTGCACTTAACGGAATCACAGTAGACGGATTTAGTGATGGCAAAAGATCATATGGTTGGGTAAAATGTTTCAATGGAAAATTAAACAACTTAATTAAATGTGAATTAATCATCCTTGAACGAACACATCATGATAATTCAATTATAGAATTAATTTCAAAAGTAAATATCCGAAAAGCTGCAAAATTAAAAGATGGCTCCAAACTAACAATCAAAATTCCAGTTACTGATTAGAAATTTTTTTTGGTAATTTAATTTCAAAAATTGTTGGATTATTTTTAACTGAAATTGTTCCTTGGTGCTGTTCAACAATGTTTTTGCAACTAACTAATCCTAACCCAGTTCCAGTTGATTTGGTTGTAAATAACGGATCAAATATCTGTCCTATCTTATCATCAGGAATTCCAGGACCTGAATCTTGAATTTCTATACTTACATCATTTTCATTTTCAGTAATTTTGACATTAATCTCTCCTGAATTTTCCATTGCCTGTATGGCATTGATTAGAATATTTGTAAAAACTACTTCTAGTTGCTTATTATCACAAATAATTGAAACATCATTTCTTGGTTTAGTTATTTTTACTGGTTCAATTGTAATTGATTTTAATGCAGAATCTAAAATATTTTTCAATGATGTTTTTTCAAGTTGCAATTCTCTAGTTCTAGTAAAATCCAAAACATCAGTTATTTGGCGTGACATCCTCTCAGAAGCCTTTTTAATTAAACTAATTCGTTTTTTTAATTTTTCATCCGTTTGATCATTTGAAGACATTTCGATTAATTCTAGTGCGTTTTTAATAATCCCTAGAGGATTTCTTAAATCATGAGCAATTCGAGCAGATAGCTCCCCAATAACCCTCAATCTTTCCTCTCGTTGAATTGCTTCTGCATGAAGAGAAGTTGCTTCAATTATAAAATCACATTCTATGCCAACATCGTGATGATGATTCACTACTGACTCTTTATTTGGTGCATCAAGTATGCAAAATAATTTGTTTTCTTTTTCATTATATAAAATATCCTTGTGTATAACACCGTGTTTATCTGGTGGATTATTCATAATTTTTTTTAACTTTATTGTATCCAACTTTCCCATTTTATGACCGTCAATAAAAATGGGCATATCTTTTATCTCAATGGCATTAATTTAACAATTTATTGAAAAAAGCATTTTCATGATTAAAGATCATGAATATTCTCACCGTATTTTTTTTCAATCTTTGAACTTGATATTTCTGGACTGGGTGATTGTAGTCTTGCAACTTTAACATCTAAATTTATTTTCCTACAACCATCCGTAATGAATTTCTCTTGATGTACTTGATCATATCCTAAAGCAATGATTTCTGGACTCACTTTTTCTACAGTTTTGAATATGTCTCCTTCTTCCCCAATCAGACAAAAATCTACCATTGCTAAAGAATCAACTAAGATTTTTCTTTGTTCTTGATTATGAAGTGGGGTTCGCTTCTTCATTTTTTCTGCTGTCTTATCAGTAGCTATAACAACTATCAAAGTATCTCCTAATGCTTTTGCTGAATTTAATGTGTATATATGACCGGGATGAATTATGTCGAAAACCCCTCCAGCTAAAACTACTCTAAGAGATGTTCTACCTAATTCTGTTAAGGATTTTTTATCTTGCTCAACTAAACCATTTTTAACAAGATTATTTATTCTTGAAATTATGTAATCATCTGACAAAAAGTTTTTTTTCTTAACTATTTCTATTGCATTAGTTTTTGTAAGAGATTCTGCAAATAGTGCCGATAAAATGGTTTTATCTATTAAATCCAACTATCCCTAACCCTTTCTTTCTCTTTTTAAATCATAGATATTTTTTACATTTTTGGGTCTAATCCCTTTGCAATTCGTAGGGAATCAACTAACCCATCTGCATATCCTATGCTCAATATTGCAACCTCATCTTTACCTTGCTCTAAGAATTTTTCAGCATCTTTAATGTATAACTCTGCATTTTCTAATACCTCTTGAAATTCTTTAGAATTCTTATAAAATGGAGAAATCTCTTCTATGGCCTTTCTTACCATTGGAACATATTTTTCCATCATTTGTTTTGAAATTTTTTTAATATTTTTAGAATTATCTAATGGTTCATCTAAACAGTTTGCAAAAATTTTAAGAGCATCTGATTCAGTAAAATGAAATTGTCCTGGTATAATTATTGAGTGAGGTGGTTTTCCAAAACTTTGCTTTAACAAACTAGAGATTTTTCCAGCAGTAATTTTTTGATTTTTAAATCCAATACGGGAAGCTATGATGGCAAAAGTAGATGGAGAGATAATTTTTCTTTTTTGTTCCTTTTCAGTAGTTAATAGATCTTCTAGAGCTTTAGATGGTTCAAGAAAAAACTTTGCATCCTGATTATATTCTAAAAGTAGAACGGTGTGATTTCCAGCTAATGCATTAGTGTAAATAACATAGTACGGTGTGGTCATCGATTTTAGATCATTCATTATTGTGACTAATCGCCCTACTTTGTAATAGTGAAGACCGCATTCTCCCACTAGGGCAGTTATGGCTGAAGCCGCATGGATTATCTTTGTTTTAATTTTTTCTTGAATTGCTCTTGTTCGTAATTCTATATGGGTTGTAGCTATAAAGGGGTCTCCATACGTTAGCAGAATCACTTTTTTCTTCTTTGAATTTTTTAAGATTTCTTTTCCGTCTTCTACCATCCATCTTTTGGCAATTTTGAATTCACCTTTTACAATTTTTTTGATTTTATTTAATTCTAATTTACTAATTGGGCTAGTAAACTGCTCAAGGTACACTACATCTGCATCTTTTAGTAGTTTTTGTATTTCAAGAGAAATTGATTCTATTCCAGAAAGACCAAGTCCTGCAAAACACAGCATTATTTTGTTCTGTCGTGCAGTCTTTTTAAATGCTGTAATGTCTTTTTTAGAACTTCAATTCCGCGAAGATATTCATCCATAGAAACTTTTTCATCAATTGTATGAGATGCATGAGGATCCCCTGGACCATATGTCACTACAGGTATGTTAAGTTGATTTCCTATAACATTCATGTCTCCAGTCCCTGTTTTACGAATTAGCGTGGGTCTAGAGTGTTCAACATCCATTACTCCTAATGTAAATGCTCTAACTAGAGGAGAATTGTGAGGAGCCTCAAAAGGTTCAGTTTCATCTAAGATAGAATGAAACGCTTCGACCTCACGTTTTTTTGAAACTTCTTGCACCGACGTTGAAATTTTTTCTTCAACCATTTTACAGTTCATATCTACTGGAATTCTAATATCCATAATTACATCGCATTCTTTAGGAGTGACGTTGTGGCTAGTCCCACCTTTTATCTCAGTAACAGTAGCTGTTAGCATCATTCCCTTTTTCTTGTCTTCTTGACCTGACTCTAAGACTTTTTTTAACTCACTTGTAAATATCATAGCTTCCTCTATTGCATTTTTTGAAAGCCATGGGGCACTTGCATGTGAGCTATTGCCGACATTTACTTTTAGATTAATTGCAATACGTCCCTTGTACGCAATTGTGACCTGCTTTAGCCCACTTGGCTCCCCAAAAACAGCATAATCTAACTCAAGTTTACTCTTTACAAGATTTTTTATCCCTGTAGCGTTTCCTTCTTCGTCTACTGCCCCTACAAAAATTACTGTACCATTATTGTTTTGAATGGACGAAGCTGCAAACAACATTGCCATTAATGGGGCTTTAGCATCAGAAGCTCCCCTACCATACAGCGAGTCTCCTTCTTTTCTAACTTTAATTTTTCCTGGCACCGTATCCATATGGCCGCATAAAAGAATTCTAGGATGACCTGATCCTTTTTTTGCAATCAAATTACCTACTTCATCTATTTGGATATCTTCAAAACCTAGATCATCGCATTTGTCTGCAAGAAAATCAGCCATTGGCTTTTCGCTAAGTGAAGGTGTGTATAATCTGAGTGCCTTCTCTAGCATCTTGATGCAAAATCTTGGGGTTATGGTAAAAGAAGTGTGCAATTTTTACTTAGATGATTCTACAGCGTAATCTATCATCAGTAATGGAATGTCAACTTCACAAACTCTAACTGTGTTCTTAAATTCCGTTGTATTGTTAATTTCATGAACTACCAATCCTTTATCTTTACTTTCCATCAAATCTACCCCAACTATTTGTCCTTGAACTGCGTTTTTTGCTTTAATACATATATCTTCCATTTCATTAGATACAGGACATTTTTCTGCAACTCCTCCTAAAGCCATATTAGTTTTCCAAGAACCATTTCCAGAACTTCTGTAAATAGCTGCAACTACTTTGTCTCCTACTACGATTGCTCTGATATCTCTTGGAGGTCGCTGAACAAATTCTTCTAGATAATGAATTTGATAAATAGGGTACATCTTTTCTCTACTCTCAATTATCCCTTCAGCAGAATCTTCATCATTTATTTTTGAAACCATCCTTCCCCAACTTCCAACTGTTGGTTTAATTATTTGTGGGTAGCCATGTTTTTCTAAAGACTCCAAAGCTGCTTCTTTAGAAAAAGAAACTGTTGCAAAAGGAGTCAAAATTTTTTGTTTTTTTAATAGCATATGTGTAAAAAGTTTGTTGCCAGCGAAGATGCCAGTGTTGAGACAATTAATGACATTAACTCCCATTCCTTCTAATCCTGCAGTTGAATGTAGGTTTCTATAATAGCTCACACATCTTTGGAGAACAGTTCCATAATCTTTTACTTCGGAATCTAGATCTAACGATAGTTTTTTACAATCTACCATTTGAAGATCTACGTTCTTTTTTTTACCTGCTTCTAGAAGTGCTTTTTCTTCCCAACGGATTGTGTCATAAAGAACTGTAATTGCAGTGGTCACTGCCCCCAGTCCTCTCCTACTGTCTGAGCAGGTTTTAGGTTAAACCCTTCTCCGGCTTTAACAAGTTCATAGCTTGCTCCACAATCAGGACAGGTAACAATTTCTCCTTCAACTGCATCGCTAGGGATTGAAATATTTGCATCACATTCAGGACAGTTAGTCATTTTTTTTCCTCTCTTTGATGTCTTTTTTATCATTAATTATCTTTCTTTCAAGCCTATCTTCTAGGGGAATTTCAATTAAATCTCCCATTCGAAGGTTTTTGAGGCCAATTGCTACCTCTCTTGCACCTTTATCATCTTTTTTGAGACCAAGTAAAGACATTAGATACGCAGCTCCTGTTTTTCCTGCTAATTCTCCAAATACGATTCGCCTTCTATTTCCTACAATTCTTGGAGGAATTGGTTCGTATGCTGCAGGATTTCTAAGTATGGCTGCCAAGTGTGTACCTGCTTTGTGTTTGTAAGCAGTTGAACCTACAATTGGCTTTGAGTCATATGGTTTGATTGAAGTATATTGTTCGATAAGCCTAGAGAGATCCATTAGCATGTCTAATCTAAAATCATTTGGAGATTTGTAAAGATAGGTTAATGAAACTGCTGTTTCTGCAAGAGCAGGAATCCCTGTTCTTTCTCCAATTCCATCAATTGTAGTATGGATTTGATCTGCACCGCCATCACATGCTGCAAAGGCATTAGCTAGTGCAAACCCAATATCATTATGAACATGTGCATCTAATGGTACATCGATTTCTTTTCTAACAGTTTGAACAAAATTATACATACCAATTGGTCTCATTATCCCTACCGTATCTGGTAAACTAATTCTATCTACTCCTGCCTCTTCAATAGCTTTACAAACTTCTAGTAAGAACTTTGGCTCTGCTCTACTACCATCTTCTACAGTAAATCTAATTTTTAGCCCATGAGATTTTGCATATTCTACAGTTTCTACTGCTCGCTTTAGGGCTTCTTCACGTGAAATTCTTAGTTTATCTTTTAGATGAATATCTGAAATTCCTAGATAAGCTGCCGTCCATTTTGCATCACATTTTAGCGAAATATCTATGTCTTCTTTTAATGCCCGTCCGTGTGAAACAATATCAGCTTTTAATCCTTGTTTAATGATAGTCTTTGTAGCTTCAAAATGATCTTTTGAAACTACAGGTGAAATCTCAATTTGATCTACTCCAAAGTAATCTAACATCCATGCAATCTGAATTCTTTGTTTGTTGGTAAATGAAACACCTGGATGCTGTTCTCCTTCTCTTAACGTACTATCTAATACGCGAATTTTCTTTGGCTTTTTTTCATATGCGTTGTATAGATTTGCATAGTAATTCGGATCATTCATTACGAATTTAGGTGTAAAAATTATAGAATATAAATATATCCGTACTAACTTCGTCGATATTTGATGTAATTGATTCTAAATTAGTAAATTAAAAAAAATACGATCCGAATCTCGTTTAATCTAATGTTCGCAGAATTATTACTGAATTAGAATCAATCACGCCAGGAATTTTTCTTAATGCGTCGATACAAGAGTTAATGTCATTAATACTTGGAGCGGAAATTATTGCAGTAATATCATATTGTCCAGTAATTTCATAAACTGTTTTTATTCCTTCTAATTTTGCAATCTTTGATGATACTTTTGAGGTATCCATTGCAGAATCTACAGAAATTAAAACAATTGCACTTGTATTGCTTACATCATCAACTTCAACTGTAAATTTTTTAATCGTTCCATTATCAACTAAATTTTTAACTCTTCTTCTAACAGCTGATTCTGATAATTTTAATTTTTTTCCAATATCTACAAACGACTCTCGTGAATCGCTTTTTAAAAAATCAATTATCTTTTCATCAATCTTATCTCTAAACATTTTTTCTTTTCTCCTCAGCAGTAAATAAACCATCTAATGTCTCTAAAACCTTTGCAATATCCTCTTCAGAAATTACTAGTGGAGGTAAAAGTCTGATGATATTTCTACCTGAATACAATAAGAGAACCCCTTTTTCAATTCCTTCCATAAGAATATCTCTCACTTCAAATTTTAGCTCTATTCCAATCATTAATCCTTTGCCTCTTATTTCTCGAATAATTTTGTGCTTTTCTTTTAATTGTTCTAATCCATCTCTAAATTTTTTACCCATTTTTTCTGCATTATCAATTAAACCATCTTGTGTAAGAGCTTGAATAGCACCAATTCCTGCTGCACAAGATAAAGGATTGCCACCAAATGTTGATGAATGTTCGCCTTTTTTTATGCAAGCAAGAATCTCTGGTCTGACTAGTGTTGCGCCCATTGGCACTCCTCCCGCAATTCCTTTTGCAAGACACATTATATCTGGTGTTGTATTCCAGTGCTCACAAGCCCACATTCGTCCAGTTCTACCAAATCCTGATTGTATTTCGTCAAAAATTAGAAGAATTCCTTTCTCATCGCAAACTTTTCTTACATTTTGTAAAAATCCATTTGGTGCCACATGAATTCCACTTTCACCTTGGATTGGTTCTAAAATCACAAATCCAGTATCTTCATTTATTGTTGAACGTAAAGCATCAATGTCCCCATAAGGAGAAAATGATACCTTCTCTACAAGTGGTTGAAACACCTTCCTATATTTTGGATTAAATGTTAGTGATAATGCTCCCATTGATTTTCCATGATAAGATCCATTCATTGCTATCATTCCTGTTTTTTTAGTAAATTTTCTTGCAAATTTTATTGCAGCTTCTACTGCTTCAGCACCACTATTGTTTAGATGAACTTGCGATAAATTTTTTGGAGCTATACTAATTAATTTTTCAAGAAACTCTTCTCTTGTTTTATTATACAATGAGCTATGAACAGTTATTATTTTTTCTAGCTGTGATTTTATTGCATTGACTACGCGTTCATTTCTATGACCCACTAATGCAACTCCATATCCGCCCATACAATCTATGTACTCTTTTCCATTTAAATCCCAAACATGAGCGCCTAATCCCTTTTCTATTGTTACTGGAAACCTCTGATACAGATTTCCCATAAAGTCTTCTTCAGTCATTTTTGAATTACCGTGCATCTATCATGAGCAATTGCTGATGATATAGGATTTTCTCTTTGTCCATTTGCAATCAATGCCTCCTTTACTCCCATATCTAATGCTTCAGTGGCTGCCAGAATCTTTTTCTCCATACCTGGACCAATTTTTGGTCTTATTTCTTTTGCTTCTGCAAGTGAAAGATTTTCTACTAATTTTTCATCCATTAAAAGACCATCAACATTTGTGATAAACAGAACCTTATCGCTTTGGATTTTTCCTGCAACATAGGCAGCTGCTCTATCGCCATCGACATTGAGAAACTCTGATTCTTCTGAAAGTGCAATAGGAGAAATGACTGGAGTAATTCCTTGGTCTAATAATGATTTAATCAGTGAATCATTGATATTAGTAATTTTTCCTGTGTATCCTCCATCTATGGCCTGTTTACGACCTTTCTCATTTACAATCAGTAATTTTTTTTTCCTATTTGCCTGTATTACTTTTCCATCAACACCTGATAATCCAACTGCGTTAATTCCATTTTGTTGAAGCATTCTTACTATTGTCTTGTTTATTCTCCCTGACATTACCATTGTAAAAATTTCTGCAGTTTCTTTGTCGGTGTATCTACTTTTAATTCCACTAGGAGATATGACAAATTTTGGTTCTTTACCTAACTGTTCACAAACCTTGGTGACTTCTTTTCCGCCCCCGTGAACTAGAACTACTCCTTCATTTTCTGAAATTTTTTTAATATCTGATATAGTACTTGGATGTAAATCATCTACGACACTACCTCCAATTTTGATTGTAATCATTTGTTATACTGGTGTGAGTGGAGTATATTTTAGACCTTCCATTTCATCAAAGCCTGACATTACATTCATGTTTTGTATGGCAGACCCCGCTGCACCTTTCATAAGATTATCTGATGCTGAAAGTGCAATTAGTCGATGATTGTCTTCATCTAAATCAAAACCAATATCACAAAAATTGGAACCGACTAAGAATTTTGGATCTGGGAATTTGTATAATCCCTTTTTATCTCTAATTAACCTGATAAATTTTTCATTGCCGTATGTGTCACGATACAATTTCCATAACTCTTTTTCTTCAATATCTTTTTTCATGAATGTATGGTTAGTACACAAAATTCCGCGCACAACATCAACTGCATGTGGACTCATTGATACATGAATTTTTCTTCCAGCAATTTCACTTAGTTCTTGTTCAATTTCTCCAGTATGTCTATGCTTTGCAGGTTTGTATGGACGAATAACTCCTGCACGCATTGCATGAGCCGTGCCTGAACCAGAACCTGCACCAGACGACCCAATTTTTGAATCAACTACAATATGTTCAGTATCAATCAAATCATTTCTTATTAGAGGAGCTAATGCAAGTATTGATGTTACTGCCATGCATCCAGGACACGATACAAGTTGTGCATTTTTAATTTGTTCCCTGTGAAGTTCTGGTACTCCAAAAACAGATTTTTTTAGGTAATCTGGGTGAGGATGTTCCCAACCGTACCATTTATCGTAATCTTCTTGATTATGTAATCTGTAATCTGCACTAAGATCAATTATTTTCATACCTCTGTCATAAAGGGATTTAACAATTTCAGTTGCTGTTCCGTGGGGAACTGCTGTGAAAACTAAATCACACTTGTCTGACATTTTATCATAATCAAGTTCAGAAAAGGTAAGGTCTGTGAAACCTTTCAAACTTGGTTGTACCCTATGCAGATATTCTCCTACATGTTGTCTTGATGTAACCTGTGTGATTTCTACTTGGGGATGATTTACCAATAGACGTAGTGTCTCTCCACCTACATATCCTGATGCCCCAACTACTCCTACTTTCATTATACCACCATCTTCGTATTATGCTATAATTTATTTCCTATCCGCAAATAATGGAATTTTCTTTAAATTTTTCATGCTTGGGGTAGCCAGTAATTGTTCTATGATAAAAATAAAAAAGAATGGATTTTTTCTAGTTAACTAACTTCTTTAATTGGGCTTAATTTAGTCCAGTTCCAAAGAAGTTGTCAGCTTCAAATCCATTCCAAGTTGCTAAACTTAGATCAACTGCAGTACCTGAATTGATTACAGAGTCATGATTTGGAGATTCTGCTGACATTTGAACTGCAAATGCTCTAAATTCATTATTTGAAGTTGATAATTCTTGGGAGTATGATGTTCCAAAGAAGTTGTCAGCTTCAAATCCATTCCATTTAGCTAAGCTTAGATCAATTGACGTGGCTGATGCAATTATTGTATTAGATGGGGTATATGCTTCATAGATTTTTCCTGTTATAGTTCCAGATGGAGCTTGAAGTCCATTTGATGTTTCCCAACTATCTGCTGCGGCTAATGGAATTTGTCCTGTCATACCTATTGCAACTGCAAAAATTGCAGCGACAGAGAGGCTACACATGGTTTTTGTTTTCATGACCATTTTTAGTAACGATGAGCTAATTACAATGGCGCTGTGCATTTTGCACACTTTTTAAAATTGAAAGAGATCTATTGTTACTAGACTGTTGTAAATTTTGAACAAAAATAATTTTTGTTTTTTACTACAAATTTAAAATTATGAAAACACTTTAATCATTTTCTAACTGAATTTAAGGCAAACTCAACCATTTCTTTTGGAATATTCTTCTTTGCAACTTTGGATAATCCCTTAAACTCTACAGTATTATTTACTTCATGAACTACCAATCCTTTTTCTTCATCCTCCATTAAATCTATGCCTAAAATTCCCCCTCCTACTGCTTGAGAAGCCTTTACACAAACATCTTCTATTTCTTTTGTAATTTCACACAGTTCTGGTTCTGCACCTAAAGCAATGTTTGTTTTAAAACCTCCATCTGATTTTCTATACATTCCTGCAATGGCTTGATCTCCTACAGTAATTACTCGAATGTCTCTTGGAGGGCGTTTAACTAATTCTTGAAGATAAAAAATCCTATCATGTGGACCATCGTTTAACTCACGTAACTCAAACATTGCTTCTACAGTATCTTTATCTTTTAATGGCATAACCCCTCTTCCCCAACTTCCAATAACTGGTTTTAGTACTAGAGGAAATCCAACCTTATCTAGATTTTCTTTTGCAGCATCTGCAGAAAATGAGAAATATGTTTTAGGAGTAGGTACACTATTTTTTTTTAAAAGTAATGACATTGTAAGTTTATTTCCACAATTGTTTGCGACTTCAAATTTGTTAATTACAGGAACATCCAAAAATTCAAGACATGCAGTAAAATGAAGTCCCCTAAAGTAACTTATACATCGCTCTAAAACTACCTCCCCGAAATCATAATCATTTTTTTGACTATCAGTATTGAACTGTGTAATTTTAGCATCAAGCATTGTTGTATCGTGCCCAAGATCCATAGCTTGTTTTTCAAGCATTTTTTCTTCTGACCTTTTTCGGTCAAATACGATACAGATTTTTGACAATTACTCTCCCCAATCTTCGCCTACAGTTTCTGCTTGTTTTAATTCGACGTTTGCTCCCTCTTTCTTAGAGATTTCAAAGTCGGCTCCACAATCAGGACAGGAGACAATTTCTCCTACAGTGGCGTCATTAGGGATGTTTAGATTTGCATCACATTCAGGACAGTTCATCGATTTTATTCACCGATTTGTTTTGTTATTTATTAGCTTCTGTTGACTGCATTCCCCACAATTCAACAAATCCTTTGGCTAATTTCTGATCGAAAGTAGAACCTTTTCCATAAGTTGCAATGTCATGGCTATACAATGAATGTTTAGATTTACGTCCCACTACGCGTAAACTTCCCTTGTACATCTTTAATTTCACAGTTCCACTAACTCGCTTTTGGGTATTATCAATAAATGCATCTAGATCCCTTTTTAGAGGATCTTCCCACAAACCAGAGTAAATTAACCAAGACCACTCGTCATCTACTAGAGATTTGAATTTTGTTTCATGTTTTGTATGAACCATTTTTTCTAAATCAGAATGAGCTTCAATTAGACAAACTGCTCCAGGTGTTTCATACACTTCACGTGATTTTATTCCCACCACTCTATCTTCAATATGATCAACTATTCCAATTCCTGCATCTCCTGCCTTTTTGTTAAGATACTCAATTAGTTGAACAGGACCTTTAGATTTACCATCTACTGTTATTGGAATCCCTTTTTCAAATTTTATTTCAACATAACTTGGTTTTGCAGGTAAGTTTTTTGTCTTAACCCAAATGAATGCATCATCTGGAGGTTCTTTGTATGGATCTTCTAACACTCCTCCTTCAATTGCTCGTCCCCAAAGATTCTGATCAATACTAAATTTCTTAGCTATATTATCGATTTTAATTCCTTGTTTTTTTGCATACTTTAATTCTGTCTCTCTATCCAAATTCAAATCCCTAATTGGAGCTATGATCGGAAGATTTGATCCAGCTCGCATTGTAATGTCAAACCTTACTTGATCATTTCCTTTTCCTGAGCACCCATGTGCAAGAGCAGTCACTTTTTCTTTTTTTGCAATTTCAAGTACCTTCTTTGCAATTAATGGTCTTGCAAGTGCAGTAGCAAGACAATATTTTTTCTGGTATAATGCATTTGCTTTAATTGAAGGAAAAATATATTTTGTAACAAATTCTTTTTTTGCATCAATATTGTAGTGTTTTATTACTCCTAGTTTTTTGGCCTTTGCAGCAATTTCTTTTGCATTATCTCCTTGCCCAACATCCACTGTAATAGTAACTACATCCATATCGTGTTGTTCCTGTAGATACTTTACCACTACTGATGTGTCAAGTCCACCTGAAAATGCTAGAATTGCTTTTTCTGTCATAGAGCACCTCACTGACAGTTTCTGTGCTTTTATTTTTTGTGTTGTTTTGTCTAGAATTGTACTTTCAATGATAAACTTGACAAATGTCCATTTTTTGAACAAGCAATTTTCATACTAGCTTAAGCTAAAATTCGAACATTATTTATCCATCCAATATAACGCTGTTTTATGAAAATTCGTTCAGCAATTATTGCTGGAATAGTGGCTATAGCTACAATAGGCATAGCGACAGCCTTGTATAACTCAGATCAAAACATTCATGAAAATAAAATTCGAATTGCATTTTTTCCAAATATTGGTCATGCAGTACCTATAGTTGGTATTGAATCTGGCATTTTTGCAGATGGACTTGGAAATAAAACTTTGATAGAAACAAAAATTTTTGATAGTGGTCCACAAGTTATTGAATCAATTTTTGCACGCTCTATTGATCTTGCATATGTTGGACCCGGTCCTGCAATAAACGGTTTTTTAAAATCTGAAGGAGAAATGATAATCATATCTGGAGCAGCAAGCGGAGGTGCAAGCTTTATTGTACATCCAAACTCTGAAATTAATTCGGTCGAAGATTTTTCTGGTAAAAAAATTGCTGCGCCTCAGATTGGTAACACCCAAGATGTATCTCTGCGAAATTATTTACAAGAAAATGGACTTGCCCCAGTAGAAAAAGGCGGTTCTGTAGTAGTTTTTAACATTCCAAATCCTGATATTTACACACTTTTTGTAAAAGGAGAAATTGATGCAGCATGGGTTCCTGAACCTTGGGCAACAATATTAGTTCAAGAGCTTGATGGAAATCGTCTTTTTTATGAAGAAGATATTTGGCCTAACAACCAATTTGCTTCTGTCTTATTGATAGGTAGAACTGATTACGTTGAAAATAATCCTGAAATCATTCAAACTTGGATTGAATCTCATGACAAAACTGTTAGCTGGATTAACACCAATCCAAACAAATCTGTATTAATTTTCAATGACTTTATGAAAAAAACTTTAGGTGAACCATTACCTGAATCAATCGTTAGTGAATCATTATCAAATTTAGAAATCACTTCTGATCCAATTCCTGAATCAATTACAATTTTTGCACAACAGGCAGACTCTTTAGGATACTTAGGGCGAAATGGATATGATCTACAAGGAATTTTTTATGATTCAAGTATAATGGAGGGAACTCTATGACAAAACTTGAATCAAAACACATTGTAAAATATTTCAGTCATGAAGGTCATACTCTAAAAGCACTTGGTGGTATTGATCTTAAGATTGAATCTGGTGACTTTGTATGTATTGTAGGACCTTCAGGATGTGGAAAATCTACTTTTTTGAGAATTGCCGCAGGCTTGGATTCTCCTGCTGAAGGTCAGATATTTTTTGATGGAAAGCCAATCACGGCTACTGGTCCTGAAAGAATAATGGTTTTCCAAGAGGGTGCATTATTTCCATGGCTAAAAGTAGTTGATAATGTAGAATTTGGATTAAAAATAGCTGGCATTCCAAAAGATGAACGTTCACAAATATCTAAAAGATATCTTGACATGATGCAGCTTACAAAATTTGCAGATTCCTTTACTTTTCAACTTTCAACTGGAATGAAGCAGAGAGTTGCAATTGCTCGAGCACTTGCAATGGATCCTGATGTATTACTAATGGATGAACCATTTGCTGCACTTGATACACAAACAAGAGATCTTTTGTTAGTTGAACTACAGCTTATTTGGGAAAGAACCAAGAAAACTATAGTATTTGTAACTCATAATGTTTCTGAAGCTTCTGTACTTGGAAACAAAGTTGTCGTTTTTTCCCATAGACCTTCTATTGTTAAAAAAGAAATTACAATTGATTATCGTCGACCCAGACTAGTTGAAGATGAAAACCTTGTAAAATATCAAAAAGAGATTCTTGCTGAGCTTCGACCGGAAGTAAAATCTAATCTTTCAGGAGAGAAAAATGAATAAAAAAGTAATAGGGAAAAAACTTGCATTCTATGCATCTATTGTTATAGTGTGGCAAGTAATTGCAATGTCTGGAATTTGGCCCAATTCGATTTTCCCATCTCCTGTAGAAGTCATTGAAGATTTAGGATATAGTGCTTCAGATGGGAGCTTGTTTTATGGTATTGGGACAAGCATGTGGCGATTAATTGTAGGATTATCTATTTCAATAGTTGGTGGAATGATTCTTGGTATTTTCATGGCCAGAGTAAAAACTGTCAATCAAACTATTGGCTCACTAGTCTTAGGATTACAATCTATTCCTTCTATTGCTTGGGTACCTCTTGCGATTCTATGGTTTGGATTAACTGATGCGGGAATTATTTTTGTAACTGCAATTGGTGCAATTTTTGCTGTAACGATTAACACTTACACTGGAGTAAAAAACATTGATCCAACTTACATTGAAGCTGCACGAAATATGGGAGCTAAAGGCAGTCAATTAATTACAAGCGTCTTAATTCCAGCAGCATTTCCCTATATGATTTCAGGATTCAAGCAAGGCTGGGCTTTTGCTTGGCGAGGTGTAATTGGCGCAGAAATACTATTTTCCTTCTTAGGGCTAGGATTTTTGCTACAAGTTGGACGGTATCAGTATGATGTTTCCCAAGTAATTGCCATTATGTTAGTTATCATGGGAATAGGTATGCTAATTGATGGATTTGTTTTCAAAAGAATAGAAAACAAAGTCATGTTTAGATGGGGATTACGTTAGTATTAATTTCTAAAATACTATTTTTTTATCTTTAATGAAATTAAAAATCCACAAATAATTACTATGATTGCAAAGTACATTACTGAAACATACTCTAAATAAAACGCAATAGATCCTGCAATGAGTGGACCTATTACCGTTGCAATCGAAAGAGTTGAGCTAAATATTCCAGTTGATGTTGATTTTGGATTATTCTCCATTAAGTGAAAATTCCCACCAATGTATAGAAATGCCCACGTTGCTCCTACTAGCGACATAAACGGCATGGCCATCCACCATTCAGTTATCTGAGAGAGCCCAATGAAAACAAAGGTCGTTAATCCTATTCCAATTTTAAACTTGGTTACATTTTTTATTTTTATTTTACTTGCCATTAAATTCATGATTATAAACGCAGTCAATGTGTTTGACACATAAACGATTGAAATTTCATAAAGCTGAGCTCCTAATTTTTCCATAAGCATTAATGGTAAAATTGTCCAGACAGCAGCTGCACCAATATGTCTTAGCAAAAGAGATAAAAACAAAAATCTATTTTTTGAAATAACTTTTTTTGTAGTTCCAGATTCTACCTCCTTTTTAGATACAATGTTTGGTAACTTACTTGAAACAATTAATCCCGCAAAAAATAGTCCTGCACTAACCAAAAAGATTAATTTTTCATCATTTGCAATTCCTGCTGCAACAATTCCTACTAACCACCCTAACGCATGAAATGATATTACAGATGCTACTTTTGCTTTTTCATGATTAACCTCATAAGAATACGCAATCATAGCTGGAATCATTATTCCTGTTGCAATTCCTGCGCCAATTCGTGCCAAAAGAAGCAATAAAGCATCATCCGCATAATAGTGCAATCCAAAAGTGATTGCACATCCTACAAATCCAGCTCGGATGAAGAGTAGTCTAATTCCTTTCTTATCTGAAATTCTTCCAAAATAAATCTCTGATAAAATTTGTGCAAAACTAAATGATGCAACAATTATTCCAATTTCAAAAAGAGAATCGGTAACGCCCTTTGCAATTATGGGCATAAAAACGAAAATAATGGCAATACCAGAGTGTTGAAAAAAAGTTGCGCTTCTAACTAAATTATTGATGCTAACCTGCTGCATTATAACCAAAAATGCTTATTTTATCACCTAATTTGAAATATACTGGTCAAAATTCACACAAATGTGAATTCGTTGCACTTTGCAAATAAATTAAACTTGAATTTATTTAGATTCTGTTATCAATTTGACTAAAGAACCATTTTTAGAAGCATTGGAAAAAAAGATTCTTCTTTGTGATGGCGCAATGGGTACTGAGATCCAAAAATTTGCTCCTGTAGCAGAAGATTTTCCTGATGGAAAAGATGGATTCAATGATGGTTTAGTAATCACAAAACCAGAATGGATAAAAAAAATTCATAAAAGTTATCTTGATGCAGGAGCTGATTGCATTGAAACTAATTCTTTTGGTTCAAACAAATTAAAATTAGATGAATATGGTTTTGGAGATAAAACTGTTGAATTTAATAAAAAAATTGCAGAACTTGCAGTAGAGGTCGCATCAAAATTTAAAGATAAACCAAGATATGTTATTGGTTCAATGGGGCCTTCAGGATTTTTACCAAGCTCAAATGATCCTGACCTGGGACAAAAACCACTCGATGAGATAAGAAATGCATTTGAGCTACAAGCAGAAGGACTAATTCTTGGAGGAGTTGACGCATTACTAATTGAAACAAGTCAAGATATCTTAGAAGTCAAACTTGCTATAGAAGGCTGTCATAACGCAATTAAAAAAACTGCAAAAAAAGTTCCAATTATTGCAAATGTTACTTTAGATCAATATGGAAAGATGTTGCTTGGAACAAACATTCAAGCTGCATACACTACAGTTTCTGATATGGGAATTGATGTTTTTGGCCTTAATTGTTCTACAGGCCCAATTGAAATGACATCAAGTGTAAGATGGTTAAATGAACAAAACGAACACAAACTACTAGTTATTCCTAATGCAGGAATGCCAGAAAATGTTGGAGGCCAAGCCGAGTATAAAATGACTCCTGAAAACATGGCAGAGGCATTAAAAGATTTTATTTCAAAATATGGAAAAATCAGAATAATAGGTGGATGTTGTGGCACAAATCCTCAGCATATAGCTACGCTCCGGAAAGTAATTGATGAAAAAGCTTCATCCAATTAGGGTTAAGTATTTAGAAAAATTGCAATAATACGTAACATTGAATCCTAGAGTAAGTTCTGCACTAAAAGCAGTTGATCTAAGGCAGCAACCCCCACCAATGATAATTGGTGAGAGAGTAAACACACAAGGCTCTCGAAAAGCAAAACAGCTAGTACTAAACGATGATTATGATGGGTTAGTTGATTTAGCTAGATCCCAGGTTGAAGAAGGTTCCCATTGTCTTGATGTCTGTGTGGCAACAACTGAAAGAGCAGACGAAAAAGAATTCATGTTAAAACTTGTCAAAAAAATTAGTTTAGAAGTAGAAGCTCCTCTGGTTATTGACTCTACAGATCCTGATGTTATATCTTCTGTATTAGAACAAATTCCTGGAAAACCGATTATTAATTCGATAAATCTTGAAGGCGATGGAACTCGTTTTCAAAAATTAGCGCCACTTATGGCAAAATACGGTGTTCCAGCTATCGCTCTATGTATAGGTCCAAAAGGAATGGCAAAGACTCCCCAAGAAAAATTACAAACAGCAGAACTGTTACTAGAAACAGGAAAACAATATGGATTAAAACCTGAACAATTTATTTTTGATGTACTTACATTTACTTTAGCTACTGGGGAATCTGAATTTTTAGAAGCTGGGAAAAATACATTAGATGGGATCAAACTAGTAAAAGAAAAATTCCCCCAATCGTTTACTGTTCTTGGTTTAAGTAATATTAGTTTTGGATTGACCCCCTATGCAAGAAAAATCGTAAACTCTGTATTTTTGTATCATGCCGTAAAAGCAGGACTTGATTGTGCTATTGTAAATGCAAAAGAAATAATTCCATATGGAGAAATTGATGAAAAAGAAAAAAAATTAGCAGAAGATTTAATTTTTAACAAACATTCAGATGCTCTGTCTAATCTTATTACCTATTTTGAAAAAGCAGGACAACAATCTACTACAACTTCAAAAAAAGTTGACATTGATCCGTCTTGGGATGCAGGTAAAAAATCAAATTTTAGAATTGTTAATCGACTAAAAGATGGAATTCAGAATGATGTAGTTACAGCTATTGCAGAAAAAATTTCTAAAACAGATTTACTAATTGAAAAAGATGGAAAACTTAGTCTTAATGCATCAAAAGAAATAACGCATGAAGGTGCAATTAAGACCTTAAATGAAAATTTACTTCCAGCAATGAAGGAAGTTGGTGATAAATTTGGAGCAGGTGAGATAATTTTACCATTTGTTTTAAAATCAGCAGAATGTATGAAGGCTGCAGTTGTTGAGCTTGAAAAATATTTGTTAAAAGAGGAAGGAAGCAGTAAAGGTAAGCTGGTTTTAGGAACTGTATATGGTGATGTTCATGATATTGGAAAGAATCTTGTTAAAACAATTTTTGAGAATAATGGTTATACAGTTTATGATTTAGGCAAACAAGTTCCATTACAAAAATTTCTAGAAAAAATTGATGAAGTTAAACCTGATGCTGTTGGGTTGTCTGCCTTGCTAGTATCTACATCAAAACAAATGCAGTTTTTTGTAGAGCACGCTAGAAAATCTAACATGAAAATTCCGGTTCTATGTGGTGGTGCGGCAATTAATTCGAACTACATTAACAGAATTGCTAAGGAAGGTGGAATATATGGATCTGGAATGTTCTATTGTAACACAATGTTTGAGGGACTAAAAACAATGGATCAATTAGTTTCTGATGAAAAGGATAATTTAATTAAAACATGGAAGGAAAAATTAGAAAAATGGACTGATAAAACCTTAGAATCATCTGGAACAGCAGATTTACCTCATAGTGAAATAAAACCTGTAACTGCTCCAGTTGCCCCGAGTTATAATTCTCCAATTAGATTAAAATCAAATCAAATTAACATTGATGAAGTATGGAATCTAATTGACAAAAAATCTCTCTTTAAATTGTCATGGGGTCTTCGAGGAAAAGCTGGAGAAGAATCTGAAGAAGAGCATGAAAAATTACTAGAACAGTGGAAAAAACGCATATCTGAGGACAATCTTTTTGAACCACAAGTTGTGTATGGATATTTCAAATGTCATAATAAAGATGGAAAATTAGTTGTGGATTCTAACAATAATGAAAAATTAACGTTTGATTTTCCTCGTTCTACTAAGAGCAAACATCTTTGTCTTTCAGATTATTTTGGAGAAGAAGATGTAGTAGCTTTTCAATCAGTAACAGTGGGAAATATAGTTCCAGAAATTATTGAACGTTGGAATAAAGAAGACAAGTATACTGATGCATACTATCTTCATGGATTAGCAGTTGAGTTTGTTGAAGCGATGGCTGAGTGGGTTAACAGGAAAATAAAATTAGAGCTTAACATAGGTGAAAAACGTGGATTAAGATATAGTTGGGGGTATCCAAGCTGTCCAGATATTCTTCAACATAAACTAGTATGGAAACTATTAGAACCTGAAAAATCTGATATGACTCTTACAGAATCTGGCCAAATTATTCCTGAACAATCAACTGCAGCGATAATAGTTCATCATCCTGAAGCTGAATACTTTGTACTATAATTTGGAAAGAATCTCTTTTGCATAACCAAAATCATTTGGAGATGTTATGAGAACTTCGCCTGTAATTCGGTGAATCTCAGTTATAAAATCAAGAGTAGAATCTTTGTATTCTGACCAATCTAGCTTAAGGAATTGAGCCGATTTTACATTTTTTTCTGATGGTAACAACATACATGGAATGATTTTAAATCCATCAGGCTTTAGTTTATCTGAAATCCTTGAAACTTCATCAATTGAATGAATAACCTGTGTAATAAATCCAGCAGGTTCAGCTTCGATCTTTTTTTGAATTTTATTAAAGTCAGGATTATTTGGTAATGAAAGAAAAATATCCATTTTTTTATCAAAACCTAAATCTTTGAAATGTTTTGCAGTCTGACTAGGAATTAACCCTGAATCTTTTTGTTCATTAGGAGATGCATCTCCTTTTAGAATTAATACACCATTTAATTTATTTGAAACAATGTCTTCCATTGATTTAGTAAGCTCACTAAGACTTTTGTCTCTTACACGTAGACTCGTTGTGATTTGGATTTTCTCATTATGTTTTCGAATTAATGAACCAGTAGTAATTGGAGAAACCCTTGGGATGCCTAATACCGAATCAGTAAAATGAATTCCATCACATTTTTCCTCAATTTGGGAAACTCGAAGTTTTACTTTCTCTAATAATTTTCCAATTTCTTCATCAGACAATTTTTCATCTTGATTGATTTTAGGAGGATTGATTTCATATCGAATAGCCATTAAACTGCCTTCAAATTTACTTGATTAAAACCTTTGAATGATAAAATCAATAACAGAGTATGTTTTTAATTATAATATGGATAAAAAAATACTCAAAGCACAATTATCAACTCAGATATTTCCTAATCCTAAACATGATGGAAAAACAAAACTAGCATCCGTCCTTGTAATAATTTACGGCCCAGAACCAAATGTATTGATGATTAAAAAATCAAAAAAACTGAACAACCATGCAGGAGAGATTGCATTTCCTGGTGGAAAGTGGACAGAGGATGATATTGATTTGTTAGATACTGCACTACGTGAAACACAAGAAGAAATAGGATTTACAATTTCAAGAGATGAAATAACTGGACAATTAGAAAATGTTAGAACTCTTAACTCTGGATTTACTATTACTCCTTTTGTTTCTGTAATTGAAAATATTCCACAACTAAAAACTAACTTTGAAGTAGAATCTGTTCTCCACATGCCTTTGATTCCACTATTACAAACTCTCGATGATGATGAAAATCCAGACCACAAATCAATTCAAGAAATGTATACTTTTACTTTTGAAGACAAAATTGTTTGGGGAGCTTCTGCAAGAATCTTAAAAAATCTAGTAAACCGTTTATCCATATGAGATTCATTTAAAAAGAGCTTACCGTGCCTGAATTTTTATGGCAGCCCGTAAGTCCTCTGGAAGAAAAATTCGTTTAATAAAAAAAGGAAAACAAGCTTCTGCTGTACCTGCATGGGTAATTTTAAAAACAAAAAGATCGGTCCGAACTAATCCAAAGAGGAGAGCTTGGAGATCAACAGATGTAGAGGTTGGTTAGATGTCTCAAGAACTAGAACGTGTTCATACAATTAATTTAGGAAAAGTCCTACTTTCTCCAAATAATCAAAGAGCTAAAAGAGCAATCAACATGATTAAAGAATATGCAAGACATCATATGAAGACAGAAGAAATTAAGATTGAAGAAACCGTTAGTCATTTAATTTGGAAACGAGGAATCCGGCATCCTCCTAGAAAAATTAGAGTTAGTATGACAAAGACTGATGAAGGATTTGTTTTAGTATCTCCATATGAAGAAGAAATTGAAGAAATGACAAAACCAAAACAAGAAAAGAAAGCACATCAAGTAGAAGAAAAACCTGAATCTGAAATTAAAGAAATTGAAACTAGTGAGACAAAAGAGAAACCTGAAACTAAAGAATCAAAACCAAAACCCAAAGAATCAAAACCAAAACCCAAAGAATCAAAACCAAAACCCAAAGAATCAAAGGGCAAAGATTCGAAAAAGAAACCAACTAAAAAACAAATTGCAAAAAAGAAATCTAAATAAAATTATTTTATTCTAATTGATATAATTCAAGTTCACAATCAATGCTTGATTCAGGTTGTTCCCAATCAAGTGTTTTTTCTTGTGAAATAATCCCTAAAGGATCATATTTATCAAAATGTGTTTCACCTTGAATCGAAGAAAGCATTATTACTTTTGATTTTTCTGTGATTCCAATTGATGGACTAACACTGGTATTTTCTTGATTGAATACATTACTTGCAATGTTAGTAACAGAATTTAAAACCCCTACTGGAATATTTTCTCCTCCAAGTATGTACAATATGGAGCGCTTTACACTACTTGGTGGAGCATCTTCGTAAAGCATCCTTAACGAATCTTTTAATGAATCTTCAACATGTGAAACATCTTTACTAGTAGACAAAATGTTAGTTTCTTCTGGAATTGATGTGGTTCCTAGTGATCCAATTACGTTCCATATAGCTTCATTAGAAATACTATGACATGATTTAGGACTTAAATCAGGATTACTATCGAGTAAAGCATCATTATCTAAAACTATTGTACATCCTGAAGATTCTCTTAGTCTTTTTAAAGAAATTCCGGATTGGAAAATTCTGTCTTTTTCAAATTTGAAAGGCATAATTGCAAATGATAGAACATTTTTGTTACTCTCTTTACTTAGATGTGAAACTACAGGAGCTAAAGCACTACCTGCCTTTCCTGCTAAATTTGCAAGAATGATTATGGTTGAATATTTAGAAATCTCATTTTTGATATTAATAGAATCCTCGTACGCTGCACCCCTAATTAGCTGAACGGAGGGATTTACTACTGATTTAGTTGAAATTTTTATAGATTTACAATCTGAATTCAAGTCTTTTTGGTCATTACTAATCAAAAGGCAATCTGATTTTAACAGGTCTTTGGATTTAGTGGCTAGATTTGCGCCTACTCCACCAAGACCTACAATTAGAATTGGCTCTGATAGTTGAAAGTTCATTCTTCCTATTCTGTCAATTACGATAAAAAACCTTCTTACGTAATTTTAATCCAATTTTCGATCTAAAAATTTTAACTTCTGATCGCACCAATCAAACTATGATCAGTCACGTCAGTAATTGTTACCTCTTGTTTTTCTCCTATCTCGACATAGTCCTTGACAAAAATGGGTTTGTACGCAAAGTTTCGTCCTCTAATCCCTTCTTCAATTCTTTCATTAAATAGAACATCTCCCGTCCAACCAATCCATTTTAGATTATTTTCGTTTGATATTCTTCTTGAGAGATCATAGATCTGTTTGCTTCTTCTTCTTACCTCTGATACATCTATCTGCTTCCAAGTAGCTGCTTCGGTTCCCGGTCTCTGACTATACTTTGAAAGATTAACAACGTCAGGTCTTGTCTCTTCAAGTAATTGTATAGTATCTTCAAAATCTACCTCATTTTCTGAAGGAAATCCAACAATTACATCAGTTGAAATTGTAAAACTAGGAAATTTACTCCTAAATTTTTTCACAGCATCTCTAAAGGTTTTTGCTGTATGCCCACGTTTCATATCATTGAGTACCTTATCATTACCACTTTGAACAGGTATGTGTAGGAATTTGTAGACTTTGTCATTTTCAAATGATTTCAAAAGACTATCGCGAATTCTAGGCATGTACATGGGATTCATCATTCCGACTCTGATCTTAAAATCACCGGGAATCTCTGATATCGCATCAACTAATGTGGGTAGATCAGTACCTATATCCAAACCATAACAACCATTGTCTGTTGATGATAACCAAACTTCTTTACAGCCATCATCAACTTCTATGTTTACTTGTCTAACAATATCTCCAATTCTAAAACTTGTTAAATTTCCTTTAGACAATTTTGTTTGGCAGAATGTACACTCACTCATACATCCAGTAGCAATTTCAATTATCCCTATAATGGGATTTAGACGAACCTTTGGTAGCCCAACTTTAGATAAATCAGTGTCATCAAGTGCGATCGCTTTTTCTCCATGCAAAGTAGAATTTATCACAGAAAGCGTTTTTCCAAGTGAATTTGGACCTAGCATACTTGCATCCCCAGAAAATTTTTCAACGGTGCTTTGCTCAGCTTTTGGTAAGCATCCTGCAACCACTAATGGTTTTGATTTTAACTGCTTTATCCGATAAACCATCTTGTTTGCTGTGGCATCCTTTACTGAGCAAGTTACAACTAAATTCAAATCTGATTCTGATGAATTTCTGGCAAGAGTATGGCCCCCATTTACAATCAATCCTGAAATCATCTCAGAATCTGCAAAACTTGCAGAACAACCATAAGCTTCTACCCAAATTTTGGCCATTTTGTATTTTATCCTAAAAGGGACTTCAATTGTTTACTAGTCAATAATTTCTTAGATAATACTAACTCTCTTATTGTTTTTCCAGACTTTAATGATTCTTTGAACAATTCTGCTGATTTTTGATAACCAATTTTTGGTGTAAGTAAAGTCACTATAACTGGGCTGTTTTCAATATTTTCTTGTAATTTTTTCTTGTCAGCAGAAAGTCCATCTATTAGGTTTGCAGAAAAAATTGGTACAAAATTTCCTAGCATATCCGTAGACTCTAAAACACATTTTAACATTCCTGGTAACATTACATTAAGCTCAAACTGACCAGCTTGAGCTGCATGTGAAACTGCTGAATCATTTCCAATTATATTAAAACAAACCATGTTCATACATTCCGCAAGAGATGGATTTACTTTTCCTGGCATTATTGAAGAGCCTGCATGAACTGCAGGAATCCCAAGTTCAGCTAGACCCGCAACTGGTCCTGATGCCATTAATCTAATGTCATTTGAAAGTTTGTTAATTTCAATTGCTAAATTTCTAAGAGCAGATGAAACATTTGCAACAGGAAACTTGCTTTGTAATGAATATTGCATATCTTTTTCGGGTTTTAATAAAAGTTTTGAAATTTTTGAAAGCTCTGAAATAGCAATTTTTCTATAACCTTTAGGTGCATTTGCCCCTGTTCCTACTGCCGTTCCGCCTAATGCCACATATTCTAATTCTTTTGAAGCAATTTTTAGGGCATTGTTAGCTTTACTAATTGATGTTGTATAAGCTGCAAATTGACTACCTAATGTTACCGGAAGTGCATCCATAAGATGTGTTCTGCCAATTTTTTTAAAAGTTGAAAACTGTTTTGCTTTTTTATTTAATGATTTTATCAAACCATCAATTGCAGCAATTGTTTTCTTAAGATTAAATAAAATTGATACATGCATTGCAGTTGGAAATGTATCATTACTTGACTGTGACATATTTACATGGTCATTTGGATGCAGGAATTGATACTGGCCCTTCTTTTTTCCTAATTTTTGTAGAGCAACATTTGCTATTACTTCATTTGTATTCATATTAAATGCAGTACCAGCTCCAGAATTAATAGAATCAATGACAAACTGATCTAGAAAATTTCCTGCTAAAATTTTATCACATGCATGAATTATTGCATTTCCACGTTTTTTATCAAGTACATTTACCTTCAAATTGGCTATTGCTGATGAACGTTTTATCATTACAAATGCTATCACCAAATTCTGATGAGATTTATGACCAGTTACATGATATTGCTTAAGTGCTCTTCCAGTAAATGGGCCATAATATGCATCGGCAGGAATGCTGACTTTGCCTAATGAATCAACATCAATTCTTGTCTTCAAATCAAATTTCCTTACAATAGCTATTATTCATTCTTTTTCTACCCAAATCTCATATGATATTATTTTGAAAATAATGGGAATTATTATATAAGCTAGGGATCGCACCCGTTTCAATGAATAAGCGTTACAGCATGATATTCACTATTGCTGCAGTAGCAGTAATGGGTGCTACGCTATTCGGAAGCACATACACACAAACTCAGATTGCAGGTCAATCCTTGACCGTTGCAAAAACTGATTCTGATGTAATGCAAATGATCCATGATATGGGTGGCTTACAACTTGTAATGCCTGAAGCATTTGCAGAGACTGATTGTGGTGTACTGGAAAACAGTGGAAGAATGGTTCATGATTTCCAACTAACTGGAGAAAGTGTTGAACTACCAATTATGGGTGGTAAAACATACAATGCAATGACATTCAACCAACAAGTACCAGGACCAACCTTGAGAGTCACTCAAGGTGATGTTGTTAAAATGACACTAACCATCCCAAGTGATGAAGTTACTGGTCACGGAAACGACATGCACGCATCACAAATGTCAGCAACAAACTTTGATTCAGTCAATCCTGGCGAAACATCACAGTATTGTTACATTGCAGAATCTGCTGGTATTTTCAAATACCATTGTTCTGGTGTTCACTTGGTCGGTATGGACCAACATGTCCTTTCAGGCATGTATGGAATTGCCATAGTTGATCCAGCAAATGGATACAAGAAACTAATGGTTGAGAAAACAAGTGGTAGCGGTGAGTTAGATAGAAAATTCTATGATGCAGATGCACTGGAATTCACATTACAGTACAATCAGTTGTACTTGACCCCTGAAGGCAATTATGATGCAGGAGCAATGTTCCAACATCATAACACTGCTACAGTTGTCAATGGATTCCAATTCGGATATGTTCCAAATGGTGTACATAATGCATTAATCTTAGGTGATGCCAACAAGAACATCTTTGTTGCACAACCATGGAATGATCTTGAACTCAAGCAATATCAATCACAACTCATGTATGTTGAAACTAATCAACATGTGAGATTGTTTATTGAGAATCAAGGAAATGAACCAGTATTCTTCCATATAGTTGGTGAAATTTTGGATAGAGTTACACAAGGTAACAGAATTCAATCTGCAGCAACTGAAACATGGTTGATAGGTGGTTCTCAAGGTGCAATCGTAGACTTGGTATTTGATGAGCCAGGTGTTTATGCAGGAGTCAATCACGACTATGCTGCTATTTACACTGGAGCAGCATCAATCTGGGTTGCAGGTGATCCATTTGGATTGAACCCAAGACTAGTTGATGCAGGTGTAATACCTTCACCAGTTCCATCTTATGCGTATGCATTAGGTAATCCAAGTGATGCAGTTCCACCAATGGGTGCAAACAGTATTGCTCATCCAGCAATCAATGCTCATGGTTTGTATACTGATGAACGTGCAGCCGAAATTGTAGCTGACGGTGCAATTCCCTTATGGGAAGTTGTTCCAACTCTACCACCAATCTAGGTAGATACAACCCCTTCTTTTTCTATTTTTAAAATTATACTACAATAATTCCAGCTTTAATCAAATATTCGAGAGATGCAGCATATTCTTTATCAGAAATAATTCTGTCAATCCACCACCCAGTGCTTGCTTTAATCCACCTTGGAATTATTACTTCATTCAAGTCTGTCTCATTTTCCGAAAGTGGTATGACAATTATTTCTTCTTTAATTAAAAATTCAATTGCATTTGCAAATTCTATATCTGAAATTGCTCCATTATACCAATATTTTGCAAACTCCCTAATCCACGATGGGATAACAATTTTTCCAGTATCTATTAATTCAAATTCTGTTGTAGTTATACTTCCTGAATATTGTATTTCTAAAGTATACTTTCCAAGAGGATATACTTCTGATTCAAATGGAAATGGAGAAGGAACAATTGTTTTTAGATCTGTTAACTTAATTGGAATAACACTACTTTTTTTCCCAGATTCATCGATAATATGTAAAGCTGCAAATTCTTCAGTAACTTCTGAAACCTCTATAGTAAAAGTTAGAAAATCTCCGTAACCGTAAATTTCTTTTTCAGTGTAAACACTTAGTGTAGGTTGAGCATCTACACTAGATATGCTTGCAGTCAAAAGAGTACAGATAAAAAAAATCCCAAAAATTTTTTTTGTTTTCAAAAAATTAAAAATTAACAATTATACTCACCTATCTTTCCATTTAATGTATCCCAAAAATATAGTGCTGAGTATTGACTTGTGATAGTATATGGAATTATTCCAATTATTGGGACTTCAATTTGTGTAATTATTTTTAATTGTCGAGGATCTATCCGTTCTGGTGCAGAACCATAAAACATTCCATCAAAATGTAATGCCAGATACTGTGCTTCTGAAAAGGTTTCCGAACTAAAAGTCCCATTAACAATTTTAGAGGATAGAGGAGCTAGAGTATGACCTGTGATAGAGTAAGCCCCTTTATCGGCATCATTAAAAAAAGTAAAAATACTAAATTTATGAAAATTTACAAAAAAAGGCATTGAATTACAAATTTCCACATGTCCACCATTGATCATATCAAAAAATCTAAAATTTCCATCATCGATCCCTCTCAATTGTAAATGATCTAATGCATAGATGTTCCATCCTGAATAAACAAATGGAATAGCAATTACAATCGATGCAATGATTACAATAGTAGTGTGTTTGTCCATTAATATCAATTAGAAATCTAATACTCGGTTTTTTCAACTTTTGGATTGTTTTATCTCAAAATGATTATATTCAGTGAATAAAGGCACCTTTGCATGGGATTTAGTGAATCTGTATTAATTTGTGATCAAGTTAATCCCATTTTGAATAAAATATTAGAAGAAAATGGTTTAAAAATTTCATATGAACCAGAAATTACTCCTGAACAAATTAAAGAAAAGATTGGAGAATTTAATATTGTAATAGTTAGAAGCCGAACGAAACTTACAAAAGAAATGATTGATAATGCTCATAATTGTAAAATAATTGCTCGTGTGGGTGTAGGTCTAGATAACATTGATCTCGATGCTGCTAAGGCAAAAAATATTCGTGTAATTAATGCTGTAGAAGGAGCAATGAATGCCGTTGCAGAACAAGTTTTAGGATTGATGTTATCGCTTGCAAGAAATATTGCAAGAGCTGATAGAGAAATTAGAAAAGGTAATTGGCTTAAAAAAGAGTTGATGGGTTCTGAGCTAAAAGGAAAGTATTTGGGAATTGTTGGATTAGGAAATATAGGAAAAAGACTTGGTCGATTAGCTAAAGCTCTAAATATGAATATTATAGGTTACGATGTAATTCCAATCGATGAAGAATTTTCTAAAGAAGTTGGATTGATGAAAACTGATCTAGATACTTTGTTACAAAGTTCTGATTATGTTTCATTACACGTTCCTTTGTTAGATTCCACACATCACCTCATAAATGCAGAAAAATTATCCACAATGAAAAAAACCGCATGTATAATTAATACCTCTAGAGGCGGCGTAGTAGATGAAAAAGCACTTTATGATTCATTAAAAAATGGAACTCTAGGCGGGGCTGCCTTGGATGTTTTTGAAAAAGAACCAGCTACCGATAGCCCGCTTACAACCATCCCTAACGTCATTTTGACTCCTCATATTGGAGCACAGACAAAAGAAGCTCAGTCCTTAGCTGCAAATGTTATAGCAGAAAAGATAATACAGATTCTCAGAGGGGTAATTTAGGATTGAATTCAAAAATCATACTGGCAGCAACTTTGTTGATAATTGGTATTCCTATCTCAGCTTATGCAATACCCGGAACAATTGCTGTTGATATAGAAGGCACTTTAGTAGATATCTCATATGATGCAGAAGGCATAGATGTTATTGGTGCAGAAGCAGATATCGATGAGATTGAATTAATCATTGAAGTCCAAGTAACTGGCAGTCCAGCCATCCTTGAGATAACTTTTGATAGACAAATTTTTGATGCAACATTTGATGAAATGGATGATGCATTTTTTGTAATAGCTGATGGTGATTTTATAGATATTGAGGAAATTGAAACTACTTCTGATAGTAGAACTTTGAGATTAGAACTTCCTACAGGTACTGAGGAAATTGAAATCTTTGGAACTGAAATACATGGTGCTTCAATAAGTCCGCCCCCCGTAGTTGAAGAACCACCCGTAGTTGAAGAACCACCCGTAGTTGAAGAACCACCCGTAGTTGAAGAACCACC
>JBFFWG010000009.1:0-42736 GCA_041570395.1 Nitrosopumilaceae archaeon
ATATAATCAACCAGATGATGATTTTGTTTTTAACAAAATAGAAAATACTCCAATTAATTCTAAAAAGGAACGTCCTGAGTTTATTGGAAAAGAGCTAATGCTATTTGAGATGATTGGCATCTTAAATGGTAAAATAACAGAACTACAAAGAAAATATGATAAGATAAAAAGCCTTGAAGAAAGACAAGAAGAGTTTCTATCATCAAAGGCAGATCAAATAACAGAACCAATTCAAGACATTTTAGATTATGCAAAGCTTGCAAAATCTGGCCATATGGATAATGAAGAGGCATGGAATAACGTCTTAGATGTAACAAAAAAGATTCAAAACGCTAGTACAGTAGTCTTAGATACCAATAGAATTACAAATGATAGCCTTGTTTTATCTAAAAAAATTCAAAGCATAAATGAAATAATTACTGATTGTGTCAATAACTCTGATGCAAATATCTCAATTAACGTAGGATTAGACAATGACATTGAAATTCCATTAGATAAAGCCCGCCTAACCCAAGTTATACAAACTATTCTAAATAATTCTATAAAATATACTGAATCTGGCTACATCAAAGTTGAAAGCTTTGTTGCACATAAGCAAAATCTAGTAATTATTAGAATAAACGATACAGGAATTGGAATTCCAAAAGAAATTTTACCAAAAATCTTTGAGCAGGGAACAACACAAAACAGAATCGATGATAAAAAACTGAGTTTGTATTTGTGTAGGGGAATAATAGAGGCACATGGAGGACAAATTACTGCAAAAAATAATCCTTCTCTAGGATGCACATTTACAATCACTCTACCAATAAAATAGCATTTACATTAAATACAGTAAAGACTCTTTTTTCTCTGTGAGCGATACTCGCTTTACAATGATTGGGATTGCATTAATTTTTGCAGGTTTTATCATTTTAGGTATATTTGGAGAAGCATATTTTGATGCAACAATTCAAGCAGATGAGTTTGATGATTGTTATGAATATTTTGAAGATAAACCTCCAGTCCAAATAGACTGTGATGCTCATCTTCTAGGCAAAACAATGTTTTTTGGTCTAGTAATTGGGTTAATCGGTGTAGGAATTTTTGCATTGATTAAAGGCGTTAAAGGAAAATGGGATCAAGATGTAAAGCCTGAAGATATGGTTGGTCCAGGAAATACAAGTAAGCCAGATGCAGATTAGTTTTAAAAATCAAGAATCTGTGTGTTCTAAAAATACCTACAAGATATTATCTACTAAGGATAGTCTAAGTATAAACTAAGTATGACAATTGAAATAGAACCTACCAAAATTAAACAGAGCTTTTATCTTTTGGTACCGATTAATATTGCAAATTTAATCGACATCAAAGACAACACAAAGTTAACATTGGATATTAAAAATACTGATAAAGGTAAAGTTCTTGAATATCGTTTAAAATAATTAAACGGTCATCTAATTTCCTATCTCTCAGCTAAACTAATTCAAACTAAGCTAATCTGCTTACTACTTCTAATGAATCACAATGCCGTAAGTATAGTATGCAAAGAATCTGGGTTCTATGCAAGAAATGTGGTTCTAGTGATTCCCACGCCTTCTTTGGAGCAAAATCCATTGGGATTGGTAAGGAATGTCCAACTTGCGGCTCTGGATGGAGGCAAAACCAAATCATTGCTTCGACAGTTGGAAAAAACTCGTCTGAGATTTTAGGGGATATCAGATCAGTTGATTCAAAATTACCTGTCAAAGTAATGTGGTTAGATACCTGATTTTTGCATAGGGGTATTGGTGTATAGGTTGGAATGCTTATGCATTCCTTATACCTCTTGTAAGGGAATTTGACTCTGTTCATGTGTTGCAATTCTCTTCATTTTTTATCAAAATAATTAGAATTATTTGAGATGTAAATAACTGGAATGAAATTTTGTAGAACGATTAATTACTTCTAAAGAAAACATCCAGATGTGATCTTTAAAAAGAAAATAGCAGAACGACAAGTATCTTTGAAAAAAGATGCCTTAGATGGCATCTTATCATATTGCAAAATAAAGCATCCTAATGAATGCATTTTGATTCTTAAAGGCAAATCAAAAAACAGAAACATTACAATTGATTCTCTAGTAATTCCTCCATTTTCACACACTGGACCAACATTTGCAGGGTTTCCTCACTCTTTTTTGCCACTTGACACGAGTTATGTTGGAGTAGTTCATTCCCATCCTGCTGGTTCTGCAGACCCCTCTTTAGAAGATTTGAATAACTTTTTTGGACTAGTCTCATTAATAGTAAAATCCCCATATGAGGATGAGGATGTATTTGCATGGGATAGAGATGGCAATCCTGTAAAACTGACAATTATTTAATCAATTTCAGATTTCAGGAAAAATAATGACAAAACTTTATATGCATTTTTGAGTGATTGTGAATAGATTTGATTAATTATAGAATGTATTTGATTTTTCTATTTGCTTCTTTAGCAATTAGTATTGGTCTTCAAATGGTTTTACCATTCCCATATGGATTAGGTGTTGCTTTAGCAATTTTCATAGCATTCCCACTATTTCTTAGAAGAAAAATGATGGGAAGAATGGGAGGCTCTGGAGGTTTTGGCGGAGGTTTCTTTGGAAATGCCCAGTCTACTCCATCTGTAAAGTATGTTTGTTTAACTTGTAATAACCGATTCAAAGGTCGTGAGTGTCCGCGATGTGGCTCCACTATGAAACGCGCTGACTTTTAGATACTATACTAAACCAAAATGTCCTTAGAAGAATTAAGAAAAAAAGCAATTTATCAAAATACCGTTGATACCTGGATTGCAGCCTGTAGCGAAAAAAACATTGATTGGTATGAGACAGAAAATTACAAAAAATTTATCGCCTTTCTTAATAAAAATGATTTAAAAATGCAAAAGTTTCCTTTGTGCATTAAAGAGGCAGGTAGCGAATTTGAGCGAGGACGAGATAAAACAAAATTTGCAGAAACACTTTCAGAGTCAGAAGATCCTAATGCTGCAGCTTATACTGTAAAACTAAACGATGCCACAATGGAAATTATTCGCAAGTTTGAGCTATAACTAGATTCTTATCCTAATACTAAAATAAAAAATTATGAAAACTACTCCAATCATTTGTGATTGTACAAGCTGCGAGTGTGGAATATACACATATGAGGATTCTGGAATCTGTAAAGCATGCTCTGAGAATAATCATCTCTCTGGTGCAAAAAAAATCGATTATTCAAAAACAGAACAAGAAAAACCAACAGCTTGAGTTAACGCTTTAGCTTTGGATTAACAATTGCATCAAGTGCATTTCCTAAAAATACAAACGCCAAACCTGTAATAGCAATCATTAATCCAGGAGGTACAATCCACCACCATAATCCTCGAGCTGCTGCACCATACGTATTAGCGTCATGCAAAATTTGTCCCCATGTTGGAAATGACGGATCTCCTAGTCCCAAAAAGCTAAGACCTGCCTCTGTTGTAATTGCTGCTGGAACAGAAATCGCTATGCTTGCAAATGCATAGGGAAGCAATTGAGGCAAAATATGTTTGAAAATAATCTTTGAATCTTTTTGACCCATCATTTTTGATGCTTCTACATACCCTTTTGTTTTAATTTGTAATGACATACTACGTGAAACCTTTGCGATGCCTACCCAACCAAAAATTGTTAGAAAACCAATCATTAGAAAAATACTATTGCTAATTGTCACTGCCAGAATAATTAAAAATGGAAGAGCAGGCAGTGCATAGATTACATCATTGAATCTCATCATTGACTCATCTGTAAATTTTCCTTTGTATCCAGCATACACTCCATAAATTAATCCCATCACAACTGACCCTACTGCTACTGCAATTCCTATGAATAGAGCAAGAGGTGTTCCCCATAGTATCCCGATAGCAAGATCCCTTCGTAATTCATCTGTACCCATAATGCCAAAGGCCTTTCCTCCAACAATTAAAGTGGAATCTTCAAATGAATTATCCTGTTTAACTCCATACAAATTAATTAAAAATATGTAATCTCCTTTCAAAACACTTTGTTCAGAAGTTTTAGCAAAAACAATGTCTTCTGCTGATGCACCTTCTAATGTAAAAGCAAACAAATTAGATTGCAAAGATAGATTTTTTTTAATAGATTCATCTGTAGAAAATATTTTTTCATTATGTAATGTAGTGTCTTTTGTATTTGGAAGAGATGTGGATAGTAACTTTAATGTATTTCCATCAGGACGAATCACTGACATTTGTAATAGAGGAGCACCAGAATATTCGGCAGTAAATTCGTAGATAAAATCACTTGGAAAGTCATCATAAACATAGTTTACATTGAATTGATGTGACACAACTGATATCTCATCAACAGTTTGTGAACTGATAAATGGGTTATCTAATATTTTATGTTCTGGAATTTTTTCAAACATAAACAAGTTAACCCATGATGGAATCGAAGTTTTAGGATAAGAAATCCAGCTTTGCGGGTTATTCCATTGCTGAAATGTTTCCACAGGAAATACTAGTGCAGCGCCAATAGAAATTGATACTAGAATAACTAAAATCCCAATTCCTGCCCATCCCATTTTACTTTTTAGAAATTCCTGTTTAATTTCACTAGATGATGCACTACTCAACTTCCAGTCTTCACCCGTGGATCAAAGTAACCATACAGCAAATCTGCAATCAAAATACTAACTAGGAAAAATACCGTTAGAACATAGGTTGCGCCAATTATTACAGGCAAATCCATTACCGTTATTGCCTCAAAATAAAGGCGCCCCATTCCAGGCCAGTCAAATACTGCCTCTGTAATTATTGCGCCCCCAAGAGAGCCTGAAAGACTAAGAGCCAAAATGGTAATGATTGGTGGTGCAGCATTTTTTATTGCATGGCCATAAATTATTTTCTTTTGATTAATTCCCATAGTTTTTTTTGCTGAAATAAAATCTTCTTGCATTATTCCAATCATAAAGTTACGAACCAAGTATGCCCAAGCTCCGAATCCAATTAGAACTATAGTAATTACTGGTAAAGCCATATGGTATAGTAGGGCAAGTATATACCCTGGATCATCGGGTGGTATGGATGGTGTTGCGCGTGCAGGAAAAATCTGGTATACAAATGCAAACAAAAATATCATTAACATTCCTATCCACCAAACTGGAAAACTACTGCTAACTACTGCAAATGTTGAAGTTATTCTATCTAATGCAGAACCAACCTTGCTTCCAGCCAGAGCACCAAGGAAAATACCGATAATAGAAATAATTATTGTAGCTGTTGTAAAAAGTAAAATTGTTCTTGGAAGCTTTTCAGATAAAATATCTTTTACATCTGAAGAGCCTGTGTCACTAGTTAGAAAGGTTGCATGTCCAAAATCTAAAATTAAAATTTTATACATTGTCAAACCAATACGTTGAGGTGAATACCACGGCGAATCAAGACCTAATGCTTTGTTGCGTTGATCTATTTGATCTTGAATGAACGCTTCAAATTCAGCTGGATCTGAAAAACTTTGAGATATAGTAGGATCTTCTGTAATTTCAGCTCGCACCTGAAATGTTATCCCCTGCTTTAGAATAGTGTCCATGTTAGAGCCAACTAAAATTATTGTGAGAAGCAAGGTAGCCATAAGGACACCAAACATGGTAATTCCACGGGTGGCCAAGTATTTTTTTAATCCCACCCATTTGTTTTAGAAAATTTATCTTATAATGATATCAGTCTACTTTGACTTATCAAACATACTGATTTAGATTTTCTATCTCTAATTTGCCAAACAAGGTAAGAATTGCAAATGGTTTTTCAATTAGATCTTGGGTTTCTTTAAGTTCTGATGGTCCATCTGACTTCATGTATGTGGATAATGAAAGAATTTTTTGGGAGGGCTTGATATTTCGGATTTTCTCCTCTAGAAAACCCGATTTTAGGCCTTCTAATACCACATAATCGTAATTTTCATCAAATTTTTCTATACATTCAGATTCACTTTTGGCATAATCTGCAACATACTTTTTTTCATCAAAAATCTTTCTGTAAATATTTGATATAGTTTCATTTTGTTCTAGTACTAACAATTTCATTATCTTTAGCCCCTACCACCATCTAACAAAATTACGAGGCAAGAATGCTTGAACCCCTTCTAATTTTGCTGTCTGTAATAATTCTCTATCAAAGCTAACTAAAGCAGAACCTGTAATTTTTGCAGTAGCTAAAATTAAACTATCTGGAAAATGGCATTCATAGTATTGATCAACTAATCTTTCAGATTCTGCGTTAATCTCATCAGTCTTATCCATTGTTATTGGCTGTTTACAAAATTCATAAATTGTATCCATTATAACGTCAGCTTCACTTCCTGTGACTTTTTGTACTTCGCCTAATACTGATTCAGGAATGACCATTCTTGATTTATGTTTTTTAATTCGTTTAGCAATAGGATGCAGTGATCTTCCTTCCTGCATTTCCTTAATGATTATGTTTGAATCTACCACTACAGGTTGTCCGATGTTATTAGTTGACAATACAAGACATTAGTTTAGGGTATAAAAGCGATTTTGAAGCTAATGTATCATGTTACAAATTGTCACTATCTTAAATTTATGATCAGTATTTTATCTATCATGTTACAAATTGTAACATCACATTAAATACTGGAATACAAAAGTTTTTTCGTGTCGAAGGGGCCACAAGATTTATCGTTAGCAGAAAAGCTAGATAACGCAATAAGACAATTAGGTTTTTGGTATAGGATTAGTATTGTTATTGTTCTAGTTGGATTAGCTTCTTTATCAGGAATTATTTCAATGTCCCAATTTTATTTCCACGATGAAATTGCAAAGCATGGTCATATTCAAGAAATTTTTGTTGAAGACAAAAATATTACTCTTCTAGCATTTTTGCCTTTTAGCGAAGAGATATTTCCTGCTGAAGGAATTGTTGCTCTCTATATTACTCAAGTTTGGTTGATGTATGGTAATGGCATCGTAATTGCTTTGCTGTCTTTTCTTTTTGTCTGGGTCACATATAGAGGAAAGGCCCATACTCAAGAATTTGAATCAATTGAGCGTCAATTCATCCGTCAATCATACTTGGTAAATTTTGAAACTTCAGTACCTGAAGGCGAAACTAGGATTGAAAAAATTCTAAATGAAGCAATTCATGTTTTTCCAACCCTAAAAGAAATACAACGAAAAGCAAAATCAAAACAATCTAAAATTCCATATAAAATAGATCAAAAAATTAATGGCGAAACTATAGACGGTATTGTTTCAACAAAAAAAGGTGATTTTATTGTAAAGTTTTATGACAAGTCTGTTACTGAATCTGACCTTAAAAATTTAGTTGAAATATTATCTAAATCCAGGGATAAAATATTTCGTGTATTGTGTGTTGCAAAAGACTATGATGAATCTCTTCAATCAAACAAATTAGTTGGAATCATGGACAAGATTCCAAAATACTTTAAACTTGACTTGATTTTTGAAGAAGATCACGGATACTCTATGTTGTGGATAGATTAATTTTCTGTTGGAAAAAATTCTGTATCTTTTAATCCTAAAACAAATTTAATGTCAGGATCAAAACTAATGCATTTTGTAAATGAAACTTTTCCTTTATCTGTAATTTTGTATTCTAATTTTGCTTTTGGGTTTTCACTATCTCTGGTTTCAACAAAACCTTTTTCGATAAACCCATCTAGTATTTTTTTTAATCTATCTCGATTCAAATCAGATCCTGGAGTTCCAGTAGTTATTTGTCTTAGGTTCAGCCATGATCCTATCTTAGTCAAATATCCTAAAACACTAAGGTTAGTATCCCCTGGTGTTTGATTAAATCTTCTCTCTGCAGACAGTTGTTTCCCCTTCGAATAAAATAATTTTTTGTTTACTATTTTAGATTGTCTATAGTTACCAAAACACCAATATTTTAAAAAAACATAATATTAGATCGGTAAATGAGTGCTAATACAATTCGTAAAGCAAAAAAATTAGTTGAAAGTGGTGGGGTTCAACAGATCGATAAAGATCTTTTTCAAATTAAATCATCATCCGATCCAAACAAATCTTATTTTGTTACATCAGAAACTTGTGATTGTTTAGGATTCAAGAACTTTTACAAATTTCATCATGGAAAAGGACTAAAAGCTAATTGTTCTCATCTAGAGGCAGTAAGACTTTATAAAAAAACTACCTAGACTCTAATTGTTCCAATATTTACTAGGTATTCTATACCAAAAATAAAATCAGGATCTTGGATTTTATCCATTGACCACCAGCAGGCATTGTTTTTTACCCATTCTGGTACTTGATTAGATTGTAAAGTATCAGCTTTATCGTTTTTTAACTCAATCACATCTTTTTTAATCAAATATTGTACTGCATTTACAAATTCAGAATCATCTATACTATCATTACACCAGTATTCTCCTACGCTTTTTATCCATTCAGGAATAGTAGATTCATTTGTGATTAACTTAGTTGAAAATTCAAAGCTACTATCTGCTACCTTATTTGGTAATCCATATACTAGTTTTACCTGGTAAGCACCATCCACATTCCATACATTTCCTTTAGATTCTACAATTTGTAGGTAGGATGCATCATTATCAAAAAATCCGTTTGAAATATCAACTAATTGATCATTTTGATTATAGATTAATGTTGTATATTCTGTTTTAGCAAAATCTTTGTGTACTTGACCTGAAATAGAGATATTATCTCCATAGGTATAGTCTTGCTTTTCTAGAAAAATAGATGTAGTAGTTTCTGGTTGTGCGCTATCTAAATCACCGAAGAAAATTTTTCCAGCCATCCATGGATGAATCTCACAAAAATAATAGTATCCAGTAAAATCCGTATTTGTTAAAACATGTGAGTTAGAACTTCCTGGTTTTATTTCCCCTAAATCAAAAAATGTACCTGAATGATCAGGATGCTGTGGCACCCCACTTGTAACTCTGTGAATAACTGCGTCTTTGTTTTCCCATACTATAGTATCTCCAGCAAAAACTGGTAATTTGTCAGGTAAAAACCCTCGAGCCTGTTCTTTTTCTGATGCTCCATCGGGAATAGTTATTTTCCAAACGTTTTTGCCATCATCTGCATACACATTAAAGAAAATAAATGGTGATACAAATAATGCTAAAACTACCGATAGATGTATTATTACATAAATCCTTGAAAATCTGATTTCCATTTTACCCAGATTAATCTTTGAATTTTAGTTATTTCCAATTTTGTTTGTTCATTATAAACAAAATACAGGTAGGCTGATTTTTCAAAAAAAAGATATTTGGGTTATACGCAAAATAGTGATTTTTTGTATTCCTCTGTTTGGATTTGATAATCACAATCTTTGCAAATAAGCCAACTGCGCTCTTTTAGGATCTTTAAAGGAGCATCATATTTTGTGAGAAATAGTTTATTGCCCTCACATGATGGACATGGAACAAATAATTGTTGCATGGATAAATAATGGTAAATTTTGGATATAAGGCCCGCGAAGAACTGATAAGTCGTTCATATGACTTGAAAAAATCTAATTTGTCATTTGAACATTTTGAATTGGCTTGAACAATTTTCGATAAAAGATTAGCAACCCTATTAACTCAATTTGTTCTACAGATATTATTACAAGCAAATGTTCTAGCCATCCTTCTGACATATCATTCATCACAGAATATGCTATAGAAAACATATAGTCTAATGTAGATATGACGTTAAAGTTTTGAGAGCCTTTCTGAGTTGCTAAATGAGGGCCTAATAGATCATATGTTGATAAATCGTTTATACCGTGTCCTCCTTTTTCCATTATGGCCAGATAGAATATTTCTGAATCTTCTGCATAGATGGTGCTTCCTCTATCAATAAACACCAAGGTTGCTCCAAAATAGATTAGAAAAAATAATGCAAAACCTATTAGATATTTTCCAGTCTTCCCACCTACAGTTTTTCTCATTTGTTTTTCAAATATTATTCCAAACCATCCAAGCTTTTTGCTTTTAATTAACATCACAAACAAAATTGCTATGACTGACATTATTCCGAGACTTCCAATCCAGCCATCAGAAACATAAGTTGAGAAAAACAGTCGTACGGGCAAAAACAATCCTATTGTTACCCCTATCACTATTGCTTTTTCTTTTAAATCATTTTTCTCCATTTTCATTTACCTAATGCCCAATTCAATTGTTTGAAAACTGCGATTAAACACTTCGATACAAATATCGAAACCTCTATGTCTAATGCCTTCCATTTGGCGTCACTCTTGTTTTCTGGCGACTTAAGCAAAGCGAGTCTTTAGTTGTTTTAGATATCTGACGCTTACTCGATATGCTCTGATTGCAGAGTATATTTCGAATAGTTCTTTGTAGGATGGATCGAGTTTTTTTAGTTCATCTCTTCGAATTCCAAAATCCTCTATTGTGCCCCAGATATTTTCAAGAGGGACTCCCTGCTCATCTACTAGGATTGATGAGAGGTTTTTGATTATCCCAATGCCCAAGTTTACCCGTGTTTCAAACATGTAGTACATACCACTGATTTTGATATATCAAGAGCGGAATTTGCTCGAATTTACCGGTTCCAAAATGGCATTTTGATTAAATTGGTTTTTAGAGGTCTATTATGAAGGAGAGATAATGTGTGTCCGTAAATTACACACATAAGATAATAGGAAATTTTTAAGAATTGTTTTTAGATTCATTTGCAGACATCGGATTCAGATCATAATACTAAGTTATTACAAGATTTATCAGAAATGACTGTAAAAACCTACAAGGAACTTGAACTTACAAAACAGGTTCTTACAGAAAAAGAACTGCAATTAATGGAACTTGCTACATTATCAAATCAAAAAATTCAAGAGTCTGCCCGTGCAAATAGGGATCTCAAAGGTAAAGTAGAGTTTTTACAAGAAATTGCTAACAGTCTTAACGAAAAAAATCAATATTTAGAGAGAATGAATTTAGAATTAGAAACCCAAAAAGCACATTATAACCAATTATCAAAAAAACTTAAAAAAGATTTTTCTAGTGTCGTGGAACGAGAAAAGAACCTTGAAATTCAGAGAAACAGACTTTCTTTATTGGTTGAAGAAAAAACTCGTGATCTTCTAAGAACAGAAAAAATGGCAAGTGTTGGTCAGTTATCTTCCAGACTAGTACATGATTTACGAAATCCATTAAGTGTCATCAAAAGTACTGTTGAATTATTAAAAATTAATAATAAAAAAATGGACGAAAAAACATCACAAAAATTCCAACGTATAGAAAACGCAATGAAAAAAATATCCTATCAAATTGAAGATGTTTTAGATTTTGTTAGACAATCTGAATTGCATCTAAAACGACAATCTGTAGAAGATATTTTAAAATCCACAATTGCAGGATTAGATCTTCCAAAAGGTGTTAAAATTAAACTAAATTCCCAAAAAATTGTTGTAAATTGTGATTCAAGAAAACTAGAAGCAGTTTTTACAAATATTATTACTAATGCTTCGCAAGCAATGGAGGAAAAAGGAGAAATTAAAATCAAAGTAATTGAAGATGATGAGGATGCCTTGATTAAGATTGAAGATTCTGGGCCTGGCATGACAAGTTCCATAATGTCGAAAATCTTTGATCCATTATACACTACAAAAGACACTGGAACAGGACTAGGCTTATCAATTTGTAAAAACATTATTGAACAACATGGGGGAACTATCGAGGTATCTAGTCCGCCAACTGTGTTTACTATAAGATTGCCAAAAAACCTTCGTGGGTACTATAAGGCATCGGACTCTGGTAAAGAATAGATTCTAGAATCTGAAATTTGTTGGGCTTTACCAATATGGAACAAAAAATATGAAAATTATTCCATATTGACTATATGCCATCTGGAGGTATTATTGATATGAAATCAACCGAGCCTACAATGAGCACAGTTTTTGATTCAGAGCCAGAATCTAGATTACATGAATACAAAATTGAACTTGAGAAAATTTGTGATGAACTAATGAAATTTGGTCTTACAAAAAACCAGGCTAAAGTTTTCATGTATTTAGGAAAATATGGTTCTAAAACATCTCCTGATGTTTGTAAGGCTTTAAAATTACCAAGAACTGAAACCTATAATGTTCTAAATGATCTCTTAAATCTTGGAATAATTTCTTCAGAATTTCATCATCCTACAAAATACTCTGCACTGCAAATGAATAAAGCAATTTTAATTATGATCAACGATGCTCAAGAAAATGTTAACAAATTATCAAAAAAAGAATTAGAAGTTACAAAATTATGGAACAATGTCCCAATGTTTGATTCAGAATCAAATGATGGCAAACTCGAAAAATTTCAAATGTTACAAGGAGTTCCGAGAATAAATAATAAAATGAAAGAAATGATTAAAGACGCAAAAGAAGAAATTAAAATCATATGTACTGAAAAGGATCTTTCAAGATTTTATTATTCTGATTTTCTTGACATGCTGGGAACCACTCATGTTGATGTAAAATTGGTTATATCTCCCACACAAAAAATGCCTCGTTTCATACAATCAATTGATAGATCAAAAATCAGATTGATGCCTACTAATACAGAAGATAATCAATGTTTTATTGTAAAGGACTCTGATGAAGTTTTAGTTTTTTTGAGAAATGCAGATCAACCTTCAAAAAATGCTTTTGCGTTTTGGACTGATACTAGTTCTTTGATAAACTCTATGAAAAAACTATTTGATTATTCATGGCAATATTCACTACCATTGAATTTTGAACGATTTTTAGAGCATAATTACAAATGAATTTCTAAATTTTTTGTGAAGGATAGTTTATCAATTAATAATATATAGCTGCGAACATTCGATTTAATAATGAACGATAGATCTATATTTTTAATTTTATTTATTAGCACTGCTGTAATAATGACTTTTACGATAAATAATGCATATTCTCAAACTATTCAAGATTTATCCTGTCTAGCATGCATTACAATTTCTGATACAAAATCTCTTGAAATTCACAAGTCATTACCATTGCCAATTATCTTATGGGCAGAAAATTTTGATTACGTATATGACCATAAATCCACCATAACAATTAATGGTTTTTCGAAACTGAACAATCCTGAAACCCCGATTACTGTTACAGTAACCGATCCTATTGGAAATTTAGTAACTATCCAACAAATAATGGCAACTCAAAATGCAGAGTTTAAGTTGAAATTTAACACTGCTAGTTCTCTTTGGAATAAGGATGGATTCTATATAATTAAAGCACAAGGTGGAGCTCAATCTACTGTCTTTAAAACAAGTGTAGAAGTAATTTCAACTGGAATTGGCACTAAATTAGAATGTAAATCAAAAGAGATTACCGTAATGGCTGATAACGGTGGACGTTATTGTATACCTTATTCAACTACAGGCAAAACAGAGAGCAATGTTAAATCTATTGATACTGCATCACTAAATATCAAATCTAAAACACTAAAAATTAAAGTTAATTCCTTAGATATCCAATCAATAATTCTTGATATTGATAAAACTCTATTAAATTCTAAAACCCCTGCCGGTGCAAATAATCCATTTATTGTTTTACTTAATGGAAAAGATGTAAAATTTGAAGAATTACAAAGTAAACTACCTAACTACAGAACATTATCAATACCTATCCCAAGAGATGTAAGTGTTATTGAAATCACAGGCACTCATGTTATTCCGGAATTTGGTTCAATCGCTGTATTGATTTTGGTTGTTGCAATAATTTCTATTGTGGTTCTTACACACAGAAAAATTCCCCTAGTGAGTAATTTTTCAAAATTATAATTTTTAAAATTTAACTCAAACAAATTTTTTAAATATAAAATGTTTAGGAGATACTTTGCTTGGATTTAGAAAGATTTCGTGAGGATGTTTATGAAGTAACTGAAAAACTTTCTCAAAACTTACAAGAGAATAATATCCCCAAATTAAACTACGTTAGACAAAGATTGGTTGAATTGTACCAAGAAAATCTAGTAAAAATTAATCATTCTGTGTTAGAATTAATCTGTGCATCTACCCTTATCGCTAGAGGTTATGTTGTAGATGTAGAAAAATCAGTATCAGATATTTTAGTATGTGATATTTTTGCAAAAAAAGGTGATGGCTCTACAATCATAGAAATAGAAACTGGATTTACTCCACCTGAACATGCATTGGATACTATAGACTATTACACTGCTAGAATAATTAGCAAAATTGCAAGATATAGTCAACACTGTTCAAAGTTTTCACTAGCTACCCCAGTTATCGGGCTTTTACCAATTCCAAAAATTTTTCAAATTCCCCCTAATTCTAGAGATAAATCCGAAATAGAAAAAACTCAAAACCTTTGTAATCGATATTACAAAAACCCTCCAATAAAATTCGATGAAATTTTAAATGCTAGACTACATTCGGTTTATCTTATTCATATTGATAAGGGATTTTCAAAAGAATTAGATCCCTCTGCCTATCTAGAATTAAGTAAAAAATTATTAGAAAAAAGCGAAGTTGATCCATAAAAATAAAAAAGTATTCATGTAACAATTATCCAATTATAATATGAAATGTGCTAGTTGTGAAGGCCATAAACATTATGATTGTATTGACTGCCCTGAACACAAGACGCATCTATGTGACTGTGATTGCCATGATGCTTCTACACAACCACATGAAAAATTAGAAAAACACTGAAAATCTCTTAAAAATACATTTTACCTCTGGTGTCTGATCTAATCGTACAAATTCTATCTTATATCAAAATAGTTTAAAGAAATTTTCGATGAAGGAAATTGGAACAAGGTGTATTTTTCTTTGAAAATAAATGATAGCACTTTTGTTTATTTTTATCCATATGACTCCAAATGCGTTTCCTGTAATGATCATTTACAAGGACGAGTAGTTGCAAGTTGGAAAGGAATACTATATTGTCCTACTTGTGCATTAGATGTATCATTAGTTAGAGAAGAGGATCTGGAGTCTGCATACAAAATCGTTGAAGGCCAAATTGAACAAATTGACGAAATGATGATGGATATTTTTAGTTAGAACCATTCTCTTGCAAATAAAACTACTATACTGATGTCCAAATCGAACACACTAGAAACTAAATCATAAATGACTATAATTTACATGGGCACGAACGCATTGTGTCGACACATACCTCACGGGCGTGCAGCTGTGCGTTCTGCCCAATAAAATTTAGAAAATCTAAATCACTAATGATTTATGATGTTCGTAAAAATTAATCAAACAGGATTTTATAATATTCATAGGAGATTTTTTTGTATTGTCAAATGAAATAAAATTTTTAATTCTATTTTCTATTGTATTGGTCTTTTTACTTCCTGTAAATATTTTAGCTGAATCTGATGATGACTGGACTGAAGAAACTATTATTGATGTTTCGATAGTAGGTGATCCTGTAATTAATTTAGATTCTACAAATACTCTGGTTCGTGTCTATGTTGACATTACTAATTTTAATCCTAGTGATGGTTACTATTTTTTACGTGTAACTCAAACTGCTACTGACACAATCATTTCTGAAGAAAATATCATAATCCGAGAAAAATCAAATGGTAAAGCAGGTGCAGACGTTGCACACTTAGTAACTGAGGATACCATAAACCATACAGGTATAATGTTTGGAGATTATGATGTTAGCGTATTTACAGAATTTGGATCTGCGGTAGGTAATGCAACATTTTCAGTAATAAAACCCAGTGATCCAGCATCCCCCACCTTAGCCGAATTAGAGTCAGATGACGAATCAACCGAACTTGAGGAATCTATTGACACAGAATCGATTGAGGATGACCATGAATTAATTAATGTAAAGAAAATTCCAGATTGGGTAAAAAATATTTTTGTTTTATATTCTTATGATGAAATTAGTGAAAATGAACTACTCAATGCCTTGACATTTTTAATTGAACAAAACATAATTGAAATTAGTTAATTAAATTATTTTGCATTAAAATCAAATGAAACACTACTTGAAAACTCATTATATTCTACATTAAGAAAATATTTTCCAGTGTTCTCCCATCCTTGTCCCCCTGCAATTAGAAGTGTAGAAAATTCACCATTGTTTTTTAAATTCAAATTTTCAGCCCATATCAATTCATTGCTTTCATTTTCAATGAATAATCTCAGAGTTCCACTTGAGGACGAAGACATTTTTCCAGAAATTGAAATTATATCTGATGTTTCATAAGATGATTTATCGATCTCTAATGAATAATCTGGTAAAGTATTGGCTATTATATTTCCAGTATCCTGAAATTGAACTCCTTCATATCCTATGCTAACTACTCCTATCAAAATAACTGCTAACCCTATAGATGCGAAAGAAAAAATGATTTTTTTATTTAAATTGATATTAAGACTTTTTGAGGCAGTTTTTTCTTTAAAAACAATTTGTTCCTGAACGAACCTTGGTTTTTCGATTTGTGATGGTTGATTTATCTTTGAATCCTCATTTTTCTTAAAGGAACTTTCAGACTCATTAATTGGTACAAATTTTGCCTCATCTTGATTTTTTGGTTTTTTCTGTTCTGGTTTATGTAGATATTGTGATGAAAGCCTTTCAATATATTTTCTATCATACAATGAAACAATTTCATTAGCCTCACAAGCTTCTTTGATTCGAATTAATCGTGCACTGTCCCCTTTTTTTGATCTAAGTAGTTCATTTACATCTTCAAGAATAAAAGAATCCATTTTGTACTTTTTTTATATTTTTTACCATCAGTAATAAATTATTACGAATTATGCCTAAAAAGTTCCTTTTTGATTAACAAATAATAAAAAACATCAATTATTCGTGCCAAATTTATTGAAAACATGTGTTCAAAATTTGACTAGAACGGCTTAAATGTACCTAAAACAAGCTTACGGGCTGATTTGAAAGTATTAAATGAACAAGTGCATATGGGAAAGACAAAAACCTTTGGAACCCTAGAATATGTTCTTGATAAATATTCTCGTATATGGAGCTGGAAGATTACTGGCACTCGTGCTGTTACAATGGTTTCTCGACTTATTCCACAATCATGGTATGGAGAAGGACCTAATGAAGCCATAGTTCCAGATAATTCTCAAAACATCCAACAAATTCAATGGATACTTGAACGATATCCTATGGAGATACTATCAAAGTCAGTATGGCGTAGAAAAATCTTAAAATCTGTATCAAAACAAATTAAACCAAAAAAAATTGAAAAACTAAATAAAATTAATCCTAGTAAACAGTTTAAAGGAAAACTTCTAAATTTTCAAAAAGAAGGACTTGATTTTCTTTTAAAGTCATCTGGAAATGCATTGTTAGCTGACGAAATGGGATTAGGTAAAACAGTTCAAACATTAGCTTACCTATCGACAGAAAAACAAGCTTCGCCAACTCTTGTAATTGCCCCTTTAGTTACTTTAAGAAATTGGCAACGAGAAATTGAAAAATTTATGAAGAAAAAAAGTAGAAATGGTCGATTAATGGAAGGTAGGCTGCCTTCTTCTACATTGATTAGAAAAGGCAAGTCACAAGACATTGGAAAGTATGATTTTTACATAATAAATTATGAATTATTAGAAAAACGTTTAGATGATTTATCAAAATTAAACATTCGAACTATAATATGTGATGAAGTACAAAATCTTCGTTCCAAGTCTACCAAAAAATATGCAGCGGTAAAAAAATTAGTTGCTTTAAAATCTGTAAAATATAGAATTGGTCTTTCTGGTACCCCAATCTATAATCATGGTTCTGAAATTTGGCCAATTGTAGACATTTTAAGACCTGGATTATTAGGCAATTTCAAAGAATTTTGTGAATATTTTTGTTATGTAAATGATAAAGGCAAAGCAATAGTACTTGAAAACAAACGTGAATCCTTACGTGAAGAATTATGTCGACATGTAATGCTTAGACGAAAAAAATCTGATGTACTAAAAGAACTAAAAGATAAAGTGCGCTATAAGGAATTCATCGATTCTGATTCAAGTTACTATAATAAAGAATTAGATAAAATCTGGAAAAAATTAGAAGAAGAACAAAAAGAGGCTGAAACTGAATTTGATAAATCTGCCTCATATCAAAGAGCAATTCAAAGCGAGCGACAAGCTGCCGGTGTAGCAAAATTACCTCATGTGATAAATTTTGTAAAAAATATAATGGAAATCGATGAAAGCGTTGTTGTTTTTTGCCATCACAGAGCAATTCATGATTTATTACATCAAAGTCTAAACGAATACAATCCTGCATCAATAATTGGTGGGCAATCAGATACTATAAGACAATCTCAAATTGACATGTTTCAAGAAGGTAAAACTAAACTAATGATTGCAGGATTAAGAGCTGGAAATGTTGGAATTAATTTAACTCGCGCAAAATATGTCATATTTGCAGAATTAGATTGGAGCCCAGCCATTCACAGACAAGCTGAGGATCGTTTACACAGAATTGGCCAAAAAAATACTGTATTTGCTTATTACTTAATTGGTAATGGGACATTAGATGATCATGTGGCAAAAATTTTGGTTGATAAAAGCTATGAGATAGATACTGTTTTGGATAAAACTACGGAATCTTTTGAGAATAAAGAAAAAGCAGAATTGATACTTGCTCAGATTCACGACAAACTGAATTCTACTCAAAAAATAATATCTTCATAAATGTTGAATTTTTGAAAATTTACTTAAAATAGATCTGGAAAAAGGCTTTTAATTGATCGAAAATAGGAAAATTCCAATGAATGCAAACCTAAAATATCTAGGACTTCTTGCAGTACTTCCCCTTTTGACGGTTGCACTTACTACTGATTATACTAGTGAGGCAGATGCAATTACAAAAGGTTCTGGAGTTGGCGCAAAACAATATGGTTCAGCCACTAAGAGTAAAGTTTGTGGAGATAGACTATGTTCAGAAACAGGAGGAAAAATCTCGATGCCTGTCAAATCCGAAGAAAGTGAAGATACTGATAAAAAAATGGAAGAAGCACACATGGAAGAAACCATGGATAAAACCATGGATGACTCTATGATGGAAGAGGAGACTATGGATGTAATGGATCCAGGTTCTGTTCTGCGACTTTCAAGAGCAAATGTTCCGGCAACAATACCAATGCATCAAGGATATTTCGACGGTGAGTCAGTATACTATATTATCACTGATTCAAGTGATCCAACCCATGCAAATATAATTACTGAAAATCAAGGTTGGAAAGTTGAACTTGCACCACTGTTAGCAAATGCTCCTGATGAAGCACTTTCAAAAACATACATGTTTACAAATGGTGTTACAGGAGACGGTGTACATGGATTTCAAGGTGAAGTCTTTACTAGTACTCCTGCACAAGCAGATGTTTACAGTGCACTTACATCACATGTTCACGTAACATGGGATGATGCATCAACTCCATTCATACTTGATTCTGAAGATGCAATTATTGATGCAGCTGAACAAGGCAAAATAACACTAACAGAATTACCTGTTGTGTTGAACATGCCACAAATTGTTTGGCCAGAAGGGCAAATGCCAGTTAAAGCTGACAAAACATTAACTGATGAAACTCCTTATGGCGGGGGACAAGTATTAGACATTGATACTGACGAAATGACTGTAACCTTTATTGCACATAGAGGTTGGGGTCCTGACGGAAGAACTATCTATTACATTGTTACTGATGCCACCCCTAGTGGTCCAGCTGAAATGATGGGTGTAACTAATGCACCAACTTCAGCAAGCTTGCTTGCAAATTCTGCAGCAGTTGACTTGTTCCAATTTATGAATGGAATAAAAGGTTCAGGTCCATTGGGATTCCAAGCTGGCATTGCAGCTGGTGCACCAGGTGATTCAAACTATAGTCCAATGTGGAGAATTTTCATGATTGGATGGGATGACCCTGCAAGTGCTGCTCTTCTAGAAAATAAAGGAGACATTGATTTCTATAACCAAGAAGGAAAAATCACTGTAAACCTAGCAAGACCAATGGATGCAGATCATATAGTAAACTGCCCATTTATTGATCCCTTCCAATAAGGGACAAACTTCTTTTTTATTTTTAATTTTTATTCTTCTATCTCCATGCTCAATTATGGATGCAATGTTAGAGGAAGAAATGATTGATCTGGTGACATTTTGCCTTCAAAACCCCAACTCTGATGAGATTGAGGCTAAAAAAAACCAAATTTCAGAAATTGGAAAGAGTCTTTTTTCTGACGGTGGGGTGGATGCCTTGGAAAACATGTTTTTTGTTATCCAAAATCGAATTACTGAAGAGATCGGAAAAGACCCTGCACCCTTTAGATCTTTATGGAATGGAAATTCTGAAGAGTGGAATTATTAAAAAATTATATAAATTAAAAAAATGAAGGTAAGCCTTTAGGCTTTCCCAATTCTAAACATCTTAGTGCTGCAGGTGGGGCATTCGCCTTTTGTAGCTGGTTTGCCATTTTTTAGGGTCACTGCTTGTGTTTTTTGCATTTCCCTTTTGCTCCTACATTTTACACAATATCCAGTTGTCATATTATCCCTCAGGTGAGAGGTGATATTAGCGGCATGCTGTAAAAATTAATTTACTATGAGGTAGTGTCGTTCAATTTTTTATTTATATGAAAATCTGATTTAATGTGAAAATTATGGATTTCATAGTATTTTTGAAAAATCTAATACAAATTCTTCGATAACTTTATTATCAACTCAAAATTAACTGGGCGTTCAATTTGACCTATTTTTCTTGAAACACTGTTTTTAGAATATGATCAAATTGAAAAACTAGATCAAGAAATACTTACAAATGAAAAAAAGAAATTGAGACAGTTGAATGATCGAATAGTACGACTTTCTAAAACCTTTGGACCTGGAATTTTATTTGCAAGTACTGCTATCGGCGTTTCTCATTTAGTTCAATCGACAAGAGCTGGAGCAGAATATGGATTTTTGTTACTTGGATTTGTGATCTTGGCGACTTTGTTAAAATATCCATTTTTTGAATTTGGTTCACGTTATGCAAATGTAACTGGGACCAGTATTATCGATGGATATGATCTATTAGGAAAACCAGCTTTGTTACTATATTTCTTAATTACAATTGCATCGATGTTTTTTGTTACAGCTGCAGTTGGATTTGTCACAACAGGTTTTTTTGAAAATCTTTTTCAAATAGATTTTTTGGGAATTTGGTCTATTGTAATTTTATTTGGAATTTGTACAGGAATTTTAATTATTGGAAAATACCAAACATTAGATGGATTAATTAAAATTATTGGCAGCATCCTAGTTGCATCCACTGCTCTTGCTTTTGTATTAGCTCTCATTAATGGACCCGTTGAAAGAATTGATGACTTTGAGCCTCCAGAAATCTGGAATCAAGCAGGAATTTTCTTCCTTATTGCACTCATGGGATGGATGCCTATGCCTGTAGATATATCGAGCTGGCATAGCTTATGGACTATCGCAAGAATCAAGCAGACCAATTTTAAGCCAAAACTAAAAGAAACGCTTTTGGATTTTAATCTGGGATATATTATTACAGGAATAGTTGCTATTTTTTTTGTCACTTTAGGTGCTTACATCTTTTTTGGAACTGGTAGCGAACTACCAAATAATAATTCATTATTTGCCCACAATGTTGTTACTCTTTTCACAGAAACAATTGGACATTGGAGTTATCTTATCATAGCTGCATCTGCATTTAGTATAATGTTTGGAACAATAATTGCAGTATTTGATGGTTATTCTAGATCATTAGAAAGAGTTACTCAACTTTTAACAATAAAAACTGGCGAAAAAATTAAAACTAAATTCAAAAGAACCTATGAGCTGTCAATAATTTCTTTAGTAACTGGATCCCTGATTGTTGTTTTTGTGTTTGAAGAAAATCTTAAAGAGCTTGTAGATTTTGCAACAACTGTTTCTTTTCTTATTGCTCCAATTATAGCTATTTTTAATTTTAGATTAGTAACTGGAAAATATCTTGTTAAAGATGCACACCCACCAATTTGGTTAAAAATATTAAGTATTATTGGAATTATTTTTCTTATTGGATTTGCAGCGATTTTTATTATTACTATGTTTTAAAAAACCATTTAATTAAATCAGTTTTTATTATAAGCTACATTATTGAAGGTATGAGTTATTCTGTTTCATACGGAAAAGAAAAAACTAGTTTTAATATTCCTAATAATTTTTCATTAAAGATTGTTGAAACAAAGACTACATTACCTGTAAAAGATGTTTATGAAAAAACTCATTACTCTATAATGCATCCCATCAACTCTCTTTCTTTACACGATTTAGTAAAAGGAAAAAATTCAGTATGTATTGTAGTTACTGACATTACAAGAAAATGTCCCGATAAAGAATTACTCATTCCTATTTTAGAAATTTTAGAAAAAGAAATCAATAAAGAAAACATTAGAATTCTTATTGCTTCTGGGATGCATAAAAAAATGAGTTATGATGAGAAAGTAGAAAAATATGGAAAATTAATCTGTGAACAATATGAAATCATTGATCATGATGCAAATGATGATAACATGCTAGTTTCTTTAGGTGCCACAAAAAATGGAAACATTGTAAAAATTTCTAAAATTGCGTTAGAGTCTGATTTTCTTATTTCATTAGGTGTAGTGGAACCACATCAATTTGCAGGCTATAGTGGTGGATACAAAACAGTATCCATAGGAATTGCAGATGATGGTACTATAGGTAGAACACACTCTGCTAAAACTCTAAAAAAATCTGAAATTAAGGTTGGCCAAATAGATGGAAATCCAATTCAAGAGGAAATAATCGAAATAGGCAAAAAAACTGGACTAAATTTTATTGTAAATGTTGTCTTAGGGAAAACAAACGAAGTTTTAGAAATTGAATCAGGTGAACCAATTGAAACTCATAAAAATCTCATACAAAAAGCTAAACGTATTTTTGAACTTCCATTAAAAAAATCATATGATGTAATAATTTGTGGTGTGGGCTATCCTAGAGATTCTAATCTTTATCAAGCAACTCGTGCTGCCAGTTATCTTTATTTTGCCAATAAACCGATCATAAATCCTGGTGGATACATTATAATCCCAGCTCCTTGTCCTGAAGGTGCAGGAACGGGTGTTGGTGAACAACGTTTCTTTTCATTGTTAAAGAACAATACTATAGATGAAATTTTAAACTCAGAAGAAGAATTTAAAGCTGGAGAACAGAGATCTTATTTTATTGCAAAAGTACTGCAAAATTGTAAAATAATTATTGTAGGCAGCAAATCCTCTGAAATTATTAAAGATGCAAAAATGATTTCTGCAAAAGATATGGAAGAAGCATTTGAGATTGTAAAAAATGATTTTAAAAAAACTGAAATACTTTTAATTCCAAATGCACTATCTTCTTTAGTTACAATTCAATAATTTTCTTAAAAATATCGAAATTAAAGTGCGATTCTATAATAATCCCATCTTTCAGGATCAAATTGTGTAACGAATTTTGCATTTTCATGAGTTTTAGATCGTTTAGAAATTACATCTCGTAGAGCAAAACTAGTTTGATATAGATATCTTTTTGAGTGTGCCTGCATCGTAAATAAGTGTCGTAATTCACTTCCTCCATGATGGCCCCAATATCCCATTTTAATTGCAAGTGGTTCTAAAAATATTGTATTTTTTTTACCAAAATTTTCGTCTTTTACTTTATCATTTAAATTTTTATAACGTTCTAGGGGCCCGCCTTTAGCAAATCCAATAATTGGTCCTCCCGCGTCAGTTAATCTAATTGTACTGAGAATTGTATCTGGATCTTTTATCGACTTTTCAAAATTATTACTTGAAATCTGTAATGGTTTTGGTAATTCATCATAAATTGCTCGAAGATTTTTCACAAAATCATCTTTAGTTCTAGTTATGTTTTGTTCTATTGTGGGAACAATTTTTAGATTTTCATAAACAAAATCTGCATGAATTTGAATCTCTTGTTGACGAAGCTTCAAAAATGAAAGAACATTATGCATGAAATTTTTTCTCATTTGCTTTGGTAATGATCTAAGAACACGTTCACACATTTCAGATTCATTATTGAGAAGATCTTCAAAATATGAAACTGATCTTTGAATAATTAGTGAAGGGTGCCATGCAAGAGCATGGGCGTTCTTTTTTGCCATTTCCATTCCTTTAGCAAAATCTCCTAATGCATAACCACTAACTCTATCAACAATTGATAAAAACCAACCCAATCTCATGTAATGATCTTGTTTTTCAGGATTATTTTTTGTGATTTCACAATTATCAAAACATATTTTTATTTCTTTTTCAGCATTTTCTTTTAATTTTCCTTTCCATGGAAATGTGGTTCTCAAAATAAGAGCTTTGATAATATTGAGATCCAGTTCAGCATCGCTTAGAAATTTTTTCAAAGTTTCGCTCTCTGAAAGAAATTTTATAACGCTTTCTTCATGTGGCTTATCTACGCTCTTATCAGGATCAAAATCATGAAATAATGCTGCTGTGAAGAGATACTTTAGGTCTTCTTGATTGATTGGATTAAGATTACTTTTCCAGTTTGCAGCAACTAGAGTGATGTATGTTACTTCTAACTCATGTTCGATATTATGATATCCATAGTAATCTAGTCCTAGTCCTTGGCTTTCAAATAAATCCACAGTAAAATCTAACATCTGAGAATAACAGGGTTTATCCAGACCCATCAGTCCAGCTAAATTATTAATTTCATCTCTTAATTTATTGGAATTAGATACAAGCTGCACTAGATCTAGATCATTTTTCAGGTTTTTAAAGATGTATGGTGATTTTCAATTTTTTTAATATTATTTAGAAAATTATTCAAATTTTTGTAATTTTTTATCCCCTAATATTGATGAGGATTTTTTTCTAAATAATGAATATCTAAAATATATCAAAATTCCAAATAATTCTAAATATTCAACAAATGCGACTGTGTAAAAATGTAAAATCCATCCATCAAAACTATCATTCAACACTGCAAGTACTGCTGATAGTTGCGGAAACGCAACAAAAATCGCTAAAAATAATCCCACTACTCCTAAAATCCAATCCTTCGCATTTAGCTGTTCTGTTTTTTTCAGTATCTCTTCAGGATCTGTAAATTCTTCATGTTCATCTAAGATTTGATTTTTCAAATCTAAATACGTTGAATTTCCCTGTTCTATTGCAAAAATAGTTCCGCCTAAGATAAGAAGAAGGATTATAGATTGACCATAAACAATCTTAGCTCTTTTTCCTTTTTGAAATTTATTTATTTGCCGCTCAAACATTTCACCAAATTTTCCAAGCTTTCCTTTTTTTGTCAAAACTATCATTGTAATCGAAATTGCAGAAATTATGCCAAATGAACCAAACCAATCAGATGAAACATAGGAAACAAACAATAATCTAACTGGTAATAAAATTCCAGTCATTACTCCAAATACAATTAGAGATTCTAGAAAATCCTTACTTTTCATAAATAAAATCTGAAAAATCTATGATTTGAGAGATAGCTTCACTAGTTTGAACAGCTTCGCAGGTATATTATATTTATAGATCTGAAATGAAATTATTTCACTTTGACCTTAGATGAAAAAACTCTTCTAAAAATCATTGAAATTCAAAAAACTACTAAATTAGATTTTATTTTATGTGTAAATAAAGATACTTTTCCTTTAAAAAATGTGTCAATAAGTAAATCTTTGACTCCAGTAAATCGACCAACTGATAGAGGTGGGGTGTATTTTTCAGACACATTTGCTTTCAAAATTAAAGCACAAGTTACTGATCTTTCTGTTACTCCTTTATTGTCTAAAAGTATGTTGGGGCCTAACCCTGATTTTCAAGATCTTGAAATTATTACACGTGCGAAAATAGATAATTCCTTAAAGAAAATAACCCTTCTTGCACATTTGACAAACAGCATGCAAAGCTCTTCTTACATTGAACTAAATATGACTCTTATAAAAATAAAATCTGAATAATTTTTGAAATCTATGACACATCAAAATATTTATCATAATCCTTTCGACGCTCTATATCAGATAACACCTCGTAGGCTTTATTGATCTCTGCCATCTTTTCTTTAGTTGAAGGATCTGGATTTCTATCGGGATGCCATTCTTTAGCTAAATTTCTGAATTGGTTTTTAATTTCTTCTTGACTCGCATCTTTAGATATTTTTAGCGTTTTATAATAGTCTGGAAAATTTGAATTTTTTAAAGATTTTCTAAATTCTTCGCCATCCTTACTTCCAGATTTTTTTCCAATATAATCATCACTTGACCAATCTGAATGATATTTTTCATAATCCTTGTTCTTTTTTGATTCAAAATCTGCCTTATCATATTCAGATTTACTTCGAAGAATTTGGTGCCTTGCTAGGTACAGGAAAATAGCAATTACTGCAATAATGAAACCTGAAAAAATTATTATCAGATCTGTATCGCTTACAACTAACTCATTAGCATTTGAGGTTTCTTGTTCCTGCGCATATGCTAAATTAGTAATTAAAACAGTAATTGAAAATATCAAAATTTCATTTTTCATTAGATAAAATATTATCCAATTACTAGAATATATTCCAAAACTTTTCAGTCAGAAAGAGGATTATTTTCCTATCTGTCTAACTAATTTTGTTAATGAAAATGGTTTTTGCAAAAATTCCACATTATCTTTAAAAGATTCAGTCGTATCCTTCTCACTTCCTAAAGCATAAGCTGAGGCAAAAATTATTCTCTGATTAGGCGTATTTTCTAGGATTTCATTTGCTACTTGTTTTCCAGATTTTTTTGGCATTGATTGATCCAATACAACAACATCAAAGGGACCAAGTGATTTCTTATCATTTTTTTTCTTTTCTTCTTTGAATCTTTGTAAGCACTCTTCCCCATCTTTTGTAATTATTACTTTATGACCTTCTTTTTCTAAAATTCTATTATATTGTGAGGAAGTAAATTCATTATCTTCTGCGACTAGAATTTTTAATGCCATTTGAATCCTATTTAGCCGTTTTTTATCTTTTAAAACATGTATGTTTAAAACAAACAAACTACGTTCTAATGCCGCATGAGCAATATTGATGACCTTGTAGAAAAAGGAAAAATCTCGCTTAAAGAGAATGATTTTGAAGCAGCACTTGGATATTTTGAGCAGGCATTATTATTAAATCAAAATAATCCTGAATTATGGAATTACAAAGGAGTTGCATTAAGAAGCATTGGTAGATACGACGAAGCACTTGAATGTTTTAATAAATCCTTAGAATTAGATCCTAGAGACAAAACTGCTTCGTAAAAATACATTTGATGTACAGTATTGACTAATCATCAATCTATATTACTGATAAATGATTAATTGTAATTTAGTGAATAAAGAATTAGTGAATCTTCTTAACCAAGCTTTTGATTTAAGTGAAAATGAACAATATGATGAAGCATTATCATGTTATTCAAAGGTTTTAAAAAAAGATCCAAAAAATCTAAACGCCTTAATAGATTCAGGAGTTACACTACAAAACCTTGGGAATTCAAAAAAATCTCTTATTTTTTATGATAAGGCTCTAAAAATCAATCCAAAAAACATTGATGCTTTAATTAACAAAGGTGCGGCATTACATTCTCTTGGAAAATTTCATGAGGCAATAACTTTGTATGATAAAGTACTTAATATTGATAATAGATGTGCAATTGCACTTGCTTACAAGGGACTATCTTTAGGCGAATTAGATGAAATTAAAGAAGCATTAGTATTTTTCAAAAAAGCACTTGAAATTGATAGAGATTATGATCTTGCAAATCTGAGTAAAAAGAGGGCTCAGGATATTCTAAAATCAAAACTAAAGGGATTAAAACATACTAAAACACTGAAACATCGCCAGGAGTAGGCTCTCTTCTTATTTCTTTTTCATGAAATTCAAAATAATCTTTATGTTTAGTTTGCTGATGATTTTGTAATTCTTCCATATTTTTGAATCCTTCATGGCATAAGAAACACTTTGGCTTATCTTCATCTACTAGCGGTAGAACCATATTCTTTAGGCTAGTCTTGGTTACTTATCTTTTTCAAGAAATTATATATTTGAAGTAAATGGCTTGAACGCATGTTAGAGCAATTAGTTGGAGAATCAAAAGCACTTGATCGTGCAATTGCTGGTGAAGAGTTATCATTAAAAGACGGTATGGAATTGATGGATTTTGAAAATCTCCACATGTTAGGTGCTGTAGCAGATATTTCAAGAAAAAAACTAGTTGGAGATAATGTAACCTTTGCTTCATCATACTACATGAATTACACAAACGTCTGTGCAGCTAGTTGCCAAATGTGTGCTTTTTACAGAAAAGGCGATGAAGATGACGCATATACTCTTACTCCTGAACAAATTGAAAAAAGGGTCTCACTGGCAAAAGACATGGGTGCAACTGAAGTTCATATTGTAGGCGGATTTCATCCTAAACTAGAGCTTGATTATTATGAAGACATGATGAGAATAATTAAAAAAAATCATCCACAATTAAACATCAAAGCATTCACTGCTGCAGAAATTTACTATCTATCAAAACTTACTAAAAATTCTACAAAAGAAATTCTTTCTCGATTAAAAGATGCAGGTCTTGATACAATGCCTGGAGGTGGAGCAGAACTTTTCCATCCAGATATTCGAAACAAAATAGTTCGAGGAAAATGTACTGGTCAAGAATGGCTTGATACAATTGAAATTGCACATAATTTAGGAATTAAAAGTAATGTAACTATGCTGTATGGCCATATTGAAAAACCTGAACATATAGTTGATCATTTAATTAAGATTCGAGAATTGCAAAAAAAGACTGGAGGATTCATTACCTTCATTCCATTAAAATTTAGTTTGGATAATACTGAGCTTGAACAAGAACACCTTGTCACTAATGAATGCTCTTCAGTATATGATCTCAAGGTTATTGCCCTTTCTAGATTAATGCTAACAAATGTTCTCAATAACATCTCAGTATATTGGGTAGCATTTGGAAAAAAACTGGCTCAAGTTGCACTGTCTAATGGAGGAAATGATTTGGTAGGAACTGCATTTTCTGAGGAAATTTACCGTGCGGCAGGAAAGGCAACTGATTCATCTGTAATTGAACTTGCAAATTTAGTAAAAGAGGTAGGACGAACTCCTTTTCAACGTGATACTTTTTTTAATCAAATAAAATCATTTTAAATTTAGTATTAAATTTCAGGCTTTTTTTCAATCTTCTTTGCCCCGCCTTTTCTTTTTCTTCTGGCCCCAAAACTAATTAAAACCAGCATAAAGCCAACTCCAATTAAAATTCCGGCTAGTGTGTTATAATCTTGATTCTCTTGCTGCTTGATTAGAAGATCAAGTGTTTCTTCTTCGGTCATTCCTGGAGTGCCTATAGGAACAATAGAGTTTAGGTATAAAGAAATTGAAATTCCCACTACTACCATTGCAATTCCTCCGATGAGAATTTTTCTATCCACTAACAAAATTTGAACCTAAACCATCTATGCATTTAATGTATAATTATCATACTATTACACACCGAAAATCCACTTACCAGTCATGAATTTGATAACGAAAAACTGTAAGTAATATTTTACAAACACAACCTAATGTAAAAAATATGAGTATAATGCTATGGATTGGAATCTATTAAAAACACAAGTTTGCTATCGCTTTTTTCAATAGCAATAATTAGTGTGATTCTAATCGCCTCTCAATCAAATACAGCTTTTGCTGGAGTTATTGGAGGTGAAGGTGATCCGGATGGCGATGGTTGGTTTACTGACGATAACTGTCCATTTGTGTACAATCCAGATCAAGCAGACCTAAACGAAGATGGAATAGGCGATGCATGCGTTCCTCCATCTGAACTTGTAGATGAAGTAATTGTGGTAGTTGAAGATACTCTAGGAAATATTGAAGAAATTACTGCTGGCGAACTTAATTCAATAGTTACGAAGTTAGAAAAGGCTGCAGACCAATTAGATGCTGGCCATGTCAATGGAGCAACTGGTTCACTAAATGCATTTATCAATCAAATAGAGGCATTAATCAACTCTGGTCAACTAGACCCTGCAGAAGGTCAGGCATTAATTGATGTTGTTCAAGAAATAATTGATGCAATTAATTAGTTGTAATTATTTCTAAAACATTTTCAAAATTCATTATAAAGACTCTATGCTATTTTTAATTCAAATTCTGGTATTAGATTTTTTGCTTTGGCCATCTCAAATAACCGTCTAATTGATTCTTCTCCTTTTTCACCCATTTCAACTGTAACATCATTAACATACATTTTTACAAATTTTTCAATTAATTCTCTTGGTTTTCCTCTACTATACTGCATTGCATAGTCTAATGCATCTTCTAGATGTTCTCTAGCAAAGATAATTGAATTTTTGAGATAATTATCAAATTTTTTTACAATTTCAGGACCAAGACTTGTTTTCATCACATTAATTCCTAAAGGTACTGGTAAACCATTAGTTGTTTTATCCCACCATTCCCCAACATCTAAAATTTTTTTAAGATTTTCTTGATCATAGGTAATTTGTGTTTCATGTATTACCAAGCCCGCATCTACTTTCCCACCTAAAACTGCCTCTGGAATTTCAGAAAAATTCATCTCTACAAACTCAAATTTCCCAATCATCAATTGTAAAAGTAGGAACGCTGAAGTCATTTTTCCTGGAATTGCTATTTTCATTTTTTTTAATTCGTCTACTGAGATCATATTTTTCGCAATAACAATTGGACCATATCCTAATCCAAAACTTCCTCCACTTCTTAAAATGGTGTAATTTGGAATATATGCACATGCGTGCACTGAAACAGCAGTTACATCAAGTTCTGGGTTAGATGCTTTTTTGTTTAGTTTTTCAATATCCTCCACTACATGCTTTACAATAAAATCTGGTGATGGAATTTTTCCAGTTAGCATAGCATAAAACATGAATGCGTCGTCTGAATCAGGAGTATGTCCTACAGAAATTTCCACGCTTTGTTCTTGAAATCTCGTTATAAATATTACAAGTAACTACTAATTTTCATTTACGAGAATCAACCCGTATTTTTTATATCAAAATTTAGTGCAAAAGGACGATGTCCTCCATCCAATCAATAATGAATAAACCTATCACTATACCAAAGGAATCAACTGTAAATGATGTAATAAAAGAATTATTGAATAAAAAAATTAGTAGATTACTAGTCTCAGAAGGCGACAAATGTGCTTCTATTATAACTGAAAAAGATCTAGGAATATTTCTCCTTACGGACGAATCTGAAAGAAACTTGAATCAAATTCCTATATCTGAAATCATGAAACCTCTACAATCCGTTTATTCCTCTTTAAGCGTAAAGGATTGTGCCAAAACTATGATTGAAAACTCTATAGGTTCTTTAGCAATTAATATCGATAACAAAATTAATGGCATAGTTACTAAAACTGACCTTGCTAGATACTTTGTAGAAAATGTTTCTGGTAAAAAAATTGTTGGTGAATATGCTACATTGTATTATGCATGGGCATACTCAGATACCCCCCTCCATAAAGTTGTGCAAAAAATGCTTGATGAGAAAATTTCTCGCATAATTTTAAAAAGTCATAATGATCTGCCTGAGGGAATTTTGACCTTTAGAGATCTTTTTAGAATTGCGTTAGAAGAAGGAAATGTAACAGAAATCGCTGATAATACTGATCCGGTAATTTCTGTTATTTTTACTAGAAAGGGATTCTTGTCAGATACTGGATTTGGTGCTACTACAACTGCTAAACAAATTATGAGTGATAAGATAATCTCTGTACGGTATGATGATAGTTTGATTTCCGCATGTAACCTGCTTTTGGATAATAAAATCAATGCAGTAGGAGTGCTTTCAAGCAAAGGTCGCCTTATAGGAATCCTAAGCAAAACTGATGTCGTTAGGGCAGTTTCATTTATGAATTAGAATTAGAATAATGAAATTTTATTGTGAAAGATAACATTAACATAATTCAGTGTGTTCGTTACGCACAGTGATGCAATATTAAACTATAACCTAGAAAAAATACTGATGGATAAAACCAAGTATAAAATCCATGAAAAAAATTACAAAAAAATCATGTTTAAACCAAATCACAAAATCCTAGTCCCAGTTGATTGTTCGAAGAATTCAATGCGAGGAGTAAATTTTGCAATATCTTTAGTAAAATCCTCAGGTGGAACAATTACTGGATTATATGTAGAACCTTCCACCGGAACTGCTGATTCGGATTTGAAGGATTTTTTTAAGGAAGCTGAAGCACACGCCCAACGATATGGTGTATCATTTATCAATGAAATTTCAATAGGATCTGCAGGTCCAGAAATCGTAAATTATGCTAATACTAAACACTTTGATCTAATAGTTATTGGTGCAAGAGGATTTTCAAAAGTTAAAAATTTTTTTTTGGGAAGTGTTTCAAAATATGTTTTAAACGCTTCGAAAATTCCTGTAATGATTGTTAAGTAATACTTTTTTTATTTTCAATGATTCTAAATATGCTAATTCATACTAGATAAAGTCAAAAGTACCTCTCTTTTACCAATAATTCCTTTAATTTGTCCTTTCATATCTTGTACTACCAAAGCGTTAATTTCTTTATCCAGTATCATTTTACATGCATTTGCTAAATCCTCATTTTCATTTACTTGTATGACTCCTCTGCTCATTACTTTTTCAGCTGACTGAGAACAAAATTCTTTATATCTTGACCAAAAATTCTCATAATCAAGAGTTACATTCAAGATTCTTTCAGTGTTTTCTTTTGCTTCTATGTCAAGAACCGTTCTAAATATATCTCCTGTAGAAATAATGCCTACTGGATTCCTTTCATTGTATACAATTACTATTCTAGAAATTTCACTCTCTAGCATTTTTCCTATCACATCATAAAGAGTATCTTTTATGAACGTAGAAAAGTGATTAGATGACATTTGGTTGCTTACTTTATTTTCTCCAAGACAATTTTCAGCATAATATTTTGTTACATCAGTCTTTGTCACAATTCCTACTAAATTCCCTTTAGAACCTACTCCAATTGAACTACATTTATGATCAAGCATAAACTTAGCAGCCTTAGGTATGGTAGTGGACTCGTCATTGAAAAAAACATCTTTCATGATTTCATTAATGGATACTTCAGCGATACGTTTATACAATTTTTCTTTGTAAAAATAATTAAGAATATCCTTTTCTGAGACTATGCCAATCGGCTTTTTGTCTTTGAAAATAAATAATCTGCTTATTCTAAGTGTCAAAAGTTTATTCAACACCCAATCAAGTGTACTCTCACTTTCAACTCCTATTGGACTATTCATTAAATCTTTGATAGTGACTTTATCTTTTCCCAATGAGGATCATTATTCTATTTTGCTAAAATAGATTGTCATCTTATTACCAAATCTGAAAATCATTCATTTTAGTAACTGAGTACAACAGTTGTTAGGTAACACAAATTTTACTTAATATTACAAGGAATCTATATGATGATCATGAAAACAATAGAAGCGTTTGAAAATGACGTATTACTACAAATTCCCTATTTACAAAATATTATACTACAAAAACAATTGCCCATAAAAAAACAACAAAAAACAATTTTTTGTGGTACTGGAGACTCTTATACTGCAGCATTGTTAGCAGAATCCTTTTCAAATTATAGATCTAAAACTACAGATCCTCTTGATTTATTAAAAAACCCTGATATTGCAAAAAATAAAGATGCTTACATCATCTCAATTTCAGGAAATACTAGTTCAAACGTTAAAGTGGCAAAATTATTTAAAAACCCAACTGCAGTTACTTCAAACTCTTATGGAAAACTTGTAAAATCCTGTTCAAAAAAAATACTTCTTGATTTTCCAAGCTCTGGTATTTTTACTTCAGGAAGCATTGGATTTCTTGCAAGTGCATTGACTTGCATTTCGTTAGTATCAAATATTCGTATAAGAGGTGTTTTAGAATTATTCAAACAAGCGTTACTTGAAAGTAAAAAAATAAAACTTGGGGAAAAAATTTTTGTTTTAGGGAATTTGCATACTTTTCCTATTGCGATGTATGGCGCAGCTAAATTCTACGAATTATTGGGAAGTGATGTGCATTATTCTAGAATTGAACAATTTTTGCACATGGAGCTTTTTTCGGCAAAGCCTGGAGACACCGTAATAGTTTTTGAAGAAAAAAATACTCATAATTCAAAAATGATTAAAAATTTAAAAAAACTAAGTTTGAAGGTTTATCAGCCAATCCCCGGCACAAAGGATAAAATTTCACAAGTAATTTTCTTTACTTTTTTTTCGCAATTGGCACCATTATTTTATGCCAAAAAAAATAAGCAAAAGGATTGTTATTTTGTAACTGCTAAAAAACTTAGAAACGCAAGCTCAAATATGATTTATTGATCTTTATCCATTTTCAATCTTCATAAGGTTTAATAGCCGCTCAGAAAGGATTTGCGATTATGAAGTTCAAGTCAACAGACCAAGTTATGAAGATTATTAAAGATAAAGAACAAATCCGAAATTTTGGTGTAATTGCTCACGTTGATCATGGTAAAACAACAATGAGTGATAGTCTCTTGGCTCATTCAGGGATTATTGCTCCTTCAGCAGCTGGTACTGCATTGGCTATGGACTATGATAAAGAAGAACAAGAAAGGGGAATTACAATTTATCAAGCTAATGTAACATTGCACTATACTCAAAAAGACAAAGAATACGTCATCAACATGATTGATACTCCTGGACACGTAGACTTTAGTGGACGAGTAATCCGTAGCCTTAGAGCAATTGATGGTGCCGTTGTAGTTTGTGATGCTGTAGAAGGCATCATGACTCAAACCGAAACAGTAACCAGAATGGCACTTGAAGAAAGAGTCAGACCTGTTCTTTTCATTAACAAAGTGGATAGGCTAATCAAAGAACTAAGATTAACCCCTGAGAAAATGCAAGAAAATCTTGCCAGTGTTGTTTCAAACTTTAACCAACTTTTAGATACTTATGCTGAACCTGAATACAAAGAAAAATGGAAGGTTTCAATTCAAGACGCAAGTGTAACTTTTGGCTCTGCAAAAGACAAGTGGGCCATCAATGTAGATCTAATGAAGGAAAAAGGAATTACCTTCAAAGATGTAATTGATGCATATCAAAACGGCAAAGTCGAGAATTTAGTTGAAAAAGCACCTCTTGCTGATGCGGTACTTGGAATGGTTGTTAAACATCACCCTCCTCCACACGTTGCACAAAAATACAGAATCCCAAAAATTTGGAAAGGAGATTTAGATTCTGATATAGGAAAAGCACTCCTAGAGTGTAAAGACGACGGCCCAACTATAATGATGGTAGTTAACATGGTATTAGACAAGGCTGCAGGCCCTATTGCAATAGGAAGGTTGTTTTCTGGAACGATTAAAGATGGTGATACAATTAACATTATTGACGCTAAAAGAGAAGGACGTGTTCAGTCAGTGAACTTTTTCATGGGAAATCAAAGAGAACAAGTTGGAGCTCTAGGAGCAGGAAACATTCCGGCATTGATGGGATTGGTTGAGGCTCGTGCTGGAAACACATTATCAACGATAAAAGATATTCAAATGTTTGAAGGAGTCAAATACGTTTCTGAACCAGTTGTACAAGTAGCAATTGAACCAAAACATGCAAAAGATTTGCCAAAACTTGTCGAGGTTCTCAAACAACTCACAATTGAAGACCCTAACTTGGTTGTAAAAATTGACGAAGAGAGTGGTGAGACAATTATTGCTGGTATGGGAGTTCTTCATCTTGATGTTGCAACACATAGAATTCAAGATTCTAAAGTAGATATTGTAACTTCTGAACCTCTAATCAACTATAGAGAGACTGTAAAAGGTGGATGTGAGCCAATCATGTCAAAATCCCCAAACAGACACAACAAAATTTTCCTAAAAGTTGAACCATTAGAACCTGCAATTGGTGATATGCTAAGGTCTGGTCAGATTGGTGAAATGAAAGACAAGAAAATGATGGCAGAACTTCTAAAGAAGGAAGGATGGGATACTGATACAATCAAAAGAATTATGAGGCTAGATTCACGTGGCAATGTTTTGATTAATGGAACTAAAGGTGTTCAGTTTGTAGCAGAATCTACTGACTCTATTAATTCTGGATTTGATGATGTGATGAAAGAGGGGCCTCTAGCTAAAGAACAAATGAGAGATTGTAAGTTTACCTTTACTCATTTTGTACCTCATGAAGATACAGCTCACAGAGGTCTGTCACAATTAGGACCTGCATCAAGACGTGCATGTATGGGCGCACTATTGACTGCGGGAACCACTATTTTGGAACCAATTTTAGCAATTGAAGTTCGAGTTCCAACAGATCTTGTAGGAAATGTTGCAACAGTTCTTTCTGGAAAGCGTGGTAAAGTTTTAGATATGCAGCAAAAAGGAGCACTAAGCATTGTTACTGGGGAGGTACCTGCATCAGAAACATTTACTCTATCTGAAGATATGCGAGGACAAACTGCAGGAAAGGCAATGTGGAATTCTCACTTTAAGTCGTGGGCAGAACTTCCTAAATCCAAATTATCTGAAATGATTTCTGATATTAGAAAGAGAAAAGGATTGTCTCCTGAGCCTCCTAATGTTAGCGAATTTATAGATAAAGAATAAAAATGGTATCCCCCCGCTTCTATTGGAACTCCTGCTGTACCTGGAGATGGTGTAATTGTCTTGTCTACAATACTCATAACAGTTGGCATTCCTCCAGTCGGAATTTTATTGTTAATTTCTGTAGATAGAATTTTGGACATGATTAGAACTATGGTCAATGTTACAGGTGATCTGACCGCCTCTTGTGTGTTTGATAAAATAACACGAGATTAGAGGTGCCCCATCCTGACCATAGGTTGAATTCACTTCAATAATAGGAATTTTATAAAATCTCTATTCATAAAATTGCATGAAAGCTAAATTCAAAACAATGTGTATTTCCTGTAATGGGGAAATCAGTCCTGGAAAAGAAATCGCTAAAGATGATAGTGGAAAATGGGTTCACAAACACTGTTTGACAGAATCTGTTGGACTTCCGTAATGACCAGATGATACTATAATAGTAAGAACAACGTAATCACTGTATCTTGGTACTAATTTGGATTGGTCTTGCAGTAGGAATTCTACTTGCAGTAATCTTAATTGTCAAAATTACTAAAACCCCATCTTATGAAGCTATGACACTAAATATCCATTGTAAAAACTGCGGCTATAAAACAAATGGATTAAAGTGTCCAAGATGTGATGAAAATTCATCTTTTTCTAAAAAATATAAATAAATTATTTTTTCATTTTTAATAATTCAGATACATCTTTAATTCCAAACTTTTTCATAAATGCTTCTAACTCTTCTTTCTTTTTTTGTTCGTTTACTTGATTTTCAATAATTGTATTTTTCTTTTTTAAATGTTCACTTGCCTGTTCTATTTGATCTTCTTGCTGCTTAAGTTCATCTTCAACAGAAACTATTTCATTTTTTAGGGTATCTAATTTAGATTTTGTAATACCTTTTTCTAATAATAGTTGATGCAATGACTCTGTAATAGTTTTCACATCATTTTTTGGAGATAGTTTTTTGTTTATACTTTCAATCTTAGAACGATTTGATTGAAGCAAATCAATCTCATGATCAAATTTCTCTTGAATTTTTTTAATTTTGTCTATTTCCCTTTTCTGTTTATCAATATGTTTATTGACAAATCTAATGTACTGCCCTGTATTACCAGCTGCATCCATAGCATTTCTGGTTTCTTCTTTAACTGAATCATAAGGTGTCCTGTGACCTGTTTGCTGTTCATCACCAAATGTCACACTCCTATCAAGAACTTCCATTGCATCTGCAGCTTCAATCTTTGTTTCTATTTTTGTTTCAATAGCTTCATCATCTCCACCAGCTAAATGTGCCCATTCATCTTCTGCTTCTACATCTTTTTTTGCATCAAGTCCCTTTTTACTTTCTTGGTTGATAAATTTACGAGCCAATTATCATCTGTATAAGAAATTTGTATAATACTAGCTATGTGTGTGTAATTTGAACACACGAATCCTAGGGTTCTTAAAATAAATATTCTAAATATAATTAGTTTCTTTAAGGTCTACATTGATAAATTAATGAAAATTCATATCTACTCTACAAAAACGAATCTATCATCACTAACTTGATTACATATATTTTCAAAAAACTAAGATCTCAAATTTATAAAGACACAAAATAATTTTAACAAAATATATGTAGAGTAGAAAAAACTATTTTGATTTCAGTATGACTAAAAAAATAGATCTATTGAAAATTGTTGAAGAGATTATAGGTCTTGATTCTAAAATGAGATTTGTCGCTATTATTGATCTCAAGGGAAATATCATTGAAGCTATAATGAAAACTGGAAAGACCTCTCTTAAAACTCAAAAAGAAGAAGAACATTTTTGCAAGCAAGTATCCCAACGAAGAAAAATGAGATATGAATTTAACAAAAACTTAGGAAAGGTTAGGTATGTACATGTTGAACGTGAAAAAGTAACTCAACTTGTTATTTACTCAAAACGAAAAACTATTTACTTTACAGTTGAACCTGAATTAAGCATTAACAAAAAACTACGATTAGTTATGAGAATTAAGAAAATCACCTCTCATCTTTAAGCTGCTGTCCATACTGAACACACATCAATATCAATACATTCTTTACATTTTAATTTGTGGAGAAAAATCATTTGCATACATTACTTCTAATAATTGCAGGTATTGCTGCTTTAGGATTTCTTTTACCATTAATCATAGGGTTTTCTCAATAGAGAAATTCTAAAGCATTATAATTAGTGAAACTCTACATTGTTCATGGTATCTAAGAAAATTCTTGTTGATGAAATGGATGATGGAATGGATGATAAATTAAATGCGTTAGGATATGAGGCTTATAGTGTAAAAAAATTACTAACTCAAGGAAAAAAGCTTAGAACAGATTATTCTATCATTAACTATGCAAAAGAAAATGGAATGCTGTTAGTAACCCGTGATACTGAAAGTGGTCAAGCATGTCAAGAAAATGACTTACCTTGCATACTGCTTGATAACGATGAGATTTTTAAAATAGTTGTTGAAAAATTAAAAAAACTATCCTAATCATATCTATTCCCAAACTAAAGACCAACTTTTTATTTTAGATATGTCGAAAAAAATCATGGATAGTTGCGATAGGAGAGTTCATGCCTATAAGAATGGAAAAACCTTTGAGCAATGTATGGAAATTGCAGAAATAATGAATACTCAATTTCAGAAGCATATTTTAGAAAATGGAAAAATTTTATGGAAAGATCTTTTAGAAAAAGTTGATCATGATGAACTTGTTTACAAACTAACTTTGAAATATTTAAGACGAGATGGCTATGACATAGGTAACTCAAAGACTCCTGAAGTAAAAAAATTTAATCCTGCTTAGATTCTGTTTTACAATTTTTATCTTGTAATTTTAATTTTCTTGCCATAATGAATGGAGTTGTAAGTAATATGGGAATTGTAAATAAAATAAACAACGTTTGCATTTGTGATATGGCGACCGTAAATGCAACTGCACTTGCACTTCCAATGAAAATTGAACTAAACGCTCCCACACAAGTTGGACATGCAATAAATAATCCCGTTGTCGCACCTAAACTGCTTATTCCACTACCTTTCTTGAAAAAAGTAAAAGCACTTACTGCTAATGATGTATTTAATCCAACCAAATAAGATACAACTATTTGGAGAACTAAGTTGATTGGAACTATTTGTAATCCTACATGCTCTGTAAAATATACAATAATTTTAGGCATGTATCCTGGCTCTCCACAACATGGAGTAATATGGGCTGATGGTACTATTGCGTTATAATGATATGAAAATTCTACCTCTGGTTGATACACAAGCATACCTGAAGTTAAAGAAAAAAAGATCCCATATCCGATAAATGTTAAAATGAATATTCTTCGCGATTTTTTATTCAGAGTTGCAGTGGCAATAATTGAGAGCATTCCTTCTTTTTTATCTAAGACTTTTTGATTATGATATTTGTATAAGCCAATACTAATTGCTATAAAGGACATTGTAAGAATTATGTAAAAAATAATGGCTAATCTTTCAAGCACTGCAATAGCCTCAGGAGTTAACTCTAAGCTTGAACTTCGTGCATAAATTAAAAAGAGAATTGCAATAGAAATAAAGCCTAAAATAATTAATGATTTGCCTTTATTACTTTTAACAGTAGCCTGTTTTTCCATATGTTAAAAAATTTAACCGTTGAATTAAATTGTATCTTTATAAGCATTAACAAATTATCTACCTAGTGATTAGGTAGTGAAGATTGATCAAGGCCAGGAACCTGATTATGAAGTTGTAAAAATTACCTACGTCGGTTTTGTAGACCCTTATGCTGTAGAAGGAATGTTGGTGTTAACAGCTGATAGTGGAAAAGAATTTCATATGCGAGCATTTTCTGGGGAAGTAGCTAGATACATTTCAAGTTTTCAAGAAGATGATCAAAATCCTGTCCCTACAATTTACAAGATGATTGAAGAAATTTGTGAAGAAAACGAACTGATATTAGTTAAAGTAAAAATCTATGAAAGTGGAGAAGTATTAAGAGCAAATTTGTATTTTACTGGAAAAAAAGATCTAATTTTAAGAAATTATCGTGCATCAGACGGTCTGGCATTGGCTACTTTTTACAAAATTCCGATTCTAGTTAGAAAAAATCTTCTTAAAGAAAAAATGGAAGCTTAGGTAACTACTTCTTCTACCTGTCCTTGATCTACTGCTTTTTTAATTTCCATTGCTATTCTTCTACCTATTCCAAAAGTTGTTCCATACTGATATTTTGTGTACGGACTAGTTGTTGCAACAATAGGATTTCCTGGAACTCTTAATGATACATCATATACAATAAATTCTAAATCTTTTGTTATTACACTTTGAAGAGAAAATGGGCCAATTATGCCGGGTGGATATTCTTTTTTTACTGCTTTAACAAATTTATCTCCCATGGCAATTACTTTTTCAAGTAATGATTCACGAATGCTTGCAGGAGTGTGTCCTACTTCAATATTTTGAAGATCAATATCCATCTCTAATTGCTGTTTTGCAGGCAATGCATTAAAGTCATGTAAATTAGTTTGTAGTCTTCTTTCTATTCCTATAAAATCAACATTATCTGAAATTGGGGTATGAAAATAATTAAAATTCAAATATGTTCCAATAGATAACTCTTCTATACTTGAATTTTCTAAATCTTTTTTAGAAATTATACCCTGTTTGATTTTTTCAGCAGATTTTTCTTTATAATCAGCATATGATGTGACTGTAAAGAATGCCCGTTCTAGCTTTCTATTTTTTTCTTGAACTTTTACAATTGAAGGTTTGTTGATATTTTTAGGATTCTTGAAGAGTTTTGGATGTTTAATTCTAGCTTTTTCTAAAAGATAATACTGGTTTTTTTTATTTCCCCTTTCTTCTGCTTGAAATAATGCTCTATTCCCAAATATTGGTACTTTGAAATTGTTTTCAATTATTTTGTATCCTAAATATGCAGTCAATGATCTGTGTGGAACAATTATTGTATTCTCATCACGAAATTTTTGTTGCATTTTTGCTGATGCCATATCTTTGAATTTATTTAACACAATAATCTCGTCTGCAATTCTTCGAAATCGTCTATAAGGTGTCTCTCTTCCTTTTTGACAAATTACTGTTGTTTTAAGATCCTCATCTTTTGCACCATCCATAACTTCAAGGGCTGAATGACTCCCTAGAACCCCAATTTTTACATCAGAATACTCATTTACAATTTTTTTTATTTCAGATCTCTTAATCATATAATCAAATTAACTAAAAATGACTGGTAATATTAGTATTAAATTAAATTCTTATTATGTCTGATTGATTTTCTAATAGTACTGGAACTTATCTGTAGACTGTTTGGTGTTTTTTACCTGTGGTGTTTGAACAACTTCTGGGTCTTGTTTTAGTACAGGTTTTTGAGTTATAGTTTGTTCTCTTGATGCCTCGTCAGTCATTCTTTCCAAGATTGCACGTTTTAACAATTTTGAAACGGTGTATCCACTAGCACTACATAACCCTACTAGTTTTCCATATTCCTCTTCAGTAAGTTTTGTTGAAACTACCTTTGATCCCATTACTTATTTTAGAGATAATATTACATATAAGCTTCAGTGTTGTTTTTCTTCCCAAACACTCTTGGGTCTATTTTTATTAAAAATACTGATAACGGATTTTTTGTGTAATTTTTTGTTCTTGAACTGGAGTTTCGTTATTTAATGTGAACTCAGGTGCATTTATTGTCTCATCAATTGGTTTTTCTGTCTTATTTCCTTCCTTATCTACTAGACCCATAACACATTCTTTTAGAAATGCTGAGAGTGTGCATCCTGCATTATTACAAACCTGTGTAATTTTGCTATACTGCTCTTCTGATAATTTTGTTGAAATTACCCGTAATGCCATAGTACTTGATTGCAGTTTTTTCCTATAAGATACAGTTTGTCTGATTTACATAAACACCGTATGAGTGTAATCTTACTCCGACCTTACAGTCACTAATGGACTCCTTTCTGCTCTATACTTTACCTTAATTGGAACATCTTGGGCAGCAGATGCCATAAACTCACTAGTCTGTGATTCAATCTGTACAATCCACTCACCTAATACTGAATCTAGTG
>JBFFWG010000010.1:0-42199 GCA_041570395.1 Nitrosopumilaceae archaeon
AATAATCTTAGGAACCCTTACAAGCTTTACACTAAATTTTTCATCAATGCTTTTAATTTTAGAATAGCTTGGCTTTTCAGGAGTATAGTCAGCAGGAGCTGCTGCCATTATTACAATATCAAATCTCTTTTTCATCTCAGCCTTTACAGCCAGATGCATATCTCTAGCTGTTTTTACTAATACTAGCTTTACTCCTTTTGGTGGCGGCTCCCTCCCTGGACCATAAATCAATGTAACTTTAGCACCAGCTGTAACTAGCTCAGAAGCTAACAGTACACCAGTTCTACCTGAGCTTTGATTTGAAATAACTCGTACAGGATCAATATACTCTATAGTTGGACCTGCTGTAATCAACACCTTCTTATCACTCAAAACACTAGAATATCCAAATTTTCTCAACACAAATCCTAAAACATCTTCTGGTTCTGCAGCTTTAGCTTTACCCTCTACCATATTAGGACTAACAAAATCAATTTTTTTCTTCAAAAATGAAATATTCTTCTTAACAGAAATATTATCATACATTGAAGCGTGCATTGCCAAACACATCACAATAGGTATTCTAGAGCCAAATCCTACTGTAAGTACAGTAGCTATTGGAGTATCATCTATACCACTGGCTAACTTTCCCAAAGTATTTGCAGTACAAGGATAAACAATAATCAAATCTGACTTTTTATAATCAGCTACTGCAATGTGCTCTAAATTACCAGTTAATTTAGTTATAACAGGATTACCAGTTGCCCACTTGAAATAAGCTGGCTGTATTAGTTGTGTAGCTGCATCACTAGCTACTATAGTAACTGTTCCACCATGTCGCATCAATAATCTAGCTAGCTCAATTGACTTGTATGCTGCAACACTACCAGCTACACACAAAACAATTTTCTTACCAGATAGCTCTAATCCATCTGAACCTACAATATCTAAACTAGGGTGTTTTGATTTAGCCAATTTCCTCTCGTAATTTGTCTAATTCTGACTTTTCCATAGAAAACGAGTGCTGTTCACTAGGAAATTGTCCGCTCTCTACATCTTTTCTGTATGATTCTACAGCTGAAACAATTTCTCCAGATAAACTAAGATACTTTTTGACAAATTTTGGCTCTATTTTATCATACATTCCTAACATGTCATGAATCACTAGAACCTGCCCATCACATCCTGAACCTGATCCTATTCCAATTGTAGGCACAGAAACACTTTCTGAAATTAATTTTGCAACTTCACTAGTTACCATCTCTAGTGCAATACTAAACACACCGGCCTTCTCCAAAGCTTTTGCAGATTCTATTAATTGAATAGCAGATTCTGCAGTCTTTCCTTGAACTTTATACCCTTCAGATAACATTGTAGTTTGTGGTTGCAATCCAATGTGACCCATTACCGGAATTCCTTTCTCAACTATAGCTGAAACTGTATCTGCCATCTCTATACCACCTTCAAGCTTTACTGCATCTGCTCCTGCCTTGATCAATTTTCCACTATTCTTTATTGCATCTGACACTTTAGCTTGATATGACATGAATGGCAGATCGCCTACAACTAGAGCATTCTTTCTTGCACGAGAGACAGCTTCTGTAAATATTTGCATCTGAGTCATTGTAACTGGTGTTGTGTTCTCATAACCTAAAACAACCATTCCACCACTATCCCCAACTAGAATGACATCAATTCCTGCCCTATCACATAGAGTAGCTAAAGAATAATCATATGCAGTAATGACAGAAATTTTCTGCCCAGCCTTCTTTTTTGATATAATATCTTGAGGAGTCTTATGCATGAGGCATCCTCCTAGTTAGATTCTTTTTAATCTCTATTACACTAGCTGCCAAGTTCTTTTTGTTGTTAAATGGAATTTTTTTCTGGGGTTTTTTGCATTCATTAATTAGTTCATCAATTGCGCGAATAATATTGTCTACTATAGTAATGTCAGCAGTTTTTGCAGTTCTAGATAGAGGATTAAGATCAAATGCAATTACCTTTTTTCCAGCACGTTTGAGGGCTTGTGTTCTATCTCCATCCTCTAGTGGAACTACAACTACATCGGCTCTGTAAATTCCATCTCTATCAACTACTCGTCTTGCACTATCTAATCCAGAAAGACGTCTAGAATCCCAAGATTTTACGCCTAAAACCTCCTTTGCCCCCGCCTTCTTGAGAGTATTTACAATGTTTTTCTTTCTTTTTTCATTAGAATAAAACAGATTTACCTCTAGTTTTGCACCCGTAACTTTTCCAAGCTTTACAATTTCTTTAGGACAAAGTGCTGCAACATTACCATTTACCGAAATTACTGGATACTTTGCCAAAGATAACACAAAAGCTGCTGCTTGTATTGCTTTATGTGCATGTTTTGAGGTCTTCTCACCTAGTAAATAATCAAAGGTCTCACCTCTACCATGTGCCATCAATCCTTCTTTTGCAACTAGACCAGAATCAAATCCTTTGACAAGTCTTTCTCTAATATACAAAGACTTTGCGCGCGGATGACTTTTGGGAATTAATGACATATCAATACACTAGGAATAATTTTATTGGGAAGTTATTCTGGCACCAGCATTATCAATTTTTGATGTGATAATGATGCCATCATCATATTTTTTCAAAATATTCATTACTTTTTCCTCTTTACCTTTAGGAACTAGGGAAAATACAGTCTCACCAAACATTGCTACACCACAGTTTATTCCATTTTTATTCAAATCAGAAATTACTTTAGCCATTTTTGGAGTAATAACATCTACATACTTTGCAAACTCTAATGACATGTCTTGAAATTGTATAATATTTTTTGACTGTTCTAGTTTAGTTACCATCTTTCCACCTAAACCATTGATAGAATGTAATCTTTCAGAAATGAATCGTTTAGTAGAGATTGGTGAAAAACAAATTATTACCACAGAATAATTATCTGATTTTAGTTTCTTAACTATTCCATGACCTGGTGCTCCTGATTTTGTTCTAATCTCAAATCCTCCATGGTATGATGCTAGTACATCACCTAGTCCTGTTTGACATTCTATCTCTGCTCTGTGAGCAATTATTCCCACCTGTTCTTTAGACAAACCAGTCTCTAGTGCTTGATTTAGTGCAAGACCTAATGATAATGCAACTGCACTACTACACCCTAATCCATATCCAACTGGAACTGTTATGTTATGATCAACATCAACAAAGACATCTGGTCCAACTAGTCTTAGAAATTTCCTTATAACAAATTCTGAAACTTGAGCGTTATCAGTCTGGTAACCAATTATGTTTAGATGAAAATTAGAATCATCATATGCAGTTTTTTTTCGCACTAAAACTGTAGTTTTAACTCCTTTCTGAATTGAAAAGCCAGCACCTTGAGAGCCTGTCTGCTCAAAGTTATTTTTCACATCTAGTTCTGCTTTGAAAAATCCAGTAACATGTGCAGGACAAAAGGCCATTCCCTTCATGATCAAAGTTTAAATTTTGCATAAAATATAATATTATGGCTTAAATTGCTTATACTAGTATAAATTGCCTAAATTCATTCGACGCCTGCAAAAGATTGGAAGTAGCATACTAGTTTCCCTACCAAAAGAGTGGGTTGATGCAAATAATCTAGAGAAAAGCTCCGAAATTGAAATTGAAACTAGCCAGAACAGTCTATCAATTACTGCAAACAAAGATTCCAGACCATCAAGGGAAGTTGTAATTTCTTATCCACTACCAAAAGATGAAAACATTGTTGCAGACATTACAGGCGCTTACTTGCTAGGATATGATATAATCAAGATTAAAGGAAAGACTTCGATTCCAGTTGAAGACAGAGAAAAAATTCGTGAATCAATGAGAAGACTAGTTGGAGTAGAAATTGTAGAAGAAGAAGCATCTAGTATTATTATACAATTTTTACTAGATGCAGCAACACTAAATCCAGAAAAAATTCTCAAACGAATGAGTACTATAGCCATTGGAATGTTTAATGAAACACTTGACGGTCTAGTAACAGACGATAAAACAAATCTTCAAACAATGTCAAATAGAGATATTGAAATTAACAGACAATACTTTTTGTTAGTTAGATTAATTCGAAGCACTATGGTTGATCAAAGATTAGCCAGCCTCTTTAATATGGAAAATATAGATATCCTAGACTATAGAATAGCTGCTAATCTTTTAGAAATGGCTGGAGACACAATAGTTGAGCTTGCAAATGCAATTAGTAAAACAACCGTATCTAAAAGTGAACTTAAAAAAATCCATGACATAGTAAAGGATGCAGAAAAAATCTATAAGGAATCAATTGATGCATTTACTACAAATGACAGATTAGTTGCAATTGATGCAATCAAACTATACCGTGAATATCTATACAAGATTACAAAGCTTCGCTCATCACTAGAACATAAAAAACAAATTCCAATTGACTTTTTAGATATAGTATACAAGTTTGAAAGCATTGCAAAGTCTTGGGCAGATATTGTAGACTTGATTAAACCAATCTACAAATCATCATAATAGTTTCTTTTTTCCTGCATAAGTTAGTACAGCACAAATTGTTTTAGAGTCTATAATTTTTCCAGCCAAAATCATTTTAATTAATTTTTTTAACGGAACCTTAACTACTGAAATAATTTCATCTTCATCTAGCTCTAGATCCCCTGGTTGAGAAAGTTCTGATGCAACATAGCAATGAATTACTTCTAGGTTATAGCCAACAGAGGGATAATATGAGATAAGAGGAGTCATTTTTTTTGCCTTATAGCCAGTCTCCTCCTGTAATTCTCTAAATGCACATTTTTTTGGATTCTCTCCTTTTTCCAAAGTTCCAGCAGGAATTTCTAAAACATTTCCTCTAGGATAACGATGCTGCTTTACTAGAATAACATTATTTTTTTTATCAATTGCAAGCATGGCAGCAGCTCCTCTATGCTCAATTATTTCTCTTGTAACTTTTCTTCCTTTAATTTTAAGAGAATGAACAGATAGCCCTAAAATTTTTCCTTCATAGATTTTCTTTTTTGTCAACTAAATATTTTGTAACTCGAGTTATTAATTAATGTGTTTGATAAACTAAATGTAATTTCTTTGAACCCTTTGCTACCTTCATGGCATCTGTTACCCATTTAATTGGAAAAGTAATCTTTTTTGGAATAAAGAGATCTGCACTTAGTACTCCATCAGTATCTCTTACCTTTTGAGTGAGCTGATCTAGCTTGAATATATCATCACTGTACATAAATAAAACAATCTGATTTTTTGCCAGAAATGGTTTTTGCAAAAATGATTTTGAAAACTTTTTCTCTAATATTTTTAGTGTTTTATCTAGATCTTCTCTAATTCCAACCATAACTGCATATGGAATATATCCTGATAATTTTACTGGATCATATACTAGAGTAAATAATATTGCATCATCTTTTTGTATTTTTTCTAGTGAGCGAGTTACAGTTTTACTAGATAGTTTAGTTGATTTTGCTAAATCCTCAATTTTTGCTCGTGGATCTTTGATTAGTTTTTCAATTATTTCAAGATCTGTTCTTGTTAAATTAGCAGGAACCCCAATGTTTTCTGCTTGGAAAATACTTAGAACTCTAACATCTTTCATCAGTTTTTTTGCAAGCTCTATTTTTTGCTCAATGTTTTCAGTTACTACTATACCACAAACAGTAATTCCACCAACACATGGAACAATCAGATAAACTTCTCCAACTAATCTTGCCTGCTCTAAAATGTCTTCTTGGTTTTGTCCTGTAACTACAACATAAAACAAGTTGTAACCCAAAACTGGTGGCTCTACTCGCAAAGTAAATTTTTCAATTACACCATTTTTTTGCATTTTTTGAATTCTAGTTTTTACTGCTCCTCCACTAATTCCAATCTGCTTTCCAATCTGTCTATCAGACTCTCGGCAGTTATCTAATAGAATATTGAGTATTTTCATGTCTAATCTGTCCAATTTACATCATTTTCCTTAATCTTCTCTATACAAGATACTTATTATTTATAAAAATGTCTATAATGTTAGCACTAGACACCAAATACATTATATATCAGACCTTTCCTATATAAGCTCCATGGAATATAGACTGCAGCTAGCAAAAAGAATGCTCTTTAACAAAAGGGGCAGTTTGATGGGCGCAGTTTTAGCAGTAACTATTGGGATTTTAGTAATTCATGTAAACTTTGTAATTTTTCAGGGACTCTTTGATGCAATAGTTCGTGACTTGACTGATTACAGATTTGGAGACTTGCAAATAACAGACGAAGAAGATTACATTGACAAGTCTGATAATTCTTTGGTAAGTTGGTTTGAGAGAATCCCCTATGTTTATGCCGCGACTCCGCGGCTTGATTCTTCAGCAGCAATTAACATAACAAAGTCTGGTCAAAGAATTGAGGAAACTAGAGTAGCAGTTGTTGGCATTGATCCATTAAGAGACATTAAAGCATCCAAAGCACATGAAACAGTATCTGAAGGGCAATACGTCTTTTCAAGAAATTCTATCGTCATAGGTTCTAATGTTGCAGAAGATCTCGGCGGGGCACAAGTTGGAGACAATGTAAAACTAAAGATTGTTGATAGGTATGGTAAAGATCAGTTAAAGAGGTTTATTGTTACAGGAATTGCATCCTCTCCTGGTGGTAATGGTTTTGATTACAGTGTAGTTGTACACATTGATACTTTACGTGATTTGATGGATAGAGATGGTTTTACTGGATCAATAATGGTAAAGCTTGACGATCCATCAAAGTCAACTGAACTAAAAAATCTATTCCTACAAACTTTTCCAAATCAAGATTTCAAGGCTGAAACACTAGAAGAAGTAGCCGAAGCACAGCTAGCTGGTTTTAGATCTGGTATTGCAATGATTAACATGATTGGATATTTTGGTATGATGTCTTCTGCTTTTGCAATAGTTACTATTCAAATGATGTTAGTTAATGGCAAGACTAAAGAAATTGGTATAATGCGTGCCATTGGGGCAAAGAGAAAAGATATTTTAATTATTTTCTTATTTCAAGGGATAATTATTGGTGCAATTGGTGCATCAGTTGGAACAGCTGCTGGATTAGGATATACATTATATGCAAAGGAAACTAAAATGTCATGGAATAACAGCATTGCCTTAGAAGTATCAATCCAATGGGATAAGGTTATTCAAACTGCATTAACATCATTTAGTCTTGCAATGCTTGCATCATTATACCCCTCGTATAGGGCAACTAAACTATTACCAGTGGAGGCGATGAGAACTGTCTGATAAGGTACTCGAGATAACTGATCTCGATAAATTCTATGGAGAAGGAGATACCGAGGTTCGTGCTTTACAGGATGTTTCTCTTACCATTAACAAAGGAGAATTTGTGTTAATTGTAGGTAGTTCTGGTTCAGGAAAATCTACATTACTTAACATGATTGCACTATTGGATAAACCAACTAAAGGAAAAATTATGGTTGACGGTACTGAAACTACACATCTTAGTGATGGAAAGATTTCAGCATTTAGAAATGATAAACTTGGATTTATCTTTCAATTCTCAAATCTATTAACTGATCTAACTGTTTTAGAAAATGTAAAGTTACCAAGACAAATCCAAGGAACAAAAAAGACTGCTGACAAAGATGCCAGAGAATTATTAAAAATTGTAGGACTAGAGGATCAAATGTATAAACGAGCTAATAAAATATCTGGAGGACAAGCCCAACGAGCAGCAATTGCCAGAGGTTTAGTTAATCATCCAACAATTGTTCTTGCAGATGAACCAACTGGTAACTTAGATAGTGTTTCTGCTCAAAAAATTGTTGAACTAATGAAGTCAATGGCAAAACAACTTGGCCAAACATTTATCATTGTAACACACGACCGACATCAATTTGGAGATGTGGATAGAGTAATCACAATCAAAGATGGTCGTGCATTTGAGGGAGAAGAACCACCAAAAATGGAGCTCACAGCATGAAGATTCTATCTTTAATTTTTACACTTGTAGGAATTTTGCTAATTGGAACTGCTCTATATGACGATGCTTTTGCTCAAGCAGGAGAAGGATCACCTTTTGAAAGAAAATTTGGTGATGTAAAGTTTCTTGATGCGTTTTTTGGATTACCTGATCAAAAATTAGAGGTAAATCCAGGTGACAGCAATGTGCCTTTTACAATTATTATTGCAAATGTAGGAACTCAGGACATTACTGGAATTAGAGGCCAGTTATCAATGCCATTTGGTTTTTCACCTACAGTTGGTTCTGGCTCAGTTATAATCGCAGACTTTGAATCAAATGCCCTTGCTGGAGAAGTTTTTGAGCTAACTTTTTTTGTTGATATTAGCGAACAAGCCAAAATTTCACAATATCCAGGCTCTGCAATGATTGAATACTCTAGAATAAGAGAATCTGGTGTAAGAAACGCCTTTTTTGATTTTAATTTCAAAGTAACTGGAGACAGCGTAATTAACATGCGTGCTTTAGATCCATTTCTTACTTCATTGCAAAAAAATAAGGTTATAATTGAAATATCAAATGGAGGCACTGCTCCAATTTCAGGCGTTGATATAGCATTACAAAATACACAAGGAACTATGGCATCAAATACTCAATCAGTTACTAATGTAGAAAATGTTGTAATTTTAGAAAGTGATTGGGATGTAGGACACATCGATCCTGGTACATCACAGTATATTGAATTTGAAGTGTATGTTCCTGAAACTATGAAATCTCAAACACTACGTTCTCCAATGGATATTACTTATTTTGATGCACATGGAGAACAGCACACAATTTCAAGAATTGTAGATTTTTACGTCAAGGGACTAATTGATCTTACAATTTACGACGTAGGAATTATTGATCTATCTGGAAGTCCAACTGTAATAGGTGAAATAATTAATGAAGGAAACGAAGATGCATTATTTGGTTTTGTTACTTTAGAACCCCTTGGAGATTCGCACATCAAAACAACAAGACAATACATTGATGAAATAGAAATTGATGCACCCGTTCCATTTAACATACCAATTGTGTTTGATGGAGAGCCAACATATGGTGAAAATGATGTGAAAATTACTGTAAGGTATAAGGACTCTTTACGAGATGAAATCTTCCAAACATACGAAACTACAGTGTTTGTCCCTGAGCCCCCAGTACCTGAAAAAGGTTTTGACATAATGGAATATTCCCAATACATTGTTCTAGGAATAATAGCAATAGTTGGAGCAGTATCTTTTTCGAAAATTAAGAACCGAAAAAAAGAAGCAGCTAAGTAAATCTAACAGATTCGATATTTTTTTTCTAAAAAAACAATGAAATACTCTAAATGTGAATAGTATGCATGGTAACACCAATAGTGATTCCAATTGTAATTGTGGCAATAATTGGAATTTCAGGATATGCAATCTATCGATTTATAATTTATGATCTAATTTGTAACAAAAAAGTCAATGAAACACTTCGAAGATATAATATCAAAAAAACCCAATCCCAAATTATTAAAGAATATCATCAAAGCAAAGGAGAAAATATTTCCGAAAAAGAAATCTCTCATCTACAAAAGCATTACAGACAACATGAACCAGAACAGTTTCTTGCAATGTATGATGCAGTCAGAAATAAACCAAAAACTGATGATTAATTGATAATTAAAAAAGAATCAGGGTCTAGTTGGAATTTGGATGAATGGAGTTCCACCCTCACCTACAACAAGAGGTAGCTTACCATCCCATGCTTGAGTTTTTAACCAATCCAAATAATTTGGATTATCTGCAAGTGCTTGGTTGATAATTCTAATTGCTTCAGCCTCACCATTGGCTTCAGCAATGTTTGCATTTGCAAGGCCTATGGCATTTGCTTCTCTTTGTCTGGCTTCAACTTCAATTCTTCTCAAATCATTTTCTGCCTTTAACGCCTTTTGTTCAGCTTCTACTTTAGATTCAATTGCTTGTGCAAATAATGAGGAAAATTCAAAATCTGTAATTGAGATCACTTCAGTAACAACGTTAAATTGATTTAATCTCTCTTTGATTGAAAATTCAATATCTTGTTTTACTAGTGGTCTTTTTGTAATTAATTCTTCAGCGTTATAATTTGCTGTTACTTGTTTAACTGTCTCTTCTATTGCTGGTTGAATAACTCTGTTTTCATAATCAAGACCTAAATTCTTGTATAATGTATGTACAGCTTCTTTATCAGGATGATAGTTAACAGTGACAGTTGTTTCTACTGTTTGAAGATCCTTTGATGCGCTTCTTGCCTCACTCGCATACTTTAGGGTACGAACCTCAACGTTGACCACATCGTCTTGGAATGGAACAACAAAATGTAATCCCTCATCTAATGGAGGTTTAGATAGATCCACTGCATTCCAATGTAGTAAAACTCCTCTATGACCCGCATCTACTATTTTGACAGAAGCTGCAGTAACTACGCCAATTACAATTAATGCAAGAATTATGATTGCTACCGTTTTTGCAGCTCCCATATTTACGTTCATACTTGGAGATTCGAATCTTGACATTTTACTAGCATTCTTATGGTTTTACTATATCTATACCATGCCCTTCAAAAGAATTAGTGCCAAAACCGAAGCAATTTATGAAATATAATCTCAGGTATACTCATGGAAAGCTGGCAGTGGATATTCGTATTTTTTGCTGTTCTAATGGTTGCTCGCATAGTTCCTCGCCTTATTAGACGCGGAAAAATGAATTTGCAAAAAGATACTGTTTCTTCTGAACAGACTTTTCTCAATGAACCAAAGACAAAACCATTTGTAATGGAAGCAAAAGAACATTCTTTTTCAAAGGAAACAAAACCTGAATCAAAAGATATGATGGTTTTAGGCAATATCAATAGAGGTTTCAAAACATTTTCTGAAATTAGAAAAAAAACTGGTTTAGAGTCAAAGGAACTCAATTCACTTCTTGAGGATCTTGAAAGCCGAGGTCTGATGAAAGTACAGAAAAAACAGGGTCTGCTTGGAATTAAAATTGAGTTGATTCCTACAGCAAAAGGATACAGAGAATACGATTCAAACCTCTAGATTTCTAGAAAGAATATATTCAATTTAAAAAAATTGTATTCATGGGTTGGGAAGAAATTGAAATTCCAAAAGAACTAGGTTCTTTTCTTTTAGATAAAGCAGAAGAAACTAAACTTGGCCAAAAAAATGGTGCAACAAAACAATATCGATATGGAAATTTACACATTCGAGAATATGATGACAAGTTTTTAGTTCACACAGACAAAGTTGATCCTAGAAAAAATGCAATAGGTCATTTAGTTTCAGATGCACCAGAAGTTTTAGTTGGTTTAGCTTCTGCAGTTATTGGCGGTGGTAAAGTTGCATCATACTTGAAGAAAAATAATAAAAGTTCTGTTGTACCAGGAGTAATTGCATCTTTAGTTTTTGGTTATCTAGGTTTTTCATTAACTAAAAAAATTAAAAATTTCCAATAGGTGATGTGTGTTGTCAGCTTTACGAACTATTAGGGTCATCTTCAAACTTTTACCATCAGTTTTAGCATTAAGAAAAGATAGACGAAACTGGGTAAAGAGTGAAGGCAAAAATGTAGATGAAGAAAAATATAGAAAAAATGCAAGAAGAGCTCTTGACACATTCATTTCTCTAGGCCCAGTTTACATCAAACTAGGTCAATGGCTTTCATCACGTGCTGATATTTTACCCCAACCATACATGGAAGAGCTTGCAAAGCTACAAGATGATGTTCCTGTTTCTCCATTTGAAAACGTCAAACCAATTATTGAAAAGGACTTGGGCCCAATAGCTGAAACATTTGATTCAATAGATCAAAATGCAGTATCAGGAGCTTCCTTGGGTCAGGTTTATCGTGCAAAGTTACATGATCAAGAAGTAGTAGTCAAAGTCAAACGACCTGGAATTGAAAAAGCTGTTGAGCAAGATCTTAAAGTTCTCAAAAAAATACTTCCGCTTGCACTAAAGTTTGTAGATCCAAATCTTAGATTTTCTGCACAGGGAATGCTAGAACAATTCATTGAAACAATCCATGAAGAATTAGATTATACTCAAGAATCCTCAAATCTAAAAAACATCAAAAAAAATATTCAAGATTATGAAAATGTTATAGTTCCTTCAGTATATGATGACTATTCTACAAAAAATATACTTACAATGGAGTATCTTCCTGGAATCAAAATTACCAATGTTGAAGCACTTGACGCTAAGGGAATTGATAGGCAAAAACTAGTCATTGATGTTCACAAGGTGTTTTTCACAATGCTGCTTCGAAATTCAATATTTCATGCAGATCCCCACCCAGGAAACATATCAGTTTCTGATAATGGCTCTCTAATTTTGTATGATTATGGAATGGTAGGAAAATTAGACAACGATACACGATTAAAACTCATTAGACTATACCTTGCATTAATTGAAAAAGATCCACCTAGAACCGTTAACGCAATGGATGAGCTTGGCATGCTTATGCCAGATTATAACCGTTCTATAATAGAAAAAGCCCTGGAACTAACTATACGTGGCTTACATGGAAAAAAACCAAGTGAGATGGAAGTAAAAGCACTACTAGAGCTTGCAAACAAAACAATGAGTCGTTTTCCTTTCATACTTCCAAAGCATCTTGCCTTATACATGAGAATGACTTCAATCATAGAAGGAATTTACAAAACTCATAAAGTTGATTTTAAGTTTGTTAAAGTTTTGCGACAAATTCTAGAAGAAGAACATCTAATCAAAGATGCATACATTGAAGAACTAAAGTATTCTTTTAACAAATTTACCAAATCAATTGACGCTGCATTTTCTCTTGGTACAAACATTGACAAATATCTTGATGACTTGATACAAACACAGAAAAAACGAATTCCAATTGTACTAATTTCTGGAAGTGTTTTTGCAGGAGCAGTTTTTGTAGGATCTGTTTTACTTTATTCATCAAATGAGCTTGGTGGAATAATTGGCATGATTAGCTCAGTTGCAATTATGGGTATTGCAGGATTTTTTAGAAAGTTTTGATTAGTCTATAGAAATATTTTTTCCACGAGTATTAACTGAAATTTTAACAACTAATACACCATCTTCGTATTTTGCAGAATTTACTTTTTCTTCACCTTCTTTAATTCTAACAGGCAAACGAATTTTCTTATCAATAACATTTGGTCTTTGCTTACAAATTATATCGTCCTTTGTTTCCTTCTTTTCTTTTTTTTCTGCATTTATTGATAAAATATTTTTGTGAATTGATAACTTGATATCTTCTTTTTTAAATCCAGGAATATCTATTGTTACAACCAGATTGTTATCTTCAAGATGCATATCAATTGGCGGAAGTACAAATTCGTAGAATTCTCGTGATTTGTTACCAATTTCACGCATCGCTTCTTTTGCCATATGCTTGATTAAACCCATTTTTTTCAGTGATTCATTTTTAGTTATAAATTTTGATAGATTTTTAATTGCAGAAATTATCATGACTACCATTAATGATTATAGTCATTGAAGGTGGAGATCAGGCAGGAAAAAAAACTCAAACAGAGCTTTTAGCCAAGGCCCTCAAAGCAAGAAAGCTAAAAACAAAACTATTCAGCTTTCCTGACTATACTACTCCAATTGGAAAAAAAATTGAAAGTTATCTTAATGGAAAACAAAAGTTTCCACCTCAAGTAATTCATTGTCTTTTAGCTGCAAATAGATGGGAGAAACTTGACGAAATTAAAAAAGCAATTTCAAAAAATTCAGTTCTAATAATGAATAGGTATTACCAATCAAACTTGATTTATGGTTTGGTAAATGGATTGCCAGCTGAATGGTTAGAGCATCTAGATAGAGGACTTCCAAAGGCTGATCTTGTTATAGTATTAGATGTAAATCAAAAAGAATCATTTTCTAGAAAAAAGCAAAAGAGAGATAAATTTGAAAAAAATAAAAATTTCTCACAAAAAATTTCTAAAACTTATCGTAAAATAGCTAAAGAAAAAAAATGGAAGGTAGTTGATGCATCAATGCCAAAAAAAGACGTACATAAGGCAATTATGAAGATTTTATCAAATAAAATAAGAAAATGAAACGAAACCATCTAGATATCATTGATCCAATTCACGATTTTGTAAGAGCATATGGTGTAGAAATAAAAATAATTGATAATCCAATTTTTCAAAGATTACGAAGAATCAGGCAACTATCTGGCGCACATTTAACGTATCCAGGTGCACAACATACTAGATTTGAGCATTCACTTGGCGTAATGCACATTGCAGGACAAGCAGGTCAAGCCTTACAAGAAAAAGGAATAATTAATTCTGATGATATTGAAAATCTTCGAATTGCTGCACTTTTACATGATATAGGACACGGTCCTTTTTCACATCTTTTTGAAGAGGTTGCACAACGAAAAAAGAAAAGCTCACATGAACAAATAGGTCGAGACTTGATTTTAAAAACAGACATTGGTGATTTGATTTCCAAATCAGGTTATAATAAAAAATTCATTACAGAGCTTGCATTTGGTGATTCAAAATTTCAATTCATGAATGAAATAATTTCAGGGGCTCTTAGTGCTGACATAATGGATTATTTGCTTCGTGATGGTTACTTTACAGGTGCAGAGCATGCAAAAATTGATCACAAAAGAATAACAAAGTCTTTAGATGTATATCAGAAAAAATTGGCTTTAGAAAAATCAGCACTTTACTCCTTTGAATCTATGATGCATTCACGTTATCAAATGTTCAAGGCTGTGTATTTTCATAAAACTGTAAGATCTGCAGAAGTAATGCTCTTAGAATCAATCAGATTAGCATATGATGAACTAGGACTGGCTTCAATGAATCTAGATGATTACATTCAACTTTCTGATGAATATTTGTTATCAAGATTAATCTCATTACCAACTCATACATCTGAATTAAAGCAGGCTCAGAGAATTGCACAGGACTATCAAAATCGTCAATTGTTCAAATGTGTATATGAAAGAATACTAACTACAAAAGATCAAATTTCTAAAATAAAGCCATCACAATTAAAAAAAGAACTATCAAAAAAGTCCAAAGTAGATGAAAATGAAATTTTTGTAGATAGCTCAGTTACTCCATCTATTCCATTATCGCCTTCAAAAAAAGAATCAAAATCACTCATTTTGATTAGAAAGGATGGTAACAAGGTCACTGCCAAGGAAATACCAATCTCTCAAATTCCCTTAGTTTCAACAATGTCAGGTTTTATGAATATTCTAAGGGTCTATACCCATGAGAAAAATAGAAAAAAAGTTGAAATTGCTGCTAAATCAATCCTTGGTAGTCAGAAATCATGAAAAAAAGAATTGTAATCAAATTATCTGGTAAAGTTTTTGGAATGAATAATACAAAATTGTTAAAAGATTATGCCAGTTTTCTAGTAAAGATCTCAAAGATATGCCAACCTGTGATTGTAGCAGGAGGGGGAAACATTGCCCGACACTATATCTCCCATGCAAGATTATCTGGAGCAGATGAATCAACCTTAGATGAATTAGGAATTGAAGTTTCTCGTCTCAATGCAAAACTGCTCATTTATGCTCTCAAACATAATGCGTATCCACACCCACCAACAAATCTTCAAGAAGTAAGACATGCTGTAGATAGTGGTCAAATAGTAATTGCAGGAGGATTACATCCTGGTCAGAGTACAAACGGAACTGCTGCATTAATTGCAGAGAAGGTAAATGCATCTGAATTTTTGAATGCCACAGATGTAGATGGCATTTATGACTCTGATCCAAACAAAAACAAAAAAGCAAAAAAGTTCAAAAGAATAGAATTGAAAAAACTTCGAAATTTACTAGTACATGAAGACTCTGTAGCAGGTGGCTATGATCTTATGGATATTGTCGCATTAAAGGTAATAGAGCGCTCTAAAATTAAAACACGTGTTCTAAAAGCAGATACTAAAATCTTGGAAAAAGCAATTAAAGGTGCCCCAGTTGGAACCGAAATAATTCTTCCTAAAAATTAACTCTCGTTTTTAACAGTTGAATAACTTTCAGTCCAAATTTCAATCTGCTCTCCAGAATATTCAGAAATACCAGAATCTATGGCTTTTTTAAAGATCTCCATTGCTTCATCTTTTTCTACTGCCTTTGATTGTGCTTTGGTGTAACCATCCTCATCAACTAAAATTGTTACATATCCATCAGCAGTATGAATTACTGCTGTATACGTTTCTTCTCCAACAGGGAAAAATTTACCGTCTTTTTTTTTAGTAGTTAATGTTAACATCGCAAATCCAGCCAAATCAAAAAGAGTCATCTGAGCTTTACTTGCCCTTTCCTTTCCGATTTGTACAGCTTGAAAATATTGCATGATCTTATTTTGTTAGAGTTACTATATGCATTTTTTGTCTCAACATTTAAGATATGTAAAATTAAAATTCATTTATTGAATCCTAAAATTATTGTAGGCGGCGTAGTTGCAGCCTTTGTAATAGTAATTGGATTAATTGGAGTTTCAGGTTCGACCTTTATTGATGATATCTCAGGAGGTAGCATTGTCTCCCCATCAGAGGCACCAAGAGGGGCCTTACCACTAGAAATTGAATTAGAAGACATTTCAATTTTAGAGGTAAATGAAAAGGCAGCTACTATCAATGTAGAATTCAAAGTAATTAACCCGAATTTCAAATCAGTAATACTTCAGGTAATAAAGTATGAATTGTTTGAAAATGATGTTAGAATAGCAGTTGGTCAAATAGGTGAACGCCCTGTTGCAATGCTAGAGTCTTCAAATTATTTTACCATTTTAAATGAACGACCCACAGTTCTTAGTGATACTATAACAATAAAAAATTCTGGAAATACTCCTGAATTATGGGAAACTTTGATGAGTAATACCCCTCAATGGAAAATTAAAGGCGAAGCATCTTCTAATTTAAGCTCCATCACAGCAGGTGGAGAAAATGAAATTTTCTTTGAATTTCCATAATTTTCTGGAATAATCAAAGGTTCGTTCATGGCGAACAGACATTAGGTTTAGTACTATTTTCAAAAAATTATTCTGGAGAACTTGTAATTGACTAAAATGGTTGGGTCCTATTCCATTAGAAACTTGATTCAGAGTACCGAATATTTACTTGAAATGACTCGATCATTAAATGATGAAATCCATGATCTTGAAAAAACTAGAGACGAGGTAAGAACTCAACAAAAAGAGGCTACAAAACAAGGATTGCTTGTTAAAAAAATGACTAGCTACATGAGTGAGGAACTTGAAAGAATAGAATCTTCAAATTCTAAAGAGAAAAATTCTAAAACACCAGAAATCTCCAAAAATCTAGAAAAACTTTCAAGAACAGAAACTAAGCTTAGAGAATTAAGAGAACAATTAACTGAGTTTATTGAGGGAGATAATGCAGAGTCCTTAAAGGATGCTGATACGTCTCTTTTAATTGAATTAAAACAATACGAATCATTTTTGCTTACTCTAACTACTTCATTAAATGAAAAAATTGCTAGTCTGGAAAAAATTGCTGAAAGGATAAAAGCAGAAAAAAGAGAATCTGATCAGCAAAAATTACTTCTAAAAGAGATGGTAGAGTTATTCAATGTTGAAATTGAGGATCTTGAACAAACCCTTAAGGAAATTAAGGGATAATATTAGAAATTAGTAACAAATGACATAGTATCATAAAAATCAAAAATTATGATATTATGTTTATATTAAAAAAAACCGGACAAAGTTATATATGATCCAATAACTTGCTTTTTTCAAATGGCAGAAGCAAGTATGGCAGCATTCGGTTCAGCACTCGGAGTAGCAATTGCATTAGCAGTAGTAACATTTGCTCTTCGTGGTAAAGGACATCCAGAACCACTAGAGTAGTTCTATTAAACAAAAACTACTATTCATTATTTTTATCTGATTTACCTAGTCCAAACAATTCTTGAATATTGATTTGTTTTCCAATCTTTTGTTTAACAAAACATCTTTCATAATATTGGCAAGATGAGCATTCAACTGATGGCTCAAAAATTGGAATCTTTTTTTCTTCAAGTAAATCCTTTAGAACACGAACTCTCCTTACAACCTCTTCGAACATCTTTTTTTCTTTGGTAAGAGAAAATGATGACTCTTTTCCATCTGGCGTAATGTACACAATTATTCCTTCAATTTTATTAAAAATCCACATACATGAATTCAAGTATAAGAGATCTGAGGCTAGTGGGCTTTCTATAATTTCTGGAGTAGAACGGAAAATAATAATTGCATCATCAACAATCATGTCAGATTTTCCTTTGAGGGTAATGTCTTCTATGGAATATTCTCCTTCTTTTCCACCATACTCCATTTTTTGAAGAAGTCCTGACATCAAGTTGCTAAAACTAGTTCTTTTAACTTCAATTGGATCAATTCTATCAAAATATGAACGTCTTAGGCATCTTACAACCTCATGAACATGAATTGTTTTGTTATCTTTAAGATCAATTTTAGGTTCAATATCCTTTCCAATTGACTCAATAGATTTTTTTATTAATTGTCTATAGTCTCTATCTCCCATCATAATAGATCAATCTCCATTTTTCTTCTGAATTTTCACAAGCCTTTTAGAAATTCTTCCTGAAAATGCTAAGGTAGCAAAGTGTACACCAAAACCAAGAACCGCACCAATAATTAGATTTCCAGTAGTATAGTAAATTCCAAGAAAAATTACTAATGCAGGTACAGTAAAAATTAGGGCTAAAATACTACTTTTCCATAAAAGATCAGAAAGAGAAACCGGGTTATCATTTGGCATTTTCTTATCCAGATTAATCATAATTACCTAAATCCAGAATTTTTTGTTATAAATATATGATCTATTCAATAATGACTAAATTATGGATATTTGAGAAAATGCTTGATTTTCTTAATGCCTAGCCTTTTCTAAGAATGAATTGCATTAAGGATTCTTTAGAATACTCAATACCATGTTCTTCTTCAGAATGTTTTCTATATGCTTCAATTACTTCACCTGGTTCTGTAGATTCTGCTACAAAATCACATTCAAAGCCATAGTCTTTACAAGCTAGTTTTGGCATGTTTAGCTGTTCTTAAAGAGGTAGTAATAACTTTTAGCTTCAAATTATCTCATGAACTAGTAAAGTTAGCACCATTTACTCACCAATAATTATTTTTGACATTGTAGTTTGTGGCGAAATTTTTTGTTCTACTGCAAATGCAATTGAAGCAATATTCCTCACTTCAAAGGCAGTAAGAATTGTTATTCCAACACTTGTTGCAGAACTAAACATTCTTGTAAAAGAATTTTTTGCATCCTTGTAAATTTTCATCTCAAAAGCTCGCTCAAATTCTGAAATTGCATCAATATCATTTTCTGTTTGAGGAATCATTTCTTTGTAGGATGTACTTGTTAACTCATTTAATGCATCCTTAATTGAGGCTGCAGCAATCATTCTTGCTAACAAATCTTTTGGTGCCCCTCCAGTTGAAGAAACTAACAAATCATTAATTTGCTGTTCGTCTAATCCCCAAAACTTTCCTCTAAGAATACTAAGTAAATTGTAATAATCAATGTTAATTCCAACAGGACGTGCCAAATCTCTGTCTCCAGAAATTCGTATTGAACGACTTAGTTGTTTAATCAATACTTTATCAAAATATGTATCAAAGATTTGGATATTCTTTTTTTCATTATATAGTGCCACTGCTTTAGCAACATCATCTCCAAATATTGTACTACTGAGGCTAGAAACTGTTTCTTCTAGATCTTTTGCAACTAGTGCCTTTAGTATAACATCTCGTTGTTTGATTAGTTCTTCTGCATGCAAATTTAGACGAGGTTCAATTTCTTCTTGAGATTTTCCAAGAACACGTCCTTTCAATATTAATTTTAAATTAGTTATGATAAATTTTAGATAAAATGCTTCTAAGACCTTGGAACCTTCTCCGGATTTTGATATTGAATAATGAATATCTGCAAGATGACTTCTTAGAGCCGATTCAATTTTCTCTGAGGTATATGGTTTTGAAACACTTGATACTGCCTCAGCATAACTCGTATTTTTAATTCTGGTAATTAACTCATCTAAATCTCGTGATTCAGCTAGAGTCTGAAATTCACTTTCTGGTAAAAGTTTACCCTTTTTACTATAAGACTTTACTGCTGAAAATACTTTCTGAGATCCACCCATTGGGATAATTTGATTATGTTTGGATTTTAATGTTTGGTGAAAAATCGATTTAGTTAACCTATTGGAAAACCACTAGGTAATACTTTCTAGAAATTTCGTTGTCTTTTCTCTTTCTGTTTTAGAAAGTTCTGAAAATGCCTCTAAAAACTCCTTATAGATAAGCATGGATTCATCAGAAATTTTTTTCAGTTTAGTAATGCTAAATGGCAATAACTTTTCTAATTTTCCTTCACAATAAGCTTGTGAATATTTTTCAAAAATAGAATATGTGAATCTAGGAACAACTGATGCCAATTTTTGTAAAATCTCCTGGAACTCTTTTTCTTCGATTTTGGCTTTTAAGAAGAATTGTTTCAAAATTTCTTCTCGTCCAATAATCTCTTTTAGAGATAATGCTATGAGCATTCCTTCTAAGGAAAGATCATAAAATGGAACTCCTTTTTCTTGTAATGCCTTTGGTCCTCGTTTAAGAGGTAATCTTCCTGCTTCACGAACTAATCCTAATGGAATTAAAATCTCATCTAGATCCCGAAAAATTCCTGAATAGATATTTTTCCAAACAATTCCATTTTCTTCAGCTATTCTTTGTGAAATACCTGTTCTAGTTCTTGCCGCTGAATTTGTTGCAGTAGCCAAGTGTGCAATAATTGATCTTTGTCTAGATGCCTCTCCAGTTAACTCATCACTTTTTGTTTTGAAGGTATCAAAAATAGATAATCTAGGATTTTTATCAGATTTTTTCATTGAACTCATACTCTGAAAATTGTTTTAGTAATTTTACAAAATAGGCACGATTTTTATAGTAACATGAAATTATCATTCTATGTTACTATCATGAAATACTAAAATATAATAATTTACTTTCTTAGCCCTTTATACATCTCAAGGGTTATATAGTCATAAATTTTTTTGTGATCAATGAATTCTAGAAACCACAAGTATGCTCTATTACTTGTGGCCGCAGTCGCTGTATCAGCTACCGGTGCAATGTCACAAGCATTCGCACAACAGGTAACTGATGGCATGGACGGGTACGTAAAAGGAACAAGCGGAATCTATACTGGTAATGCCAACGAATGTTGGTTTGAAGAAGATGGCAGCATGTTGCCCTGTAGAATTGATACAGGAGACACAGCATGGATGCTTACAGCTTCATCACTAGTATTGTTCATGACTCCCGGTGTTGCTTTCTTCTATGGAGGATTAGCAAGATCAAAGAACGCAGTTAGCGTAATCGGTATGACATTCATCATCATTGGACTAATGTCAGTTCAATGGGTAATGTGGGGATACACACTCGCATTTGGTGGTGTTGACAATGACGCAAACATGTTCATGGGAAATTTGGACTATGTTGGATTTAATATGGTATCTCCATATGCTCCATTAGGTGAACCAGGCCCTTGTACTGATACTTGGTCAGCTGCATATCAGATGCAAGTCTTCCCTGAAGACGAGATATGTAGTCAAGGTTGGCCAGGAACAGTCCCACATCAATTGTTTGCAATGTTCCAAGCAACATTTGCAATTATCACTCCAGCACTAATTGTTGGTGGATTAATTGACAGAATGAAGTTTAGTGCATTAGTAATCTTCGTATTGTTATGGGGAACTTTCGTTTATGATCCAGTAGCACACTGGGTTTGGGGCGGAGGATACATTGGTAACATGGACTTTGATCCAAACTTGTCACCAAGTTACGGACTTGACTTTGCAGGTGGTACTGTCGTACACATCACATCTGGATTCTCAGCTCTTGCTGCAGCAATGGTTCTAGGCAGACGTCTAGGTTATGGAAAGGTTCCAATGGAACCACACAATGTACCAATGGTGGTACTAGGTGCTTCTATACTCTGGTTCGGATGGTTCGGATTTAATGCAGGAAGTGAAGTGATGGTAGACGGAATTACTGTAAGCGCCTGGACGGTAACAAATACTGCGACAGGAATGGCAGCCGTTACGTGGCTTTTGATGTCTTGGGCTCACACAGGAAAACCAAGCATTATTGGTGCAGCAACGGGTGCAGTAGCAGGACTTGTAGCAATTACACCAGCTTCTGGTTGGGTAGGACCTATGGCAGCATTTATCATAGGAATTGCAGCAGGTACAGTTTGTTACGGTTGTGTTTCTTTCAAGAATGCACGAAAATGGGACGATGCACTCGATGTATGGGGAGTACATGGAATGGGTGGTCTTACAGGTGCAATCTTAACTGGTACACTAGCTAGTCCTCACATTTGGGACACTGGTGATGGTATCGGTGCTTGGACTGGAACTCCAGAAGGCTATGAACAACAAGCAATCAACATAGTTGGTGCTGTTATGACATTAGCTTATGCTTTCGGTGTTACAATTGTAATACTAAAGATAATGGATGCAGTTTGGCCAGGCGGAATTCGAGTTACTCCAAAAGAAGAGGAGATTGGACTCGACTTAGCACAACACGGCGAAAGAGCATACGTCAACGAATAACCAAAACCCCTTTTTTCTTATTTTTTTATTTTCCATAAAGACAAATGAATTTACATTCCTATACAATAGAAGAATTATGATAATTTCAACTGCAGAACTTGAAAAAATTCTTAAAGATTCAGACTTGCTTTTGATTGACACAAGATCTTACAAAGAATATTCTGAAGGGCATATTCCAGGAGCAGTAAATTTGGATCTTTTTTCCTTTCATTGGATTGATACATCAAAAGATGGTTTGGACGCATTTAATGCTCAAACCCAAAAAATTTTCTCATTTATTGGAGTGACTAATGAAAAAAAGGTCATCTTTTATGACGATATTTCAGGCATGCTAGCAGCACGAGGCGTATGGTTGTTGATGTATTTTTCTCACCCTCAGGTAATGATGTTAGATGGAGGAATTAAAAAATGGAAAAATGATAATTTTCCAATAGAAACCAAACCAAATCCTAACAAGCCTTCAAAATTTTCAGGAAAGGCAAATCCAGAATTTATTACAGGATTTGAATTCATTAATGAGAATTTAGATAATCTAAAAATTATTGATTCTCGCTCTCCAGAAGAATATTCAGGTTCTTTGGTAAGAGCAGCAAGAGGAGGTCACATTCCAAATTCTGTAAACGTTGATTGGAATGAAAACATTACAAATAATGGAGTTATGAAAAGTGATGAAGAACTATTACAAATATACAATATTCCAAAGGATACATCAATAGTTACCTATTGTCAAGGTGCATACAGGGCAGCTAACACCTTTCTTGCATTAAAAAAAATTGGATTTAACAATGTCAAAGTCTATTTAGGCTCTTGGGGAGAATGGGGAAATAATTTGGATTTACCTGTGGACTAGTTTTTTTTCTTCCACAAAAGCTGATTGTAAATCATTTCTGGTACAATCTGTTTGAATTGAGTTGCACCACCTTCATACCATTTTGTAAAGAATTCATAGAGATGAAGCCTTAGAGACTGGATGTATACTACAAGACCCTCGATAATCATTATTCCTATATTGCCACCAACAATTAATGCAAGAGCTCCACCTGAATCAGCCCCTCCCATATGATGATACGCATTATTTACAGTAAGTAATAATGCAGAATGTACAAGTAACATGATCCCTAATCGGGCATAGCTTATCGTGTGAGCTAGACACTCTACAGTTTTACCTAACAATGTTTCCATGATAACACTAGCTGCATCTCCGCCCTCGTCGGGATGTTTTTTGTTGTGCATAATACCTCCAACTATCATCAATACTATACATGCGATGATAGCAATTACTGCAATTCTAACAACAAGCCATACTACTGCCCAGTCGCCAACTAGAACTGTAATCCATGGAACTGGCTCAGCATGACTCTTTGAATACATGTTCATTACATCATATCCAGAACCAATTGCACACATCATTATGGCTACGATTCCAAAATACATTATGAGATTAGGAATTGCTTCAAAAAGTACATCAGTTTTACGTCCTAGGCTAATCCATCGTTTAATTCTCAATAAAAATGCCCAAACTAAATGAACAATTCCAAGAAATATTGAAACTTTTAGAATCATAATTACTTGATCAAATGTTAACTGAGCTACACTTAGTATTCCAATATAATCTTCAGCAAAATGAAGAGGACCGCCTTCGTGCAAAAGTGATTCAAATGGTGCTAAATGATCCAAGTGAAAACCAAACGCTTCTCCCGTAAACAATCCAGCAATTGCAGCGGAGAATCCTGAAATGGCAATCAGCATTCCCCATCGTTGAAGTGTTCCCTGTCCTTTAATCTTAAACATAAGACCAAATCCCATCAAAAGTAACGCATGTCCTACATCGGCAAACATTATTCCATAAAAGATTGGCCACATTAAGGCAATCATTGGTGTTGGATCTGATTCTCCACTTCTAGGCAATCCTTGACTTTGTGTAATTACCTCGAAGGTACGTATCCAACGTTTGTTTTTTAATAAGACAGGAGCATTTTTTAAAACTTCAGGATCTGTTATCTCTTCAGTAACTGACATCCATTGATCCGTAATTCCTTTGAATTTCTTTACCATTTTTTTTGGAATATATCCTTGAATCACAGCAAAACGTTTTGTTCCACCCGGTTTTCGTAAATTTTCAAGAACCTCTTTTGCTATCACAGATTTTTCATGTAAAGCCATAATATCTGCACGGATTTTTTTTCGGATTGCTTGAAGTTTTTTAGTTAAAGATTTCTGTTTTTCAGTTAATTCCTTAATTTTTCCTTCAGCAAGAGCGTAGGCTTCACTTGGTATCTGAGGAAACCCTTGAGGAATAACAAAGGGATTGACATTTAGATTTCGCATTACTCTAAGAACTTTATCTGAATCCTTCGAGTCTGAAATAATTATGAGCGCAGAATTTTCTTTTGATTCTAAATCATATTTGTAAATGGTGATTCCTTCTAACGAACGAGAAATTTCTCCATAATCTGCTGAATTAATGACAAAAAGATTTGTGTAAAAATATTTCATTAAACCAAAGTTACCAAGATCAATATTCATCTTCTTAACAATTTCCAAAGTCTCTTTTAGCGCTCTATATTCTTCTAAAGATTTTTTTGTATTTGCATCATCTTCTAGCAGTTTTGCAATATCATCAATGATAGCAGGCGATTTTTTTTCTAAATCATCTACCATTAATTCAATTTCACTTAGTTCATATTTTCTCTTGTTAATCGAAGTCCCTTTGAAAACAATCTCCATCATCCCTACACGAGGTGGTACTTTTAGTCCCTTTACCACATCATCAATCGCTTGGTGAGTTTTTTGGGCTCTAAGAAGTAGATCATCAATTTCTGGAGTAATTGTTTCATTTTCGGCTTCTATTTTATGAAACCACTCAAATTCAGTTAGTCTAGAAATGGCCTTTGGGGATTCTGATCTAGGTAATATGATAGTGCCTATCATAAGATCTGCTACAGCCAATAAATACCCACGGCTGATATGACGGTTTAAAATCTTTCTGAAAGTTTTTTCAAAAATTGTGTCCCTATTCAAATGAATTACTAACCAAAATCCATTGTTTATTTTACCAAACATTAAAATCCACTACACTCAAACATGCAACTCATTGAATACTGATCAAAAACTAGAATCTACTATTGATAAAATACTTGATCAGGCCCAATCTGAAATATTCTCTAGTCTAAAAAAATCTTCAGAAGAGTCACTTGAGACTTTGTCAAAAACAGAGTCTTCTCTAGAAGAGGAATATGATAGAATTATTGATGAAGGAAAAAAAGAGGCAGAAAAAATTGAAAAACAAATTATTGGAAGCTCAGACTTGGAGTCTAGAAATAAACAAATTTTGCTAGTTGAGGATTCTGTTCAAAAGGTTTTTGAAAAAGCGATTGAAAAAATAAAATCTTCTACACATGATGATAACTATTCAAAATTAATAGAATCTTTACTTGTAGAGTCTACTAATGCACTTGGAACTAGTGAAGTTACAGTATATACTAATTCTAAAGATAAACAAATTGTACAATCTTTATTATCAAAATTTTCAGGAGCAGAACTTTCAAATGATTCAATTGATTGTCTTGGAGGAGTTGAGGTAAAATCAAAAGATGGTACCATGACTTTTAGTAATACAATTGATGCAAGAGTTGAACGTATGAAGCCTTTAATTAGGAAAGAAATTGCTAAAAAATTCGGAATAGGTAATTAAGATATGGTAGCACAGGGTAGAATCGTTTGGGTAAGTGGACCTGCTGTTAAAGCAGATGGTATGGCTGAAGCAAAAATGTATGAAACCGTTTCAGTTGGAGAGGCAAAACTAATTGGCGAAGTAATTCGTTTAACAGGAGATGTTGCCTTCATTCAAGTATACGAATCTACAAGTGGTCTTAAACCAGGAGAACCTGTAATTGGTACAGGAAACCCTCTAAGCGTTCTTTTAGGCCCAGGAATTATTGGTCAAATCTATGACGGCATTCAAAGACCACTAAAAGAACTTTCTAAAAAATCTGGTTCATTCATTGGAAGAGGAATTACAACCACTCCAGTAGACATGACTAAAAAATATCATTTTGTTCCATCTGTAAATGTAGGAGATGAAGTACAAGCTGGAAATATTCTTGGTACTGTAAAAGAAACTGATTTGATTGACCATAAGATTATGGTCCCACCAGATAATCCCGGTGGTAAAATTATAAAAATTGTTAGTGAAGGAGACTATGATTTAGAAACTGAGATTGCTTCTGTAGAAAAAGATGGCAAGTCATCAATTCTTAAAATGTATCACAAGTGGCCTGTTAGAAAACCACGTCCATATCAAAAAAGATATGATCCAACGATTCCATTATTAACTGGTCAACGAGTCATTGACACATTTTTCCCTCTAGCAAAAGGAGGTACTGGTTCAATTCCAGGTGCATTTGGTACTGGAAAAACTGTTACTTTACACCAAATTGCAAAGTGGGCAGACTCTCAAGTTGTAGTCTACATTGGATGTGGTGAACGTGGAAATGAGATGACTGAAGTATTAGTAGAATTTCCAGAACTAAAAGATCCTAGAACTGGAAAACCATTAATGGATAGAACAGTACTTGTTGCAAATACTAGTAACATGCCTGTTGCAGCAAGAGAGGCTAGCATCTACACTGGTGTTACAATTGCAGAATATTACAGAGATATGGGTATGGATGTTGTTTTAGTAGCAGATTCTACTAGTAGGTGGGCAGAAGCTCTTCGAGAGATGAGTGGAAGACTGGAAGAAATGCCTGCTGAAGAAGGATATCCATCTTATCTTGCATCAAGATTAGCAGAATTTTATGAAAGAGCAGGTCGAGTAAGGGCACTAGGTAGTCCAGAAAGAGATGGTTCAGTTAGTTTGGTTGGTGCAGTTTCTCCTTCAGGTGGAGACTTTACAGAACCAGTAACAACTCATACAATGAGATTCATCAAAACATTTTGGGCATTAGACGCTAAACTTGCTTATTCAAGACACTATCCATCAATTAACTGGATGAATAGCTATTCTGGTTATTTAGCTGATGTTGCTAAATGGTGGAGTGAAAATGTTAGCGATGAATGGCTTGATCTTAGAAGTGAAACTTATGGAGTTTTACAAAGAGAAGATACCCTAAAAGAAATTGTTAGACTATTAGGCCCTGAAGCATTACCAGATGAAGAAAAATTAATTCTTGAAGTGGCTAGAATGATAAAAATTGGAATCTTGCAACAAAACTCTTTTGATGAAGTAGACACGTATTGTAGTCCAGAAAAACAATTCAAACTAATGAAATTACTTGTTGACTTTTACAAACAGGGACAACAGGCATTAAAGGATGGAGCGACACTTGCAGATATTCGTGCCCTGTCAGTAATTGGTAGTTTGCTCAAAGCAAGAATGGATGTTAAAGATGATGAAATGGATAAATTAGAACAGATAGGGCAAAAAATGAAAGAAGAATTCAAAAGTATTACAGGAGTAACGGTTTCCAAATGAGTAAACAAGGCGGAGTTCAATACAGTAAGATTGCAGAAATCAAAGGCCCTCTAGTTATTGTAGATGATGTATCAAATGCAGCATTTGATGAACTTGTTGAAATTCAAACAACAGATGGCGAAAAAAGATTAGGAAAAGTTCTTGAAGTAGGAAACGGTAAAGCTATCGTTCAAGTTTTTGAGGGTACAACTGGATTATCTGTTGCAGGTACTCAAGCTAAATTTGTTGGTAAAGTAATGGAACTACCAGTATCTGAGCAATTACTTGGTAGAGTTTTTGATGGACTTGGAAGACCAAAAGATGGACTACCAGATCCAATTGCTGATAAATTTTTAGATATTAACGGAGAACCAATGAATCCTGAACAACGAGAATATCCTAAGGACTTTATCCAAACAGGTGTTTCAGTTATTGATGGAATGTTGACCCTAGTTAGAGGCCAGAAACTTCCAATCTTTTCAGGTTCTGGAATGTCCCACAATATTCTTGCAGCACAAATTGCTCGTCAAGCTTCTGTTGTTGGTACTAAAGATGAATTTGCAGTAGTCTTTGCAGCAATTGGTGTACAGTATAGTGAATCTGAATATTTCAGAAGAAGTCTAGAAGAATCAGGTGCTCTTAAAAGAAGTGTTTTGTTCCTTAATTTAGCAGATGACCCAGCTATTGAAAGAATCATTACACCAAGGGTTGCACTAACTGCAGCAGAGTATCTAGCATATGATCTAGGAATGCATGTTCTAGTAATTCTTACAGATATGACAAACTATGCAGAAGCACTAAGAGAAATTAGTGCTGCAAGAGAAGAAGTTCCGGGAAGAAAAGGATATCCAGGTTATTTGTATACTGATCTTTCTACAATCTATGAACGTGCAGGAAGATTGGTGGGAAAGAAAGGTAGTGTTACACAAATGCCAATTTTATCAATGCCATCTGATGATATTACACATCCAATTCCTGATCTAACTGGTTACATTACAGAAGGTCAGATTGTTCTTGGAAGAGATTTGTTTAGACAAGGAATCTATCCTCCAGTAAACATCTTGATGAGTCTTAGTAGAATCATGAAAGACGGAATTGGCGAAGGAAGAACACGAGCTGATCATCAAGAAATCTCTAATCAAAACTATGATGCATATTCTAGATCACAAGAGGTACGTGCACTTGCAGGTATTGTAGGTAAAGCAGGACTAACTGGAGTTGATCTTAAGTATCTTGAATTTGGTGATGACTTTGAGAAAAAATTCTTATCACAAGATCTTGATGAAAATAGAACCATTGAAGAAACACTTGCACTACAATGGAATGCAGTTTCACTTTTACCTAAAAATGAATTAACCAAAGTCAAGGACAAATTTATTGATCAATACTACAAGGAAAGATAATTTCAAATGTCATTTGGACAAAATGTTGCTGCAACAAAGATCGAACTTCTAAAATACAAACGTTCAAGTCAAGTTGCTTCAATGGTACGTAAAATACTTGATGATAAGCGAAAAGTTTTACTAAAAAATATTGAAGAAATGATAACAGAAGCTACAAAAGCACGTGGCGGAATATGGGAGCCACTTCAAGATGTGTATAACTCTGTAAATGAGGCATACCTTGCCCTCGGAACAAATACAGTAGATTCTGTTGCACAATCTGCACCTGCAGTAATGGAAGTAGATGTTAACATTAAACGAGTAGTTGATGTAAAAATTCCGGCGCTTAATGTAACTGAAAAAGACACAAAATCAATGCCTTATGGATTTGCTGATACAAATTCTTCAATTGATAGAGCATCAAAACAAATCAAAGCAATGCTACCCAAAATTTGTAAGGCTGCCGAATATGAAAATTCAATATTTAGTTTAGCAAAAGCTTTGGAAAAAACTCAAAAACTACTAAATGCTTTAGAAAACGTAATTATTCCTCAATATCAAATTAGAATCAAGTTCATTTTATCTACTTTAGAAGAAAGAGAACGAGAGGAATTCGCAAGATTAAAAAAAGTAAAAGCAGCGATAGAAAAGAGGAAATAAAATGGCAAAAGATGAAATTAAAAAATTATTAGAAAACTCTAAAAAAGTTTTAGAGCAAGATCATGATAATTTTGAAAATACAATAAAGGATAAATTCAGTTCTTTCAAAAAGAAAGCGTTAGATCAAATTTGAATTTGAAAACACATCATGATTTAAATATGGAATATCTGGTGAATTACTCAAAATGAAATCGGTAGTATTTTTCTTGTTGGCTATATCAGGAGTTTTTCTAGTATTTGGTGTTACAGAACTTGCATATGCACAAGAATCTGGTGGAAGTTCTTCTGATGGTTCTAAATTTTTAGGGGCAGGACTTGCTTTTGGAATTGCTGCAGGAGGAGCTGGTTTAGGATTAGGTTACGTCGGCTCTGCAGGTCTTGCCGTAATTAGTGAAAATCCAGCTTTACAGTCAAAAGTTTTCATATTCATTGGAATGGTAGAATCTATTGCCATCTATGGTATTGTCATGATGTTTATCATCTTAGGACAATAATTAATCAAATCAAAAATTTTCTAATAATATTTTAGTTTGTTAACATCTAAAACTCTACTACAATACCTGCATTTTAAAACAAGACCTGATTTGTCAACTACATCCATCGTGGATTCAATATGCTCAGCACTATTAGTAACGCAATCAGGATTAGAACATCTGAATATTCTTTCTATTTCATTAGGTAATGAAACTCTTCGTTTTTGTACAACTTTGTAGTCTTTGATAATGTTTACTGTTGAATTTGGGGCAATTACTGCCAGTTTGTTTGTATCGTCGTCTTCTAGATATTTATCCTCAACTTTGATAATGTCTTTTTTCTTTGATTTACCACTTGGTACATTTAATGCAATAGTAATTACATTACCTTCTTTTCCATCGATTTCGAGGGCTTCTAAGACTCTAATGCCTTTTCCTTGATCAATATGGTCTATTACGGTTCCATCTTTGATACGACGAACGGTTAGGTCCGATTCTTGCATCAGAATACTTTGTATATGCACCTGTATATATGATTCAAAGAATGAATGAGTTTTTCCAAAAAGACATTATCTCAGTCAGAGATTTTGATAAACAAAAATTAGAGTCAATTTTTGATGCTACCAATAAAATTATTGACATTAATCCAAATGATAGACGTGAGATTGGTAGAGGAAAAACATTAGGATATTTGTTTTATGAACCAAGTACTAGAACTCGTTTAAGTTTTGAAGCAGCCATTGCATCAATTGGTGGAACATCAATTGGAATATCTGATATTTCTTCATCATCAACACAAAAGGGAGAAAGTTTAGCTGATACAGTTCGTATAATGTCTGTATATTCTGATGTTTTAGTACTAAGACATCCTCTTGATGGCTCAAGTAGATTTGCATCTGAAATATCTCAGAAATCTGTGATTAATGGTGGAAGTGGTACTGAAGAACATCCAACACAAGCAATTCAAGATCTGTTTACAATAAAAAAAGAAAAGAAAAAAATCGATGGTCTTAAAATTGGAATTGTAGGAGATCTCAAATATGGAAGAACAGTATATTCATTGTTATACGCTTTAAGCAACTATGATGTGGACGTACATCTAATATCTCCAGATGCACTAAAAATTAGAACTGATTCTACTTACGAAATAAAAAAGAGACTTTCATTTACTGAATCTACTGACCTTGAAGAGTATATTGATGACCTTGACGTAGTATATGTTACCAGAATTCAAAAAGAAAGGTTTCCAGATGAAGAAGAATATGTCAAAGTTAAGGGAAGTTATGTAATAGGTTTGGACATGGTAAAGAAAATGAAAGATGATTCTATTATTTTACATCCATTACCACGATTAGATGAAATTTCAGCTGAAGTAGACAAAACAAAACAAGCAAGATATTTCAAACAAGCAGAATATGGAATGTATACAAGAGCTGCATTATTAGGACTAATTTTAAACGAAAAAGGATTTTAAATTATTAGAAATTATTTCTCACAAACTGTGCTTCCTTGTATACCATTGTACAATTCTATTATTGCATCTATGTTGCATTCAGAAATGTATGGTACTGTCATGTCAATATTTGGAGCCATTAGATCCTCTGGAGCAGTAGAATGACCTAGACCTAATGCATGACCAAATTCATGTCTTAGGATAGTTCCTAATTCTTCATCATCTAAATTATTTACATCATAAATTGTAATGAAAGATTTTAGAATTTCATTTCCATCAACTATTGATTTTGTATAACCTGAATATCCATCTGTATCTCTAAGATTTGAAAGTGTAATGATGATATCTCCTTCTCCTCCACTTGAAGTAATAATGTTAAAGCCTGTAGGGAGATTATACACTGTATCTTCTTTTTGTGCTTTCTTTAGTGCCCCTGCCCATCCTTCATAATAATTTGAACTAAATCCTTTAGGCCCCTTATGAGTTAGTGAATCATCAAATTCTAATTCTGATTCTGAGATTATTGCTTGATTAATTTTTTCAATTCTATCTTCTGATAATCCTTTAGCATTGATAATGTTAACATTTAATGTTGTACCAACAAGACGCCAAGATTTCCATGTGTCAACTGTATCGCCTCTGAGATTTTCAATTAAATGTCTTGTTTTTAATGAGGTATTTTCTATATTAGTTGATTCTGTTAAGGAATCTCCTATACCGGAAATTAAAATGAGTAACACGACTACTGGGAGAAGAGATATTTCTGTTATTAACAGGGTTTTTGAATGTGTTTTTTTAATATCTTTTTTTATCTGATCAATTTCTTGAGATAGATTTTTTTCTTGTATCTTTAACTCATCAATTGATCTTCCATTAAAACTATCAATGCTATTCCATTCAGATTTAGGATGATTTTTTTCAAATAATTTGATTTGTTTGTTAGTATAGTCTAGTTCTTTTTCCATAGTGTTTAGATGATTTTTTAATCTTGTAACATCTTTCATCTAATTTTCATATCCTGCACTCAAAATCTCTAAAATACTTCTAGGAGTAAATAGATGATTAGATGTCATAACGTAAGGATGTTTCATGGAAAGCATGGTTTGACAAATTTCAGAGAGTTTTAAATTATTAGGAATTAACTTTGGCCTTTCAAGTTTAAAAATACTAGCGTTCAAATCTAGAAAGTTATTACAATTTTTTAAGTAGTTCAAATCACTTACAATTTTTTCAACTATTGTCATAGAGTCCATGAATAAAGATTCATTTTCAAGAAGTAGGAACTCAGTATTGTCTTGTACTAACGATTTGATTATATCTTCAACAGAGTCATCTCTTCTAAAAATTTTAATTTTTTTGTCTGGTAAATCTGAAATTTCAAAATTAGACTTACAAAGTGCACCAACTTCAAGAATTTCTCTAATTGAAATTGCAGAAAAACTCTGTTTACTATTTTGTAATATTGTAAATTCACTTTTTGTCTTGCACATTTGTTCAAGTATTTTATCTAACTTTGCCTCCCTTGTGTCAAGATAAAATTTTCTATTCATAATTTCTTCAACTAAAACATCATGAAAATAATATGGAGTGGGATTTTTTAGTAAACCTCTCAAAATTTCTTTTCCACCAAGTATTCCCAAAGGAAATTCATTTTGTAACACTACTAGATTATTTGTTGTATCTGAAACCCTTGATAGCATGGAGCATGCAATCCAGATATTATCGGAATTTTCAATACTTGAAATTGGTGATGAAACTAAAGTTTTTGGTAAAAGATCATCAAAAAGACATTCCTGTAATTCCAAATTTTTTCCTGTATTAATTGATTGGAATTGAAATTGATTTCCTCTATTGTTAGAATTTTTGTTTAATATTTTATTTAGATTTTTTTTCCATGTACTGTTAATTTTTTGATTATCTATCATTTTCACACCTATTGAATATAATTTTACTTGAATTCTATCTCATATCCAATATGATGTTCGGACTGAACATACGAATTATTGATTCTTTTAAGTGTTAAAACCACTAAAATAAATTGTATTTGTAAAATTACAACAACAATTATTTTTCAATACTAATTTACTAGAATTTATTTTCTATAACAGAGGTTTTACTTGTAAAACTATTCAATCTATCTTCATCTATTTTATCAAATTCAGTTTTTCCTTTGATTATTTCATTGAAAAGAGGATTTTCTTTTAATCTATCAAATTCCATCTCTTTTTGAATAATTTGTTTATACACTGAATCTAACTCAACAACTCTTCTAAGAATATTTATTGAGTCAAGAACATTTCCTTGTTTTAATACGGTTTTAGCTTTTTTATAGAGAATATCTGGATTTTCTTTTTGTATAGATAGTATATCATCAAAACATGAAATAGCATCATCATATTTACAAATTGCATGAAGGGTAATTGCTTTGTTGTTTAGAATCTCTACATTTCCAGGTTCTATATGTAATGCTTTATTAAATAATGGAATTGCTTTTTCATGTTCTCCTAAAGTTGCAAGTGCATTAGCTTTATTGTATAATGCTTCAGAATTTTCTGGTTCTATATCTAATACGCTATCAAAACATGATACTGCTTTTTCATATTTACCTAGAATTGAAAAGGCACGTCCTTTGTTAAGAAGTACATTAACATTAGAAGGTTCTTGTTTTAATGCACTGTCAAATAGCACTAGAGCTTTTTCATATTGACCAATTGCTAATAGAGAAATTCCTTTGTTAAATAATGATGTAAAGTTTGCAGGTTCTTGTTCTAGAACATAATTGAAACTTGCAAGTGCTTCTTTATGACTTCTTAATCTAGAAAATATCAAACCTTTTTGTATTAATGGTTCAAGATTATCAGGATCTAATTCAAAGGCTTTATCAAAACATGCAAGTGCCATAGGATAATTTGCTTGTTCTACAAACGATCTGCCTTTATTATATATAGCATTTCTATTGCGAGGATCAATTTCTATTACCTTATCAAAGCAATGAATTGCATTTTCATGCTTTGAAATATTTGATAAAGCCATTGCCTTATTGTATAATGCCTCAATATTTTCTGGGTTTATTTTGAGAGCCTTATCATAAAATGAAATTGCATCATTGGTAACTCCTAAACTTACTAAAGAGTTTGCTTTGTTAACAAGAGCAACTACATTATTTGTTTCAATCTCTAAGACTTTGTTAAAACATTGAATTGATTCATTGAATTTCTTTAGATAAGATAATGTTAGGCCTTTATGTAATAATGAGAGTACATGATTATCATCTATGGATAATACTTTATCATAACATCTAATTGCATCATCATTTAATCCAAGTTTTCCAAAAGTCAATCCTTTGTTAAATAGAGCTAAAATATGATTTGGAATAATTGTTAAGACTTGATTGAATAATTTTATTCCTAATTCATATTCCTGAATTGAAAATAATGACAAGCCTTTATGTAATAATGCTTCAACATTTTCAGGATTATTTTCTAATGCCTTATCAAAGCATTTTATTGCATCTTTATAATTTCCAAGATATTCAAGTACTAATCCTTTCTGAAATAGAACATCAAAATTATCTGATTTAATCTTAAGAGCATCATCATAACATACAATTGCGTCACCATGTTTTCCAAAACGTGCCAACAACATTCCCTTACGAAAGAGAACTTCAAAGTTATCTGGAATAGTTTTTAGAGCTTTATCATAACATAATATTGCATCTCCATGTTTACCCAGTCTTTCAAGTAACAAACCTTTGTGATATAGTACATCAACATAATTTGGAATAATTTTTAACGCTTTATCATAATCTGTAATTGCATCACCATGTTTTCCAAGATGCTCTAATAACATTGCTTTATGGAAAAGAACTTCAGCATACTGAGGATTAATTTTCAAAGCTTTATTGTAATAGCTCAAAGCATCCTGAGATTTACCAAGATGTGCAAGAGTTCTCCCTTTGTGTAATAGAATATCTGAATGTTGAGGATTGATTTTTAGGGCTTTATCATAGTACGTTAATGCATCATCATATGTTCCTAGAAAAGCATGTAACAAACCTTTATGGAATAGTGCATCAGAAAACTGTGGATTTATTTTTAGAGCTTCATCATAACATGCTATAGCATTATCATATTCTCCAAGATGTGCGTGACATCTTCCTTTATGATATCTGGCTTCAAAATTCTTTGGATCTATGGAAATTGCCCTCTCAAAATATTCTAAAGCTTCTCCTTGTCTTCCAAGTTGTTCAATTAAAAGTCCTTTATGGAATAATGCATCAAAATAATCTGGTTTAATTTTTAGTGCATCATCATAGAATACTATTGCATCACTTGGTTTTCCTATATGGGATAAAAGTAATCCTTTCCTAAACAATGCATCAAAATAATCTGGTTTAATTGTTAATGCACTATCATAAGAAATTAAAGCATCACTATATTTTCCAAGTTGAACAAACGTATTACCTTTATACAATAGAATTTCAGGTTTGTGATTGATCTCTAATGCTTTATTGTAATATGATAAAGCTGATTCATATTTTCCAAGCTTAGATAAGCATATGCCTTTGTTGTATAATACTTCTGGATTTTTAGGATCTAATTCTAAAGTTTTATTGAAATAGTATAATGCTTCTTCATAACTACCATTAATTGTTAAAACCATTCCTTTTGTAATTAATGCATCAAAATAATCTGGATCTATCTCTAAGGCTTTATTACAATAATTAATTGCTTCTTCATGTTTTCCTAATTTTGCAAGTGAATATCCTTTATTGTATAATGATGGAATGTAATTAGGTTTAATATTGATAGTTTGATCTAAAAATGTAATTGCTTCTTCATGTTTTTCAGTCTTAGCTAATGCAATAGCCTTATTGTATAATGCATCAAAATAATTTGGGTCAATTTCTAAAGTTTTATCATAACAAGAAATTGCTTCTTCATGTTTTGAGATTTTAAATAAAGAATCTCCTTTAGAACACAACGCATCAAAATCATTGGGATTAATTTTAAGAACTTGTTCATAATATGAAATTGCTTCATCATGATTACCAATTTTTGTAAGTATCTTACCTTTGTTAAATATCGGTTCCATAAATTGGGGGTCAATCTTGATAGATTTATCATAAAAAATTTGTGCTTTATCTAATTGATCAGTATAAAAATAAAAATTTCCTATTAATGTTTCAATTTTTTTATCTGTAGTTAATTTATTTTTTTCTTCAGTTGTTTTTGATAATAAACCAGCACGAACATTTAGCGTTCCTTCTATTTTTGATTTTAGAGAATTTGGAATATCTATTCTACTTTTTGAATCAATTTTTAATTTTATTTTATGTTCGTTAAATAATCGCAAAAGTAAACCATCTAAAATACTGAGCTTATTTTGCTCTACATTATATGCTAAAGCCATTCCTATCTCTAGTTTAATTTGATTTTCTAATATCGTGATATTTGATCAAATAGGCCAGACACCGCTTTATATCATAATTTTCTGTTTCTGGATCTGTTTGAAGGCAGGAATAATCCTAGTATTGGTAGTAATGAGTATTTTAACACCTAGTTTATCGTATGGTGCAGACACCAATCTTGAATTTGGTACAAGATTCATTCCTTCAATGCTAGTCCAAGACAGGGAAGGAACGATGCAAGTTTTTGCTAAACAAGGAACAAGCATTGTACCAGAAAAAATTGATGGGCTAACAGTTACGAGTTTAGACTCTTCTATACTTCGAGTTCTTACGGTCAAAAATAGTGAATCAGGATTTGTTTCAGAAGTTACATTAAAAGGTGTTAAAGCTGGTGAATCAAAACTATTTCTTGCAGCTCCTGGATTTCATTCAATAGAAATACCTGTAACTGTTTTTGGAAATGTCTTACACCAAGAACAACTTCTTGTTAAGGTCGTTCCAGATACATTTTCATCTGATGGACCATTTCGAGGTTTAGTTTCAGTAGAGTTAGCTGATGTAGATGGATTTCCTGTAAGAGCTTCCGAAGATGTTAATGTTTTACTCAGTCCAGCTAATAGCAATATGCTTGAAGTATTTCAAAAAAATCTAGTAATTAAAAAAGGTGAATATTTTACTGGTAGTCATTTTACAATTAAAGATTCTGGTACTACAGGAAAAACTAACATCTATGCAACAGCAGAAGGAATGGAAGCTAAGAGTTCTGACATTACAGTAGATGAACAAGAGAACAAAAGAGAAGTTAAATTACATTTACTTCAGGAGAGGGTTAACACATTTACAGATTCTGCAGCAGTTCATCTAATAGTAATGCTTCAAAACGAAGATGGTGATGACGAACCTGTAATTGCAAATAAAAACATTTTAGTAAAATACAAAGTAACTAATAATATTTTTAGTAATCAAAATATAAGTCCTAATGCAGTTCTTGGTGAATCAGTAGGTACTATAACGATTAAGAAAGGTTCCTATTGGGGTCATGACACTTTTACACTATTAGGTGGTAAAACCGGAGAGTATTTGGTTACCATAACTTCTGGAGATCCTTTAAGCTTAGATACTCAAACAGTTGAAGCAACTTTTTATGATCAAAAAATTCCCAACATTCCTGCAAATGAAGGAGATAGATTTGTAAAATTTGAAGGCTTGCCAATTATTACTACTGGTAATAAGGAACTAATTGGAATAATTCACCTTGAAGATGAGGCAGGATTTCCAATTGTAGCTGATAAAAATTTGGAAATAGATATAGATTCTTCACACGATGAATTTCTAAAAATTGATCGTGTATTTCTTCCGTTAGGTTCAGGTTCAGCTCTAGTTTTTGCTCAGGTGGGGCATAGTATTCCGGACGGTGTTGATGCTAATGAATTTGAAATAAATCCAGTTGCAGAAGTAGAAGATGAATCAGCAACTACTACTAAAGTTGAAATTTTTGGTCCTGAAGAAAAGTCTCATAAATTAGTTGCAGAACCATTAATAGATAAAATCCTAGCAGATACAGAATTTCCAATTATAGTATATCTTACCGATAATGATGAAGTTACAAGTTTTCCAAAAGATACTAATTTATTTTCATCACCAAATGATATTTTTGATATAGAAACTAAATCAATTACTAAAGGTGATGATCTAATTATGTTAAACACATTTGCCAATGGTCATGGTGAAGAAACTATACAATTTACAGTAAATGATGTTGAAGATGCTCAAGTAACACTTGAAAGTCTATTATTAAAACCAGCAAATATTGTAATTGACCATTCTGAAACAATTTTTACTGGAACAAATGATGTCTTTTCAATACAATTAGTAAATTCTCAAGGCTTTCCAGTTTTTGCAACAGAGGATGTAAAAATAAATTTTGTTGTTAACGAAGAAAGGTTACTTCAAGTTCCTTCTATTGCCACAATCAAAAAAGGAGAATACTTTACTTTATTTGATGTAGGACCAAAAGCAGGAGGTACTACCGAAATTTCTGCTTTGTCAGAGGGATTTCCAATTACTAGTACTAATGTTAAAGTAACAAGTCTTACACCAACTATATTTCTTGATACGCCTGAAATAATTGAAAATGGAGAAGTTTTTACCGCAAAAATTTCTGCCAAGCAAAATGATGTTCCACTATCTAGTATGAAAGTTAAATGGGAAATCGATGGGGGAATTCTCCAATTATCAGATAAAAAAACAGGTGCTTCAGGTGAAGCTATAGCATCAATCATTCCTACCTCTGATAAAGCAGTAAATGTTCAAGCAAGTGTTTCAGGTTCTTACTATTCTCCATCTGAAATCACTAATTTAGTTAGAGTGAATGCTACTTCTGAATTTGTAGCATTTGCAGAAGAACAAGTAGAATATACAAAACCAGAAATTGGAGGGATTGATCCAGTCATCATCATAGTTCCTGCTATGATAGTCTTAATGGGATTCATGCTTATGAAAAAAGGTATAATTAAAATCAAAAATACTCCTCCTGCACCTAAACAAGAACAAATTCAAGAAATCTAAAATCATATGTTCATTCTGAACATAATATTGGATATGAGATAGAATTTTAAAAATAAATCATAAAATTATGTTTACACTGGATAGAAATTTAAATTCGAAAAAAATTCATTATCCAATAATAATTTTAATGATTTTCTCAATTGGTATAACATCTACTTTTTCCCAAGAAATTTACGCACAAGAGCAAACCATTCCTTCATGGATTAAAATGATTGCAGTATGGTGGGGTGAAGATAAAATTAATGATGAAGATTTTATTAATACTTTTCAATATTTATTGAAAAATAAAATACTTGAAATTCCATTATCTGCAAATGTAGAACCTGAATGTGGTCCAGGACTAGTTCTTGATGAAATAACAAATGAATGTGTAATACATGATGAATCTGACTCTGAAGGAATATTTCTTGATGCAATTGAAGTACAACAAAAAACTGTAGTGTCTTTAATTAAAACCACAACTTCATGGTGGGGTAAGGGAAAAATTGCTGATCAAGATTTCATAGATGCATTACAATATTTAGTTGAAAATAATGTATTAACAATAGATCCTGAAAAGAAACCTCTTATTCAACCTCAAATTAAACCTCTACCAAAAGATCTCATTATATGGCCTAAAATAGATAGAATTGAAGACTTTGTAGTTCAAGGACATGATAATATTGATTCGTATCATTTTCAATTCAAACTAATTGACGCTAATAGAAAAGCACTTACTCCTGATGGAACCATCTCAATTGTTATACTAGATGACAGAAATAGAATTCTTTATCTTGATGCTTTTTCGATAAGAAAATCTAACTATGTTGAATCATTTTCTGCATTTGGTGATGTAAATGATAATAATAAAATATACTCTGGGGAGATAAAAACTTCTGATATCAGATCAGGCTTTACTCAATATGGAAAAGCAAAGTTAGCTTTTACAGATAAATTTGGACTTCAATTTTTTAGTGAATATGATAAAGTATCAGTTCCTCGATTCAATTAATTCCAAAAAATTTCAAATATTGAAATAAATATCTTAGGCATTAATGCCTCATCTAGTTTATCAATAGTGAATTTATTTTGCTTTAACTAATTGAATTGGTTTAGATTTTTTCCACAAGTGGCTACAAAGACTAAACATGTTGTTTATCATCTCTGAAGAATTTGTATACAAAATAGAATCATTTTCATCATTTAGATTCATTGATTCTTTGATAGAGCCAGACATTATTAGCTGACTTTCATCTTCTACAATCATTCTACTTTTTGAAGGAAGCTTGCCAATTCGAGTCTCATCTGCACCAAGTCTTTCAACAAGAGGCAAAAGATTTTCACTTTTAGTCTCTGTAAGCAAGAAAACCTTGCAACCATTTTGTTGACACATTTTGATTTTTTCTGGAATTGAAGTGTGATACATTCTCAAAATATCCTCTACAGTAGTCACTAGATATACTGATTTTGATGCTTCTTGGACAAATTTTCCAATTCTTGCATAAATATTTGAGCGACCTTGAATAATTGAAAATGAGGAGACTTCAGAAACATTTGGTTCATGAGCAATTTGTTTGAGATCTTTTACAATTTTTGTTGCAAGTTTTTGCATAGTAATTGTTTCATCTTCCTTTCTTTGGATAATAATTGTCAAGGCTTCCTCAGGATTAACTGCTTGACATATTGTAGGATTAGAAAATGTAGTTGAAACCAAACCCAAATTTCGTAATTTGTTTAGAGATCTGTAGGCTTTTCCCCTATCAATTTCTAATTTTGATGACATTGTTCCTACCGTGACTGAACCCATTTGGAGAAGACCCAAATACACTATAGCATCTGATTTTTCTAAACCAAAATGAGACAATGAATTAATAAGATCTTTTTGATTATTCAAATTTCATTCCTCGCAAAATTTTTAAAACTTTCAAAGTCAGATATTTGCAAATTATGCATAGTTGTGATCATAAAAAAGATGATTTTAGTAATTGTTTGTCTAAATTAAACGATCATAGTCAAACCTGAATTTTTAAAATACTTTTTAGTAAACAACTTTCGTAGTTAGACTTGATTAAAAAATAGAATTTTCCCAAAAAACCACGTTCGATCATATCGAACATACTCTAGGATATACCCATATCACATCATTACAAAACTAATGAACCTTATTCAAAAAGGACATAGACATACCCACAGAGGAATTATCGGTGTAGAGTCTGCTATT
>JBFFWG010000011.1:0-38230 GCA_041570395.1 Nitrosopumilaceae archaeon
AATCCGATGACACCGACATATGAAGATCTAGTCAAAGCCAATTCCATAAGAGTGGATGTTATTTGAAAAACATCACTAACGTATTCACCAATATTTAGTCAATTAAGTGGTTCAGAGATTTACCTAAAATCAGAATTTCAACAAAAAACAGGGTCATTTAAAATTAGAGGAGCTTATTTTAAAATAAAATCATTAACTGATGAAGAAAAAAAGAAAGGAGTAGTTACAGCTTCAGCAGGAAATCATGCACAAGGTGTTGCATTTGCATCTTCTTTAGAAAACATTCCATGTACAATAGTGATGCCAAAAAATGCATCACCAGCAAAAGTAGCTGCAACTAAAGGATATGGAGCACATGTAATTCTTGAAGGAAATAGTTATGATGAATCTTGGATGAAAGCTAAACAAATTGCTGAAGAAACTGGGGCAATTAGCGTACATGCATTTGATGATCCTCAAGTTATAGCTGCCCAAGGAGTAATTGGGTTAGAGGTTTTAGAAGATTTACCAGATGTTGATGAAATTTACGTACCAATTGGAGGTGGAGGATTAGCTGCAGGAATATTACTAGCTGTTAAAACCAAAAATCCTAAAATTAAGGTAATTGGAGTTCAATCAAAATCATTTCCAGCCATGAAAAATTCGTTAGCATCTGGAGAATTACAATCTGTAGGAGGAGAAAGGACAATAGCCGATGGAATTTCTGTAAAAAAACCTGGCCAAATCACATTCAGTATAATTAAAGAATTAATCGATGAAATTGTTTTAGTTGATGATGACCAGATAGTAAAAACTATGTTTTTACTAATGGAGAGAGGAAAAATGGTAGTTGAACCAGCAGGAGCTGCCGGTTTAGCATATTTGTTAGAAGCAAAACCAGCTCCTGGAAAAAAAGTTGTTCCGATTTTGTGTGGGGGAAATGTAGACATGTACCTATTAGGACAAATTGTTGCAAAAGGTCTTACCCATATGGGACGATTAGTAAAATTATCTATTTTACTTCCAGATAAACCAGGAGCATTAAAAGAACTAGTAGATGAAATTGCTTCGCTTAGTGTAAACATTGTAGAAGTAGTTCATGATAGATTAAGCTCAGAGATTGCTGCAGGTTCTGCTGGAGTAACATTGAGTCTTGAAACTGAAGGACAAAAACATGCTGATGAATTGATATCTCATCTAAAGAATAAAAATATCAATTTCAAAATTCTAACATAATTTTATTTGAATTTTTTCTTAACGAATTTAGAAAGGCCTATTTTTTTGAGTTCATCAGATTCCTTTAGAACAGAATGATGTTGGTCATGTTTGTGCTGTTTTAGTTTATTCTTTAAATCAGCAAATTCGTTTCCAAGAATTTTAACAGCATAAATTCCTGCATTTCCTGCCTTGTTTACTCCCACAGTAACTACTGGAGAACCAGACGGCATTTCAGATATCGATAATAATGAATCCAATCCCCCAAATGCTGAGAATTTGTGTTTTTGAGATTTTTTATCTTGCTTATCATTATAGACTAGTATTGGCACTCCTATTACTGGAATTATTGTATGCGAGGCAATCATCCCTGGCAAATGAGCTGCACCTCCTGCCCCTGCGATGATTATCTTAAACCCACTCTTTTCGGCATGTTTGGCATATTCTTCTAATCTTGCAGGAGTTCTATGAGCAGAAATTATTTGATCTTCATGTAATACACCAAATTCATCTAAAATTTCAGCTGCTGCATGCATGATTCTACTATCAGAACTAGAACCCATGATGATTCCAACTAGAGGTTTTTTGTTATATCCAGCCACATTAAATCAAAACCACAGGCAGTTTTTAACCTTGATGCAGAATAAAATTATCTGCTTTTAGCTTTTCCGCGTTTAGAATTTTTTCTCCGTCTTCTATCAGCACTACTATCAGCTCTACGTTTGTGTTTTCCTTTTTTTCTAAGAGGCATGAGAAATGAGAATAAATCAAGTAATTTCAGTGTTTATAAAACAGAGTAAAAAATCATGCCTATTACTACAATTCTAGGCATAAATTGATCGAAGATCCGATCAGAGCGATCAAAACTAGTTGACCTTTGTACGATATTAAGATCTTGTAATCGATAGACTGATCGGCATAAACGATAATGAAAGAGGGAACACAACAAACGATATTTGATTCAAGCTCAGGCTCTAGCTTACATGATTATAAAATATCAGCAGATGAGCTAAGAGAAGAGCTTTCTAAATTTGATTTAACTGAAAATCAATCCAAGGTTTACATCTTCTTAGGAAAATATGGTTCTAAAACAGCTCCTGAGGTTTGTAAGGCATTAAAGATTGCAAGAACGGAAACATATCAATTACTAGCTGCATTACAAAAGAAAGGAATTGTTCTAGCCACATTTGGGCATCCTATAAAATTTTCAGCATTAAAGCTAAACAAAGCAGTCAAAACCCTAGTCAATGCTGAAAAGGAACGAGTCAAATCATTAGAGAGGAAAGAGGAAAAAATAATCAAACTATGGGATAGCATACCTGAGTTTCTAAAAGAAAAAGTAGAATCGACAGAAAATCGTTTTCAGATGTTAGAAGGTGCAAACCCAATTAATGCTAAATTAAATGAGATGGTTTCTGAAGCAAAAGACGAAATTATTGTTTTAGGGTCTGAAAAAGACTATCTTAGATTATATCATTCAGATTTCTTAGATAACTTTACTCCTAAAAAATGTAAATCAAAAATCCTTACATCATGTACTGAAAAAACGATGTACATTTTTGAAAATATTGATAAAAAACAAATCAAATGTATGCCAGCTAATCTAAAAGATGAACTCTGTTTTATCATGAAAGACGGTAAGGAGATGATCTTCTTTACCAAAAAAGAGGGGCAATCACTTCAAAACATTTCAGCAATGTGGACTGATTCAAAACCTTTGATCTATTCAATGAGATTGCTTTTTGAATTTATTTGGTCATCATCCAAACACGCATAAAAATCAAAAAGAAACTATTAACTTATTTTATCCTAGATAGGAACTCGAGTTATGGCACAAGTTTTAGGAATTATTGGCGGGGGCCAGCTTGGAATGATGCTAACAGAGGCTGCCAAAAATCTGTCAGATGAAATTTCAGATGTAATAGTTTTAGATCCAACAGAAGGATGTCCTGCATCTCAAGTTGGAGCAAAACAAATTGTTGGGGATTTTAAAGATGAATCAGCAATTGCTGAGCTTGTATCAAAATCTGATATTTTGACATATGAGATAGAATCTGGAAATGCAGATGTTTTAAAAGCCATGGAATCTAGGGTCAAAATCAACCCATCTCCTGAGACATTAAGAACAATCCAGGATAAGTTTCTTCAAAAAACATTCCTATCTGAGAATAATTTACCGGTACCAGAATTTATAGAAATTAATTCACTTGATGGCTTGAAAAAAGGAATTGAAAAATTTGGCTACCCTGCTTTATTGAAAACCCGCAGAGATGCATATGATGGCAGAGGGAATTTTAAAATAAATTCAGAAGAGGATTTGAAAAAAGGCTATGAGGCTTTTGGCAACCAAGCCATGATGCTAGAAAAATTTGTTGATTTTAAGATGGAGGTATCAGTAATTGCTGCTAGAAACACCAAAGGCGAAATTGCAACATATCCACTAGTTGAAAACATTCATGAAGAAAATATTCTAAGAACTACAATAGCTCCTGCAAGAGTTAATAAAAAAATTATAGAAAAAGCAGAACAAGTTGCTAAAAAAACAATGGATGTTCTAAAAGGTGCAGGAGTTTTTGGAATAGAGATGTTTGTAACACAAAATGATGAGATTGTAATTAATGAAATTGCTCCTAGAGTACATAATTCAGGTCATCACACATTGCAATCAAGTAAGACATCTCAATTTGAACAACACCTACGAGCAATCCTTGGATTGAGGTTGGGAAGTACAGAATTAGTTCATCATGCTATAATGTACAATATTTTAGGACCAAAAGATTTCGAAGGAGAATACAAACCAATAATCATCCCTCAACAGAACGGAGTTTTTTTGAAAATGTATGGTAAAACTAAATCAAAACCTAAAAGAAAACTAGGCCACATCAACATTATTGATGTAGAAGAGTCTGAAAATGTTGAAAACTTGTTAGATAAAGTAGAACAAATTAAAAAGTCTATAAAATTTGAATCTGTTTAAATTAGAAAAACATTAGTGTTTGAAAATAGGTTTTGGGTGTAAAGTAAATACAAATTTAGATTTACAAGATTTTATAGCTTAATTCAACTAATTTTGAATATTTTGTTGTTTTTACCAATTCTAGTTTTATTTCCTCCTTAATGTTAGTGAATAGAGGTATCCCTTTGCCTAGAACTACAGGAATCACCGATATGATGAGTTCATCCACAAATTTAAGATTCAAAAAAGTGGAAGCTGTGTCAGAACCTCCGACTAACCAAATGTCTTTCCCTGAATTTGAAATTAATTTTTGTGTAAACTCTTCAACCTCTGAAATAAACTCTACATTTTCATCTTTTTTTTGATTAGGGTTTCGAGTAAAAACATAAGATAATTTGTCTTTGTATGGATATTTCCCAAATGTTAGAATTTGATCGTATGTCTTTTTACCCATCAATACTGTGTCTATTGATTTGTAGAATTGCTCGTATCCAGAATCTCCATTTTGTGGAAGCCAGTCTACACTTCCATCTTCTTTTGCAATGTATCCATCAAGACTACAAGCAATGAATAATCTGATCTTTCTCAATGTTGGGCAATTTTGTCATATGGTTATAATTGTAAATGATGAAATTTCGTCATACCAAAAAACAGCCAATCCCCATAAATGACCCATAATTAGCCTCAATTTTGTCTGTTCAAAAAATAACATACTGCTACTGATTAGCTCGCACGAAATAAACAAACTCGGGAATAATGGTCACAACAAAAAACAACACAACTTCTGCGAAAGCAGGAACAACCCAGGTCATAATGGAGGGAAGTGAAGAGATATGAACATAGAAGAAGAACTACTCACTGAATTATCATACTTTGGCCTTGACAAGACCGATGCCACCATGTATTTGGGCCTTTTACGAATAGGTTCATTGACAGTAGGCAAAATGTCTACCAAACTAGATATCGACAGAGGCAAGGCATACAGGTCACTAAACAAACTACGAGATATGGGATTGATTACTACTACGTTTTCAAACCCAACTATCTGTGAGGCAGTACAGCCTGCAGACGCATTGACATCAGTCATTCAACGCAAAGAAGATGAAATCACTACAATGCAGAAACTATCAAACAAAATCGTCAAGGATCTAAAGGATTTAAACAGACCACAGCAAGTATCCGAAGTCTCTTCAATATCCATAATCCAAGGTCGCTCAAACATATACTCGCGAATTGGAAAAATGATACAAGAATCTTCCAAAACAATCTACATCGTAACAACTGCCGAAGACATCCTCAGAATGTACCATACCGCAATTCCAGAAAAAATTGCATTATGCAAGAAAAATGGAGGAGAGGTAAAAGTATTAACTGATACAACAAGTGATAGTGTACTACCATTAATCAGTAGACTAAAAGCTACTGAGACTAGAGTAGGAAAACTACCATCAAAAAGCCGAGTAATTGTAGAAGAAGGCGGTCAACTAATCATGTCAGGTTCTATTAAAGAAACAATGGACTTGAATGATGATAACGACTCCATTCTATACACAAACTCACAAGAAATGATCAATAACATGTATAGCCTGTGTTCACACTTGTGGAAAAAATCCAAGCCAGTCGATAAAGTACTAGCTTCATGATATGAAAAATAGATTTTTCATATCCCCAAACTTTCTTCTTTTTATTATTTTATTTAGGATATTCAGATTTTCATGCAATTGCGCAAACAGGTCGTTAAATAGGAAACTTACGTCTATTTAGAAGAGAATGAGAAATGATCGAACTGCCATTTGACATCAACATTTTACGAATTACTCTAGCAATTGGAATGCTTGGATATGCATCTTATACTGATGTAACCAAACGAGAGATTAGTGACTTTGTTTGGGTGATTTTTGGAGCATTAGCTGCAATATTGTTAATTTTTGAGCCAAACCTAACAGATGCTTTGATGAATATTGGATTTGCATTAATTGTTGCGCCAGTTGTGTTGATTATTTGGAGAATTGGGTTCTTTGGAGGAGCAGATGCTTTTGCAATAATAGTTTTAGCAGCACTTGTTCCTCAAATTACATTGTCAGATGGAATGATTACCCCATTTACTATTCTAACTAATGCAGTTTTGATTTCTATCATTCCACTGTTTTTGAATTTATTTAGAAATGTATTTGAGCTTGCAAGAAAAAATGATATTTTTGAAGGATTCAGTGAACCTTTAGGGAAAAAAATCACTGCAATGTTTTTGGGATATAGAGCAAAGAACCCAAAGTATGGTTTCTCAATAGAAAAAAAGGCAGGAAAAAGCAAAAAATTGAATCTAGTATTACATCATGCAGAATATGCAGAATTTTGTACTACACCAAATACCTGGATAACTCCAGGAGTACCATACATGTTATTCATCACTGCAGGTTTTATTGCACAATTACTATTTGGTGATGTAATTTTCAATCTTTTTTCATCATTTTAAAAATAATTTAGAGCTAAAATGGGTCTGTTAGAATCGAACAAACACATGGTAATACGAATTCCTTGATGAAAAAGAAGAGTAGAATTGCAATCATCAGAGGATAATGTATCATTAGATGATACCAAATCAGATATAGATACATTAGAAGAGTTTATGGGTTTTAAGGGAAAAGCACTAAAGGATTTAGATGATGCAAAAATAGATTTAGAAAAAAGAGCTGCGCAGATTCAAGAACTAGCATCAAAAACTAGTGAACAGTTTGGAGGAGCAATCAAAATAAATTCAGATCTGAAAGGAAAAATAAATTTTTTACAAGATTTAATATCATCATTAAGCAAAAAAAATGAAGAGTTAGAGCAATCTAATATACAATTACAAAAACAAAAAGAGGAAAATACAAAATTAACAAAAGATCTTCGAGGTAATTTAGAAAAAGTTGTTCTAAAAGAAAAAGAGCTTGAACTCCAACGGGATTATTTATCTCGTCAAGTAGATGAAAAAAGTACCGAGTTGATGAAATCAGAAAAACTTGCAATTATTGGAGAGCTTGCATCAAGAATGGCACATGACTTGAGAAATCCATTATCTACAATAAAAAATACAATTGAAATAATGGAATCAAAACCAAAATTAAAGATTGAAGAGAAACTTCAGTATTATGGGCGATTACGTAGAGCAATGAATCGAATGTCACATCAAGTAGATGATGTTTTAGACTTTGTTAGAACTTCTGAATTAAAACTTCAACCATATTCAGTTATCGATATAATCAACAATGCAAAAGATGGTATCACTATACCCAATGATGTAAAAATTAGTGTAGATGAAGAGCAAGTTAGAATTAATTGCGATTATAGAAAAATTGAAGCTGTGTTTACTAATCTTTTATTAAATGGTATTCAAGCAGTTGAAAACCAAGGAGAAGTAAGAATACGAATAATTGACAATGCAAGCGATGTACTAGTTGCATTTGAAGATACAGGACCGGGAATAGAGCCTGAAAATATGAATAAAATATTTGATCCACTGTTTACTACAAAACAATTGGGAACAGGATTAGGTCTCTCAATTTGTAAAAGTATCGTAGAACAACACGGAGGAAGCATATCAGTAAAAAATCATCCAACTACTTTTCTATTAAGACTCCCAAAGAATCTATAGTCATACAATAATTCTTCTTATATACTCTTGAAAAAATTGTGTTGTAATTTGACACACACATGACGTTATGTTAAAGAAAAAATCATCTCAATTGAGAGATGACTTCAAGAGCTCCATTATTATCAGTATTACTAGCTTTTGCCACAGTTACATTTTCTATGGCATATGCTGCAGGTCAGCCTCAAATAGATTTAACATCTACGGGCAATTCTGAAATCGATTTGCTATGGGAGGAAAAAGATAGAATGGTTAGAACATGGACTCAATTTTCTAATTTTAATCCAAATGATGGTTCATTTGTAATGCAAATTGTCCAATCCGAAACTGGTAAAATTGTTTCAGAGTCTACAATTAATGTAATGACTAATAGCGAAAATTCCTTAATTAGTTTTAACACATTTGTTCTATATGCAGTAAATGCTGAAGATATTTGTGAAAATGAAGAATTTGATGCAGGAACAATGCCATTAGAAGATTGTAATCCTGTGACAGGTCAATACGAAATGATGGTTTCAACTAATGATGGCAGAGTGATTGAATCTGTACCATTTACCATAATTGATACACGTACGTAAGATTACCGATCAAAATTAATTTCTAAAAATCAGATACAAGTGTAAAACAAATTATGTTCATGATTTATTAGTTAATGAGAAATCAGAAATTCTATGTTAAAGGCATCTTTGGTTATGACCGGGATTTCAATTGCATTATTAGTAATTTATGGCTCTGATGTTGCAGTAGGAGGAGGCACGGGAGAAGGATTTCTAGGACCAGATCACATGGCACGTGGAATTGGTTTGGGAATGCCTGCTGTAATTTTACCAATTATTTCATTTTTCATTTCATTAAAAGAAAAATCAAGCATGCTTGGAATAATGTTGGTTATTAGTGGAATACTTATTCTAATTGGTGGGGCAGTGGTAATTGGAATGGAGCCATCTCCTGAAGTTTTAGAGTCTGGAAGAAATGCAATGGCAGAAGCTGGTCCATTAGTAGGAGTGGGGGCATTCATTATTGCACTTGGTGCAATAAAATTAAAAAAATCTAAAACATAGATTATTGAAAATGGCATTATGTTCTAAATGTGGAAAAGATGTTAAAAAAATCCACAAATGTGAACATACTGATGAAAATGATTATTGTGTAGAATGTTATACGGAATTACACTATTACTTGACGGAGCCAAAACATAGTTGACTGAAATACAGGCATTTATCGATTGGATAATTGCATTAGTTTCAGATAATCTTTATCCAGGAGTTTTTCTTGCTGCACTAATTGAGACAGTATTTCCGCCTATTCCAAGTGAAGCTGTTTTTCCTTTAGCTGGCTATGTTGTATTACAAAATGAAATGTCTGTAATTCATATTTTTGGAGTAGGAATGGCAGGAGGGTCAGGAGCTGCACTTGGAGCATTTGTCATATACTTTATTGCATTAAAGGTTGGAAGAACAGGTTTAGCAAAATACATGAAGTATGCAAGAATAAATCCAGAAAAATTAACTAAAGCAGATAAGTGGTTTGAAAAATATGGAGACAAGTCAGTATTACTTGGAAGATTAGTTCCAGGGATTAGGGAGCTTGTTTCAATTCCTGCAGGCATTTTTAGTATGAATCCAAAAAAATTTTTAATATTTACATTCATAGGATCTTGTGCATGGAGTACACTGCTAACAGCTGTAGGATACTATCTTGGAGTTGCAACAATAGATATTTTTTAAAGTATTAATGACTGACGTAGTTTTGTTAATAACATGAAAGCAATTATCTTGGCAGGAGGTAGAGGAAAAAGATTAAAGTCAATAACTGATTTTGTTCCAAAGCCACTAATTTCACTAGATAATGTCCCAATCATTGAATGGCAGATTCGTTATTTGAAAAAATTTGGGGTAAAAACTATCATCATTTGTACTGGGTATAAAACAGAGCAAATTGAAAATTTTCTTAAAATAAAAAATAATTTTGGAATAAAAATAATATTTTCAAAAGAAAAAACTCCTTTAGGTACAGGTGGAGCAATTAAACAAGCAGCACGTCATATTAAAGAAAAATCATTTTTTGTATTAAATGGTGATGTTATAACCAATATTGATATTAAAAAACTACTAAAAAAAGAAAATACTATTGCAGCAATTACATTGAAAACAAAATTTGGGGTATTGGGGGTTAAAGATGATAAAGTAGCAAAATTCAGTGAGAAAAAAGCAGTCAGTGATCTTTGGATGAATGCAGGACTTTACCATTTAACTAAAAATTTAGTAAAAGATTTACCAAAAAAAGGTGATATAGAAAAAACTACTTTTCCCAATTATGCAAAAAAAGGAAAATTAAATCTAAATAAATTTAGAAATGTATTTTGGAATTCTATTGATTCCTATAAGGATGTTGAAGAATGTGCATTAGAAATCAAGTCTAGAAAATTCATAAAATTTGTAGCAAAATAACTAGAATTAGATAGTCAAAAAATAGAAAAATAAATGATATGCAGTTATTGTGGTACTTCGGATTTGTAAAGTGTTACTAAAACATAGGCTACTTCGCCCATGAATTCTGTATCTTCACTTGCTGCTGCATATTCGTTTGTATGCTCCCAAAAGGGATGACTGGATTCATCAAGTTGGTATGCCATTTTCTAATACTTTCTATGTAATGGGATAATATCCAGACTCAATGAAATTTCACTTTTTGCTTAAGAGATAGATTTTTCTGACCTACTTGATTTCAGATATCTTATGAGGCTAGGGTATAGTTTAGGTTCAGTCTTATCTATTAACGAAGTTCTAAACTGTGCTTCAACATTATCTAATTACAATCCCGATACGGTTTGGATTCCTGAAACATGGGGTATGGAAAATTTTTCAATGTTAAGTGCAGTATCTAATAAACTTAAAACTCCAAAAATTGGCTCATCAATTATTAACATCTATTCTCGTAGTCCTACATTAATCGCCATGGGCGCAGCTACTGTAGATATAATTTCTAATGGCAGACTGGTGTTAGGACTAGGAACAAGTAGTCTTCCTATTGTTGAAGAATTTCATGGGTATAATTTTGAAAGTCCTTTAACTCGAATGACAGAATATGTGCAAATTATTAAAAAAGCCCTAAAAGGGGAAAAAATTGATTTTAATGGAAAGATTTTCTCTTTGAAGAATTTTTCATTATTAATCAAACCTACAAGAGAAAATATTCCAATATACCTTGCAGCGGTAAATCAAAAAATGGTTGATCTTTGTTGGGAAATAGCAGATGGAGTAATATTTTATCTAAGACCATTATCCGAACTTGAAAGTACAATTAAAAAAATGCAATCAAAGCGTGAAATTGATGTCTCATGTCAGTTAATTACTTGCATGTCAAATGATGTAGATAAAGCAATAGAGCGTGTAAAAAAGACTCTAGCATTTTATATCTCAGTTGGAGAAATTTATAGAAAGTTTTTGGCAAAAAACGGATTTGAAAATGAAACTAGAAATATCTTTGAAGAATATAAAAAATCAGGATTAAAATCAAACCATGAGCAGGTTCCTGAATCCATGCTAGAACAACTTTGTGTATATGGAACTCCTGAAGACTGTGTACAGAAATTAAAGAAATTTCATAAAGCAGGAATAGACCTTCCAATAATTCAGTTTAATCCAGTTGGAGATGTTGCTGAATCCTTTAATTTGTTAACATCTACATGTGGTCAGATAGAAAATGAATAGTGTAGCTATAACAGGATATGGAAATACAAAATTTTCAAAAGAAGAAATTCCTATAGAATCCTTGATGCTTGATGCTACTAAATCATTATTTGATCAAAATCCAAATCTAAGTCAAAAAGACATTGATACTGTTTTAGTATCTACTAATGATAATTCAAAATATTTGGCAGCCATTATTTCAGAACTATCAGGAATAGAACCTAAAGCAGCTCATACTGTTGAAAGTCTTTGTAACTCAGGAACTAATAGTATAGTATCTGCGTATTCGTACATTGCTTCAGGTCTTGGAGAGATTGCATTAGTAGTTGGTGTAGAAAGACGTGACAGCCCAGGACAAATTTTAGAATGGGATGGCTCACGTGGAGAATACAAACATCCAATTTTTTGGGGTTCAATTTTTACAAAATCACATAAAAGAAAATTCAATACAACAGAAGAGGATTTGGCTATAGTTTCTGCAAAAAATCATAACAATGCACAATACAATCCTTTTGCATACTCAAACAAAGTTTATTCTGTAGAAGAATTAATGAATTCAAAAATTTTAACTGAAGATCTTAGAGTGTCTGATTGTTCAAGACCATGTAGTGGAGCTTCTGTAGTATTGCTTGCATCAGAAAAAATTGCTTCAAAAATTTCTGAAACTCCAATATGGATTAAAGGAATTGGTCAGAAAACACTATCAGCTGGTTTTACAAAAAGTCAAGACTATTCAAGCATGGCATCCACAATAGAGGCTTCAAAAATTGCATTCGAAATGGCTAAGATGAAACCAAAAGATGTCGATGTGGCAGAAGTTCATGATGCGTTTACTGTTTGTGAGATAATGGCAGTTGAAGATCTAGGTTTAGTTGAAAAAGGAAATGGTGCAAAATATGTAAAAGAACTTTATGAAACTGAAAATAAAAAAATTAACCCAAGAGGGGGATTGATTGGAGCAGGGCATCCCTTGGGAGCAACAGGTATTGCCCAAGTAATTGAAACCACTCAGCAACTACAAGGAGGTGCAGAAAAAAGACAAATTGAGAATGCAAATATTGGCTTGGTTCACAACATGTCTGCCGCTGCAACATCAAGTACTGTCTTGTTGCTAGAATCATGAATTTTTTTGAATCAGAATTAAAAAAAGGAAATTTTATGATTCCTGAATGTTTGAGATGTAATGATGTTATTTGGCCTCCAAGTAATTATTGTAGTCATTGTTTTGGAAAGATAAATTGGCGAAAGTCAGATGGGGTTGGAATTATCTTAGAATTTTCTAAAAACAATGATGTATTTTTTTGTCTAGCAGAATTTGAAAAAAAGATTAGAATTTTGGGTACACTTCAAACTACATCAAAACCTCCAGAAATTAATAAAAAAGTAAAACTTGAAAGTTGTAAAATGGATGGAAAAAACTATAATTTTATGCTAGTTATGGTTTAAGAAACATTGCTAATATAACCTCTTACCGTTTCATGCTTGTTACGAATATGGAGAGCCAACTTTGTTGGATCTTTAGGAAATTGTTTCCCACAGTAACTGCAAACGAAAATATCAGATTCCCATGACATAAAATATTCTTTAAAATTACTGCTAAATAATTATTCCTTTGATCTAGTTTTCAATTAATCACAAGATTTAACAAAAAATGGAACGAGGGCACGAACGAATCAGATATTATCCATAATTCAAGGAATTAATGAATGTCCTCGTTCCATAGATATTTTGTTAATTAAGAAATTAAGAAATTGTTTGTAATTTCTATCAGACATTTACGAAATTACTCAAAAATCCTAATTGCAAAACAGTCTGGATTTCAAAGTTCAATAGTGAAAATTCTTAATTCATTACCCGAATTTACGCTTGGGTAATGGTATAATGACCTACTGTTCTATATCATAAAAATTCGAGTAATAGTAATGGTAAAAATTCAAACTATAACAAAAAATATCTATTCTAATCGGGCAAGCTTTTCAAAAAAACCATATTCTAAAACTATATCGCTTCTAAAGAAAAAAAATCAAAAAGTTGCACGGACTAGACGACAAAGAGGATATAATTGGGAAGATTCGCTTGTAAAAAGATTCAATGCTTTAGATAATTGGAAAGCATTTAGACTAGGTTCGCCAAGCGTTGCACTACCTGATGTTTTAGCAGTAAGCAATAACTCCAGTACCCTATTTACTATAGAAGCCAAATCAGGTACAGGCACTACACTTCAAGTTCCTTTTGATCAAATTATTCGATGCCTGAATTGGACGAATCATTTTGAGTTGTATAAAACCCGTAAAGTAGTATTGGCATTCAAGTTCTTATCAAAAAAAAGAATAGGAGTTGGAAAATATGAAAATAGGCAACTAAGGGAGTTTTACAAAGTTTGGGATAAATCTAAAAAAATCGTAGATTGCGTATGCACGTATGATGGAAAAACATATGCCCTAGTTAACGGAAAACGTAAAAAATTATTATTAAAAGACTATGAGATGCCCTTTAAATCAAAACACCGAATCATTCTTTAATAGAATTTGGTTTATGGAACCAAAAATAGCGACGATATAGTTGCAAACCTTGGCAGGGCCAATTTCGTTAAATCATTTTATCATATTTGAAAATTAGGTTCTCATTTTATAGGAATCAAACGTATAGAACTTATTATAAGGTAGAAATATGAAACCCTCAACAGAAATGACAAGCGTCTCTGAATTAACCTTAGAGCAACTATTTCCTAAAACATTAACCGATACTACTTGTGCTTATATTGATAAACAAAGAGAGGTTTGGGTTGCAACAGAAATGTGTGCTCAGCATCTAGAATCTACAGTTGATTCCATTATAGTTACAGATAATGACAAACCGCTTGGAATTGTAGGTGGCTATGATATACTGGATCATTTACGAAAAAACCCAACCCGTGATTTTCAACATCATCATAAAGTAGAAGAAATTTTCTATAAAGATGTCCCAATAATTGAAAAGAAAACAAAATTCAAGGATTTGATGGAAAAATGGAAAGCCTCCAGAAGGGCATTTGCTTTTATTCCAAATGAAAGTGGCAAGCATTCTCCGATATCTGCAAGGAAAATGCTTGAAGTTGGCTTGAACTACAAAACAGATATTTCTCTTTCATCAATGCCCAAAAAGAAGATTATTACTTTTGAAGGAGATGAACCAATTAGCAAGATACTTGATTTGATGTTTGAAAATAAAACACGTAAACTCCTTCTAGTTAACTCTAATCAATTTATCAGTGATAGAACTGTAATTGAAGGACTCTCAAGAATGATAAAATTTCAAACAAATATTGAAAACTTTTTGGAAGTTCCTATTAATCAGGTGACATTTGATCACATAAAGGTAATAACTGAAGATCTAAAATTTGACAAACTATGTTCAGTTATGAATAAGATGGAGCACCCTTATGTTATCTATAAGGACATCGTAGTAAGCCCTTGGGACGTATGTCTTACTTTAGAAACAGAAGAAATGGCTGAACCAGTTATTCCAGAACATAAAAAATGTCCACATTGTGGTCAAGATATCGATTAGAACACTTGTAAACAAAAACTGACCGTAAAAAATCGACAGTACAGGCACGGTTCCCATCCGATTTGATATAAAAACTCTTAATGATTCGGTGAAAACAAGCGAATGGTTCTTTAATTATAAATGACAATATAGAATATCATGGGATTTGAAGAGTTTGTTGACGAAAGGGTACTAGTCAGTCATGATACCTTTGGAAAAAAAGAAATGAAAATTAAGGTAATTGAAGTTTCAGATGAAACCCCTCCTTCACAATGGAAATTTGGAGATAGAGTCAAAGTTAACAAAATCTTAGTAACCATAAAGCATTTAGAATCACAGCAAGTCGAGGAAGGGGAATTTAATATTAAAGATATTGAAAAAGAAATAGCTGAGAAACGGAATTATTCTTCTACTAATAGATGGGTGCCCACTAAAGAGATAAAAAATGGGTACGTAGTCAATTCAAGACACACTACTTTAATCAGCGATGCTGCTGCTCTAGATTATATAGAATTTTAAAAAATAGACAATATTTTTTGATTTAGGTTATTTCAAGAATAATAATTATTGGCGAAAAAACCTATAAGATAGAAAATTAAATTTTCTATTATGAGTGCTAAAGAGATCGAAGTTAATGGAAATGATTTTAGAGTTGTCCTCACAGATCAAATCATTAACCAAGTAAATAGCCTAAAGTCACTATATAGTGCCGCCTATGAAGACCCTGAAAGCTTCGAACAAGTAAGTGCTGAGATTTCAAGTACGATTAATGATATTGCCGATGCAGTAGAGCCTAGAGCATCAGATAGTGATCTAGATGGGTTAATTCAAGAAATCATCAAAGTTGTTGATGACAAGGCTGCAGAAATGGAAAAAGAATTAAACGCAAAAGAAACCACAGGGAAAAAAGTCGCATCCAAAACTAAAGGCAAAAAATCCAAAACCAAAAAGTAATCTCATTTGAGACTGGCTATCCATCAGGTAATCTTTAGATACACTTTTGTTCATTTTATTGCTAAAAATTCTTAATTCACTCACATAAGATTACAAAAATGCATTACTATTTGAGTATAATATCAGAAAAAAATTAGTAATTTTCCTTATATTCTGTTATTGCATGGAATAATTATGAATAAAGGATGTGAATGTGGTATTTGTGGGCATTATACGGAGAAAGAATGTCTTAAAAATGAATGTAAATGTTGCAGTAATTTCCATATTAGATCAGGACCTAAATCTAAAAAAGATTAATAATTTTGCTATATGGTTAAAATAGAAAGTGTAGAAGAGCTTAGAAAAATTAAGGAGTCAAACTATGGATTTGTTATTATACTTTCAGGAACAATGCCTGTTATTCACACTACAAACTGTAAATTAATTTTTGAAAATGATTTAATAAAAAATAATAAAATTTCTAATTATCATTGGTTTTCCACATATTTACTAGCAGAAAAAGAGTTAGAAAATTTAAAATCATGTAAACTGTGCAATCCTTAAATCATTTTATCTTTTGAGATTTAAAGCAGCTACATTTTTTGGATTTATGGTTGATGCACCCAATTAATCGATGATCCTGACAACCACAAATAATACAATTTTTCTTTTTCTCAATCAATTTAATTCTCCATTATAGAATCGACTTTTTCTAGTAATTTTTTATCATATAAAGTGTTTAAAATGGATTTTCGAATGTTTCTTAATCTATGTGAATCATCAGAGTATAATTTTGCCATTGTTTCGATTTCTTGTTCAAAAGAATAGTTTTCCAAGTAAGATTTTGCTGCAGAAGATAAATCTACATATTTATCGGATCTATCATCAATAGACTCTAGCTTGTTTACTATTACCTGAAATAACCCATTAATTTTTGCCAATTCTATTTTAATAATTTTTAGATCTCCAGATTGGTCTTTTAGGCTTTCAATAATTTTTACAGAATCTTTAATTTGTGACAAAAGACTGTTCAAATAATTTTCAAAATCAACCAAAGTTATTCAATTTTAAAAAATAGGCAATCTAAAAGTTTGGGATTTTGCGAATAAAAATTGGCAAGGTTTATGAATTTAAGAATCAAGAGATTTTAAATTTAAATTACAACGCCTAGTCGTATCAACGTTGGAAGAAAACGCATATCTAAAATGCATAGATCCTAATTGCGGCTTAGAGTATTCTATAAAATCAGGGACTTTAGAGTGTGAAAAAGGACATTTACTTGACGTTAAATATAGAAAAACTCCTTCTAGGGCATTAAAGGAGTTATTCTATAGTAGACGTAATCCCCAAGGCAGCATATTCAATGAAAGTGGGGTATGGCGTTTTAGAGAATTATTGAATTTTTGTCAAATCGATACTGGTAATTTAGATGAGTGTTCAAATCATTTAGTATCATTAGATGGAGCAGAAGGAAGGCAATCAAAGCCATACCATATGTCAAGAGTAGCAGAATTTGTAGGAATATCAAATGATAATTTATCACTTCAACCGGAAGGATACAATCCAAGTGGTTCCTTCAAGGACAACGGAATGGCAGCAGCTGTTACTCATGCAAAACTTGTTAATGCAAAAAAAATTGTTTGTGCATCTACTGGAAATACATCTGCGGCAGCTGGGATGTATGCAGCTAATGAAAACATTGAATGTGATGTTTACATTCCTTCGGGACAAATTGCTCCAGGAAAATTAAGCCAAGCATATCAATTTGGAGCACAAATAATTCAAGTTGATGGAAATTTTGATGATGCTTTTGCTAAATCACTAGATGATGCAAAAAAATTTGGTGGGTATACTGTTAATTCAATCAATCCATTTAGAATAGAGGGCCAGAAAACTATTCCATTTAGAGCATTAGAAAATCTAAACTGGGAAGCCCCTGATTGGATAGTATATCCAGGAGGAGCTCTTGGTAATACCTCAAGTTGTGGAAAAAGCTTAATGGAGTTATATGAATGGGGTTGGATTAAAAAAATCCCACGAATAGCAGTAATTAATGCAGAAGGAGCTAACACACTGTATGAATTGTATAATGGAAAGTTTGAAAATACTGAATTAAGATGGAATAAAGGTAATCCAGATACAGAATTAATTAAAAGATATTATGCACATTTAGATGAAAAAGGAGTCCGTCCAAAGACTAAAGCAACCGCTATTCAAATTGGTCGACCTGCAAATATTCTCAAAGGATTAAGGGCATTAGAATTCACTAATGGAGTTGTTACACAGGTTTCAGATTCTGAAATGCTAGATGGAATGTCAATTGTGGGATTAAATGGATTTGATTGTGAGATGGCTTCAGGATCAGTTCCTGTGGGAATTAAAAAACTAATGCAAGAAGAGACCATCAAAAAAGACGACGTGGTAATTGGAATTCTTACAGGAAGGCAAAAAGATGCTATGTTGCCAGTAGATTATCATAATGATCCTAACAATAGATTTGCCATACCTCCAAAAAGTTAGTTTTACGAGTAAAATGTTTACAAATTTTTAAAACAAATCTTACAGAGGGGGATGATTACGCATCATCAAGCAGATTGCTTCATGAAAAATTACAAGACATACCAGGATAAGGGGTTCACTTAGAATCGTAGTTAAAAAAGTATCAAAAAATAAACCAGAAAAAATTAGAATTGAAAAAATAGATTAATTATTTTTTTGCAAAATGTTCTTCAAGAGATTTTTTCTTTTCTTTCATATGGAATAATTCTTCAGTGTGTTTCATAGCATCATCAAAGTTTTTTTCAAATAGCATTGCTTGCATTAAAAGATGATTTTCAGGGATTACTATTCCAGTTTGATCATCAGAATACATCATTTTGATAGTATCACCTATAGATTCAAGCATATTTGCATGAATGTGAATCATGTTAGTATCTTTAAAACTAAATTTCATAGAATCAGCATAATCTCTTATTTCTTTTGTTCCTTTTGCAGTGTATAATATCGCAACACCATATTCATTTTTGAAGATATCTAAAAATTCGGATATCTCTGGTGCAGAATCTTTAAAGCGAATATCAAGAATATGCAAATGCATTTGTCTTGTTGGAACTTTAATAGCACGCAAAAATAAAGGAGTGTCTTTTCCCATGTAGCTTTTTACATCATCTCCATGATGTGGATTCTCAGATAATTCAATTGTATCTTTGATTTCTTTATCAGTTTGCTCTAAATCAGCCCATCGTCTTACTAATGTTACATCAAAACGAAGTAATCTATCACTATATTTTTCACGAAGTGGTTGTAAAATTCTACCCATGCCAGTTACATTACAACTTCCTTGCATTACATGTTTTTTTCCTATAGCTTCTTTGTAATTAGAACGAGAATTAAATAGTAAATCAGATACTGCTTTATCTCCATAAATTGTTTCACCGCCTTGGTAAATAGCCATTATATTTTTTGGTTCATATAGATTTTTTTTATTCAAAAATCCATGACCAGAAGGAGATGCATCAATGACTAAATCACAATCATCTAATATTTTTTCAATAGTTCCAGAAACTTTATACTCTTTAAATAAATCCAATTTTTTTTCAGGCACATAGACTGAAAAACCATTAGAAATTGCTTTGTTAACTTTTTCATCAGGAGAATATTTTCCAACACCAATAATTTGAATCTCAGGATCATCTTTGATAAATTGTGAAATCCGACTGCCTATAGATCCATAACCATTTATGAAAACCTTCTTCACATTATTTCTCAAGTTTTACCATTTATTTAGATTACACAAACAAAGAACTAAATTTATCTTAAAATAGCAACGATTAGAACATGGAAGAATTATCTTCAGGTAGTACTGACGAGGCATTGTCCTCTAAATCTAACCAAACATCTAAAAACGAATCTAGAGGACTACATGGCCCATCATTAGGTATTGGGGCAGGAATCGCCATTGTTTCAATAATTTCAGCCTTTGCGGCAATAAACTTGATAGATTCTAACCCTGAATTACAATTTGAAGAAAATCCATTAAAACCACCCGTGGGTGATTCAATTTCAATTTTTACATCCAATTCTGCAATATCTCTAGGAAATGAGAATGCTCCAATTACTCTTGTAGAGTTTGGAGATTACCAGTGTTTCTTTTGTAACAAGTTTTTTCATGAAACAGAACCGAGTATTATTAAAAATTATGTAGAAACTGGTAAAGTAAAAATCATTTTCAAAGATTTCACCATAATTGGTCCTGATTCTATTGTAGCAGCTCATGCAACTCATTGTGCTAATGATCAAGGCAGATATTGGGAATTCCATGATGAATTGTATAACAATTGGGGTGGAGAGAATAATGGTTGGGCCTCATCAGAAAATATAGTAAAATTTGCCCAAAATGTTGGGTTAAATGAAGAAGAGTTCACCCAATGCATGAATGAAGGAAAATTTCAGCAATTAATTTCATCAAGCAGTGACGACGCAAGAAATCTTGGGATCACAGGAACGCCCGCATTTTTTGTAATTGGCCCAGATAATCAAATTACCAAGATCTCTGGTGCTCAACCATACGAAGTTTTTCAAAAGCTTTTCGATTCAGAATTACAAAAATAGTTGTTTTTTATCAATTTTTAAAAAAATTATAAAAATCGTTAAATCTTGCCTTATTAGTGACACAATTTAGGTCCAATACCTTTATGTACGAATTGGAGATGGCTAGCTTATGGCAGCTGGAATAGACGATATTGGAATCTACATACCTAGATTATATGTAGATGCTGCAGATTTTGCTACTGCAAGAGGCGTAGATCCTGCAAAACTCGTAAGAGGATTAGGCATATCTCAGATGGCAATGGTAGATACCAATCAGGATCCTGCATGTTTAGCAGCAAATGCATGTTTGAGAGTAATGAAAAAAAATAATTTATCTCCAGACGATATTGGCCGTCTTTATGTTTCTACAGAGTCATCATTTGATGAATCAAAAGCAATGAACTCGTATGTTATTGGAATGCTTGAACAAGTTTACGGAAGTGATTCTTTTGAACACTGTGGTGGAGTTGAAACAAAATTTGCTTGTGTTAGTGGCTCATATGCATTATATGATAATGCAAATTGGATTAGAGCAGGAGAGGCTGAAGGTAAAAGTGCATTAGTTGTTGTATCGGATATTGCAAAATATGATTTAGGTTCTAGTGGAGAGTTAACCCAAGGCGCAGGAGCAGTAGCGATGTTGTTAAATGATAATCCAAGATTACTTTCTTTTGATCCTAAAGTAACTTCAACCTCAATTAAAGACGAATATGATTTTTACAGACCATTTGGAAAAGAAACACCCATTGTTCATGGTCAATATTCTAATTTACTATATCTAATTCAAGTAAAAACTGCGTTAATGGCGTATAAGAAAAAAGCATTAGCCCAAGGTATTATCAAATTACAAGAAGGAGAGTCATTTTTAGATCATATCGATTACATTTGCATGCATCTTCCATACAGTAACATGGGCAAAAAGGCATTAGCATACCTAGTAAGACATGAATGGCGAGGATTACCCAGATGGAAAAAAATTGTTGAGGAAATTGGAATGGAAGAACCAGTTCCAAAGGATCCTCGAGGTACAATAGAATCAGTTCTAGGAGATGCAGAATTTATGGCAAAAGATCATGAATTTACAAAACTATTTACAAAAACAGAAGAGTTTCAAGATGTTTATGAAGCAAAAATCGCCAGTTCGCTAATTGCATCAACAATGATTGGAAATCTTTACACGGCTTCACTATATCTTGGTTTTAGAAGTGCGTTAGAATTTGAATTCCAAAAAGGAGTTGATTTAGAAGGTAAACGCTTTGGATTTGGTTCTTATGGAAGTGGAAGCAGCGCCATGGTGTTTAGTGGTGTTATTCAACCAAGTTACAAAGAAATTGTTAAAGATATGAATTTAGAAACAGAATTAGGACCAAGAAAGAAACTCAGTCTAGAAGAATATGAAGAAATTCATGAGAATAAACGTGGTCCTACAGACAGTATTCTTGAAGGAAAAGAAGAATTCGTTTTAGTAGATGTAAAGACCATTCCTGAAAGTAAAGGCGAACGCAGATACAAATTCAATGAATAAAATTTAGTTTCATGGATGCAGATTCACCTGTAAAGGACATTTTATATCAAGAACTATCCAATATTACTGAAAATAAAATTCAGGTAGAGATTTCAAAAAACAATAGTTCTAAAATAATTTCAGAGATTATTTCAAAATGCTTTCCTAAAATCCAACAAATTAGTCTCAATATAGACGAAGGTTTAGGAATTTTTGCAGAAAGTCTAATGCATTATTTTTTAACTTTAGCGATTATCCCGAGTCAAAGAAAAATATCACAAAAAGATGTAGAGATTGACATAGTAATACCAGATCTTAAAACACTTGAATCAAATCCAAATGATTCATTGATAATTGTTTTCCCAAAATCAAACAATAAAAATCAGATAATAAAAAGAATTTTAGATTTAGAAACAATACATCCGGTTAAAGAAAATATATGGCTAGTATTAAATGAAGATTTAGAATTTGAAAATAGAACCTATCTAATTAAAAATACTAAAAATTCATTTAGTAATATTTTAGATGATATAAATGAATTTTATTCTTCGCGAAAACAAAGTAAATTAAAATTTATCAAATCATAGATAATTGATGTAATTTATTCAAATAATGATTTAAGAGAAATAGTATCAGTTATAATTTGTGAAAGTTTATCTAAATCAATAGATTCCATGTATGGGACTGAGCCAATCACAGGAATGTTTGTTAATTCTTCAAGATCTCGTTTAAGAATATCTAATGGATAGCCTTTAGAATCTAAAACATTAATAATTATTCCACGAATTTTTATGCCATAGTTTTGACACATTTTACATGTCAAAATGGTATGATTTACAGTTCCAATTCTAGAACTTGTGATTATTATTGTTTCTAAATTCATTTCTTTAATTAAATCAGTAACAAAATAATTTTTTAAAATAGGAGTCATTGCCCCACCAATTCCTTCTACAAGCATAATATCATGTAGAGAAGCTAGTTGTTTGAAACTATTCAATACAATTTTTACATCAAATTGAATTCCAAGACTTTTTGTAGCAGTAAAAGGAGAAGCATAAATTTCAAAAAAATATGGATTTACCAATCCTTCATCGTCATTTGCTTGGGCAGCTTTTGTCAATAATTGAACGTCTTCTGATTTGTATCCAGTTTTTTGTGGAGTACCTGCAGCAAATGGTTTCATTATTCCTACATCTTTGCCTAGTTTTTTGAGAGCCGCAGCTATCCCTGCAGTAACAAATGTTTTTCCCACATCAGTATCAGTACCAGTTATGAATAGATGCTTCAATGAGAAAAGCCCCCCATACTATTCATGCCTAAAATCATATTTTTTAGATACTGTTTTTATCGTCAAAAAAGTTCTGTCAAGTAGGAATTCTAATTCTTTTGAGGAAATTGCCAATGGAGGCACTAACATCACAATATTACCTAGAGTTCTTAAATAAATCCCATTTAATTTCCCCTCTTCAAAAATTATTTTGTTAATTGATTTTTTTGTGGTAATAGGTGTTTTGCGGTTTTTATCTTTTACCAATTCTATTCCCATCAACATTCCCTTAGTTCGTACATCTCCAACTATATCAAGTTGATAAAAATTCTCTTTATGTTTTTCAAAAATTTCTGAAGTGATATGGATTTTTTTTATTAAATTATATTTTTCATAAAGTTTTAAATTTTCAGTAGCTACTGCAGTAGCAATAGGATTTCCAGTAAATGTATGTCCATGGAAAAGATGTTTTTTGTCTTCAAATTTACCTAAAAATGCATCGTAGATCTTTTTAGTAGTTAACGTAGCGCCTAATGTAATGTATCCACCAGTAAGCATTTTCCCATATGATACAATATCTGGAATACTGTTTTGAGACTTGTACTCTACTAGTGAACCCAATCGTCCAAAACCAGTTGCAACTTCATCTAAAATTAAAAGAACATTGTATTTTTTACATAACTGACTTATTTTTTTTTGAAACCTAGGAGGGTATATCACTACACCTCCTGCTAATTGAGCACCGCTTTCCATAACAAAAGCTGCAATTTTTTTGTTTTTTGATAATAGAATTTCAATTTTTTCTAGACAGTGTTTTTGATATTCAGAAAATGAATAGCCCTCAGGGGTTCGATACTTATTTGGCACAGGCATTTGATTTGTTGAAAATAGTTGATCTTTAAACTTTGAGAAAAATTGTTGAGTATATCCAACAGACATTGCACCAAAAGTATCTCCATGATATCCATTTTCTAATGACGCAAGTTTAGTTTTATTTTTAATTCCAATGTTTTTCCAATATTGTAAAGCGATTTTGAATGCAATTTCCATAGCAGTTGAACCATTATCTGAATAAAACACATGTTTCATGTTAGGAGATATTTTAGTTAGTTTTTTTGCAAGATGTTCTGCAGGTTCATTTGTTAGATTGAAAAATGAAGAATGAGGAATTTTTTTGGTTTGTCGAGTTATTTCGTTTATTAGTTCTTTTTTTGAATGTCCCCATACATTACACCACATACTAGCAACACCATCTAGGAGTTTATTTCCATGAGAATCAATTAGCCACATCCCGCGACCTCTCACAATTTTATCAAATTGGGTCCATTCTTTCATCTGTGTGTTTGGATGCCAAACCGGGCTTGAATTATTCATTTTTTGCATCTATTTTGTATGAACGAATAGTAATAAAAAAGGTAAACCTCAGTTTGAATCTAGGTTAACGCTTCTAAAATCTTAATTAACCCTTTTTTGGTCTAAAAATTAATGAATTCAGATTATCAATTTATTTTATATTGCCAAAATAAAGTTTTCAAAAAACAGCCGCTTTTGGAAAATGAAGTAGAGAGATTACTAAATATTTCAAAGTTGGAATTAAAAGCACTTTCTGATAGCGCAAATAAAATTACTAGAAAATTTCAAGGAGATACTGTGGATGTTGAACAATTATCAAACATTAAGAAAAACTACTGTAGTGAAGATTGTTCATTTTGTAGTCAATCGTCTTTTTTTAATACTGATGTAGAAAATTACCAATTACTTTCTAAAGAAGAAGTAGTAAAACAAGCAAAAAAGGCATATGATGAAGGTGCACAATCCTATTGTTTGGTTGCTGCATGGAGAGAGCCTACGAATTCTGATTTCAAAAAAGTGTGTGAGATTATTAAAGAGATTAATGATAATGTGGGGATAAGCGTTGAATGTAGTCTTGGTTTTCTAACTTCACAGCAAGCTATAGAACTAAAAAAATTAGGAGTTAAAAGATATAATCATAATTTGGAAACTGCAAGATCAAAGTTTCCAGAAATCTGTACCACTCATACATATCAAGAGAGAATTGACACATTAAAAATTGCAAGGGATGCAGGACTAGAACTATGTACTGGAGGAATTATAGGAATGGGAGAAACTAGAGAGCAAAGATTAGAATTAATTTTAGACCTTGCAAAAATAAATCCTGAAGAAGTAACTATGAATTTACTGGTACCATTTCCTGGAACACCATTAGAATTACAAACTCCTCTTCCAATAGATGAGATTCTTAGAACTTTTGCAGTAATTAGATTCATTTTACCAAAAGCAATAATCAAAATTTCAGGTGGAAGAGAAGTAAACTTAGAAGATGATGGAGAAGCATTATTGCTTAGTGGTGCAAATGGAATCATTAGTGCTGGATATTTAACTCTAAATGGAAATGAAATGAAAAAAGACCTCGAAATGATAAAGAAGATTAATCTTGAAGCCTAAACCGGCTTTTGTTAATTCTCAACTTGAAAACATAAAGAAGCAAGATCTATACCGAAAAATTCGATTTGGGAAGGTAAATGGAGCCTATATCACTATAGAAAATAAAAAACTTCTCAATTTTTGTTCAAATGACTATCTAGGAATAAAGATTTCAGAAAAATTATCAGGTCAAATGCAGTCTAGCTCAAGACTTGTTTCAGGAAATGATGTCTCATTTGAAAAATTAGAAAAAACACTTGCAAAACACAAATCGCAAGAGAGTTCTTTAATTTTTCCAACTGGATATATGGCAAACATTGGTGCTATATCTACCCTAATTGAAAAAAATGACTTGGTCTTAAGTGATGAATTAAACCATGCAAGTATAATAGAAGCATGTAAACTTACAGGAGCCAAAGTTTCAATCTACAAACACAATGACATGAATGATTTATCAAAAAAACTAGGTCATCATCAAAAACGAAAATTTGTCATATCTGAAGGAGTGTTTAGTATGGATGGAGATTTTGCAGATCTTAAAAAAATTGTTGATCTTTCTGAAAAAAATAATGCAATTACAATACTAGATGATGCACATGGGGATTTTACCATTGGAAAAGATGGAAAGGGAACTCCAAATCACTTTGGAGTTACAAAAAAAATTGATTTGTATCTAAGTAGTTTAAGCAAAGGACTGGGCTCTTTTGGAGGGTATGTGACAACACAGAAAAATATTATTGATCTAATGATAAATAAATCAAAATCTTTTATCTACACCTCTGCTCTTCCATCATCACTTGTGGAACATTCTTTAAAAAAATTTAGTTCAAATCGAGAAAAACAAAGAAAAAAGCTTTGGAAAAATGTCGAAATGTTATCTTCAGGATTACATCAAATAGGATATAATTTTTCTTCTTCAACACATATCATACCAATAATTATTGGAAAAGAAAAAACAGCGCTTGAATTTGGAAAATTTTTATTTAATAATGGAATTTTTGCGCAACCAATAAGATATCCTACAGTGCAAAAAAATAAAGCTCGCATAAGAATTTCAGTTACTGCGTTACTTTCTAAAAATAATATTGAAAAGGCTCTTAATGTTTTTGAATTGGCCGCTAGAAAATTTGAAATGAGTTAAATCAGCGAAGCATGTCGAATCCACCCATCATCGGGGAACCGATTAAAAATGCGATAGTCACAGCTGTGCCTAAAACTATCCCAACTATAATAAATCGCTTATTCATGATGAAAAGTCGAAACTAACAAGGATAAAAACGAATTGAAATATTGGGAAGAAATTTGGAACAAGCCTTAATAAAAAAAATGACAATCTAACACAATGTCAGAAGTAACTATAGCTGTAGCAGCGCTGGCGGGACTAGGATCATTTGTTGCCCCATGCATTTTACCTATGATTCCTGCATTTTTGGCATATATTTCAGGAACTACTCTTTCTGATCTTAACCAGAAAAATGGTACAAAAACAATTTCAATTAATAGAACCAATATTATTTTGAACTCAATTTTCTTTGTGTTAGGATTCTCGGTAGTTTTTTCTGCATTAGGGGTAATCATTAACAGCACGTTAGGAGGATATTCCTATGAATTAATCACAGGATTTAATCAAATTGGAGGAGTTATCATAATAGGATTTGGAGTCTTTTTGTTATTAACAACTAAATTTAGAAGATTAAACGTTGAAAAGAAATTTTTTCCTAAACGTGAAAAAGCAAGCTATCCATTATCTTTCATATTTGGCTTAGCTTTTGCAGCAGGATGGACTCCATGTGTTGGACCAATTTTAGGCACTATTCTTACCTTAGCAGCTGCAACACCTTCTGTTTCATTTTACTTACTATTGGCTTATTCTTTAGGACTAGGGATTCCATTCATTTTAATGGGATTATTTTTTTCTCGTGCAACAAAAGTTATTCGTTCAATGAGTAAATATCTAAAATATTATTCTATAATTATTGGAGGATTAATAATAGTTTTAGGAGTCCTAGTATTTACTAATCAATTAGCATACATTGCAAACTTTCCACTTGTAAATGAGTTGATATCATTAGGTTAAGAAAATGAAATCAGAAATTAAGACAGCAGCAATATTTGGAGTAATTATAGTAGGGATTGTTGCAAGTTTAGGTATAGTCTTTACCTTCCTAGAGACATCAGATTCATCTTCAGAAATACTAGATGAAAATAGAGATTCATTATCAGATATTTATCTAAAAATTGATAAGAGTAAATTCAAAGTGGCACCAGAATTAGTAGGTATTTCTCATTATATCAACACAACACCAGAACAATTATCAAAAGAGATTGAAGGAAAAGTTGTACTATATGATATATGGACATATAGTTGCATCAATTGTATTCGAACTTTACCATACATTACTGCATGGAATGAAAAATATGCAGATGATGGATTATTAGTTATAGGAATTCATTCTCCTGAATTTGAATTTGAAAAAGATCCCTACAATGTACAAATGGCAGTGGATAAAAATGGAATAACATACCCAGTTGTTTTAGATAATGATATGGATACATGGAAAGCATTTGAAAATAGGTATTGGCCTAGAAAATACATAGCTGATCATGAAGGTTTTATCCGGTTTGATCATATTGGGGAAGGAAAATATGATGAAACTGAAAAAGTGATTCAGAGTCTTTTAGAAGAACGTGCATCTCAATTAGGCTTAAACATTGCAGCAGCAGAGTCATTAGTAGAATTAGAAGAATTTGAACATACTAGTTTTAGAACTCCTGAATTGTATTTCGGATACAAATTTGCATCAGGACGTAACCAGTTGGGAAATGCAGAGGGGTTTAATCCAGGAAATGATGTGACTTACTCTTTACCAAATGATTTGAAATTACATTATTTCCATCTTGAAGGAACATGGAAAAATTTGCAAGGAAGTATGCAACTTGTTTCAGATGAAGGAAGAATTCAATTGCCTTATTTTGCAAAGGAAGTAAATATTGTAACGGCGGGTAAAGGAGATCTTACAATCCTACTAGATGGGAATCCAATAAGTACAGAATATGCAGGAGGGGATATTTCAGATGGTAAAATACAGGTAAAAGATCCAGGATTATACAATATTGTTACATCAGATGAGGCAGCATCCCATACATTAGAGATACTAGTTTCCAATCCAGGGTTTGAGATATACACATTTACTTTTGGATAGAATTTGTTGTAACTCTTAACCCCTGTAACTATGGTTACATATGGCATTGATACAACCTAGTTTAAAACTAATTTTTAAAGTCTAATTTGGAAAAATTTGGGTTCATTGAGTAACTGGAGTAACAATGGAAATGAAGGATTATCTCAAAAAGTATTTGGTAAAGTTAAACCAGACGCTCCAATAAAAAATAAAATAGACAACGCTCAAAAGAAATTAGAATTACAAATTATGAAATTAGGAAATATTTCAGAAAAACTTCAAAAAAAGAATGATCAGATATTTGAAAAAATTGTAAAAGCTCAAAGATCAAATAACCATGCATATGCTAAAGCTTATGCAACAGAACTTCAGGAAATTAGAAAAATGAATAATATGGTAAATAATGCAAAACTTTCAATGGAACAAATTAACATTAGATTAAACACAGTTTCAGAATTAGGAGATGTAGTAGTAACACTCAGTCCATGTATGTCAGTCATCAAAGGATTAGGAGTTTCGCTAGGAGGAATAATGCCACAGGCTAATTCATCGATGCAGGACTTGTCAAAGATATTAGGTGATGTATTATCAGGTTCAACAGTTGGACAGCAAGATACTACACTATTAACACATGAAGGTAATGCAGATACTGTTGCAATATTGGAAGAAGCACAAGCAGTAATAGAAGGACAGACAAAGGAAAACATCCCAGATATTCCAACAAATCTACCAGAAGATATTTTATCAGAAAGAAGAGAAAGGTCTACTATCTAGAACGTTTCTTACTTTTTTGAATTAGGATTTTTTTAATTCGAGAAATTGTAGGGTAGCTATATCCTCGTCGTCGATAGTTTGCGATCATCATTTTCCAATTGTTTAGTCTCCATTGAGCTTGTTCTTTTGTTACAGAATGAACTTCTTTTTGGATGATACTTTTTCTTCCAACTTTAAGAACTCCTGCATCCTTTGCAGTCCATCTATTTTTTGCAAATTTTAGACCAGCTAAAATTTCCTCTAGGGGCATATCTTTGAAATATTCTTTTAATTTCTTTAATTGTACATCATTTGGTTTTTTTGAAACGATCAAATCAATTTGTTGTTTGGCCATGTTTTTGATTATTTCACTTTGTTAAAAAATTCATGCTAAATTTGAATTAACAATCAAATATGCTGTTAGCGTTTTTACAAACAATATTAAAAATTGCGAAGCCGAAAATTATGATTCCAAAGATCGCTAAGGGTACAACTACTAGTAATTTTTCCTTTAATCCCACACCAAAATCATAACATTGCCCATAATTTAGTCTAATTTTTGATAAAATCCGCCAGATCTCCCAAAAACGAAAATGTTGGGCATTGGGGTCTGTGGGAGATTGACGAATTAATATAGTATTCATGTTTTTCATATTACTCCCATAAGGTAAGCCAATTCTGACTGTCTGTTCAAAAAAGTGATACTAGCACATACAAATCACTCTATGAGTAATAGTAAACATAAGCATCTGGAACTGTCACCGATGTACAACCGTTGTCGGTCTTAAGTTCCGTTGCTTTTTTAATTTATTTTAATTAGATTTTTTAAATAGTATTTTGTTTTCGTACCTCTTGTGTGATTTGATGAATAACAATGAACATAAAAAATTAGTCAAAGCAATAATCGATCATTTTGAAGCAAAAGGATTGAAAATAATTTCTGCAGCGTATGATAGATTTGAAAAATGTGAAATTATAGGAAATCATGAGCCAGACGTAATTGCACAAAAATCTAATGATGATAACTATTACATTGGAGAAGCCAAGACATGTGAAAATCTATTCAATGATCGTACTAGAGAGCAATTTGAAGATTTTGGAAATACTGTAATGTTAATAGAAGGAGCTACAAGAACTTACTTACCATTTTGTATAGCAGTGCCAGAAAAATGCATTGAAGATCTAAAATCATATCTTACAGAAATTGGATTAGGCATGAATGAAAATATCGAAATAATATCGATGTAAATTAGAGTAAATACTAAAGTACTCCACATAGAAAATTCAATTATGAGCAGAGGTTGTCACAATCAAAAAACTAAACAGATACTCAAAAAACAAGAGTTAACACAAGAGATGAGATTACTTGTACATGATTTTTCTGTCTCTGAAAAAAATAGAGATGGCAATATAGCAATTAAAATTCTTAGAAAAAAATTAACATTTATTTGGAGAAATTAATTTTTGGGGAATAATATGAATGATAAAGTAATCAAGCTTTTTGAAGGACGTAATTTAGTTTTTATTGCTACAATTATGAAAGACGGTTCCCCCCAACTATCTCCAGTATGGGCAGATTATGATAATAGATATGTTTTTGTAAATACTGCTGAAGGCAGAATAAAACACAAAAACATTCTTCGAGATCCTCGTGTGGCAATTTCAGTAGTTGATAATAATAATCCATTAGACATGACAACTATTAGAGGTAAAGTTGTAGAAATTATTCCTGATTATGAGTATGAACATGCTGACAAGCTTACAAAAAAATACATTGGTAAAGACAAGTATCCATTTCGTCAACCGGGTGAAAAAAGAATAATCTTTAAAATCCTGCCTGAAAAGGTGTTTGTACTACCTGAATTGAAGATGAATACAGAGTAACTAATTATTATGTTTCTAAACTCGAATTTAGAAACATTATTTTTCCTACCTGTGGCTTTATTTGAAATATAGCATCAATATGTTTCTAAACTCGAATTTTGAAATATAATAAATTAACATAGTAATTCTAAATAAAAATTTACTTTACAGTAGGATAATTAAAAAAAATAGAATAAAGGCTTTGATGCTTATCGACGTCTTCGTCTTGATGCAGAACGTTTTCGTTTTGCTCCGCCGGTTCTACGTTTTGAACCTGCAGATCGTCTACGTTTTGCTCCACCAGTGCTTCTACGTTTTGCTGCACCAGCAGTTCGTCTACGTCTTGCTGGGCTTCTACGTTTGGCACCGCCTTTTTTGGATGCGGCACGTCGTTTTCGACGTTTTGCACCAGCTGATCTTGCTGCTGCTTTGGCTGCCGCATTTCTTTTTCTAGTACGTGCAGCTTTTCTTGCTGCAGCACTTCTTTTTGCTTTTGAAGCTGCCATTGTTTATTTTTCGTATAGTCTTACGTCTTATGTAGTACAAGTCAGTAGTTTTAGTGTAAATAATGTAATATATTGACTAAAAAAAGATCGAAATAATTTAATTTGTAATTACTATATTGTACTGTAGTACAAAAATATTTTGTTTACAATCATTGACATGTAATTGGTACAAAATAGCTGTAATTACGCATGTTAACAAACAAATTTCAAAGATACAAATGTTTGTATAACATTTGTGTATGTACTAGTTTTGTATTACAAAACTTTACGTGAAATTTTTGTAAAAAATATGATCGCGTTAATTGTAAAAATGTGCAATTATACATATTTTAGGAGTAAAATAACACATATGGCATGAGTAGTGCAAATCGATTACAAAATAATGTAGAACGTTGGTTAGTACATGAAAATTACAAGTTTACAAACAAAAAAACTGATGATGCAACATTTTGTAGTGTAATTAAAAATGTAGGAACTTTTGGAACACCAATTGAAATTTTTGAACCGAAAAATCAACCTGGAGTTTTAGTATTAGGAGGTAAAGTCTTCTTTAAGAATAATCAAACGTTACGTTATAACAAATTAACCGATTCTGAGAGGGAGAAGTTCCATGATTCTGTAAAGGATTATTGTAACTCAATTTATGCAATAAGTAAGATATTCAAAGAAGACGGCAAAGTCGTAGTTGGAGTCTATGTTGTCTTAGATAAAGTAGAGCAATTTACCCAGCAATTAGTAATGGATACTATATCCCAAGTCAATGAAATGAGTGATAAGGTAACCCGGTTTGTTTTAAAGACATTCTAGGAATTTAAAAAAAGAAAAAGGGGTGAAGAACTAGTCTTCATTTAAATTGATTACAAATATGCAATCAAAGAAAATTGTGTTAGGGAACTGACTCATGTCAACTCCTCCAGACAATCTAACAGAACCATTTGCATCTTCGAATTTCTTAGTTCCGTATACTATGTTATCTTCTGTTGGAAATGAACCGGTGATGTGAGTTACATTAGGATCTTCAGTTAGATTTGGCTGAATTGTTACGTCGCCTACACTAACTAGAACATTCTTTTTGATATTAAAGACAGCAACATCGCTCAAGGTTACTGCGCCAGTTTCTTCATCAGCTTGGATGTTTGATAGGCAATCAATTCCAGTTCCAATAATTTTTCCATTACCTAGTCTTTCAAGAGGTATCTCAAAGCATAGAGTTTCTGGATCTAAAATTACAGCCTGAACTTCTGGATCAAGTCCTTCTAGAATTGGTCTTTCCTCAACAGGTAGGAGTGTTCCTTCTCCAATGAATCTTAATGCCATTGTCCTGTTACGATCGTCTCTATCTGCATCAACATATGGAACTACAGTAGAGGTTCCAAGGATTCCTGCAATCATTACGACTGCAGCAATTGACAGTATTTGTTTCATTAAAGAACTGCATCATGTTGATGTACATACAAGATACGCTGTTCATTTTACAAAAAATAAAAAAAACGAAAAGAGGATTATAGAGAAAGTAAGAAGGTGTTAGAGAAATAGTGAATTATCCTAAAAAAGACTATTGTAAAAAATATCTGTAGATAATTAAGGCTACTAAACCAAGACCGAGATAGAACAGTACTTTACGATTCATCCAGCTAGTAATGCCTTTGTAGCTTGAATCAAACGGATGAAATTTAGTCATGAGTTGGGTTCTCCTGATTTCAAGTGTTTTCCTTCAAAACATCTTTCACATATCTTGCTTCCTATTCGTTTTTTGGCAAATTTGATTTGTTTTTGATTTAGTCTACCATGTTGGATTACATTTAGTAATTCTTCTTTAGATATAGATTCAAATTCTTTGTGACAATCACACTCTGAGCAATTACATTGAATAATATCCAATATCACACATTAGAAAATCAACGAATAACTATTTTTTGCTAATAGTTTTTGCTATGAAATTTAGTTCCTTAGAAATCTCGTGATCATACTTATCTGAAACTAAATATAATGAGTTTGACCACCAGTCATGAATGCTCAAATCTTAATTCCTCCAAACAATAGTATCAAAAGCATCATAGTAGTTTCTAATTTAATCAACTAGACACTTTTGCACTTGACACATATACCAATTATGGAGCTATTTGTCTAGATTTTAGTACTGTTTTTTGGAAAAATAAAAAGAAAAAGAAGTTTATTATTTATCATTAAAATTTAATCAAAATTCTGCATTAATACCATTGTGAATGTGCCAAACTAGCTTCAAAACATGATGTTTCTAGTATGGATTACCTATTCCACTTTCAAATAATTGTTCCAAGAATCCTCAAAAATCCCCTGAAAAACCACCCAAAACACAGGGGTTTAGCTATCACACCTAACAATAAAACATCACACTACTCTAGCTGAGCTACCAGGGTGGTTTTACCCTTGGTTGCAATATTTACGAACAAGTGCTCAACCCCCCCTAAAAAACACCATTTATGAAAAAATCAAATTATGAGTAAACCCTGCCAAAGTATTGGAGGGTTTAGCACTTAGGCATAAATTAAAAATGTTGAATTTTTAGACATTTACAGGAAAATTTTGTCCTAATTCTTCAGCTAAAAAGAAGAAAGGAATTAAAGAAATTATTTGAATTACGGTTAAAACAATACTCAAGTGAAGACAAAACTTTGCTAATTTATGATCATCTTGTTTTAGAATAAAGTATCCAACTATACCACCAAAAATTCCCAAAAAAATAGGCAATAAAATCCACCATAGACTACGAATTCTTTCATTGGACATGATGTTTAATCTAAAAATCACTTATTTAGAATCTTGTTTTTTACGTACTTGGTTAATTTCAATTTCTACTGTCTCTAGTGGCTCCTCCACTAGATTTCTTCTAATGGAGAACATTTTTGGTCTATCAAAATCATCGGTGCAGTCAGGACAAGCGTATACCAATATTCTGTGTTCATTAGGAGCTTTAGGGTTAGAAAGACGTGGATAATACACCAATCTTGCCCCACAATCAACACAATATCTGTTGGCCCTCCTAGTTCTGGCCAATGTAAACCTCCTGCATTCTACATAATCTGCGATCAGATATTAGATCTATCCTGTCTAAAGCAGTAAACCAAATGGTTCCAATATTCAATATTTCTAAATTCGAATTTAGAAATAATAAAAAGCGCCGCCCGTCAGACTTGGACTGACGACCAACGGATTAACAGTCCGACGCTCTACCACGCTGAGCTAGGGCGGCACAGGTTTGTACCTTGGCTATAGCGATTTAATCCTTACTAAGTTTTAGACAATTAATGAAAAATCAATTAAATTTTGCAAAAAATTCACGAATTTCCTCAGTGTAATTTTCTACCAAGCCAACAATTTCCATGTGTTCATCAGGAGTGGGTTCTCGTTTATGATACACTTGAAAAGCACTAAGAGCTGAGCCTACCATCTCACCAACAAAAAATCCACATAAAAAGTCACCAATATTTTCACATTTCCAAACATCACCAATTCTTGGTGAAGCTCCAGCATTTTTGTAAAGAGATAATGTTTCTATTATTAGGTTATTAGTTTGCTTTTTAAATTCTGAATCCAGAGTCATGTGATTTTTGATACCTAAGATTAGATATAGTTATTTTTCAATGCTTTTTGATTCTGAAAAAATATAGATTCCATCAAGAAAAACTCTATGATCTTTGTTTTTGACTTTAGTTTTTTGTTCAATTTCAGCTGCGGTTTGTGTTACTTCATATAATACAGGACCAGTAATAATTACCTCATCACCTTTTGAAACAACTTTGGTTTGACCATGAATTCTTGCTATCCTAGCTGCTCGTTCCCCTTGAAAGTTTTCAATTAATACTTCTTTATTTTGAACTTTAACAGTAATTGGAAAGTGAGAATAAACTATTTTCATTTTAACAGTATATCCAGAAATAACGCCCTCACAAAGTGTTCGGATAATAGATTTTACTGTATTCATTATAGCATACTCTTTTTTTCTATTTCCTGACGTTCTAATCGAAATTTTCTTATCCTGGATCTCTATGGAAACAGGGATTTTTTTAAAACTTTTGAATGTTTTTCCTAAGGGACCCGTAACTCCAAGCATGTTCTTTTTTAGGGATACCGTTACTTGTTCAGGTATTTCTACTGAAGTTTCAAAGTTTTCTGCTTGCTCAGTAGACATAACCTATCAAAAATCCTCCAATTCCTTTGTTAGCCGCATCATGATGGGACATCACACCCTCATTAGTAGTAACGAGTAACATTCCTCGTGTATATGATGGGAGATATTGTTGTTCCCAATCAGAGTATTCAGTTTTTTTTACTTTGAATCTTGGAGTAATTGCTCCACATTTTGTAATTTTTGCTAAGAGTTGAATTTTGAATTTGCCACCACGTTTATCTTCAACATGTTCAAATTTTCCAATGTATCCTTCTTTTTCCAAAGTTTTTAGAATCTCAGTTGCTAACTTTGAAGTAGGTAGAATAATACATTCTCCTTTTCTTCGTGATTCTGTATTGTATAATGTTACGAACAGATTTGCTAAGACATTAGTTGCGGGCATTTTCTTTTCTCACTCACATATTTTTTTTAAATCCTAAGGATTCAGCTACTTCTCTAAAACATCTTCGACAAAGATAGAGATCATATTTTTGGATTACCGCAGTATAATCGCCACAGCGTTTACACCAACGTGAACCTCTACCAAAAGTGTGTTTTTTTCTACCTGTAAATTCATAAGATCTATCTTTTGCCATTATACAATTCTCACTCCAAATTCACGTGATAAAAATTCTTTAGCTTCATCAGATGTAATTTTATGAGATTTTCCAATTCGTGCTTTGTGCTTACTTCTTAATCGTATGTTAAATCCTGGTCTTGTCATAGATACTGCAACATCAAGACCAAGAATACCAATTTTTGGATCATATTTAATTCCAGGAATGTCAATATGTTCTAAAATTCCAAAAGATATATTTCCAAAATCATCAAATGATGAACCTTTAAGCTGATTTCCTTTTGCTTCTAAAAGACGCTTAAGAAGTGCCACAGCATCTTTGCCCCTAGAAGTAACTGCCACGCCGATGGGTTCTCCCTTTCTTACTCCCCAGTCTCTTTGTGTAGCTTTTGCATTTCTTGAACATGATTTTTTTCCAGAAATTTGATCCAGTGCTTTTTTTGAAGTTTCAATAATATCTCCAGATTTACCAACACCCATGTTTAGAACAACTTTTTCAAGTCGAATTTCTTTCATTATGTTTTGAGTTTGTTGAGCCATATTCATCATCTAATTTGTATTACTGGTTTATCTTTTCCAATTAGCATTACAAGTGTTGCAGGAATCTCAATTTTTCTTTCACCTAATACAACTAGTACACGTTTTGGCAGCATGAATGTTCCTTCTTTGACATCCTCTATTGAACCTATTTGTCCTGCATTAACTCCTTGGGTAATAATTACTTGTGAGCCTTTTTCTAATTTTATTACTTCAAGGATTTTTTGTTCAGGTACTTGCATCAAACAGGAATCACCTACATCAACTTTGGTATCAGAAATTAGGGAACGGCCATCATGAAATCCTATCTGGGTTTTTCCATCACGAATTGTTGTTTTACTGGTAACTTTAACCAGTTTTTTTGATTTTTCTGAACCTTCAATTTTAATTGGTTTTAAAATTTGAGAGTCCTGAGGAACTAGACGATGGATGTCTGAAACACCATCAAGCTCAACTACATCCATTAATCCAATACCATGATGTAGTGATTTTCTCTTAACTCCGTCTACTGTTACCTTACCATCATAAATTGTGGATTTTGCTTCACGTAAAGTTGATACAATTTTTAGGGTATCACGTAAAAATACTGCAGTTGGAATTGAGAAATTCTTTGGATGGGGTCCAGGCTTAACAGTGATTACAAATCGTTTATCTTTTCTAGTAATTCCCCAGAAATTGGGAGCCATTTGTCGTTTGAGTTTTTTACTACCAGATATGCTGACCATTTTTAGTTTTTACCTTCCTTAGATTTTATTTTAGTGGACTTCTTAGCAATTTTTTCTTTTGGTTTTTCTGCTTTAGCTTCTTTTGGTTTTTCTGCTTTAGCTTCTTTTGGTTTTTCTGCTTTAGCTTCTTTTGGTTTTTCTGCTTTAGCTTCTTTTGGTTTTTCTGCTTTAGCTTCTTTTGGTTTTTCTGCTTTAGC
>JBFFWG010000012.1:0-30365 GCA_041570395.1 Nitrosopumilaceae archaeon
GAAAAAGAATGGAGATTTTAGAGATACCTTCTCACAAATTCTTTTTTGGTGTGCAATTTCATCCAGAGTTCAATAGCAGGCCAGGATATCCAGAAAATTCCTTTAAGGCATTTTTACAGGCCGCATCAAATTAATCTAATTTAGAAATCTCATAGATTTTTTGTCTAGCGTCTCGAATTGAAACTTTTTTCTTAACATATCCTTTTCCTAAAAGATGACTTAATGCTAATCTTACTGTCCTATCCGGAAGTAGAGTTTTTGTTGTAATTTCTTTCTGAGTCATGGCTCCTTCGTATTCTAGAATTTTTAATAATAATTTTGAACTAGGTGGCATGTTAAGAAGATCTTCAGCAAGATGGACCTTTTTTGCAAGTGCAGAAATAGCAGTTGAATCCATCTTCATTCTAATTATTTTTGCAGGCGCATATTTGGTACACTCTAATGTTTTATCGACCTTGTATCTATCAATTCCATCTAAAACTACTTCACAGTGTAGTCTTGCAGAAATATCATCAATTTCAATTAGGCTTTCATTTGAAACAATCAATGGGCGACGAGTTACATCTAAAGAATTTACAGAAATAATTCCAAAAACTGGCGATTCTTGAAAAATTACTGGACCTCCAGCCGACATGGAATAGGCTGAAGAGCCGATGGGGGTAGATATAATCACACCGTCACTACTATCATGCCAAACTTCTTCATCGTTTACTCTTAACGTATACTCCATCAAGGTAGCGCTCTTTGAAGTAAATACAGCAACATCATTTAGAACTGGATACATGTTTTTTCCATCTATTTTTACTCCAATTCTTGGAACCTCTTCAATTTTGTATTTTTTATTTTTTAATCGATTAATGTATGTAGAAAATTCTTTTAGATCAATCTGTGCTAAAAATCCACTTGATTCGGATTCGCTAATTCCTAGAACAGGGATATCTGAATCGTAGCTACCATGAAAATAATTTCGAACACCTCTATCTCCTCCTAATACAATTATGCAATCAGCAGTACTTGATTTAGAGCGAGAACTTATACGAAAAGATTCAATTCCAAGATTATCTAATTCATGTTTAATTGATTTAACTCCAGATTCATTTACGCCTGCATCAAATATACCAATTTTCACAAAGCAATAACAAACGTCTGTACAATAAAAACTAGACTTGTTTGAATTTTACTTGATTATAGAAATAGGCAGCATTAGTCTCAGTAGATCCTTTAGAAGGGATCTTATCTAATCCAGATTTTTTAGATTCTATTGCGGCCTGTGCTGCCCCTCCTGCAAAACACAATGCCCAAAAAAAATCCTTTTCTTTTAACATAGTACAACAAAATGTTGAAGAAAATATATCACCAATTCCAGTAGTATCAAACAATTCTAATTTAGGTAAAGTAATCGAATAGAGTTTATCTTTAACAAGCATAGAAATTTCTCGTTTATTTGTTCCAATAACATTTTCAACGCCTTTACTTTGTAGATTTTTCATTGCTTCTATTCCAGAATTATTTGTAAGACAAAAAAGCTCATCAGGACTTACTTTAATTGCAGATATTTTAGAAAGATCAATATATGTTTTTTCTAAAATAATTTTTTTCTCTGAATCAATTCTCCTAAGAAATCCTTGTGGATCTAAAAAAGTAAAATTAGAATCATGTTGAATTTTTTCATAAACATCATTGCTTATTTCATGATATGCAGGACTGATTATGACGCCATCTGCATCAATTGTAGAATAGTCTATTGGTTCACATGTATTTAACAGAAATAGAGTTCTATCAGAACCATCTATTTTGATTTTAAATTTAGTTGTTAGTTGGGATGATAACGCATTTTCAAAATTAATATTTTTTGTTAAAAGAATTTCTTTAGGAAAATCATTTCCAAATTTGGTATAAAGTATACTGTCAAACTTTTGATTTTTGGCAGCAATACTACAATAGCATGCAGGTCCTCCTGGAAGTTCAGTTATTGAGTCGTTTAATTCAATTGAATCAATTGTACAGTGTGAAAAAACAGCAATCTTCATTTCTTATAACAAATTTTTAGATGATAATTACTTTTCTTTTATTTTTTCATGGCAAGTGGTACAGAGGATTTTTCCTTTAGATATGACCAATTCAACACCTGAAGTTAAACAAGAATGGCAAAGTCCTTTCATGTCATATATTCAATTACGTGCCTTAAATTTTTTAAAAAGAATTTGTACTAACGATAGAGTATTTTGAGGAAAATCCTCAAAATAACTTCTACCAAAGGGCTATGGTCGGTTCAGACGGAATTAAAAAGAACATATGTTCTCCCACGTTCCTATCTTATTCCTATTTGTTGCATTTCAATAAAAGACTCGCGTAGAAATCATCAGTAACAAAACAAGAGCATATTAGGAAGATAGAAAGTATATCATTATGCCATTAAAACGTGCCAGTAGAGGGCGAAGAAAAGGAGGAAAAGGATCTTCAGATAGAATTCAATGCACAAATTGTGGTGCCACGGTACCTAGAGATAAAGCAAAAAAGGTAACGTCTAGATTAAATCTAGTTGAACATACTCTTGCCAAAGAGCTACGTGCACAAGGAGCATACATTGCATCTCCTAGAATCTTAAAATGGTATTGTATTTCATGCGCAATTCACTTTGGCATTCTGAAAATTAGATCAGAGTCAAAAAGAAGAGAACGTGGAAGATTACGTTAGTTTTTTCGGCTAACTGAATAAATTGGATACATAAATTTTAGACCTACCGAATACGAATCAATCATATGGTATTTGTAATTATCTAGTTTTTTTGCAGTTCTATACAAATCACTACCTATGACTATGGAGTTTTTTGGAGCAGCATGATTAATTTTTGTACACATGTTAACGGGGACTCCAAATACATCAATAGTTGATGAATCATTAGTTTTCATAATACTAACTTCTCCATAATCAGCACTTATTCGATAGTTAAGAGAAGGTAATTTTTCTTTTTTTAATAATTTGTTTATTGTATCATGTTCTTCTATCATAGTTAATCCACATTCTAAACAACTTTTAAAATCATAACTATTAGATGATTTTGAAGAAACTGGAAAATAAAACAAAAGACTATCACCTATATTTTTTATTACAAAGCCACCAAATTTTTCCACTGTTTGAGCCATAGAATTTAAAAAAACTTCATAATATTTTGACAGTTTTTTTTGTGTAAGTGATGCAGAGATTTTTGTAGAGTTAACAATATCCACTAAACCAACACAGTAGCTCTGAGAAGTCTCTAAAAAGTTGACTACATAATGAGGAGTTTGAGGATTAGATTTTACCCTATCCATAACAGACCCCATACTTGCAGTAGGTGATTTTTTGTAAACAGTCATAGTAAAAATCATAAAATATGACTATAATAACAAGGTGTTCAAAATTTTGCACAGAATATTACTTAAATCTCATTTTTCTTGGTAGATGATTTTTAGTTTATTTGTTCAATTGTTTAGAGGTAACAATAATTCTTTGAATTAAAGTGATGCCAGCAATTATGATTACTATAATTACTGCATAATCCATAAACCCAATCATGCCAATTATTGCAATTACTAATAATCTTTCAGCTCTCTCGCCAATACCTATACCCTGAAGGGTTATTCCAAGTGATTCAGCACGAGCCCTAGCATAGCTTACTAGTAATGAAAGAGTAATTGCAAGTAATACAAAATATGGTTCAGAATAACCACCAATCAAAATTCCAAGAAATATTACGACTTCAGCAATTTTATCAAATACCGAATCAAGAAATGCACCTTGCTTTGAGGTTTTACTGGTAACTCTAGCTACTTGACCATCTACTATATCAAAAAATCCAGAAACTAGTAAAAGGGTACCACCAATAATTAATGCAAATTCAAAATTTAATCCATATGCAATCGCTGAAGCAAAAGCAAAAACAATTCCTATACCAGTCCAAAAATTAGGAGAAAGGCCAGTTGATGCAAATGCTTTGCCTATTTTTTCAAGATGTGGTTTTAATGAATCTCTAAGATTGTTTAACACGTGATTTCCCTAATTTTCGTATATATAAAAAAATTCATCAAATAAAATATCTATTTTATAATTTAGGCACGGTTCCTTGTAGATTTTTTTTGAACATACAACTCTCTATAACAAAATACATGAAAAAACACTCATGGTCATAACTACACATATGTACAATCAAATGATTCTAGAAAACCAAAAAAAATCTCAGAGCAATAATGTTCCTAGTAATCCAGATTCTGCATTGATTAAATCGTTTCTAAAAGATTCGAAGAATTTTGAAAAAACTGAAAAAAAGATTATTTCTTCAAATTCATAGCTATTAATGCAGACATTAGTCTTGCAGCCATAGAAGATGTAGCCCCATTATCAAATGTTGGACATAATTCAACAATGTCAGCACCTGTGATGTTTTGTTCATCAAGAGAACTAATCATTTCATATAGTTCTCGAGAAGTAATTCCTACTGCTTCAGGATTTCCAACACCGGGAGCAAATGCAGGATCTAATACATCTAAATCAATACTAACATACAACTTGTCAAATACAGAAACTGCATCTTTTACAAGTTTTGGGGCATTTCCATGTCTAATATCCCAATCAGATATTGTTTTTAACTTGTGTTCTTCTTTGAATGCTAGTTCTTCTTTTACAAAGGATCTTGCTCCAACATGGATTATTTTATCAGCGCCTTTTTTCTCAATTATTCGCCTCAAATAAGCAGCATGACTTAGTTTAATGTCCGCATATTCGTCACGAAGATCATAATGAGCATCAAAAACAATGTAACCTGTTTCTTTTGGAAAGTTAGGATAAGTACCTAAAGTGATAAGATGTTCACCGCCTAATGCAATAATCTGCTTTTCTTTTTTGATTAGCTCAGAGGTAATTTTAGAGACCATATTCAACATTTCTTGCGCAACTACAGTATGTTTTGTATTTCCCAAATCATCAATTTTAACAGATTCTAAATCAACTGAAAATTGTGGCATGAAAATTTCTATATTGTTAAATGCTTCTCGGATTGCATCAGGTCCAAATCTTGTACCAGGCCTATAAGAGTGAGTAGAATCAAATGGAATTCCATACACTATAGCTGATGATTCACCATCATCACTCGGACTACTAATTAGAGGAGTCTTATTCATGTACAAATCAAGGAAGCTCATTATCCAATCACAAGCTAGTAGAAAATATACCCTATAATAAATTCAAAGTTGAGTTAATGTTGGAGAGCTTCTGATAATCCTTCCCCATCCCATGTTTCCATTTCAGTCTTCTTTTTCATTTTTTTCTTCCATGCGACATTAACGCTTTCAACTTGACGAACCATTGCATTTACTGGGAAAGGTTTTTGCATTAATTCTATTCGTTCACCTATTTTACGCACACCTTTCATCATGTCTTTAACATGTCCAGTGACAAAGAGAATTCTTTGTTTTGGGTTCATTTCAATTATCTCTTTTGCAACATCTGTGCCTTCCATTCTAGGCATTTTATGATCTAAAATTACAAGATCATATAGAGATGATTTTTTCTTATCATCCCCACGGACTTTGTAATCATCAGTATACTGATAAAGGCATTTTAATCCATTTTCTGTAATTATTACCATATGTCCTCTTTTTTCTAAAGTTTTTTTGTAAACTAAAGCTACTGAAGGGCTATCTTCGGCTACGAGTATCTTCATTCCCATTGAATTTCTAATGTGAATTAAATCTAAATGAATTTCTGCTTTAGTATGTTTGATCTGGACAACGTGACTGAAAGCATCTAGACCATTATTTGTGGGCGTATAGAAACAAATCGATTTGAGTTAAGATTCGAAAAAGGTTTATCTTTAATTTGATCACGAATTTGACCTACAAAATCATCAAAAGCAATTTGTTTTACTTCACCAGTTTCTCTATCCCTAACATTAAGTTCTGCAGCATTAACCTCTTTTTCTCCAATTACTAGAATATATCTAATCCACTCAGTTTCTGCTTCTCGAATTCTTTTTCCTATACTTTCATTTCTGTCATCAATGTCGACGCGAATTTTAGCAGTTGTAATTTTATCAGCTAGGTTTTCACAGAATTTTAAAAATTCTGGTTTTATAGGAATTAATCTTACTTGAGTTGGAGACAACCACAAGGGAAGATGAGATTTACGTCCTTCCTTAGCATCTTTAGCTGCTTTTTCTAAAAGAGCATAGATTACGCGTTCAACTGCACCGCTTGGAGAGTTATGTAAAATTATTGGGTACTGTGGTTTGTTTTGTTCATCAAAAAATTCTATATTGTATCTTTTTCCATTTTCTACATCTATTTGATCAGTGGATAATGCAGATGCTTTACCTAAATTATCTATATAATTAAATTCCCATTTTAAAACAAAATAAAAGAATTTTTCTTTCCACATTTCTACAAGAACAGGTTTGCCGATTTTTTTCACAGTTTCTTGAACAAGTTCTTTGTTTTGATTGTAAAATTCCTCAGTAAATCTAATTGCCATCTCATAATCCGATTCGTTTAATCCTAATCCATGAATTACATTGCGGGATAAATCAAACCGTTTACGAAATTCTTCAATGGCTTGACTCATATTTGAACAAAATGCATGACAGTCAGGCATAGTAAAAGCACGTAACCTACGAAGACCCACTAATTCGCCAGATTGTTCACGGCGAAAACTGTATCGTGTCATTTCATAAAGTTTGAGGGGTAAATTCTTGTATGATAATTGAAAATCATTTGCCATAAGAAATTGACCAAAACATGCAGCAAATCGTAAAATTAGTTGTTTGCCTTCAGAATTAATGTTGTATTGTCTTGCAGGAAATCGATTAAAGTAACTCTCAAGACTTGGATGATGTGAATCATACATGATTGGAGTTTCAACTTCTAATCCGCCATAGTTTGAAACATTTTCAGTGACATATCGTTCAATTAATGATTTGATCAATCTACCATTTGGATAAAATCTCATGTTACCCGAGTCAGAAGCGGGTTCATAATCAGCAATTGCCATTTTTTTCATCAATCTTACATGTGGAGGAGGCTCGTCTACTGATCTTTTTTTAGATGCTTCATATTTTGTTAAAACTTCAAGTTGAGGATGTTTTGAAAAATTAAATTTTTCAACTTCTTGCATGTTTCCATCAGGACTCATAATATACCAGTATGATATGATTTTTGATTCAGATTTTACTGCTTCAGAAGTATCATCGCTAGCACCATCTTTTGTAATAACTTTAGAGTTTTCAGCTAATGGGTGTCCTTTTACATCTACTTTGTAAGTTTTTGTCCATCCAAATGGAGCACGTGAAACATCAAGATCAGATGCTAAAGATTCCATTTCTTTTAAAATAGATAATGCAGAATTTGGTGAGGCAAGTTTTGAGCTAAGATGAGCATAAGGATACAACAATAATTTTTTACAGCCGATTTTATTCATTGATTCTTTAATTTCAGTAATAGCTTTTTTTGCAACTATTTTGTCATCATCTTCTTCAACTGAAATAAAAGTTACAACAACTTCTTCTAGATTTTTTGTTTGGGGTGTTATTTCTTCTGCAGACTTGATCTCTTTTTTTGTAGGGGTGTATTCTATACTATTACAATGTAATTGAAGTATACGCACAATTTGACACTCTAAAGTTATTGAAATAAAGGTATCTAATACAATAAAATTGTAAAACGACTGGAATTTTAGAATAAATTATTTAATAACAGGAGTAATGGGTTTACCTGCGGCCACTTTTTTTATCGTATCTAAAAAGGGTTCAAAATCATACGGTTTTGTAACTATTGCTGATGCCTTTGCTTTTTCGAATGTATAATCAGTAAAAGCAGTCACTACGATTACTTTTGCGTCAGGATAATCCTGGGTAATTTTTTCTAGAGCGTATCCTCCATCATAATTTGGCATATTCATATCTAAAATTACAATATCTGGATGAAGTTTTTTGTATAATTGATATGCTTGTTCTCCATCAGAACCTTTTCCAATTACATCAATTCCCCCAATTTCAAGGGTCTGACAAATAGAATCTTGAGAATCTTCATCATCGTCTACTACAATTGTTTTTATTTGCTCTTGTTTATTTGGACCAGACATCAAATAGGCTATGGGAAGTAAGAATAAAGCCACTTGTTTGTTAGAAAATACAACAGGGAATTATCTATTTAATGCAGATTCTAAAGCTATTACCGACCGCAATATTAAACCAGAAATTCCTAAATTTGATATAAGAAATTCTTTAGAGCGCTCTAAAGAATTCATTCCCTGGTATCCTTCTTCATAAATCATTTCAATTGAACCCTTGTCTGTATCCATAAAAGATGTAATCAGAGAATATGGACCAAGATTTTCATCAGTTTTTTCGATAAAAAGTCTTAGCTCTAATTTTTTTATTTCAATCCCATGTTCAGAATAATTCTTTTCAGAAAAAAGTATAGTCGATCTATCAGGTAGTCGGTTAATTCTTTCTGGATTTGGAATGTCAATAACTTTCATTTTACTAAATATAGGTACCATCTAACCGCTTAAGAACATAATTTGCCCAGTCGCAAGTATTATTTAGAGTAGGAATTTTTTCCATTCGTGGACCATCATCACTTTCATGGAAAGGACATCCCTCACATAAAACTAAACTCAAAGATGAAGATTGAAGACATTGTCGAAGTTTATGCTAGAAGTGGATATAATGCCAGAAAGTTAGGAGAAGCTGCAAAACTATATTCTAAAATGATTAAAGAAGATGCAGTTATTTGCCTCACAGTAACTGGCGCTATGACTCCAGTTGGAATAGGAGGAATAATTCAAACTCTTATTGAAAGAGGTTTTGTTGATTGGATAATTACGACAGGGGCAAATGTATATCATGAAGATCATTTTGCGTGGGGATTTCCAGTCAAACAAGGGCATTACGAAGTAGATGATATGAAACTCTATGAAAAAGAAATTGTTAGAATTCGTGATGTTTTTATTAAATTCTATGAAACATTGGAAGCAGAAGATCAAGTAGTTCAAAAAATGTTTAAAGAAAATTTAATAGATAAACCATTTACTAGTGCAGAATTTTGTAACCTTATGGGAAAAATTACAAAGAAAAAAGCAAAATTTCCAAAGAGAAGTTTTATTGCTACAGCGTATGAATATGACGTACCAGTTTATGCTCCAGCATTACTAGATTCCTCACTTGCATTAAATTTAGCTGTACATCGTTTACGAGATAAAGTATACAATTTAGACTTTGTAAGGGAGATTATTGAACAAGCAGCAATTGTATATCATTCTAAAAAATCAGGAATTGTAGAGTTGGGAGGAGGTGTCCCTAAAAACTCTGCACAGCAAACGGGTCCTCTTTTAGATCAAATACTAAGACGAAACGATGGTGGGCAAGATTATATCATTCAGATTACTGATGCAAGACCAGATACAGGAGGGCTCTCAGGGGCAACACTGCAAGAAGGAAAAAGCTGGGGAAAGGTACATGATGCACATCAAGATATGATTACAGTGTATACAGATTCTACAATAGCTTTTCCAATTCTTGCATTATACGCACTTAGTAATAATAAATCAAGAAAACCAAAGAGACTATACAAAAAACTTTCTAAATATTATGATAGTCTTAAAGATGTGTATTTGAAAGACAATCCTTCAAAGCATTACAATGTAAAACAAAGAAAGAAAAACTAGAATTTATCGTAACGAGCTCTCTCAAGATCACGATCATCTTTTGATTCTTTTTTCCATTCTTTATAATGAGCCTTACAGAGAACCGTTTTTTTTCCGGTGGATGAAACTTGGAGTCCTGCATTTTCTACTTTAGTTGTATTAAGGGAACGTGCTCCATCTTCACCACAGCCACTTACATTACATTTTGCACCTTTAGCAACAATTCCCATAATTTTACATATGTTTGAGATTATATATAGTTGAAATATGTTATTGAAAAATTTTCAATTAAACTATTAGATCTGTTCAAAAAAACTATCTTAATTTTTAAAGATTTTAGAATATTAAATTAAATATATTACAAATAAGAGAAAGATCAAAATTAATGATTCAACTAAATTTCAAATGAGAGTTGGTTATTTCAAAAAAATTCTTACCTAGAAAATATAGAGATAACCCATGGGCTTGAGTGAAAAAATGGAATGTAAAATTCACCTTTATAAGTAGGATAAAATTTCAAATTTTTCTATGGGCGGTTCAAAAAACAAATCACCAGCACAAAAACAAAAATCTCAAACTGATGAATCATCAAAAAAATCAGGAGATAAAAAGAAAGGTAAAAAGAAAGATAAATCAGAAGAGGGATCCTCAAAAGCTGAAATTACTGTTATTGTTAATGAAGATCAAGCAATGAAAATTATTAAAAATGCAAAAGTAATTACAGTTCAAGAACTTGCACGGCAGCTTGGGGTAAAAATTTCAGCTTCAAATGCTTTTTTGAAAAAATTATCAAAAGATGGCGCAATTAAGAAAGTTGGCGGATTTAGCGGCCATCATATCTATCAACCATTATCTGCATAAAGTACAAACACGTCACCAGAACTAATGTTATTCAAAGCTGTGACTTCTGATAAAATTTTCCCAATTGGAGTCATAGTTTTTGATGAGGATACATCCTCAGAGAAAAAACAAATACTGCCATTTGCAGGCAAAAATGCAATGTCGCCTTTTTTGAATTCTTTTCTAGGTCTATCAGTTCCTGAATCAATTGATGTTTCAAAATATGTAATGCCGGATATTAGACGATGAGCATTTCCCTCTAACGGTAAACTTCGTGAAATGATTCCGACAGTTCTAGGTGATAAATGTCGTTTTAATTCACAGTTGAGTTTTGCTTTTCCACGTATCTCTAATATCACTTTGATTTGTGACACAGAGTTTTGTTCCATTCGTGATAGCAACTCATTTGCATATAGATAAACGCTCGGATTGAGTCTGGCTTAAAAAATGCATCAAATCTAGGGTTTTTCCCATATTCGATTATATTACCGGTTTTTGGAATTTGGTTACTTGTCTAAATTAGAAGCAAAAACTGTTGAGGAAGAATCAACTGTTGAGGAAGAATCAACTGTTGAGGAAGAATCAACTGTTGAGGAAGAATCAACTGTTGAGGAAGAATCAATCGTTGGAAAAAGTTTGAGTGATGCCTTAGCTGCTTATAGAAAGATCAAAGAAGGAAAAAAAGAGCTATCTGAAAAAGAATTAGCAACATTAGATAAAGAATGTAAAGTAATTGAAGAAAGAGAAATCATTGAGTTAGATGAAATTCATGAACCACAAGAAATTGAAATTACTGGTAAAGGAAAAATTCAGATGGGTCCACCAACATTAACTCGATTTGAAAAAGCCAGGATAATGGGAGCTAGAGCATTACAACTATCATTAGGCGCGCCACCATTTATTGAAATACCACCAACTGCAAGAACATCTTTAGATATTGCAATGGAAGAGCTTGAACAACGTGTAATTCCAATAATCATTAGACGTTCATTGCCAAATGGTGATTATCAAAATATACCCATTAATTACTTTGATTAATGGATGAATCATCGATAATATTTTTAAACTCAGAAAATTCCTTTTAGTGGGTTGAACGTATTGGAGGATTCTGAACAAAGTAATTTATCGACAACTGTCTCTGAAGTTAAAAAAGAAGAACTTCCAATTTTCAATGTTCGTAATGAGCCAGTCATGATGGAAGCAATTAATGTAATTTCTCTTTTAGGAAAATCCAACAAAGCTATTCTTCGAGCCAAAGGAAACTCAATTCCAAACGCAGTTGCAATTGCAAACATAATCACTGAAAAAATGCTCAAAGGTAATGCTAAAATTGAAAATATAGTATTAGATACCGATATGCCTGCAGGTATTGGAAAAATGCTATCAACGATAGAAATTATTCTGTTAAAAAATTAATTTTCCTAATAGATGCTTCCTGGTCCTTTTAGAAGCATGGTTTCACATTCTTTGCAAATTGCTTCATCAATATCAGATTCAAGATTATGATGAATATCGCAAATTAATAAGCTGGATTTAATGTAGTTACAAAGACCAATAAATTTTGATAAACTTGCAGGAGTATATGCTTTATTTGATGCAAGGTTATCACTTATTTCATCAATCATTTCAGTGATTTGTTTTTGAGATGATAATTGAGAGATTAGTTTAGGATCACCTCTAGTTCCTCTAATGTAATTACTAATAGCAGCTTGTGTTACTCCTAACATTTTTGAGATTTCATCCTCACGAATTTTATGTTGTTCTGCTAGTTTTTTAGCCAAGATTGCTCTAAGTGCTGGAATCAAAGTTTTTGATTCAATTTCAGCTGGAAGTAACATGATAGGAAAATAGAATATAGAATATTTAAAGGTGCACGCCAACATAGTGCGTTTTCCATATGGATGTTTTTTCTAAGTAGTAATCAATTAGGTTAACCTATATAATTTTAGATACAAAAATCATCATTGCAAAAATTTTTAGACAAACTTCCAGAGGTTTTGGAAAATTCTATTTCTAAATGTAAAGCAAAAACTATAGCATTATCGGGAGGTTTAGATAGTAGTGTTCTTGCATATTTTCTCAAAAATAAAGATTGTAACGCAGTAGCTGTTACTACTAAAGATTTTATTGCTACAGATTTAACTTATTGTCAACTTGTGGCAAAAAAATTTAATTTACCTTTAAAAATAATTATGCCTAAAACTGAAGAGTTACTTTCATCCATTAATGAGACTATAAAAATTCTAAAAAATTTCAATGATATAGAAATTAGAAATTCCATAGTTATTTACATTGTATTAAAATCAGTTAAAGATTCAGGAGAATCAAAGATTATTCTAGGTGATGGAGCAGATGAATTATTTGCAGGGTATAGTTTTTTCTTGAAAAAAAACAAGAATGAACTACAAAAAGATCTTGAAAGGATATGGGATGTAATGCATTTTCCATCAAAAAAAATTGGGAAATCTCTAGGAATTACAGTAGAAACTCCATTTCTTGATGACAATGTAATGAATTTAGCAAAGATAATTCCTGTAAATTTCAAAGTTAGTGAACATAATGGTAAAAAATATGGAAAATGGATTTTACGTAAAGCCTTTGAAGATAAACTTCCAAAAAGTGTTGTATGGAGAGAAAAATCTCCAATGCAAGATGGTGCGGGTACTGGGGCATTAACTCATCTTTTTGATACAGTTATTTCTGATGAACTATTTGAATCAAAAATTAGACAAATTAAAGAATTAGATAATGTGAAATTAAGAACAAAAGAATCACTTCATTATTATGAAGTATATAGAAAATATTTTGAACCTCCTGAGAAACTTCATGATTCAAAAAATAAATGTCCTAATTGTAAGTACGAAGTCAAACAGTCTTCAAAGTTTTGCAGAATGTGTGGAAGTTTTCCCATCTAAGCATTTTTTTTCCATTTTCGTGGTTTTTTTGTAAAAATACGCCTACAACCATTACAACAAAAATAGTATTTTTTACCCTCATGATCATGAACAAGAGCTAAACTTTCATCAAGTTCAATTCCACAGACAGGATCAACAGGCATAATTATTCACGTCGATATTTGTTATTTATAATGTTCTAAAAAATCGCAGATTACCTTTTGAATATATTGTTCGTTCGCTCTAAACATATGAGAGAAGATATTCAGTAAAATCGCATTAAATATAGAAGAGAATCATTATGAGAAATCGACACATGGGAGTAATTCCATTGTATAATATCGGCATAGCATCTTTTTTTACGATTGCAGTAGTTTTTGTAATTATTTTTGTGAATATTGGATTTTCTATTAATGATTCGCAAAAAAATGTTGTAGATGATGCATATGATGAGGTAAGAGAACAACTTGAAGTATCAGGACGAATTTCAGCAACAGCAGATGTTACCACAAATAAAATTATGATAACGGCAATACCAGTAAGAGTTGCAACGGGTGGAACAGTTAATTTGAATCCAGATACAACTGAGATTTCATTAAATTTAATACAACAAAATAACCTAATAACAAATTATGAAAATATCTATGTAGGCAGATTAGCAGATAGAACTTTTAATTCATTAAAAGATGCAGTTGGAGAAGCAAAAAATCAAGGAATTATTGAAAATGATCCATTTGTTGATGAGCAAAAACCAATTAGAACAAGTGCTTTTGTGTATTGGATATTAAATCAAAATTTTGATCATTTTGTTGATGATGGGGAATTAGCAGTGATAGCAATTATTTATTCTGAAAATGAAAGGCCATCTAGCGAAGATAAATTATTCATAGAAGTAAATGTTCCTGAAGGATTTGTATTGAGAGTTGATGAAAAAGTACCACATATTTCAAATGAGTCGTTAAACTTTGGTGGAATTTTAAATGAATCTTAATTTAGATTAATTAGATTTAGGTGCGGTTAATTTTTTTACAAGTTCATCAAATTCAGGTTCATCTATAGGTGGAAATTTAAGAATTTCAAGATTTTCTTGAACATGTTCAGGTAGTTTATGACCCACAAGGGGCGCAAGTACTCCAGGTGTTGAACGAGTAAATTGTAAAGCCCGTAGAGATGGTTTTAGATTACCAAACTCTGGCATTACTCCTGGAGAAAGAAGTTTTGCTTGCATTAAAGGTACACTTGTAAACACACCAACACCGTATCTTTTGGCGGCTTGTAAAATAGATTCCATTTTTCCCTCATGACTTTGGTTTTTTATCATCAAGGCTTGATCAAGGTACATGTTATAGGGTAATTGAATAAACTGAAACCCATGATCTAAACCTCCAACTTGGGCTGCCAGCGACACAACGTCTGAAAGTTCTAAAAATTGAGGATTATCTCTTGCCACTCTAAAACATTCCCATGTAGCCATTCCGTAAAACCTAATTTTTCCTTCTTTTCTTTTAGTTTCATAAAATTCAAAACATGAATGCAGGTTTTTCATAAATTGTTCCTTATTGATGTCTTTAATCTGACCTTCTACTGCATTATGTAGATACATTAAATCAATGCAATTAAGTCCTAAATTTTTTCTACTACGTTCAAGTTGGTCCTCAAGGTATGGAATTGTCATGCAATGATATCCAGAAGTAATATCATTAGATGCAATTACTCCTCTTGTAACATATTCTTTATTTACATATTGCCAAAAATCTTCATTAACATCACCATCATTTGTTACATAACCATTTTTAGTACTAACAAAAACTTCATTCCGATTAAGTTTATTATCATGTATTAATTCTGAAATTGCTTTTCCCACAGAGCGCTCTGCTTTTTGAGAACGATAATTAATTGCAGTGTCAATAACATTTATTCCAGAAAGAATTGAGTTCTTTACTGCATTTTTAACTAAATCATCAGTTGCACTATCAATATTTCCAAGATATGTTCCCACGCCAACGTTAGATAATGACAAGTCATGGATTTTTCGAAAATTGTTTTGATTAATGTCGCTATGTTTTTTCAAAAAATTAGCTGTACCTTCAGATGTAGCATGTCCTTCAATCATGATATGTCTGAATAACTATTGTTTTAATTGTCTTTGGAAAATATTTGGAATTTTTTGGACTTCATAGCCTTGATTAATCTTATGTAATGTTTCAATTACATCATGAAGATCGTATGGCTTTAATGAAATACAGTTAACATTTAGTCCAAGTAATCTTTTGACATATGAATGGGTCAAAGAGGCTGAAATTATCATTATTTTTGAGTTTGGGTCAAATTCACGGATTTTTTCTATGCCATAAAATCCATCATAATTTGGCATGACCAAATCCATCATTACAATGTCAGGGTTAAATTTTTTATATAATTCAAAAGCATCCTTGCCATTTTTCCCTCTACCAACAACATGAATTTCTTTTATCTTTAAAAATTCGCATAATACTTCAGACACGTCTGGTTCATCATCAATTACTATTACTTTAATCAATAATGTGTTTAAAGAAAAATTTCATAATATCAGATTGTGTGTATTTTGTGAACAGATCATAGAGTTAAGATAAATCCAATTACAAATAATGCCCCCGTAATCCTACTAAAAGTAATTGTAGAAGCCATTGCAGGAACTAGCTGTTGAATATTATCAAAATTTTGTCTAAGTACAATTCCAGATTTAATAATTAATGGCAATACTGCAAGAGAAATTAGAGCATAGATAGGAAATATTTCTAAAGATATTCCCAAAAACAATATTGAATATGCTACTATAGGAAATATCCAAAATATTGAAGATGCTTTTTGTTTTCCTAAAACTATCACTAATGTTTTACGTCCTTTTGATTTGTCTGCATCATGATCTGGAAAAGATGTGATAAATAATACAAGAGATGAAAGTACGCCTACAAAAATTCCTCCCAAAATAGCTGTGGCAGTAATTTCGGATGTTTGAATAAAATATGTTCCAAGTACTATAACAGTTCCCTTTATAGTAACAAAAATTTCTGCAAGGCCAGAGTCAACAATTTTTGTAGAATAAAAATAGATAGATAATACTGCAAAAGTAAGTAGAACGCCAATAATTATTCCATCAATAATTACAAAATAGCTACCAATTAGTGCACCAATAATTAAAAATGCTATTCCAGCACGATAAACTTGATCAGGTTGCAACAAACCCTCAGGTAAAACTCCTGTACCACCACTCATTTTTGTGCGTTGAGTTTGTGTATCTATTCCACGTTTGTAATCCCAATAATCATTTAGTAAATCAACACTTGCATGTAATGCAATTACTCCACCCATAGTCATTATTGCATGCAATATGTCAATCTGTGAAAAGTGCCACCAACTAATTGCTAATCCCGTAGAAACTGCTATGACAGATGCTAAAAGAAATCTAATTCGAATTACACGAAGCCATGCAGATAACATGCTATAGGTCATTTTTAGCCCTCTAAACATTTTTTGATATTTTTAATCTGATTCCGGTTTTGAATAGTGTTTGTCCACCAAGAGCTGCCGCAGTCATATTTAATGTAGTTATAAAATTAAGTATGCAGGAAAAACATCTTAAACGAATTAAAAAATCAGATTCTGGCGATACAACAGAAGATGAATGGGAAGAAATTCCAACGTTAGGACAAAAAATTGATGATCAGTTATTAGAAGAAGTTTTAGATCGTTCTATTGAAATTAAAAAAGAACATAGAACTAATTTGGATGCATATGAAAAAGATGCTCCCAAAATTAAAGATGATTTTACTAATACAGCACAGTATTTTAAAATAGTAAAAAAACATTTAGAAGAAAAAAATCGTGATTTTAAAAAATTCAAAGAAGATAATGAACGATTTGATAAAGAAGTTGAAATTCTAAAACCTAAAAAATATGAATTAAAATTTGATCCTAATAATCTAAAGTATAAAGACGTTAAAGTTTCAAAATTAAAACAGGAATTAGCACGATTAGAAAATGAACGTCAAGAAATAAAAACTATGATTACTCATTTTAACAATCAAATTCAACAAGCACAAACAGAATTTGATTTTAAAGTTGAACAAATTGAAGATATTAAACTAGAATTACAACGACTAGAGAAAAAAGAAGCGTTACAACAAAAAATAAACACTGAACAAGAAGCAATAGAAGTTATTAAACAAGAGTTGGATATTATTGGAAATGAAGAAGATTCTAAGAGAATATTTCGTACCGTAAATACTGTAGTAGATCTTTTAAATTCAAAAAATCAAATCACTGTAAATGAACTTAATTCTGTAAAAAAAGAATTTAGTGAACTACAAAAAAAATATGTAGAGTTAATGAGTAAGTTAAAATAAAATTATACTAAAGATTCATCATTTACACTTATTGGTTTTCTTCCACTAAAACCAACATCTTTTTCATGCCAAAATTTTATTTCTGTCTCTCCTTGTTTCCAACACAACCAAACTTCATCATCAAACCGTTTAGATGGAAAATCCAACAGGCCTTCATCAATTCCTTTTATCACTACTCCAGTGTTTTCAAGATCTTCTATTGCTTGATAAAATTTTGTTACAACTGAGTTGAGCTTTTGTTTAATTGTAACGTATTGTTCGAAATTACTTTTAGGCGATAGTGATGAACTAAGTTGCTGTTCAGTTTTTATTATTTCATTTTTCAAGTCAGTAACAGTTTTGAATTTTTCAATTATCATTGGAAGTTTTTCATTTGCAGATACTATAGTGAAATATGAAAACACAAGTAGCTAAAAGTTGGGTTTATTAAAAATCTATTTCTTAGCAAATTCAAAATTATCTTCATTTTTATTACATGGCAAATATTTTAGACAGTAATGAGTCAAGATGAACAATTAGAGCAACTCATAAACCAGACTTTAGATGGAGCACTAGCCACAGTTCCCGCACATTTAGATGAAATTGAGCAAAATAAGGATGTCATCAAAGTAGAAAATCCTAAAGAATTTGTTTATGGATTGATAATTGGTTCAGCACTAACTACTGGCATTACAGGACTCGTTCAGATAAAAAAAGAACTTCCAACTCCAGAAGATCAAATAAAAATTAGAGATATGGTTTACAAAAAAATTCCTCAAATAAGAGAGCGAATTTTTGGTTAAAATGAGTTTATAGATTATTTGTTAATTTCTTGGAGAGTATCTTCTGCATTTTTTATTGTCCAGTCTCTTATCATATCAAATGCACAAGTATATCGTTTGTTAGAATTCTCATTAAGACATAATGGCTTTATTACTAAAGGTAATTCATAAGAAGTTTCGATTGATGGATATGCATATACGTCTACAATTGCTACACCATCATTGAATTTAAAATCTCTATAACCACCGTTACTATCTCTTACCTCAATATTTAGAATCATTCCAGGAGTTGGTTTTTTGAATTCTATAGTAGCAGAGGCGGAGAGATATCTAGCATCACTTACTATTTGGGTAGCAGATGTTACTTCTCCAAGAAATCCATTAGGATCAATTACTTTCATTGTCCAATTATCAAGGTGATCTTTTTGTAAAATTATTTTCCACACAGATTCGTTAATGTTAGTACCATATGGGGAGATGCCGAATGCAACATAATTACATTTGTAAACTCCATTATGACAAAAAACAGTAGTTGTGATTGTGTGAGTAGAATCTGATAACATTTCTACTAATTCAAAATCTTGATGATAATGTTCAGTTACTGTCCAACATTTTACATCTATACAAATTCCATTTTCAACTACTTGTTTTCCAGCATTAGATTTTCCAATAGTAGGATCCTCATATGCATTACTAGTTCCAAAAATACAATTTAAGAAAGGCACATTTTCAATCTCATTTCCAATTATAATTGAAAAAGTTATTTCACCACAGTCATTAAAAATAAAACCTCCAGTATTATCAATGTTAAATGTAATTATGATAGAACCTGTATTTGTTAAAACTGAACCATTTAAAACTAGTCCACTAACGTCATTAATTCCAGTAATAGTTATCTTTCCAGAGTTTTCAATATTAGCAGAATTAATATTTCTGAGTTGTCCGCTGTTGAAATTAATTCCGTCTATTGTAATTGTTCCAGAATTTATCAACATTGCAGAGTTTTGATTTAAAAACCATCCACTTTGTTCGCTAATACCTGTAATTGTTATTGTTCCAAAATTTGAAATGCTTGCAGTTCCTTCGTTACGAAGTTGTCCCTCATCATTACTTGTTCCAGCTATTGTTATTGTTCCAAAATTGACGATGCCGCCTTGATTAATTAAATTAAAATCTGTAGAGAGTGCTAGGGTAACATCGTTTGGAATTATCAAAGTATCTGTTCCAATTATAGTAAGAGTAGAAGGTTTAGTACAAGTAGATGTCAATCCATTCCAAATTCCATCTCCTAAAGGAGCTCCCATACAAGTTGCCGCAGAAAGAACATAATCTATGGCATATGCACTATCAAATGAGCCAAAGGCTAGAAAATATACGCTTACAATTACAAGTAAAAAATATCCCTGCCCAATGCCCATAGAAATCACCATACATGGAATTCACTTAAAAATTAAAGGAAAAATTTGAAATTTTCTTGATAAAAGAATTATCCGAGGGGAGGGTATGACATGCAACTGGGATGAGAGATAGCCCCTCGGATATTTCATTTGCTGTATCTATAGTATAGAATAATTGTAAGATATCTCTGAATATGTCCAAAAAAAGACAGACAAATTGAAGGTAAAATTGGCTTCAAATCCATATAATTATTAGAACAATATTTGAGACTACACACTAATGGTCTCATTTTCCCAAAAAGAGATTGAATTTTTGCAAGAAATGGAAGAATGTAGAGTAGCCACATCACATGATAATATTCCTCATGTAAAACCAGTTTCATATATTTACGAAAATGAAACAATTTTGATAGCAACTGATTATGAGACAAGAATGCTAAAAAATCTCTTAGAAAATCCTAAGGCTGCAGTTTCAATTGATATTTACAAAAATAAGGGACACAAAGCAGTTTGTCTTCAAGGAAAAGTGAAAATAATTGAAAATGGTAAAGAGTTTTCAAGAATATATAAAAAATTTCATGATAAATTTCAATGGGTTCAAGATCAGCCATGGAAAGAAAATGAGGCACCTTTCATTCAAATTATTCCATATGCGAAATCAAGTTGGGGTTTAAAATAATGCATTTTTTGATAATATTGTCTAATTAGGATAAGCTAATCTTTATCTATTTTTTTATGGTTAAATCTTTATGAAAACAAGGATAATTCAATGGAATTGGGAAAATCCTTCAATTAAAGAAAACAATGGACATAATCAAAGCGAATGGGGCACACCAGAAAAAAAGAAAAAATCAGAAGAATAGTATTTTAATGAAAAATTCTTCAAAATAACAATGTCAAATAAAATCAAATGTTCTCATATTTTGGTAGAAAAACAAAGCGAGGCACTTGCAATTCTAGAAAGGATCAAAAAAGGAGAAAAATTCGGCAATCTTGCAAAGGAACTATCAATTGATTCTGGAAGTGCAAAACGAGATGGAAGTTTAGGATATTTTGGTAGAGGAATGATGGTAAAACCATTTGAAGAAGCAGCATTTAAGCTTCAAGTAGGCGAAGTATCTGATTTAGTTAAGTCTGAATTTGGTTATCACATCATCAAGAGACTAGGCTAAAAATAAGCATCAAGTGCAGTTTTTGGTGTATTGATTTGTTTTTGTAATACTTTGGACATTTTATCACCCATATTTTTTGCAGAAGTCATTTTTCTTTTTCCAATCCAATAATATGTTTCATCAATTGTATCTTTTGCAATTAAAACAATTAATTTTCCTGCATCTTTTCTACCGGTACGTCCTCTTCTTTGAACATATCTAATTGAACTAGGAACATTATCATAAAAAATTACATGGTTTACTTCTGCAATATCTAATCCCTCTTCTCCAACTCGGGTTGCAATTAAAACATCAAATTGTCCATCACGAAAGTTTTGGATGGTTTGAATTTGCGTTTTTTGTTTTAATCCAGTTTCTCCTGCTTTTCCAATTAAAAATCCAACCGAAATTCCCATCGCAGTCAAGTTTTGGTGAATTACTTCTACTGAATCTCGATAACTAGTAAAAACTAAAGCCTTGCCACCTATTGATTGCAAAATTTCTTTTAATTTTGGAATTTTACTGTGTTCAATTCCTTTTTCTTGGGCAGCTTTTGCTAACAAAATTGCTTGAGTGAAATTAGAATCATTTTCAAAAAGATCTTTAACACCCACACCTTTTTTCTTACTTGTACGATCACAGAATCGTAAGAAGGAAGTTATTCCGTGTGATTCAAAAATACTTAACGCGTAATGAATTCGAATTGCAGTAAACAGGGGTTTTGCAGAACGTCTATTTTGTCTCAAAACATAATCACGTAAACGCAATAATTGAGATAATGATCTAGTATCGTTAACATTTACACCATTTCTTTTAAGCTCCATGTATCTTTGTTCAAGAGCTTTTTTGATTAAAGTTTGAATGTGTTTCATTTCAGGTGGAAGTTCTACATTTATCCATTGAGTAGTAGTTTCTTGAATGTAGGGTTTAACGTCTGGACTATCTTCTGTTTTTTGAGCAATATTTGAAATTTTTAGAGTGTTGATAATTTCTGTTGCTTTTTCTTTCTCACTAGGTAAAGTAGCAGTCATTCCCATTATTCGTGCATTAGAGTTTACTAATCGCTGTGCAATTCCAGAGTAAGCATAATCGCCAATGGTTCGGTGAGCCTCATCAAATATTATGAGGTTAAATTGTTCAGAAGAAACAATTTGTCTATCTAAATCATTTTTTGTAATTTCTGGAGTTGCACAAATTACACTGTTCATCCAAAGTTTTTTTCTTTTAGTAATTAAATCCTCACCAGTAATTAATGCAACATCTTCAATGGTAAGATTATTTTTTAAAAACTCATAATGTTGATTTGCAAGCACTCGAGTTGGAGCTAAAAAAAGTACACCACCAGTTCCCTTTGAAAGATACTCAGCAATTACTTGAAGAGCAACTGCAGTTTTACCTAGACCGGTAGGTAATACAACAAGGCAGTTTTCAGATATTGCTTGATTTGCTAAATTCACTTGATAATCACGAAATTCAATAGAATTTTTTTTCAAAAATCGATGTTCTACATATTCAGATGACATTTTTTCCTAAAATATTACAGTAGTTAGTGATTTTATGGTTTCGTGTGGATCAAATGATAACTATTACTCAAATATCCATATATTGCAGGAATCGTCATTTTTGTTGTGAGTGATTCTTTTGAAAGGCCCAGTTGGGATGAGTATTTTATGTTACAAGCAGAGCTTGCCAAATTACGCTCAAACTGCATGACTCGGCATGTGGGTGCAGTAATTGTTCGAAATCACAGGCAGATTGCCACGGGATATAATGGAACTCCTCCAGGGGTAAAAAATTGCTTTGAAGGAGGATGTAAACGATGTCAACTTAGAATGGAGGGAAAAATTGAGTCAGGAGCCTCATTAGATAGATGTCTATGCAATCACGCAGAAGCTAACGCGATAATGCATTGTGCTATTTTAGGAATTGAAGCTGGTACGGAGGGTGCAATTTTGTATACCACATTTGTCCCATGTTTAGAATGTACAAAAATGGCAATAACTATCGGTATTAAAGAAATTGTTTGTCTTGACACTTATCCTGAAACAGATTATGATTTACTTGAAGAGGCAGGAGTTACAGTTCATACACTTGAGAAGGCAAAAATCGAATATTGGGCAAAAAAATTAATCGGCAATTATAATGTAAAGATTATTCCCAAATAGAGAAAACATGTCTGCTCAAACAAAATCAATTTCCACATCCTTGTTAGTATCTGCAGCATATAATAGTCAAAAAAATATGGCAGTACTAAAATTCTATAATCCAGAAACACAAGAGCTAAAGCTTTGGTATGATGAAACGGGTCATAAACCATATTGTTTTTCAAAACTGAATCCTGAAGAACTAGATTTTTTATCAGAACGAGACGATGTTGAAAAAATTGAAACAGTCAAAAAACATGATTTACTAAACGATAATGAAATTCAAGTTTCTAAAATTACAGTGTCAAATCCTTTAGCAATCGGTGGTACAGATCAAAGCATTCGAAATCTCATTGATACTTGGGAATCAGATATCAAATATTATGAAAATTATCTTTATGATAATTCATTAAACATTGGAAAATATTATAAAATTGAAGATGGAAAAATAATTCCACAAAATTTAGAAATCTCAGATGAAGTTCGTTTGGCATTAAAGTCACTACTTTGGGACAAAGCTATAGATGATGGAATGGTTGATTCAAAACAATTTCAAGAGTATGTTTCTAATTGGGCAGAACTTCTAAACCAACCAATACCAAAAATTAAACGAATTAGTTTTGATATAGAAGTAGAAGTTGAAGTTGGTAGAATGCCTGATGCAAAAATTGCAGACAGAACAGTTACTGCAATTGGTTTTGAAGGAAGTGATGGATTCAAACAGGTATCGATATTAAGATTAGAGGGAGTTGAAGAAGGAAAAAATGAACTTCCTTCAGACGTTAATGTTAAGTTCTATGATAATGAAAAAGAAATGATTCTAGATGCGTTTAAAAAAATTGAGACATATCCGTTTGTAATAACTTACAACGGTGATGATTTTGATTTGCCATATCTTTACAATCGTGCACAAAGATTAGGAATCAAACAGGAAGATAATCCATTTTATATGATGCGGGATTCTGCAACATTAAAAGAAGGAGTTCACATTGATCTTTACAGAGCATTATCAAATAGATCATTTCAGATTTACGCATTTAGTCACAAATACACTGACTTTTCTCTAAACAGTGTCTCAAAGGCTCTCTTAAATGAAGAAAAAATAGATTATGGAATAGAATTAGACAAGTTGAATCTGTATCAAACTGCAAACTATTGCTTTAATGATGCAAGACTCACCTTCAAGCTTACCAGCTTTAACAGCGATTTATTGATGAATTTGCTTGTAGTAGTATCTAGAATTGCAAAAATGCCAATAGATGATATTGCTAGAATGGGCGTATCACAGTGGATTCGAAGTCTAATTTATTTTGAGCATAGACAACGCAATGCACTCATACCAAAACGAATAGAACTTGAAAAAAAATCAGTTGGAGTAGTTAGTGATGCAGTAATTAAAGATAAGAAATATCGAGGAGGTCTTGTAATTGAGCCAACTGAAGGAATTCATTTTAATGTAACTGTAATGGATTTTGCTAGTCTATATCCAAGTATTATCAAAGTCAAAAATATTTCATATGAAACAGTACGATGTCCTCATGAAGAATGTAAAAAAAATACAATACCACAAACAAATCATTGGGCATGTACTAAACATAATGGATTAACATCACTTCTAATAGGTTCACTAAGGGATCTTAGAGTAAATTATTACAAACATCTTTCAAAAAATGAATCATTAACTGAAGAACAAAAACAACAATACACAGTTACCAGTCAAGCACTCAAAGTAATTCTTAATGCAAGCTATGGGGTAATGGGTGCAGAAATATTTCCACTCTACTTTCTTCCTTCTGCAGAAGCAACTACAGCTATTGGCAGATTTACAATTTTAGAGACAATTAAGAGATGTCAAGAATCAGGAATAGAAGTACTATACGGGGATACAGATTCATTATTTATTAAAAATCCCACACAAGAACAAATTCAAACGGTAATAGAATGGGCAAAAAAAGAACATGGCGTAGAGTTAGAAGTAGATAAAGAGTATAGATATGTAGTACTTAGTGGAAGAAAGAAAAATTATCTAGGAGTCACTAAAAGTGGTAAGGTAGATGTAAAAGGTTTAACTGGAAAAAAATCTCACACCCCTCCATTTATCAAGACATTATTTTATGAGCTTCTTGATGTTTTAGCTAATGTACAAACGGTAGATGATTTTGAAAATGCTAAAAAACAAATCACTAATAAAATTATGGAGTATACAAAAAAAGTTGAAGCAAAAGAGATTCCCTTATCAGAACTTGCATTTAATGTAATGATAAGTAAAGCCCCATCCGAATATGTAAAGACTGTTCCTCAACACGTGCGTGCAGCAAGATTACTTGAATCAATTAGAGAGATAAAAAAAGGAGACATCATTTCGTATGTTAAAATTGTCAACAAGCCAGGAGTTAAACCAGTAGAAATGGCAAAACCAGAAGAAATAGACTCTAAAAAATACATGGAGTTTATGGAAAGTACGTTAGATCAAATAACATCTTCAATGGATCTTGACTTTGATACAATACTTGGAAAACCAAAACAAACTGGATTAGACCAATTCTTTTGGAATTAAGTGAGAAATAATGGCCTTTGATGAGTTATCTTTAGGAATTTTAGCTACAGTTGCAGGAATTATGATATTATCGGGATGGGTTCCTCAAATTATCAAAGGGTATAGAACCAAAAAACTTGACGATGTTTCAAAATATCTTATGATTTTCGTAGCAGGTGGTGCTTTTTTGTGGATGATATACGGAATAGAAAAAGATGATCCATACATCATTGGAGTAAATGTTGCAGCAATTGTTCTAACAATGATTGTATTGAGCATGAAATTTCGTTATAGAAAATATAGAACTGCATAATTTTTGTTGTTTATTTCATACAAACAAGCCGATATTAGCCTATTTTGTGACTAGTATTTTCAGTATGGGATTTCAAAGACAATGCCCAAGTTGCACAAAATCTGTGGATATAGCAACTGTAGAGGGCAATTATGCAACAAGTCATCGATGCCCTCATTGTGGCTTTACAATGCAAATACCCCCTAAAGAAAACGTAATGAGAAGCGGAGATTACGGGGACTAACCACTTTCTTTTTATTTGATATTATTACAAAAAAACCAAGTTGTTTATTATCAATTGTAAAAATTATGATGAGATATCTGGAGAAAAAATTACTAAATTAGTTAAAACTGCACAAAAAGTTTCAAAAAAATATGGAACTAAAATTGCTGTGGCACCCCCACAACATCTTTTATCCAAAGTCACCTCCTTTTCAATACCTATTTTGGCTCAACATGTTGATGATGCCAAAGTTGGCAGCACTACAGGTTTTATGATTCCTGAATTGTTAAAAAAATCAAAGGTCAGAGGCTCTTTAATTAATCATAGTGAGCATAGAATTTCCAGTAAAGAAATTGAACAGTTAGTTATTAGATTAAGAAAACTAAGTATGACATCTGTTGTTTGTGTCAAAAATGTACCTGAAGCACTAAAGTATGCAAAACTAAATCCAGATTATATTGCAATAGAGCCACCTGAGCTTATTGGGTCTGGAAAAGCAGTATCTAAAGAAAAACCAGAATTGATCACTAGAGCAGCAACTGCAGTAAAGAGCGCAAAAAACCAAACTAAACTTTTGTGTGGAGCTGGTATCGTATCTGGGGAAGATGTAAAACAATCAATGATTCTTGGATCCAAAGGAATTCTGGTAGCCAGCGGGATCATCAAGGCAAAAAACTGGCAAAAAATTATTGAAGAATTTGCCAAGGCAATGGTTTAAAATCCCCTATTTTTTCAATGAATAACCTAGGAAAGCAAAATTGAAGTCAGTATATTTTTTCAATGAAGGTGATGGGAAAAATCGTAAGCTCTTAGGCGGTAAAGGCGCAGGACTTTGCGAAATGACCAGATTAAAGCTTCCTGTACCTCCAGGATTTGTAATTACTACTGAAGTTTGTAAAAATTATTACGAAAATAACAAAAAACTTCCAAAAAATGTTTTGCAAGACGTTAAACGAAATATTGCAAAAATTGAAAAAAAGACTGGAAAAAAATGGAATTCAAAAGATAATCCGTTGTTAGTTTCAGTTCGTTCTGGTGCTGCAATTTCAATGCCAGGTATGATGGATACAATTCTAAATCTTGGATTAAATGATGAAACTGTATTAGGATTAGCAAAAAAAAGTAACAATCCTCGATTTGCATGGGATTCCTATAGAAGATTCATTCAATTATTTGGCAAAGTTGTATTTGGGGTTGATGATAAAAAATTCGATGAGGTTTTAGAACGCGCTAAAAAATATCAAGCTGTTCAAGCAGATAGTGCATTAAATGAAAAATCTTTAAAACAAGTTGTATGTGAATATAAAAAAATCTGTGAAAAACATACGGGTAAACCGTTTCCAACAGATCCATTTGAACAGTTAGAGCTTGCCATTAAAGCCGTTTTTAGTAGTTGGAAAGGAGAGCGCGCAGTTGTTTATCGAAATAAAAATAACATTACAAAAGATATTGCAGATGGAACTGCAGTAAATATAGTTGCAATGGTATTTGGAAATATGGGAAACGATAGTGCAACAGGAGTTGTTTTTACAAGAAATCCTGCAGATGGAACAAAACAAATCTTTGGTGAATATCTAGTTAATGCACAAGGCGAAGATGTTGTTGCAGGAGTTAGGACTGGTAAACAAGTTGATCAACTCAAAGTAGAATTACCTGATACGTACAAACAACTAGTTAATACTTGCAATAATCTTGAAAGACATTACAAAGAGCCACAAGACATAGAGTTTACTGTTGAGCAAGGAAAATTCTATTTATTACAAACTCGCTCTGCAAAAATGAACGCTACTGGAATGATAAAGACATCTGTAGATATGACTAAAGAAAAACTCATTACACAACAAAAAGCTTTACTTCGATTACATCCTGAGCAGTTAGAACAATTATTGCATAGAACTATTGATCCAAATGCAAAAGGATATCCGCAATTTTCAAAAGGAATAGCAGCATCCCCAGGAGCTGCAAGCGGGGTTGCGGTATTTGATGTGCAAAGAGCAGTAGAAAAAGGAGAAAATGGCACCAATGTTATTTTAGTTAGAGAAGAAACAAAACCAGAAGATGTACCTGCATTTTTTTCATCAGTTGGGATTCTTACAAGTAGGGGAGGAAAAACATCTCATGCTGCAGTAGTAGCAAGAGGTATGGGAAAGGCATGCATTGTGGGATGCTCAGAGTTAAAAATCGATTACGAGGCACGAAAATGCCAAGTAAATGGAAGAACAGTTACAGAAGGAGATGTGATTACAATTGATGGCAGTACTGGAGTAGTGTTTATTGGGGCAGTTCCAACGGTAGAGCCCAAGTTTACTGATGACTTTAAAACAGTTCTTTCTTGGGCGCAAAAAGCAAAAAAAATTGGAATTCGTGCAAATGCAGATACTCCTGAAGGTGCAAAACTAGCAAGACAGTATGGAGCTCAGGGAATTGGACTGTGTAGAACAGAAAGAATGTTTAACGGAAAAGACAGAATTGGATTATTTGTAGACATGATTATGGCAAAATCAGAAGATAAGAGAAAACAGGTTTTAGAAAAATTAGGCGAACTACAAAAAAGTGACTTTTTACAAATTCTCAAGGCAATGGAAGGCTATAATGTTACAATAAGATTACTTGATCCACCATTACATGAGTTCTTACCAAATCCAGAAGAGCTTGCAGACAAACTACGAAAACAAGAACAACAAAATTCTAATGATGTTGCAAAAACAAGATCAGTTTTAGAGCGTGCACGAGATTTAGCTGAAATTAATCCAATGATGGGTCATAGAGGAGTTCGTGTAGGAATTACCTATCCAGAAATTTATGAGATGCAAATTAGAGCTGTATTTGAAGCAGCTGCAGAATTAATGAAGCAAAAAATTGATGCACGACCACAAATAATGATTCCGCAAGTAAGTAGCATAACAGAATTAAATCACATAAAACGAATTTATGATGAAATAAAAACAGAGATGGAGAAAAAATACAATATGAAAATTAAAATTAATTTTGGAACAATGATTGAAGTAGTTCGTGCTGCACTTACAGCAAATGAATTAGCACAGACTGCAGAGTTCTTTAGTTTTGGAACAAATGATCTTACTCAAGGAACATTTAGCTTTAGTAGAGAAGATGCAGAAGGAAAATTCCTTCCAGAATATTTAGACAAAGAATTGTTAGAGACTAGTCCATTTCAATCCCTTGATGTTAATGGGGTTGGAAGTTTAATGCAAATTGCAATTGAAAAAGGTAAGAAAGTAAAATCCAATCTTGAGCTAGGAATATGCGGAGAACACGGCGGAGATCCTCGTTCAATTAATTTCTGTCACCATAATGGATTAAACTATGTCAGCGCATCACCTCATAGAATTCCAATTGCAATAGTAGCAGCCGCTCAGTCCAATTTAGAAAAACATACAAAAATTAAGCACAAAAAAGCTAAAAAACCAAAGAAAAAGGCCAAAAAGAAGGCTAAAAGACGATAGTTTTCTCTAAATGGTTTAAAACCCATTAGAATAATTCTAATCTAAAATGCTTCCAAGAATTGATTCCATTAAACAAATTAGAACAAAACTAGGAATTACTCAAAAAAAGCTTGCAAGCATGGCAGGTGTTAGCACATCCATGATTAACCAAATAGAATCTGGTCGAAGTCAACCAAGCTATGAGACTGCAAAAAAGATTTTTGATAATTTGGCCGCACTTGAAGGACAAAGCTCACCACACAAAGCAGGAGATTTTTGTAGCAAGGATATTGTAAAAATTAAACCAACTAACACATTACATGATGCAATAGAGAAGATGCACAAGTATTCTATTAGTCAGATTCCAGTCTTTGATGGAAATGAACCTGTTGGAGTAGTATCAGATGATGGAATAATGAGGCATTTAGCTGATGTTGGAGAGTCTGAACTAAAACACGCAAAATTATCGGAAACTATGGAGCCTGCACCTCCAATTGTTGATTTTGATACTCCTGCAAATGTACTAGTACCGTTGATAAGATATTCAAAATGTATTTTGGTTTCAAAGAAATCAAAGTTTGTTGGAATTATCACTGCATCAGATACTTTGAAGATGATGGA
>JBFFWG010000013.1:0-28576 GCA_041570395.1 Nitrosopumilaceae archaeon
CACTAGCAGCATTTTATAGTGTGCCTATTTTAGTAAGAAAAGATCTATTTACTGAAAAAGCAACTGTAAAGTAAACAATTTTTTTAAAAATAAAATTTAATCTCATTTCTTATCGTAAAAATTAATGAATGAAATAGGCATATTTGTAAAAAGGTTATTCCCAATAGTGAGTTTCAATAACGAGAATTGTCAGCGAGTTAAATTGTAGGAAATACCAATTTTTTAGTAATGATTTGGAAAAAAATTTTGGTTCCTTTAGATGGTTCTAAGAATTCTTTTAGGGGATTAGACACTGCAATATTTCTTGCCAGACAGACAGGAGCTACATTAACTGGAATGTTTGTGCTTCCTAGAACTCCTGAAAAGAAATTCAGAAGATTACAACAGCCTGAAAAAGAAGCATTAAAAATTGCAGACAGAGTCATGGAAAGAGCAAAAAAAAGAGCTGCACAAAATGGAATAGTATTTAATAAAAAAATTGATTTTGGAGACCCAGCTTTTATGATTGTAAAGTTTTCAAAATCACTACATTATGATATAATAGTTATTGGTGCAAGAGGCCAGAGTGGAGTTAAAGATATTTTCCTAGGAAGTACATCAAATTATGTTCTACACAAAGCAACGGCGCCTGTAATTATAGTAAAATAAAAATGATTTTAGAAAAAAAAGCAGTAGAGCAGTTAAACAATCTTCTTAAAATGTCTAAAGAGAATTTTGTAGAGATGTTAGAGAGGTGGCAAGACACTGAAAAAAATTCCCTATATGGGATCAGAAATATGAAGCAGTTTAAGATAGGGTATGTAATGGGAAAAATTGAACACAAATTCATTTCTTGGTTTTATTCTGAATTTGGACGCTCCCAAACTGATGATGAATATAACGAATTTTTAGATATAGTTAAAAAACAAATTCCTTACAGTGAAAATTAAGAGTAATTATCAATTTTGGGAATTAAGAGATTCTTAGCAATGATAATCTCCTTTACAGGTTAAATTCTAAAGCAATTACATTTTAAATATGATTAGAAAAAAAATTAAGAAGATTCTAGTCCCTTTAGATGGTTCTAAAAATTCTATTCGAGGTTTAGATAATGCAATATCTATTGCCAGGGCGTGTCAGGCAACTATCACTGGAATATACATTCTTCCTGTTTATCCAAGAAATTTAGTGGATGCCGTCATTCCATATGTAATGCATCCTGAAAAAGAAGCTAAGAAATTTTTGGCAGATGCAAGAAAAAGGGCTGCACAAAAAGGAATTTTATTTAAATCTAAAATAATTTGGGGCAGTCCTGTTTGTGAAATTCAGGAAATGGCAAAATCTAAAAAGTTTGATCTTATAGTTATAGGTGCGCGTGGAATGGGTTCCTTAAAGGAGATTTTTCTAGGAAGCGTTTCAAACGCAATAGTTCATAAAAGTAAAATTCCTGTAATGGTGGTTAAATAAAAAATGAGCTCAGATATCTTATCACGTATTCTTGTTCCTTATGATGGTTCAAAATATTCTAAAATGGCTTTGAGTAGAGCTATTGAAATTGCAAAAAAAGATAAATCAAAAATAGACATAGTTTCTGTGATAAATATAGATTACATTAGACCTCCTGGTGCTTTACTAGGAATGGTTAGTCCATCTTCAATTAATGCTATAAAAAGAATAACTGCTTCAGCAAAAAAAGAGACTGCGCAAATGCTAGCGACTCAAGTTTCTAAATGCAGGGCAAAGGGCATAAAGGCAGACTCTCAAGTTTTGTCCGGATATACAGTAGATGCGATCTTAAAGTATGCTAAACAAAAGAAAACTACACTAATCGTTCTTGGAAGTCAAGGATTGCATGGAATTAAAAAGTTGAAGATTTTGGGCAGTACCAGCCGAAAGGTCTCGGAGCTTGCCAACTGTCCAGTTTTGATAGTTCGATAAATGAGATAAATAGAGGTATTTTCAAAATTATATTCGAAATAAGATGGTAAAATGGGCAGAATATCTAATTTCTGAAGTACGGTATAATCCAGACCATCATAAAATACTTCAGGTAAAACAACATCAAGACCTCGATGGAGAAGTAGGAGAAGGAGAAATTGTAGATATGTCAGTTGTTGCATCTAACCTAAAAAAAGGAAAATCATACATGACGATTCATAATGGTTCTTCAGAAACTTGGAAACGAGGAGAAAAAATTAGAGGGTTCCAAATTGATGGAGAATATCATATTCGAATTGATAAGAACAAGGTAAATCAAGACAATCTTGGTATGCTAAATGAATTCTAAGTAGTATAGAACGTATTTTCAAATCTGAAAATTAACTTGGTTTTTATATGTACACTCTACATTAATTATTCATGGCAAAAATCAATAACATTCTAGTTCCAGTTGATGGGTCACAAAATGCACTAAGAGGAGTTGAAAAAGCAATTGACATTGCAAAAGGAGGAAACTCTACCATTACTGCATTATATGTATTCCAGCTTCCTTGGAAGGCAGGAATAAAATTTACAAAATCAATGGAAAAACAAGCACAAACAAAAGCAACTCGTGCAATTGGAACTGTAAAACAAAAAGTTGAAAGACAAGGCATTCCATTCAAATGGAAAACAACTGGCGGAAAACCTGGTGACGCAATACTAAATGTATCAAAGGGCATTAAAGCTGACATTATTGTGATTGGAGCACGTGGTCTTGGTGCTGCAAAAGAAAAATTTTTTGGCAGTACATCAAATTATGTAATGCACAAATCAGCAAAACCAGTACTAATAGTAAAATAACTATAACCAATTACAAAATAATTTTTTTATTTCTTAGAAGATGGGGTATCTTTCATACGCATTAGAATTTGATCACAGATATTACGCATACTTGAGTCAGAACCCATACTACAAATTTCAACAAGATCTGTTGTAGTGATAATCCCAGTTACTTTGTTTTCTTCCAATACAGGTAATTTATGAATTCCATTTTGTTTCATTTTTTCTGCTGCTTCCCAAACTGTTTCATCTGAATTAATTGTAATTAGTGGAGAAGACATTACATCAGATAATGGATTTGAAAGATCTTTATTTTTTGCAGCCACTCTTTTTACAAAATCTCGCTCAGTTAAGATTCCCATAGGAGAATTATCTTGTGTAATAATTACACACCCAACATTAGAGTCATCCATCATACATGCTGCATCTTTAATTGTCTTTGAGGAATCAATAGAAACTACGTTTGTTTTCATTACATCTTTTACAAAAGTATGTGCCATAGAATTTTTTTTATGGGCACTAATTTAAAAATAAACCCTAATTATCACTAGTAATATCGAGGTTTTCCTTCAATGCATTCTTTTTAATAAGGAAAAACACCAATTATTTGCATGGAAATAGCTTATCTACTTGTACAATGTGATATGGGTTCTGAAATTGACATAATTCAGGAATTAATGAAAATACCTGAAGTTAAAGAGGTACGTGGAACTTATGGGGTATATGATATTTTTGCAAAGCTAGAATCGGATTCTAGAGAAAGACTAGATCAGATTTTGACAAACAATATACGAAAAATCCCTAAAATTCGCTCAACTAATACATTGTCGCCAATTATATCACAAGGCGGACGATAATTTTTTTATAGCGCTTTCATTCCCTTTTCTTTTGAATAAATGTCAATAACATCATCAATATTTGAAACAAAAATTTTTCCATCGCCCTTTGTTCCGCTATAACCTGCTTCCAAAATAGCAGATAATACTGATTCAACTTCAGAATCATCAACAACTGTAACGATAGTATCAACTGCATTATACTGGATTTCTTCTCCATCTGGACCTCCAATTCTTGGACGTTCACCTGCTCCCCTTCCCAATGAACGAGTTACAGTTAGTCCTCCAACTCCTGCATTAATTATAGAATCTATAACGGCTTTTTGTTTATCACTTTGAATCACTGCTTCAATTCTTTTCATAATATTTTCAAATATCTCTAAAGTGTATGAATTCCTTTTTCTTTACTGCATATGTCAGTTGATTCTTCTATGTTAGAAACAAAAATTTTTCCATCGCCCTTTGCTCCAGTGCACGCAGTGTTTGCTATCTCCTCCATAATATCATCAGCTTTAGCATCATCTACTACTACCATAACAATATTTTTAGAGAAAAATTGTCCAACAAGAGGTGGCTCAGCAGAGCCTTGACCTTTTGCTTCCAAAACACTAAATCCTCCCACTCCTACTTTTCTTAATGCCTTAATTACAGGTTCAAGCATATCGGGTTGAATAACTGCATCAATCCTTTTCATGATTTTTCTTATGGTAAATCCTTTAAAACGTCTACACAGATTCTCGTCGTTGATTTTCAAGAATGATATTGTAGGCATCCTCTTAAAATAGTCGAAAAATGAATATGATTTGATCTCAATGGCTGACGACGCAAAAAAAATCCGTGTAAAAAACATCATGACAAAAGGGGTTTTGTCCGTAGACTCCAACATGAATGTTAATGAAGCTGCTAAAATGATGGAGGATAGTAAAGTTGGTGCGATAATAGTTATGGAAGATAATACACCTGTAGGAATTATTACCGATAGAGATTTTGCAGTAAAGATTGTTGCTCATGCGTATCCTATTACAACTTCTGTAAAGAAAATAATGTCTTCACCCCTAATTGGGATTAATCCGGAAGAATCTGTATGGACAGTAGCTGAACTCATGTATACTAGAAAAGTACGCAAAATCCCAGTTATCGAGGAAGATAAGGTAATTGGAATTGTGACTGCAACTGATTTAGTAAATCAATTTGCTGTATCAACAGAAGAAGATTTGAAAAACATGTACTTTCAATCAATTACAAAAATTTTTGTTCAAGAACATTATGTCTAGTTATTTTAGTGAAAATTATTATTTTCTAGAAACCACATAAACTACAAATCTTTGTTCTTGGTCAGGCAATAGTTTATCCATTTTTGTAAATGTGTATCCCTTGATTGATTTCACACAGTTGTAGAAAGCTTCACCAATCAAAAGGCCATTTCTAGGAGCAAGGCCATTTATTTTTGCACATCGATTTACAGTTGAACCAAAAATATCAGTAACATCCGAAGTAGAAGTGCTGGCCATTCTTACAGAACCATAAGTTGCACTAATTTTGTAATCAACTGATGGAAGGCCTTTATCCTTAAGCTTTTTTCCAATAACATCATGTGCATCAACCATTGCAAAACAACAATCAAGTACATTTTTTAAAGAATCTTCTTCATGAGGATTAATTTTTGGGAAATAAAATAACAAAGCATCGCCAATATTTTTGATTACAGTTCCCTTAAAGTCTTGAACAAATGTTGCCATTGAATTCAGAAATGTACTATAAAGATTTCCAACTTCAGCGTCGTTCAATTTTGCAGCAATACGTGTAGAGTCTTTAATGTCAATAAGACATACACAGCCATTTTCGCTTTGATCCGAAAAATTAAGTAAAATGTCTTCTTGCTGCTTGATTACAGCTTCTTTCTGTTTGATGGTGATTAATGATTCTTTTAGTTTTTGTGCCATTGTATCAAAAGAAACAGAGAGTTGGCCTATTTCATCACGTGTGTTAATGTTAGTTCGTATATCATAATTTCCATTTGCAATCTCATTTGTAGCTTCTTGAAGTTTGATAATTGGTCGGGAAAATAATTTTGCTACAAAAAAAGCAGCTACTGCCATCACTATTGTGATAATTATTCCGGTGAGAAAGATTCTATTCTGTAGAACTGAAATGGGCTGTAATGTTTCAGATTCATTAATTTCTGCTAATAAAACAAATCCTAAATCAGGTGCACAGTATGAGAAACCAAAAATTGATACTCCACGATAATCGGGATAAATCCCACTAACTTTGTTACCATTTTCAAAACATTCTCGAACAGGATATGTATCTACAATTTGATTAAATGGTGCGTTTTCAATGAATCTTGATTCAGACATCATCAAAAAATCTTCATTTACAAGATAAACTTCTCCAGTTTCACCTAAGCCACTTCGATTCAATAAAATTTCATTTATTTCTTCGGTTCGCATTTTTGCAATAATTACTCCAATTGGGTCTGCACCTTTTTCACCACTAAAAATTGGAGTTACAACAATCATTTTACTACCTGCGTTTTCTGCAGGCTCAAAGAATGCAAAAGGTTGAATCAGTCCTCTAAGAAAATTTTCATCATTCGAAAAATTGTCAGAGCCATGTAGTTTAACTAATGAGAAAAAAACACCTCCATCTTTTCCAATAATTTTTACATCTTCAAAACCTATTGAAAAACCAACTAATTCTTGAAATGCTTGAATTTGTATTAAAAAATCTATTCTCTTTTCTTGAAGCAAAGAACGATAAGATTCAGAACCATACGTATTTTGATTTAATTCAGTAACTAAATTTCTAATCATTGGATCAGTTGCTATAACTTGAGTTTCTTTAATTCGAGTGTGAATGATAGACAAGACTGAATTTCCTCGAAGGGTTGATTCACTAGTAAGTCTGTCACCCATCCTTTCTTCGAGAACTTCAGAAGCAGAGTTGAAGCTCAAATAAGCACTAGCAGTAATTGCTATAATTGAAACTATCATTACAAGAAAAATTAGTTTCTTATCAATACCTAATGAAATTCTAGATTGCTTCTTCATCTTTTTTTCCAGTTGCTATATCAATTGCTTGTAGAACTGGATAAACAAAAATTTTCCCTATCGTAGCATTTTCTCTGACAATCTTAATGATGTCCTCTTCTTTTGAATCAGGTACTATTACCTCTAGCATGTATTTATCACCAAATTGAGGTCTAAAAACCTCTGTACCTTTTGAGGCATGAATCTCTGGAGGAGGATTTTTCCCTCGACCTCTTTTTTTAGTTACTGTCAATCCTCCTACGGGGATTTTTTTTAGGCCTTCACTTATGGCCATCACATCATTTTTTCCAATAACTATCTCCATCTTTTTCAAGAATTAAATTTCATATGATTTTGCTAAAATATCTTAGCCTGAATTTCAGATCTGATTACTAGCGGTGAAAATGATCTTTACTTTATTAATACCCTAAAATGTGAAGCCAAACGTGCCAATCGACTCTGGAGATACAGCGTGGATGCTAGTTGCAGGAAGTTTGGTACTTTTAATGATCCCAGCTTTGGGACTTTTTGAATCGGGTCTTTTACGCAAAAAGAATACGGTTTCAATTTTCATGCAGATCTTTTTTGGTCTTGCCCTTTTGAGTGTCATGTGGTTTACCTTTGGGTTTAGCGTCTCATTTGGTGAAGATACTGCAGGATTAGCTGGAAATTTTGATTGGGTATTTCTAAAAGGAATCCCGTGGGATGAGCCCCTTGAACAATATGCTCCTACAATTCCTGGGGTTTTGTTTGTAAAATTTCAATTAATGTTTGCTGCAATTACTCCGCTTCTACTTACCGGAGTAGTTGCAGAACGGATGAAATTCAAATCATTCATCATATTCATAATTGCCTGGTCTGTTTTCATTTACTACCCTCTAGTTCATTGGGTTTGGGGAGGAGGTTGGCTAGCAGAACTCGGTGTGGCTGATTTTGCGGGAGGAATAGTCATCCACACAAGTGTAGGAATGGGAGCACTAGCGGCTGCGTTAGTTTTGGGAAGAAGAAGAAATTATGGCCCTACAATAATGGTCCCTCATAGTATTCCATTAGCTGTTTTAGGATCTTCTCTTTTGTGGTTAGGATGGTTCGGATTTAATGCAGGAAGTGCATTAGCATCTGGAGGAGTTGCTGGAAACACAGTAATCGTTACTCATTTGGCTTCATCTGTTTCTGCATTAATTTGGGCAGGTTTATCATGGAAGAGAACAGGAAAACCATCAGTGGTAGCTGCAATTAATGGTGCAATAGCAGGTCTAGCAGGAATTACTCCTGCCTCAGGATACGTAAGCGTCGAACATGCATTTATTATCGGTATTGCAATCGGATTGGCTTCATACTATGGAGTGGTTTTGTTCAAAGATAAATTAAAAATTGATGATGCACTTGATGTAAGCTCAGTTCATGGGGTTGCAGGAATTATTGGCGCCTTGGCAATTGGTATTTTTGCAAGTTCTATGATCAATCCGGCAGGCCCTGATGGATTGTTGTTTGGAAATCCAAACCAATTGTTAATTCAAGGAATAGGAGTGGGTGTTGCATCAGTGTTAGGCTTTGGTGGGACTTGGATAATTATGCAGATTCTAAAGCGGACAATTGGAATTAGAGTGGATGCTGCATCTGAAGATGTGGGATTAGATATTAGCGAACATGCAGAGTCAGCTTATGCTGATGAAGAAGAATTCAGATTAAATCATAATGATGATCCAGAAAAAGACAAAGCTCATCACGGATAAGAGATTATTTTTTCTTTATTCTATTATATACTAAATAAAAAATTGCTCCCGCTGCTATGATAGCTAATCCAACAGAGATTACTTGCAAATCAAATTGAATTGCCATGTAGACGGTCACACCAAAACCAACAAGTGGCAAAATTGGAAATTTTCCAATATTTAGAGGAGTTTTAAATGGTCTTTCCAATTCAGGTTCAACATATCGTAATAAAATTACTGACAAGTTAATCATAGCAAATGTTATCACTACAGCAAAAACAACAATACTTGCAACTATTACTATATCGCCAATAAAGGCAAAGGCAAAAGATGTAAGAAAAATTCCAATTACTGCAATCCAAGGAGTATGTGTTTTTGAATGAACAATTGAAAGGAAAGAGGGTAAAGAGCCGCTTTTTCCCATTCCATAAAGAATTCTAGCTCCTGCAACAAGAGTTATCAAAACAGTACTTGCTGTAGCAAATAGTGCAATAACTGACAAAGTAACTCCGCCACTGGCCCCAAGTGAAGTGTTTGCTACATCAGCTAACGGTGCTAAAGAAAGTCCTAATTCTTCCCAATTAACAACGCGAACCACAGATAAAGCAACTAGAACATAAATGATTCCAGTAATTATGACAGATAAGATAATTGCTCGAGGTAGAGTCTTTTTAGGCCTTTTTACTTCTTCAGCAACATTTGCCATATCTTCAAATCCAATAAATGCAAAAAATATCAAAACAAATGCAAAAACTATACCTGTAATTCCATTTGGAGCATCAAAATAATCGATAGGTTCAGGAGCATCATATGTAATTCCAATTATAATGATTAATGCAAGACCCGCTGCAGTAACCAATGCAAAAACTACATTCATCCATGCGGAATGTTTTATTCCAATAAAATTTACAAAGGACAATCCGCCTATCAACAAAATTGCAGAAATCGTTATTGGAATATCTATAAACTCTGCAAAATATCCTCCAAATCCCAATGAGACTGTTGCTGCAGTAATCATCGAAGTAATTGCAGTTAGCCATCCAATGATAAATCCAATAAATCTACTTTTGAATGCGTGTTTTACAAAAGTATACTCTGCAGCGGCTCTAGGAAATAGTGCAGTAAGCTCAGCATAGCTTAATCCTGCAAACATTGCTGCCACTACACCTAATAAAAAAGAAATCCAAACAGAGTTTCCTGCAAATCCAGCAGCTTCACCAATTAAAACATAAATTCCTGCTCCAAGGATTAATCCAACTCCATACATGGTAAGTTGGAAAAGTCCCATGTGACGTTTTAGTTCAGACATTAGATTACACTCATCTTGAAATTAATACCATTAAATCTATTTTTCAAATTTTTTCATACGTTTATGCTCAAATCTATCCCAAGGATATACAATGTATTCGGTACCTTTTGTTTTCATTGCATAGATTAGCTGTTTAGGGTATCTTTTCCCTTTTCTTGCAAAAAGTGTTGCATAAACTAAATCTGATGGATTTTCAACCTTGGATAAAATTTTCTTGAATGTGTCTCCAGAATCATAAATATCATCAACAAACAAAGAATCCAGAGGAATTTTATTTTTATCAACTAAAATTTCATGAATATCTAATCTATCTGCAATTAATCTTGCTGGAACTAGTCCACCTCGAGTAATTGTAGATATGCTGTTGAACTCTTTTCCGGTAGATTTTATCTTTTCAATAAGTAGTTTAGTAATTGAATCAATTCGATTCCAGCTTACCGCATCCGATTCCATATAATTTACTTGTAAAAAATAGATCGTATTAAAAGTATAAACTAGATTCCAACGATTTTTTTAATTTTCTTTGCAGTTTCATCAATGTTAACTGAAGTGTCTGCAGATACAAGTAGAACCTTGTTTCCTATTGGAAAGCTCATAACAACTGCTTTTTCTCGCCTAGAAGCTGAATAGTCTACCACACCCAGAGTTTGATCAAATTCTTGTCTAGTTGAAACTCTCAAAATCAATTCCATGTAGAGTTTTCTCATATCAGCATCATCCTCAAGAGGTTTTAGTCCTTTTTTCATACCGCCAGCTACTAAATGGCCCATAGGGTTAATCAAACCAGCAAATCGAATTTCAGATTCTTTAAGTAAATTCTGACATTTTTGTTCAAATGCATAATATTCATTTGATTTTTCGACTTGAGACATGATGTGAGTATAACTATGTGAGAATAAAAACCATTGTCCAATTTTTTTGATACACAGGTGATCAACTTTATTTCTTAATAATTTGAGAAAAGGTTATCTTACAAGATTTTTCTCAGAGAGTATGCGAGAATTTGATGTTTTAAAGTGTAAAAATACGCATGTTCCAAAATATTATCTTCTTTATGTGACTGGTGATTCAAAAAAGCCTATCCAAGCTTACTTTGTATGCGAAAATTGTTCTAATAGTCCCATCTATAGTGATCCAAATTCAATTATTCATTTGGAAGAGCTAAGAGAAGGCATAAGAATTACAATTCCACGTCTAAAAGAATTAAAATATCCTGAAGATTTTCCAGCAGATTTTCTCAAAGATAAAAAAGGAATCTATCTAGATTAAGGTTTTATGTCAAGAATTTCCATTATTTGAAAAGGGATTTTTCCAAAATCGGCCTCTCTACTTGATGAAACTAATAACACATTATCATCTGGTAAAGGAAAACTGTAGATGATTACTTTACCTCTATATGATAATGAAAAACTAACAGGGCCAAATTCTTTATCAAATTCATGACGCATTCTAACTCTTAGAGCGATTTCCATAAACATCATCTCATCTTGTTTTTCATCTTCTAAAGATGCCATTCCCTTTTTCATGCCTCCTGCAACGAGATGTCCTCTATTGTTAATTACACGGGCAGACCTCATTTCAGGGTCTAAAATCATTATTTTTTGGCAAGTTTGCTCATAATCCATATTTCAAAATAACATACGATCTATTTATTGCGAGCTTTTGTATTATAATAATGTGAAAAACGACTTTCAAAAAGACCCAGCAGAGTTTTACAAGCATCTTTCGTTATTTTGGACTGATTTGATATATCTGATGTCAAGTAAACCACAAGCTCTCACCTCTGTAGGCCCTATGAGAAATTTTTCTGCAAATGCAAAAAAAATTGCCACTGAATTATTAGATTCAAATGATGACTTAATAGAATTCAATAAAAGATTAACAGAGTATTATCAACAACTTGCTGACACATGGGCAAATGCACAAAAAAAAGTCAATTCAAAAATGCCTGAAATTCCAAATGATCAAGAACAATTTGATGCGTACAAAAGAATTTGGATCGATATTTTTGATAATGATTTTACAGAACTATTTGATTCTCATAAATTTGGAGATAATTATGGGAAGCTGGTGGCAAGTGAGCTTGAACTTTCAAAACATTGGGAGCAAATGACAAATGTAATGTTGCAATCAGCTAATTTACCAAATAAAAAAGAAATTGATGAAGTATACAAAGAATTACATACATTAAGAAAAAGAGTGTCTAAATTAGAATCACAAACTAAAAAATCCAGACCAAGGAGTAAGAAAGATGGTTGAAGGAAGTAGATTAGATCCAAAACTTGTTGAAGAATTTCTTAGATTTGGAAAGAATATGGCAGATGCTCCAAAATTTGTACCTGCTCCAGATGAAATTAACTTAGAGGTAACAGAGCACGAAGTTGCATATACTGAAGATAGAATGAGATTACTTCATTACAAACCAAGGACAAGTAAACAAACTAAAATTCCATTGGTAATTGCATATGCATTAATCAATAGATATCATATTTTAGATATTCACCCAAAGAAAAGTTGGGTCAGAAATCTTCTTGATCAAGGAATAGATGTGTACATGGTAGACTGGGGAACACCAACCAACAAGGACAAGTATCTAGATTTGGATGATTACGTCAATGTTTACTTGGATAACTGTGTAGATTTTGTGAGAGATGAAGCTGATGTAGATAATGTTTCATTACAAGGATATTGTACAGGTGGAACTATTGCAACTGCCTACACAGCTTTGCATCCAGAAAAAGTAAGAAACTTTGTGGCAACTGCACCTGTAATTGATGGATGGCGCGATACAACAGTTGTAAGTAATTTAGCTAAACATATCGATGTGGGTAAAATGGTGGATACTATGGGAAACATGCCACCAGAATTCATGTATTATTGTTTTTCAATTTTAAAGCCATTTGAGCAAGGAATAGAAAAATATGCTAACTTTTTTAGAAATATTGAAAATGAGAATTTTGTTGATAACTTTCTTAGAGTAGAAAAATGGCTTGGAGACACCCCACCTATTCCAGGAGAGCTTTTCAAGCAGTGGATAAGAGATATCTATCAAGAAAATCTCCTAATTCAAGATAAAATGTACATAGGGGGAAACCATGTTTCATTAAAGGATATCAACATGCCAATGTTCACTCAAGTGGCAATTGGAGACCATCTTGTCTCACCAGAATGTAGTATGCCATTACATTATGCAGTTGGAAGTGATGATAAAACATTAAGAGTGTATCCAACAGGTCATGTAGGGATGATTGCAAGTTCATTATCTCAAAAAAAGGTTTTACCTGAGTTGGGACAGTGGTTAAGAGAACATTCTTAATTATAATAAAATAGAAAAAAGAGAAAAATCTCTTTTGATTTTATACTTGAGTTTTACACCTAGTTAGATTTTTGTGTGAAGGTACTAATCCAAGATTGTACTAGATTTTTGTTTAAATCAGCAAATGATTTTGCGTTCTCATTAAATGTTTTAATGTTTTGTTGGGCTGAATCAATTGCTGCTAGTGTGACTTTGTTTTGTACATCATATGCTTTTACAATTTCTTCTGTTGTATCACGAATTACTTTTAGTGCTGCAGAAGGTACATTAGTTGTGATGCCTGATTTTGAAGCAAAGTCTTTTTGCAGTGCAATAGTTGAATTAAATACGTTTTCAACTGCATCTAAGTACTCTTGTTGTACGTTAGTAACTGATTGATGATAACGAGGTACTGATTGTTTGATGCCAGAGAAGTATTTGTCAACATTTTGTTGGTATACTGCAAAGATATCTTTTTGACTAGTAGATTGTGCTGTGTTACTCATTCATTTCACCTCCTTTTTTGATTTTTTTTCAATTGGAAGAACAATAACTTGAACTAAGTCGCCTTCCTTTAATCCGAGTGCAGATCGTTCTGCCTCTGGAATCGAAATTCTTCCATTGCTTCCAACAGAAGTTTTGTAAGCTCCCCAAGAAAGGAAGTTTGGCATCATTTGTGCCATGTTAAACATCTTATCCATGCCTTGTGATTGCATAGAACCAAGATTTTGCATAAAGTTTGATTGAGCATCAGCAGTTTGTGTAGAAATTTCTTTGAGGGTTTCAAGAGGATCAAACTGTTTTGTTTGAGGAGACATCATTGATGCAAAATTTTTCATAAATTCAGTTTGAGCTTTCCCACTTTTTTGAATCCATTCTTTGAACATTTCAGTAGGATCATATTGGTTTCTGTTACCACTCATAGGTAATAGAAGGAACATACAGGTATTTAAAGGGTTTGGTAATTCTAGTTCTCGATAAAATCAAGCACCAGTTTTGAAAATCTCTCAGGATCATCAACATACGGTGTATGCCCACAATTATCCATCATGTAGAATCTACAATCCTGAATATTAGAAACAAAATCATCGGCATATTTTATCGGGATAACAGGATCGTCTTCCCCCCAAATAATTAATGAGGGGACGGTGATTTTGTGCAAGGATTTTGTAATTACTTCAGCGTTTTTTAGACCTAATAGGGTAGACATGAAAGCCATTTTTGCATTTGGCAATTTCATTCGATTTACAAAATCATCAATGATTTTTTCATTAATCACCCTAGAGGAACCAGCCATCATTTCAAAAGCATTTTTTGCGGCATCCAGATTTGGATATAATGCAGCCATAACATATGCATCAAGTGCAGGAGTAGAATGTTTCATTATTCCAGAAGGAGAGACCAGTACTAAATTATCAATCATATCTTGATTCTTAGAGGTGAATTCTGCAGTGATTTGGCCTCCTAATGATGAACCAATAATATTGGTTTTTTTAATTTCTAATTTCTGTAAAAAATTTCCAAGGAAATCTGAGAAAAAATCAGTAGTGTAATCTACTGAGGGTTTATCACTATGTCCAAAACCAATTAAATCAGGAACAATCACTCTGTAATTTTTACTAAATTCTGGAATTACAAATTCCCATCTTTCTGCAGATGCTCCTAATCCATGAATTAAGACAATAATATCCTTGGAATCTCCTGATTCTAAATATCGGATTTTATTACTATTAATAGTAACAAATTTTTCATCCATCTATTTCATCAAAATATTTTATCTAGATAAATTTTTACGTGAAAATTCACGTGTGGCTCTAGGCTTATTTATGAAAAGATATAGATTAGATTCGAGAGTAAAGAAATTATGTCTTTTGAACAAATTCTTGTACCTTATGATGCTTCAAGTTATGCAAACCATGCTTTCGATGAGGCCTTAAAAATAGCTGAAAAATTTGGATCAAAGATTACTGTTCTAACAATCCTAGGATCTAATGTAGAACATCACACAGGAATTTCGCTTCAAAGAGCAATAGAAATCCAAGATGAGCACGAAGATGCGGCCACAAAAATTTTGAAAGATTTGGAAGGAACAGCTAAAGGCAGAGGCGTAGAATTTTCTTTCAAAGTTATTTATGAGTCATCCCCATACAAAGGAATCATAACTTTCGCAAATTCAAACTCTACAGACTTGATTGTAATGGGGTCTCATGGACGAAGTGGTATCAAAAAAGCTCTTTTAGGAAGTGTTGCCTCGGGGGTGGTCGAACACGCAAATTGTCCAGTTTTAATTATTAAAAAAACATTATAAAAAAAGTCTTAATTCCATTTAGAAGTATGTAAAATTTCAATAAGCATTTTAATCTAGTATTGATAGATTTTTACCATGGCGGAATTTTCCAAAATCGAACCATCTTACATTTCAAAGGATGGATGTAGAATAATTTGGCAAGGAATGGATGAAGATGATCAGCACGCAGTGATTCTAAACAAGAATGAATTAAAGCAGTTAACTGAATTATTATCAAAGGAATCTACTGGCACAGTTGAACTTGAAGATGAGGTTAGTGAAATTATGGTTAACACTGATACAACTCAGTTTCTATTAAAAGAAAATAAAATACTTGAAACAAAAACATCATTTTTTAGAAAAAAACTTTTAGAGTATAGAAATGTACCCCATGAACCCAAACCTGTTAAGATCTATCCAAAAGAATTCTTTCCATCTATAGAAATCGAAGACGATACAAAGGAAAAACAAAGTCTTCTTCATGCAGTTTTAACTTCAAAAAATCAAGGTAAAGTTTCTGAAGATCAGCTCTTTAGAGTCATGGCTACTAGAAGATCTACTAGAAATTTTGACATGACTCATTTGGTAGAACAGTGGAAGGTGGATAAAATTTTAGCAGCCGCAGATACCGCTCCAACAGCAGGCAATTTCCAAGGATTTGAAGTAGTATATGTTAAAAACAATGAAATCAAAAAAAGATTGATTGAAGCTGCTAACAATCAACCATATGTCAACGCTCCAATAGTTCTTGTTTTTTGTATGGATCCATCAAGAGTTAAATTGAATTTTCCTTCTGAAACTTTATCAAAATTTTCATTACAGGATGCAACATTAGCAGCTGGTTATTCCCAGTTAGCAGCTTCTGCTTTAGGATTAAGCTCAATCTGGATAGGTATGATAGATGAAGAAAAAGTAAAACAAATTATTGAATCAGATTTAAAACCATCATCAATTTTATGTATAGGATATCCTCAAAAGAAACGTCCCCCAAAATCACGTCGAAAATTAAAAGAGCTAATCAGAGTAATCGAATAGTTATTTTGTTTTATTAAAAAATATTAAAAAATAATTAGAAAGATATTCTAATTATCTATCGGAATTTGCGAATTTTGTTAATTATTGGCATAACATTCGCTTTTGGATCTGTGGTGATATAGATAAGATGGTTTTTTCCAGCAGGAAGTGTGACACGTTTTACTCGGTCATATTCTGCTACTACGTATTTACATCTACCAATCTTTTTTGCTAATGATTTTCTTTGTTTCCATGCACGAGCTGCCATTACTAAGGATTGTTTACTTTCAGCTTTTGATAATGTAGTTTTGACAGTTTTTCTGTGTGCAGAGATTACTAGCTTACCACTTAGAGATGCAATTGTTACATAACGGATGGATTTGCTGGTTTTGAGAATCTTAGCGGCTAGAGTGTCTACATTCATGTCATATCCATAATTTTGACCATGTTAAAGGTTTTCTAAATTAGTGGTGAGATTTATCTAATAGTCATTTCACATTGCCCTGTGAGAAAATCGTCATTATATGCCTGCATCATGACAATTTCAATTATTTCAAGCGTATTTCCCGTGTATGGTGCCACTGTTTTTTATGCAAACGGTGCATTTACACAAAATGGAATTGAATGGTGTGAGGAAAACAAGGCAATCTACGAAATTCTAGGAGACAAGTTCTTTGAGCATCACAAGCATAGTATTGAATCCAGGGTATGTGCTAATTTGTTTGAGGATGAATTATGGAACTATCATGGTCAAGATAGAGTAGAAAAATTAATTGAGCGTAGTCGATATTTTTCAGAATTAGAAATTGCGGAAAGTAAAGTGGAAGCTGGGGTAGGAGTTGTAGATCCTACTCCTGCAGATGTACCAGATAGAATGGTTAATGAACCAATATTAATTGAAACAGAAGAAACACAAAAACAATTAAAAATTCAAGAAGAGAATCAAGAAGGTGGAGGATGTTTAATTGCCACTGCGGCATTTGGTTCAGAATTATCCACACAAGTCCAAATGTTAAGAGAAATTCGTCACAACAAAGTTATCAATACACAAGTTGGTGCTATGTTTATGTCAGAATTTAATCAATTTTATTATTCCTTTTCTCCAACAATTGCAGATCTAGAAAGACAAAGTCCAATGTTTAAAGAATTTGTAAAAATCTCCATTATCCCATTATTATTTTCTCTTTCACTTTTAGATAATGTTAATATCAATTCTGAACTTGAGATATTAGGAGCTGGAATAGGCATAATATCCCTTAATGCAGGAGTATATTTTGTTATTCCAATAATAGCTGGCATAAAATTAAAAAAAAGTTTATTCACTTAGTTTTCTTTCTTGGAAAATATCTGAACCGTACCAATTATACCTAAAGTAATCAAGACACCATTCATGAAACATAGGATCATTACTATAAAACATTTCAGTAATATTTGAATCGCCATCAATTTTGGGAAAAGATACACATGCGTCTTTTTCATTTAAAACAACAACAGTTTTTACAGTTTTTTTCATTTTACGCTCTATTTGTTTTGAAATAATTAGTTTTTGAAAATCATTTTTTTCTAATATTTTTTTTCTTGCTTTAGGAACTATTGCTGATTCTGAAAAAATTGATTGTACTTTAACACCAGATTTTGCCTTTTTGATTATAGGTTCGATTAATTCAAGAGGTTCTTCAACTAAAATGCCATAAACATATTTTTTTGAGTTATCAAAAATATCTCGCCACTTTTCTAAAACTTTGGTTATACCTCGTATGTATTCACCATTAGATAGCTGACCAACTCTTAAAATGAATTTTTTTGGAACCCCTCCAAAATCATGACTTTCAAAGTATTTTTGATTTTTTGATAAAAATACCAAAGTTGGGACTTGAGCACACATGGTTTTACCATATGTAGTGAGGCCATAGGTTCCATCGTTTGTTTTTACAACTAATCCACCATCTTCTAACCGCATAAAATTTCTATGGACCTCTTGGTTTGTAGCAGATAATTTTTTTGCCATGTTTGAGACTTTGGATTTTTTTTCTAACAGATTAAATAAAATTTCTAGTCTTTGGTGGCTAGAAAGCTCCAAAAAATTTTCAGATGCGTGTTCAAAAATATCCTCCATGCTAAATTATATTCAAATTAGAACGTAAATATGGTTATCGATTGGAATCAAAATTTTGTGTGATTAAAATTTTTTCTTAGAATATTTTATTATGAACAAACATGACCATAATAGTTCCTTAAGAATATCTTTAATGAAATGCACAATTTAGGGAGAACCAAATTAAGCACTGAATCTGCTACGATGGGCTCAAATGAGGACTTTCTTGAAAAAGCAATTGATGCATTATCGGTTCTAAAAATATCAAATTCTTATCTAAATTCTACCCTGGATATTAAAACAGCTGATCAGAAAACGGTAGCAGCATTTTCAATGATTAAAAAATCCATTGTTAAGATCGAGGCGTTTTTAGATAGTGCAAAACATGAACAAAAAGTTCTAACAAAAAAAGGTCACGATCATTCAGCGGAAAAGATCAAAAAAAGATGGTTTGCATTATCTGAACTAATGGAAATGATAAAACCAAAAAATATTCCTTCAACTGTTCAAGTCAATTTACCAAAAAATAATTTTCAGGTTTTAGGAAATTTTTACAAATTAGTTGTTGTGCTTTCAAATATAGTTGAGAATTCCATTGAAGCGATGAAAAGTAATGGAGTAATCAATATTTTTGCTAGAGAAGGTAAAGATTATGTTTCTATTGACATTAAAGATTCAGGTCCAGGATTACCACCTGAAACAATCAAAAAAGCGTTTTCTTCTTTATACACTACAAAACCTGATGGTAATGGATTAGGACTCAAAATTGCAAAAACAATAATTGAGTTACATGGTGGAACCATATCTGTTAGAAACAATCCAACTACTTTTTCAATTAAATTACCTAAAAATTAATTTTAGTTTATTTAACACCGCTAAAAATATTCATGACCTTTGTAGCCAATTTTTCAATATCTACTGAGGGATTTGCAGAGATTAACAATACAAATTTGCTAACAGGAAATGGGAAACTTACGAGCACTGCTTTATCTCTTCTAGCAGCAAGATAATTTATTGGACCTAATGTTTTATCATATTCTTTACGAATTGAAACTTTTGAAACAAATTCCATAAATGATTTGAGTTTTGCTTCATCACCTTCCAAGGGATCAATTTCTTTTTTAAATCCGCCTGAAACAAGGTTTCCTTCTTCGTTGATAATTCCTGCAAATCGAATTTCTTCCTCATCAAGCATTTTTTGACATTTATCGTCATAGATTTGATAATCCGTTTCAGACATTTAGTTCACCAATTCTAATAATACGAAAGATAAAAATCTAATCCAATTATACAAAATTCTTTTTAGCTATTAAAAAAATCTGATGAAGTAAATCTGTTACTTCGTTTTGAGGATATTTGCTAAGATCATTTCGGTCTACTTTAATTCCATTCCATGAAGAAATATGCCACTTTCCTATAGGAAGATTGTATTCAGTGACTTTGGGATTAAACGGGTAAGGATTCATGTAAAGATAAGGTTCAGAGTATTGTTCATCTCCTGGAGAAATCCCAGTCCCAATTTGTTCATCTTTTTTTCCAGTGAACCATTCTACAGAAAAATCAAAATGATGTGGCCACAAATGAACTAAAGTATAGTTGCCTTCCAAGGTCATTCGAAAATGTTCAATCGTTCTTTTAGCAATTACGGCATAGCTATAAAATTCAGATAGTTGACTATGGCTAACGGCTTCAAGTTGGATATTGGGCATTTTCAAGTTGTTTTTTGAAAGGATTCTAGATAATTCTTCATGAAAAGTGTCCTTAGTAATGTCGATTAAATTACCTACTTCATTATCAAAATATAATAGCTGACCTGTAAGCAAGTGAATTTTGATTTCAGTTTTATTGTTTAATTGCCCAGTTGTTATTTCATCATTTTGAAAAAATAATGACTGATGTCCAAAATGAGGAAGTTGTTCTATTAATTGGGATTTTAATTCACTAATTACCATACAAGCATTTTGAAGCTGTTTTATGTCTGAGGGTTTCATTGAATCACGAACTTGTTTTTAATCTATTTTACCGCTATAATAACAAAATGTCAAGTCAAGTAGCATTGATTTTGTTCAAAAAAATTGGCAAAAACATTATTAGTTTATTTTCAATTGAACGCATACATGTCAGGGCCAGAAGCACAAAATCAGCCTAAAGAAATAATAATTGCTAGATGGACTGATCGATTTTTTGCATGGATTATTGACAATGTAATAATTTATGTTGGTGCGTTTGGAATATTTTTTGCAGTACTTAGCGCGTCAAATTTTGAACAAATTATAGAAGGTAATTTTGAGTACTCACGATCGTATGAATATTCATGGATTAGTTTAGTATTTTTCTTATACTGGCTCATTTTAGAATCAAAGACTGGTCAATCAATTGGTAAAATGGCGTTAAATCTTAAGATAACAAATTTGAAAGGGGAAAGAGCTGGCGTTAAAAGTATTGCAGTTTCTAGTTTTGGCAAAGCTTTCCTATTACCAATTGATGTAATTATTGGAAGGTTATTTACTAATCAAAACAGACAGCGGATTTTTAACAGGTTAGGAAAAACTATAGTAATTAAAATTGAAACCATTGATGAACCAGAAAACGTAGTTTACAAAAAAGATTAACAGATCATAAATAAAAATCGACAAAAATAATATGATCAATATAAACTAGTAAATTCGTATTGTACCTTGTTGACCTGTGTGTCACAAATGAAAACACACTTGATTATTATTTAGAATTTTCAAACATTAGCTATGCAATTTGAGCTTTGTAGACATTGCGGTGAAGAAACCTTAGAAGCAGACAAGTGTCAAACTTGTCAAAAGGTTTTCAAATTTGTATGTCCTGAATGTAATATAGTTTATGAGGAATATCATTCAAATTGTACTAGTGAACCTATTTTAGAAAAAATGATTATTGAGTAGTCTATGCTGTCTGCATATATGCTTGCTCAGACATTGAGCCATGTTTTCTTAACATAAACTGCATCAATACTTCTTTAGAATATTCAATTCCGTGTTGGTCTGCAGTATGCTTTGCAAAATTATCAATCATTTCAGACACATTATCTGATTCTGCTGCAAAAGCGCACTCAAATCCATAGTCCACACAACAAAGTTTTGCCATCAATACTACAACGATGCTTAATCTAATAACCAAATGTTTGTAATATTTTCCTTACAAAAACAATGTGAAGTCATAAATTTGGAGAATATTTTAAATTAATGATTGAGTTGATTTTAGATTATGAAGTCTATTTGGAATGATACTGTATTAGCTGAAAGCGAGGATATCGTAACTGTCGAAGGAAGTCCATATTTTCCAATCGATTCCATTAAAAAAGAATTTTTCAAATAAAGTGATTCACAAACTCTTTGTCCGTGGAAAGGAAAAGCAAGTTATTATTCAGTAATAGTTAATGGGAAAACCAATTCTGATTGTGCGTGGTATTATCCTAATCCATCATTTCTTCCAAAAAAGATCAAAGGAAGGATATCGTTTTGGCGCGGTGTAGAAATAGTTTAGAAAGATGAATTTGGTTCAAAATTTTTTTTCAACTTTTAATTTTTGGGCCTTTCTACCTGGATGAACAAGTTTTTCATCAGATAGTTTTCGGCCAAGAACAATTTTTGCAGTCTCAATGGACCTACGAACCAAGTCTTTTGCACCTTCTCGCAAATCAGAGCTATTTTCTACGTACTCTATGTTACGTTCCATATCTTCAGCAGTCCATCCTCTAGAATGTGCAATATATGGAAAAGGAGGAAAAACAAAACCAGTCTCTGCAAAAAATCCTAGCATTTGACCTGCAACTGCTTGGATGTTATCTTGCCCACCTGTAATGATAAAGCTTGCAACTTTATTTTTAATTAAAACTTTATCTGCTAATGTAACTTGGTTTTGGATGCAATTCATTCGTTCAACCATTTTGTAGTATAATGCACTAGCTGCACCCCATCGAATTGGAGTTGAAATCATTATGACGTCCCCCCAAAAAATTAATGCTTCATACACTTTGTCTAGCTCATCATCAGAATCCATTTGAGTAATAGAGCATGGCCAAGTGCATGCGTTAGCTGATTTTGAATAATATCCTTCACATGTTTTAAATTTTAAATCATTTAATTTTATGTAAAGTGTTTCTGCTCCAAGTTCTTTTTTTGCATGCTCTAGTGCAACTTCTAACAATTTATCAGACGTAGAGTATCTGGGATTTTTTGCATCCATTGCAGTAGTAGAAATGCCAACAACACGAATTGGACCATCTTCTCTTTTGATTGTTCTAGATAGAGGATGAGGTGGATGTGGAGATTTTTTGCGTTTAGTTTTAGGCTGTAAATTAATTTTTAATTCATTATTTTCTAGTTTGAGTTCATATTGAGGCACTTGATCCTCTTCAAATCCGGGTTCTCCAACTCCTGTTTTTCTATGAAATTGCCAATTATGCCATGGACATACAATGTATTCACCATCTAAACGTCCTTTGCCCAATGGTCCCCCAACATGATTACAGAAGTTATCTACTGCCCCAAATTCTCCATTTTGAAATGATAGTGCAATTTGTTTTCCATCTATTGTTATTTCACGAAGTGGGGGTTCCTTGAATGCATCAGCTGGACCCAAATTATACCAGTTTTCTTCAGACAAAATAATCCTAAATTCCTGTATCTTTGGGTCTTCCAACCTTTCGTTTTCTTTTTGGCCGTCCAACTTTTCTTTCTTTTCTAATTGGAATAGTTTTTTCTTTAAAATCTAATCCTGTATCCATTAGCTCAGACAGTCCAATCTTTACTAGTCGGATAATTTTTTGTTCGAGATTACGTTGGTATTTTGGACTGTTTAAAATATCCTGCAAAGTTTTATCACGAATTTTAATTTGTTTTCCATATTTTGTATCAGCTAAAACTTCTTTTGCTAGAGTAAGCCCAACATAGAATTTTACTCCTGTTCGAATTATTTCATTAATGCTAAGATCATATTCTTCTTTAATTCGTTCTATTTCTTCAAACTCGTCATCAGGGAATTTTGCGCGTAAAGTAACCCACTCAGTCATGATATATGTCTACAAATATCATCTTATAATTTATCGTATTATGTATGGTATGGCTGAAGAAACAACCCGACCTGAATTTTTTGCTGGTCAAGTAGAGGTCCAATTAAGTGTCGTGCCCAATTTCCTATCTCCTACGACAACATTTGTAGGACCAACTTCAGACCACATTTTTTTCTACAATATGAGGAGAGATGAATAATGGTTCAAACACAGTTGAGTTTCAAATCCCCCCCTAAGATGCAAAAAGTTAGAGACTACAGAGATGTTCAAAAATCTGTAAATCTTCTTTTTAGCATTTTAGAAGAGTATAGCAAACTAGAAAAAAATCTGGCTGAAATAAAAAATCAAAATTCAAACTAGGTTTTACAAAAGAACAAACAGTTATGCAGAAATTTCGTATTTTAGATAGTCTGAGCCGTTTTTAACTGAAGGTTTCTTTTCAGATTTTTTTTGCATATACTGCATAAATGCATGAAAGTCTTTTTCTTCAAATAGTTGCCATCCGAATTTGTAAACATCAAGATCATATGACTGATAATCTTCTATAATATCTCCAAACCAAGTTCGATACAAATCGGCTTCTGCATTAGCCTGCTCTACATTATTGAAAAATTTTAGTTCAATCCAATCAAAGCTTCCATTAGAACGAGCAGAAAAGTCACAAAATGGAGCATCAGCCAAATAATCTTTCATATCAGATAATCTTTGAACAAAATCTTTTGGGGAAGATAGTTTCACAGTAACAAGCCGAGGGATTCCCATATCTACTCTTTTCATGTCTACAATTGCTGTATAACCAGTGATGATTTTATTACGCTCTAGTCGTGCTATGCGTTTTCCAAGGCCTCTTTCAGAAATTTTTATGCCTTCTTCGGATAATTTTTTTGTAATCTCTCTTGAGGATTGTCTTCCGTTTGCAATAAGCATGTTCAGAATCTTTTTGTCAAGTTCATCGATCATATAGTCTACTTCATTCAAGAACAATATGCCCAAGTGTTCAAAAGTTGAACTTTTCTTGTGAAAAAGTTTAGCTAATGAACTTCTATGGTCTCAAAAGTTGGGGCCTATTGATATAGTTCTGGGATGTCAACGATTCGAATAAACATGAGCAAGCAAATTAGTGAAAAAAAGACCGAGTCGAGTATCTCAAAATACAAGACTGTTCTTATTCTGGCTATTTTGCCAGTAGCATTATCCCTGTACGCAAACAGCGGTAACATCTCTGGAATTATCCAGACAATGACGTCTGATGTATTTCCAGTAGCATTCACGGCTATGTCGTGGGCAATAGCTGTACAGCAAATAATACAAATCAAAAAGAAGTAAGAAAATAACCTCCTGCAATAAAACGACGCTTACTTTCTTTTTTCTTTTTTTTACTAAATCTCCAAATTTTTTGTAAAGTGTATTGAGAAACTGTAAATTTTCAATTACAAACAGGGGGTTATAATCATCAACTCTTTTCAGTCTCTTAATGATTAGTTCAGTACTTATTGCAGGAATTGCATTATCAGCAATTTTTGTAAGCATGTATGCCTTTGATGACGCATATGCTGCAGTATTTGCAAAATATGACGGCGTTGATGGAGAAGCCACAAACGCAGCCAATGAAAAAGATCCAGAAGGTTGGATTAGTCTTCTATCATTTGATTGGGAGGCATCTAACCCAACATCAGGTGCATCAGGACAATCTAGAAGACGTGGAGGTGCAGTTGTTGAGGACGTTACTTTAACAATGGAGTTTGAAAAATCAACACCAAAACTAGTAGAAAAACTAAACCTAGGAGAAGTAATTCCAAAATTGGAAATTGACTTTACTAAAGAAGTTCCATGTACTCCAGAACCTAGAGATTCTTCAGATGAGTCTCCAGCTTCAGGAGAACTATGTGAGGTAGTTTATCTAAAATACGAACTCAAGAATGTTCGAATTAGCAGCTATCAAACAAGTGCAGCTGATCCGAGTCAAGTGCCAGAAGCAACGACAGGAAATAATTTTGAAGAAATCAAAATTACTTACACAGAATATGATAGCGAGGGAAACAAAGGCGGAAATGCTGAAACTACCTGGAAGGTAGAAAAAGGCGAAAAATAACCCAAACCAATTTTTCTTTTTTTTCTTTACTCTAATCAATAATTTTTGTAAAATAATCCTACCAAAAGATCTATTAACTACCTTCGATCAGAGTCGGCTGAGAAAATGTCAAGCGAGAAAAATTGGTGGAGTGATTTTGAAGAGTTAGAGCACGATATCGAGAAGATGCATGACTCTACAAATTAATTTCAAAAAATAATAAATAGAAAAAAGGTGGTATGCCGAATTATTCTAACCCAGGTGCGCCAAAACCAGGCTTTTGGTTTAAAACAGCGCGAATAATGTCTTCTTGTCCTCCATCAACATCAAATGTGATGTAAGCTAGATGATTTTTTCCAACTGGCATGGTAATTCTTTTTAGATTTTTGTAGACGGCGAGAACATATTGGCCTTCCCCAATCATAGGATAAAGTTGCTCTCGATTCTTCCACGAGTTTACTGCCATACTTGCCCATTTTGAAGTTTCATCTGAGCTAAGCATTCTAGTGACCCCTGGGCGTTCCTTTGATGCTTTGATGTTTCCAGACATGTCAAAGACTGCCGCAAATCGAATATGATGATTTGCATCTAGAATCTTGTCTACAAATGTTTCACATTTCATTACAAGTTTTAGAATTAAAGGATATGAAAATCTTTTGAAAAGTCTAGCTACAGCCACAGCCTGAACCGCTAGTTTTGCATGCCTTAGAATGTGCTTTTACCATATGTCTCATGGTACGATCTGGAGATACAAACTCCATGCCACAAATTTTGCATACTGTTTCTGTAATTACAGTTTCTCGTCTAAAGAATCCCATGATATTTTGATTGAAATTTTTCTTATTATTTAACCTTCTTCCAATTAATTTGGACAATCAATATCAATTCTAAGAATCGTAGGGAGTTTTATTACTAATAAATTAAAATTTCATAATATGAAAGATGAAAGTAAAGCAATTGGCTTGAGTCTAATTGCAATAGTTGGATTAATTGTTTTTTGGACTGTATATATGTAGAAAATTAGTCTAGTATTCTTCGTGTTCTTTAATTATTTTTTCTTGTTCTTCTGGAGATAGATTAATCATCGCTAAAACCTCACTTGCGCTAAGAGGAGTTTTTGGATGTTCTTTTTCATATAGAAATTCTTCCCATAGATGATCTAAATGATGTCTTCCAATAAATTCTAAAATGAGTTTATCAGGAATTGTTTTTTCATCAACATGCGATTGAACTTCCTCCATTGTTTCAACTAGGATAGCTTCTCCAGACATTGGAGCTTTTTTAGAATCGTGTTGCTGGGCCATATTATCAATAGGTATACTTGCAATAAAACTACTGGGTTGTAGCAAATTGCACACACACAGGATAATAGTATAATTCACTTAGGATATGATAAGGATTTGGCAGGTGAAAATAATGGATAAAAAGAAATTCCAACTAGAGTTTTTTACTCAGTTTATTGAAGAGAGAGGACTCCAAGAAAAATGGAAAAAATTTCAAGAAGACAATACATTTGAGCTTGCAAAAATATTCCGCAGCCAGACCGGCATTAAAGATGCATATAACGAATTTTTAGTTGATGCACTTGGAATAGATCCTAGTACCCCGAGTCCGCAAGGATTTGATGATCCAACTAAGCCAAGTCTGACTGCAACTGAAGTTAATGTTTTGTTGCAGTCAGATGGCGGACAAAAGAATTTGAGAAAATGGGGATATTTACAAGACGAAAAAATCGAGCCTAGGCAGAGCTAAAAGTATCAATGTCTTTGTCTTTTTTGATTTTTCTTACATCACTACAAAAGCCACATTGACATAGGTTTCCCATATTGTATATACAATACAATATCATTTAGGATCTTGTTTGTAACAATTGCAGAACAATTTAGTTAAGGAAAAACACCCAAGAACGTTTTAGTAAATTTCCGCTTTGCAATAAATAGTGCTTTTTTTCCAGCAGGGGTGAGATTATACAAAATAGTTTTTCCGTCTTTTTCTTCTTTGATAAATCCAGATTCTTTGAGTCCCTTTAGAGCAGGATAAATTGTTCCAGGGCTTGGCTTGTCACCTTTTCTTTTTCCAATCTCATCAGCCAGCTCCTGGCCATGCATTGATTTGCTAGATAACAAAAACAGAATCAAAAATCCCAGAAATCCTCTCATGTCGCAGCAGCTATCTTTGGGATCTTTCACACTGTATATCGGATGTCCGATATATATAAATACATAGTTGTCTTATATATCGTATATACGATACAAGCAAGGAGGTGATTTGATGGGATACAGTTGTTGCGGAGTAAGCCAACAAACAGCAAGAAGCTTTCTGACTAAGAAAGAGCGAGCCGATTTGCTAAGAGAGTACAAAGCAGATCTTGATAAAGAATCTCAAGGTGTTGCTGAGAAAATAAAGGAGCTCGAAAAAGATTAGTTTCGTTATTCATACCCCTAGGGCTCCATTTTTTCTCTTTTTTATTTTTAAAAAATAATCATTCTTCTAATTTAGCGAGCTCATTTTTTAATTGTTTGATTTGATATTCAACGACTCGTCTTTGGATGCTGTTTTTCAAATTCATATTTTTATTTACTTATCGCGATCTGAAAAGTGATCCCAATAAGAAAAGTTGATCCTTTACTTTGTTTTTACAAAAAATAAAATTCACAAAAAAAATTTACAGCGTCCGCTAACTAAAGAAAAAATGAATCGTCATGTATAGTCTCTATGTAAGTGACTGAACCGGTGTGTTGGTCTATTAGTAATGGCACGCTCACCACTCGCCGAAGCTTGTGATTCATACGCCCATTCTATCAACGCAGTCTTCTACTGCCGACCTTCATCTTACGAAAGGCTGTCTTGTCTCGGGATAGGATTCGTGCTTAGATGCTTTCAGCACTTAGCCTAAATCGCTTAGCTGCCCGGCCTGCCTTGTCAGACAACCGGTAAACCAGTGGCGACGTTCCTTTGTTCCTCTCGTACTGGAAGGAACTTCCCCTCAAACAGCCGTGCTTCCATCAGGCAGAGACCGACCTGTCTCACGACGGTCTAAACCCAGCTCATGTTCCCTTTTAATAGGCGAGCAGCCTCACCCTTGGCCCCTGCTGCAGGACCAGGATAGGAAAAGCCGACATCGAGGTACCAAACCGCG
>JBFFWG010000014.1:0-28575 GCA_041570395.1 Nitrosopumilaceae archaeon
AAGACCAAAAGCATCTCTGTTTGTATCAACCCTATCAATTAGAATGCCAGTTCCCGAAGCAAATGGAGTATCAGATGGTGAACCAGCAACATCTTCAAAGAAAAAGTATTCCACAGTTCTTCCAGGCGTATCTATTTCAAGTGTCCAAAAATGAATATCTGTCACTACTTGATCACTCGACAGAACAAAGTCATCAGCTGGAACAGTAGGAGATGAAACACTCCATCCATTAACTAAATCAGGGTCTCCACCATTAAAGATGACATTATGTGAAGATTGTGGAGTAGCTAGAGGCGTAGCATTTCCTGGTGAACCGCCATTATCACTTGCCATCTCTTGAGCAAATGCTGGAGTTCCAAGTACTGCAATTAGTACTAAAGCCAAAGTTCCTGCTAAAAGTGAATTAATTTTCAATGATTTTTATTAAATTTGGATATTAATACTGTTGTGAAGTTTAGAGTATAGATTAAGTACTCCATGTTACAATTCATAATAGTGATTTAGGAATTAAGAATTTTCAGAGAATAATTCAGAAAAAATAGGCATTAATGTAGCTAAAATGAGAATGATAATTAACTTTAATTGATAGAAAAACCATAAATAAAATACAAAGTCGAAAACATGCATGGATTGTATTTTTTGTGATATAATACAAGGAAAAAAACAAGGCAATTTTATTTATGAAGATAAAACACATGTGGCATTTTTAGATAAATACCCAATTGATTATGGCCATTCTTTAGTTTTACCACGTGATCATTTTGAAAAAATTTCTGACATGGATTCCGTCAAAGTAGGCGAACTATTTTCTAAAGTTCCAAAAATTGCAAAAGCTGTAATTGAAACTACGAAAGCTGACGCATTTAGTTTAGCCCAAAATAATGGAAGGGCGGCTAAACAAATTGTTCCTCATGTACACATTCACATAATTCCTAGATTCAATGATAAAGGGACAGTCTGGACAAAACGTGATATTGGAAAAGATGAAGACCTAAAAATTCTTGCTGAAAAAATACGAAAGTGCATGTAATCCCATTCAATTAAAATATAAATCCAAAAATTCGTTCGTTCAACCTAAACAAACTCGTCTTAAAAGAGGTTTGATAACATTCAAAAATTAAATGGCATTAAATATTTTGATAGCAGAAGATAATGATTTTACTTCAAAACAATACAAAACTGCTCTTGAAAAAAAAGGTCACAGAGTGACTTTAACAAAAGATGGAGAAGAATGTTTTGATGTATATAATGATGAAGCAAAATACTCTGAGCTTTTCAAACAACAAAAGAATTCACCTTTTGATATTGTACTTTTAGATCAAAATATGCCTAGAAAAACAGGAATTCAGGCTGCAAAGGAAATTTTGAATCTAAGAAAAAACCAAAGAATAATTTTTCTATCTGCATTTGGTGAAAAAATATTGCAAGATGCAAACGATGTTAAAGAAGACACTATTCAAATTATTCAAAAACCCTTCTCGTTAGATTTCTTGGTAAAAAAAATTGAAGGACGAGTGATTAATTCTCGTGCAAATAGAGACCTAGCAACTCGATTAAAGGGAGAACAAACTAATAATTTAATGACAATTACCCAAGATCAAGAAGCAATTCGTTGATCATTGATTTGGATTATATCTCAAAATAGCCCCAATTTTTCCAATACTTGAAAGCATTGCTCCGTGTTCTGATTTTCCAGAAACTACTTCCACAGAAGTGCCAGTTTTTGTAGCTATTAATGCAAGATAATCTACTATATCTTGTTCAGAGATTTCTGAATCTGTACTTTTACAATTAGGACATGCTGCATTTGCTAATTCAGTTTTTTTTGGAATTACTTTTGGTCGTTCCACAATAAATTCTTGAATATCTCGGCATCTTTTACATTTACTTTCTATTCGGTGTAGATCCGTATCATCAGTTATGATAATTTTATCTACAACATTATTTTTCAAATAATTAATTACTTCTTTCATGCCATATGATCCTAGTCCTGTGTTAGTGTTGATCTGTTTGAATAGATCTTCTACAATTTTTTTCTCTTCTACCATCCTATAGTCTGATAAAATCTCACCTGATTTTGCAAACGCCTCTCTTATCCCCTCAGAACCTGAATAAGATGCATCTATAGTAGATAATATCATATCTTGTAAACGATATTCCAGATAGTTATTATTGATAAATTCCTCCTTAGTAGGTCCTGGACCTGAAATAATCAAACCTTTGATTGGATAAATATCAATAAAATATTCTTTTGTAATCTCTGCTACTCTATTAAAAAAATAAGTAAGTTCCATTTCACGTAATTTCTGAAATCTTTTTGCAGACTGTCCTCCTTGTCTATGTTTTCCAGCAACTCCTGAACCAGTTTCTTTTAACACTTCAATTTTATCTCCATGTAACAATCCCCAACCTGCATCTTTTGCATCAATAGCTAAAAACCCAATTAAATTATCATCTTTGAGCATATCTTTTAGAATATCTACATGGAAATGGTCATCACATCGATACAAAAACGTCTTCAAATCTTTTGGAGGATCAATTTCATACACTTTTACAACTTCACTCCCAAGAGGACCGCCACCTTCTGGAGGTAATGCTCCACAAAACATCACTAATCCTCTATCCGGAGTTTTTTTGTAAAGTTTTAACCTCTGTACGACTTTGGATAATGAATCTACTACATGTGTTCGAGTAAGATCTGACTTAATATTGTCTGCAGTGCCCTGTTCTTCTCTTAGAGTAGTAATTACTTCATGAAGTTGTTTTCCTTGAGGAACATACAGGCTAATTAGCTCTGTTCCCCGACCCGTTTTTTGAGATAACTCTTCTAATGTCTTTCTAATTTTGTAAAGTTTTACGGAATCTTGTTTTTCAAGTTTAAATTTTCCCATATTTTGAATGGTTTGATGATGTGAATATAAGTTTGATTGGAAGAATATTGCAAGAAATTAGATTTTACCAAATTGGACCTTGAATTTACAAATATTGACCGCACTAAACATTAGCTTTACCTGAATATAGTAATTCATGGGCAGTAGAACAATAGGTAAACTATATCCTATAGCATTAGATGACTATCCAAAACTATTGAGATACAAAGTATCTGAAAAGGGGGTTTATTATATCGAAGATTTAATTCGAGAAATTTATGTTGAGCAAAAAGATATCTCCTTGAATAAATTAACTCAATTAGGTCTTTTATTGAAAACATACATCTGCCAATCTAAACGAGTAGATGAAGAAGTCATGTTTCAAGATATTTCAAGTAGAGCAAGAAAACTAGGCGGCATAGAAACTCATGAGATTAAAGAAATTCTACAGAGACTAATGATGCGTGATTTGATAGGTCCTAATCCACAATATGACCCACGAATTGCAATAAGCATTCATCGTAAAGACTTAGTTAAAGAATAATTTATTGAAATGCGTTCGTTCGTACTGAACAACGAACCAAGTATATCTTAAAAACCCAAATTTAAAAAAATGGCAAAAGACACACATGCGATAAAAAATACTGATTTTAAGAAAAAGCCATCAAAATCAAAAAAATCTTCTTCAGAAAATACTGAATTTCAGATTAAAAAAGCAGAAGATTATATGAAAAAAATTAACGATCAATTGACAAATCGACTTCACAGAATCGATAAAATTAAAAAATCCCATGAAAAATTTGAACGGCAAATTGAAGTTTTACAATCAGGAAAAACCTTCAAAACTGAAGATACTCTTATGTCAATGGTTAATGACATTGTTGAGATTCCAGAAGCAATTAAAGTAAATAGTGAATTATCCACTTTAATTGAAAAATATGCTGAAGAAAAACTAGATTTGATGAAAAAATTATTTTCAAATGAGAAAAAACAAACAAGAGAATTTAATGAAAAATTAAAAGAAAATTTATCCCGAATGGCCATTTCTGAACAGAAATTAAAACGACAACGAGATACACTTCAAATTGAATTAAGAGAAAAAACTAAAAAATTAGTACAAGCAGAACGACTTTCAGCTATAGGGGAATTAACTGCCAGATTAGCACATGACTTGAGAAATCCCTTAACTGTACTTAAGGGTGTAGTTGAAATTTCTAGATCGAAAACTGAATCAGGACAAACTAGTTTTAGTACTAAACAAATCGATATGATGGAGCGTGCGATTGTTAGAATGTCTAACCAAATAGACGATGTATTAGAATTTGTAAAAATCCAATCTTTACATACTACAAAAAATTCTTTACTAGATACAATTGGCTTGTCTTTAGCAAAAATAAAAAAATCAGACAATGTAAATATTCACATTCCTGAAATTGATGTAGAATTTGTTTATGATTCAGATAAAATTGAAGTTGTCTTTGATAATCTATTGACAAATTCTTTACAAGCGATAGATTATGAGGGAGAGATTACAATTAGGGTAAATGATTTAGAAAACGAAGTAGAAATTGAGGTAGAAGATTCTGGAGAAGGAGTACCTGATGAAATTATTTCAAGAGTTTTTGAACCACTGTTTACTACAAAGAAAAAAGGTACAGGGTTAGGACTTGCAAGCTGTAAGAGTATAATTGAACAACATGGAGGTATCATTTCAGTAAAAAACAAACCAAGTGTTTTTACATTTAAACTTCCTAAAATGTTAGAAATTTCTACTATCTAATAGTTACAAACCATCAATTGCTTGCCTAAATGCGTCTATTGGTTGGTTTCCTCTAATTTTAATAATTTTTTCATCATTAAAAATCAAAAATGATGGCGTAGCATCAATTCCTATTTCCTTTCCAAATTTTTCCAAATTAAGGACTTTCTGTAGATACTTATGATCATTTAGACACGAGCTAAATTGTTCCAGGTCTAATCCAACAGACTCTGCAAATGTGTTTAGTGACTCGTAATTAATCCAACCTGTTCTTTCACCTCCCCAATTAGTATACAATTCATCATGATATGCCCAGTATTTTCCTTGGTCTTGTGCACAGTATGAAGCTTCAGCTGCTAAAACAGAATCAGGACCATTTAATGGAAAATCTTTGAAAACAAGTTTTACTTTTCCTGTATCGATATATTCGGCTTGAATGACCTTCAAACTAGATTCATGAAATCTGTAACAAAAAGTACATTGATAATCACCCCATTCTAAAACTGTAATTGGTGCATTCGGATTCCCAATAAGTGGAGATCCATTTTCTATCAGATTCTTTTGGCTAAAGAGTACCTCGTCCGGATTATCTGTTCCAAAGAGAAAAAACACTGAGATTATACCTAAAGCTATTGGGATCATAAGATAGAAAATTTTGTTCATATTATGTTGATTTTAATGATGTAAATATTTCATAGTATTTTTGGCAAAACTTCTTGTTAATTATTGTACGAGAATTTAAATACGCCAGTAGATTGTAAAATTTAAGATGTCACAGTCTAGGGGTATAACAATTACAAAATCTGGTGTTCCGATTTATGCCATTTTACTACTTGCAGGGATCTTTGCTTTTGGATTATTTTTTGTAGGTTATGATCAAGGTCATTTATTCAGTATTGTAATGGGAGAAATGGCATTTGATGAAATGCTCATTCATGAATTAACTCATGATATGAGACATGCCGCAGGTTTTCCATGCCACTAGGGGAAATCTATGAGAACCGGACTTTTTATTGTAATAGTTTTGCTTTCTGGATGCTTTGCAGGGGTTATTCATGGTCTTACTAATCTAGCAATTGTTGAACCATATCTAGATGAAGCAATTGGAATAGAAAATCAAAATCTCTTTGAATCAGGTGAAGAAAAAGACACTCCGCAGTTTCAAGCTGAATACGAATCATATAGAATATGGCAAAAAGGAGGACAGGTTTTAGCAGGGGCTATACTTGGAACTTCAATGGGCGCCTTATTTGGCATAGTTTTTGCATTATCAAAAAGGGTTTTGCCTGGGGAACATCATGTCAAAAAGGCTCTAGTTTTATCAGTAATTATGTGGATAACCATTTACTTAATTCCATTTTTGAAGTATCCTGCAAATCCTCCAACTGTAGGTGATGCAGATACTATAGCACTTCGAACAATTTTGTATCTTTCTTTTATTGCAATTTCTGGATTAAGTGCAGTAGGATTTTATCAAATATTCAAAAGATTACAAAAAGGAAAAAAAATATTTGCTATACTTGGATATGCTGCTTTTATCAGTACAGTTTTTATCTTAATGCCAGAAAACCCTGATGAAGTCACTGCACCTATTGACCTAGTTAATGGATTTAGAACAATGTCTGTAGTATCTGTTTCAATATTTTGGATATCTGTGGCAGTAATACTTGGGGCTTTCTGGCAAAGATTTAATCCAGAAAAACCAATACATGTAAAAACACAGTAATGAAATTCTAATTATATAGAATGAGAATAGCATTTCGTTTAAATAACTCTAGAAATTCTATGATGATGTTTGACTAGACGATTAACTCTTCCCCAATTAAAAAAATATGATATCACTCAAAAAGTTATTGAATCTCTTGCCGATGCTGAATCAAGAGCAATTTTATTTTCTATAATTAAAAAAGGTAAAACTGCAGCAGAAATTTCTGAAAAATGTAAAATCCCATTAAGTTCAGTATATAAAAAATTATTAGATCTTGAAAATTTAACGTTAGTTGAAGTTGAACAATGGCTAATTTCTGATAAAGGACGTAAATTTAAAATTTATAGAAGTAGAATAAGCAAAGCTGATATCAGTATTAAAAAATCAGAACCCTCATTAACACTGGTACCTAATTAAAGGAGAAAATAATGGACAAACCTACCATTACTCAATTAAGCGAATACGATGTAACCCAAAAAATTGTTGAAGCGTTAACAAATGTTTGTACACGTGCGGTATTATTTTCTATCGTCCATGAACCAAAAGATGCTACACAAATTGCACACGAAGTACGCATATCTTTATCATCAGTCTATAAAACATTATCAACTTTAGAAGACCTTTCTCTAATCAATATCAATAATTATAAAATTTCTGAAGAAGGAAAGAAAATTAAATTATACAAAAGTAAGATTGGACAGGTTGTAATCACCATAAAAGATAATGAACCTATCCTAAGCTTGTATGCAAATCCTGGCAAATCAGACAAGTAATCATTCTAAGAAGATAGAATCAAAATCTAGAACTATTAAGCACTTTAAATTATGTTAGCTAATCCTAACTGATAATGCACCAAAAATCAATTATGATTATAGCGTTAATGATAATGGCTACATTAATCGCAGTTCCAATAACAATAGATGCTGAATCAGAAATTGTCCCAAGTTGGATAAAAAATACCGCAGGTTATTGGGCCAATAATGAAATTTCAGATGTAGAATTCATGAATGCAATAGAATATCTTATTGGACAAGGAGCAATTCAAATTCCTAATTTGTCTGAAGGTGTTGATGTAGATACTATTACAATTGGTTTTATTCCAACTGAAAAAGCTGAAGAGTTAACTCCAAAAGCTGAAGAGATGAAGGACTTTCTCAAACAAAAATTAGGAACTAATGTAGAAATAGTTGTTCCAAGTAACTATGAAACTATCATCGAAGGTTTACGATTTGGACATATTGATGCGGCGTTTATGGATACTGGTCCAGGTTGGATTGCACATCAAAGATCTGGTGCAGAAGTAGTTGCAGCTGAAGTAGTGGAAGGAAAAATTAACTACCAGGCAACAGTTTGGACTAAAGCAGATAATGATTCTATAAACTCCCTATCAGAAACCGTTGGTAATAGAGTGGCATTTACCAGTATTACAGGTTCGTCCGGCTTCGTTAGACCAATGGGTACTTTGGTGGCAAATGGTGATGTACAAATTCAGGGAGATGGGTTAATAGCGTTAGAGGCAGCATTAGCTAATACTTTTGAAGATTATACCTTTGCGGGAGGTTACAAAGCTGCACTTGAACTTTTGTTAAATGATAATGTAGACATAGCATTTGGTTCAGATATTGCTCCACAAAAATATCTGACAACTGAACAACAAAACCAATTAAGAATTGTCGAACAAATTGGTCCAGTACCTTCACATGTTCTAGTTGTTAGCGGCGACATGTCAGATTCAACAAAAAAAATATTTGTTGAGGCAATGCTTGAATTAAACAAAGATGAAAATAACCACATTCTCAAAAATGTATACGGTGCAGAAGCATTACTTCCAACTACGACTAGTATGCACATTGGTGAATTTGGAAAATACATTGATTCACTAACAGGTCTAGAACAACAAATTTTAGATAAGTATAATTTCCAAAAATAATGACATTAACTAAATTAGAAAAAAAATTAATTTCTTTTTCTAATCTTTCAACAATTAATACTAAAATTTTAATCCAAATGAATGATGTTTGGGCATCATATGATGCAAAAAATTACTCATTAAAAGAAATTACTTTATCAATTGAAAGAGGAACAAATTATGCTATAGTGGGTCAATCAGGTTCTGGAAAATCTACTTTGCTTAAATTAATCAATGGAATGATGAAGCCAAGTAAAGGTCAGATTAAAGTTGATTATCAAACCCCCAACATGAATAAAAAGCAATTTAGACGAGCAATGTCAAAAATAGGATACATCCCTCAAAGTTTAGGTTTAGTAAAAAATATTTCAGTAATTGAAAATGTCTTAATTGGATCATTACCACGTATTGGAAGATTAAATTCTTTTTTGAAAAAATTCCCAGAACCTGAAATTAAAGAAGCAATGAACATAATCAAACTTGTAGGTCTGAAAGGAAAAGAAAACAGGAAAACATACATGCTAAGTGGTGGTGAAAAAAGAAGAGTTGCAATTGCTAGAGCGTTAATGCAAAAACCTATTTTGTTATTAGCTGATGAAATTGTATCTGAATTAGATCAAGTTACTGCAAGAGAAATAATGGATTTAATTGCAGATGCACAAGAGCGACTAAATCTAACATCAGTAATGGTACATCATGACATGCAGCTTGCTTTAGAATATGCAAATCGAGTGGGCGTCATTAAAGAGGGTAGGAAAATACTAGAAATTGGAATAGAGGGAGATAAAATTACAGATTTCCAGTCAGGAAATATGTCTCAGCAAGAAATAATGGAGTTATACAATAATGAATCCTAAAAATAATTTGATTATCGCATTAATTGTAGCTGGAGTTATAGCAATGTCTTATAACATTGATGCAAACCCTGCAGAATTTGTTGAAGGCATTCCGAATTTGGCAATTGTGCTTAAAGAAATGACAGAAGTAGAACCAGATTTGTTTGCTACAGCCTTTTGGTCAATGCTTGAAACAATTGAAATGGCCTTTATTGGAACTATAGTTGGAGTAGTAATAGCTCTTCCATTAAGTATGCTGGCAGCTAGAAACCTAAACAGCAAGCTAGTCTATATTCCGTTAAGGGGAATTTTAGCTGCTGCACGTACATTTCCTTCAATTTTATGGGCCATATTGTTTGTAATTATGGTGGGGCTAGGTCCTTTTGCGGGAGTTTTAGCAATAATCATGTATACAGTTGGATTTATTGCAAAATTGCAATACGAGTCTATTGAGGCAGTGGATTCTGATCCTGTAGAGGCCGTTAACTCAATAGGTGTTTCAAAATGGCAGCTCATCCGTCATGTAGTGATTCCAGAATCTGCACCACATTTGATCAGTCAGGTATTATACATGTTTGATTATAATGTTCGACAAACTAGCATTTTGGGATTAGTTGGTGCTGGAGGAATTGGATTTTATATTATTAATCACATTAAATTCTTTGAATATGGAAAAGCCGCAGTCTTCATGCTTGTAGTACTCATTACTGTATTGATAATTGATTTTGCTAGTGTAAAAATTCGAGATAAATACATTGTTAAAGCACAAAAAGGAATGGAAGTAAAAGTATGACCTCCAAGTTAACAATTAAAGCAAGTATTTTTTTATTATTTATAATTTTTATTTGTTCAAATCATACTGCATATGCAGAAACTTATCGACTAGAAATTGATGAGAACGTCTTTGATATTGAATATGATTTGGACGGAGATATTATAGCAATGGCAACTGATAAAGAAACAATTTCTTTGTTAATTGCCACTGAAAATGTAGAAGACTCTGAATTTGCAATTAAACTACCTAATGATCTCATTCGTGCAGAAAATAATGAATTCGCAGTATTAGTTAATGGGTTTGAGGTAGAATATGATGCGATGGATACTGCTGACAGTCATCTTACTTTTTTTATTCCTGCATTTACTGAGGAAATTGAAATTATTGGAACCTATGTAGTACCAGAATTTCCTTTAGGGGCAATTATGCTATTTGGGGCAGCCAGTTTAGTACTAATTCTAGTACAAAAATCAAAAAAATCTCTTTTCAAGTAACAATTTTGTCTATTTGATTACTTGATTCTGCATTTTTTACTTCACGAGCAATTCTTCTTCCCATACTCATTGGTTCATCATAAAGTAAGGCAGAGTAGGGGGAACCTTCCATGAAAATATTAGTTCCTGCAACAATTCTTGCAGAAAATTCAAATGAATAAAATTTTGCATCTGCATCATAAACTCCTTCAATACAAAATGGTCCATTCATCCCCGGAGTAACATGTCTTTTTGCCGCATCAACAAATCGTTCTCCCATTGAATAAACTTCAGATAATAATGATTCTCTTAACACTAGTGGACTATTTGCAATCACATTAAATGATGGAACCTCGCTCATTTCCATCTGATCTTGAGAAGGAATACGAGCTAATCCTTCAATATCTGACTCATGTCGCTTATCAACACCAAAAAATTCCAATTCTTCTTTTAATGGTGAATAAAAATATTGTAAGTATGCTAAAACTCCAGAAACATATTCTTGGAGATATAGATCATCATCTCCTTTGATTACTCCTTGTGAAATTAGCATGTCGCGCTTTTTATTATATTCTTGTTCATTAGATGCTAGAAAATACCCTTTTCCACCTGCTGCACCATGTCTTTTTGCTATAACTAATTTGTTAATCTCCTTTGGATTCGAAATAGATTTTGGAACATTTAGTTTTGACTCAAGCATTAATTTTTCTTTTAACTCTCTGTCGGACTCCCAACGCAGAATAGATTTATTTCCAAACATGGGCGTTTTTATGGATTCAATTTCTTCAGAGCTCATTTGGGAAATTAAGGTTCCATGTGGAATTAATATGGCATTATTTTTTTCTAAGACTGAATTACATTTTTCATCTAAAATCTCTTTAAATGAATCTACAAGGATTAACTCATCAATGAAATTAAATCTTCGATAAAGACTTTCTCGTTTTTTTTCACAAACTAAAATGGATTTAAGTCCTTCATCTTTTGCACCTTTTAGCACCTGGAGAGAACAATGTGAACCCAGAGTGGCTATCGCAGTCAAATCCTCATTATTTTTTAAAAAATTACACTTTATGAATCATCCATCCGAGCCTTTGAAACATACTCAAATACCTCATCAATCAAATCCATCGAGATCATAGGTTTTAGCTCATCTGGGGCTGCTTTTAGTATAAAATCAATAAGCGATATTTTTTCAGGTAATGACCCTTTTTCGGTAAAAAGAGAATAGGCTGCAATTGCATTTGAGATTAAAGAGATTGCTTTTTCTTTTTCAGTTAGAACCATGTTGGTAATTTTGATTTCAGGCATAAAAATGATAGATATTGATTAACAAATTTTTTGATTTTATGTGTTCTATATGCACAACAATGGTCTTTTTGCACGGATTGGGCAAATCGTTCTATGCATAGATGCAAGAAATGTGATGTAGAGTTTAAGAAAAAAAACACTCTGGAACAACACATTCAGTATATTCACAAATCAGACTTTCCATCTGTTAAAAAAATTTTAATTTTAGGAGGAGGATTTGGAGGAGTTAATATTTTAAGACAAATTCAAAATACTTTTCAAGATAAAGTAAATGTAGATATTAGCATTGTAAACCAAGATAATTTCTTTCTTTTTACTCCTATGTTACCTGAAGTTGCATCTGGAATGATTCATCCTCGAGACATATCTATACCAATTCGTACATTTTGTAAACGTGCAAAATTCTATCAAGCAGTTGTCTCTTCAATTGATTTAAAACAAAAACTAGTTACAATTACTAGATTGTTTGACGGAAAGGTACATGCATTAGAATACGATTATCTTATTTTGGCAGTAGGAAGTATCACTAACTTTTTTGGTAACGAAAAAATTGCAAAGCATTCTTTCACAATAAAATCAATTGAAGATGCAATAGGGATTAGAAATCATTCAATAAACATGCTTGAAAATGCTGGACAGACTAGTGATCCTGATTTACAACAAAAGCTTATGACCTTTACAGTAGTTGGCGGAGGTTTTGCAGGAGTTGAAACAATTGGTGAAATTAATCACCTTATACGAGAATCTGCATCTCGTTTGTATCCTAATATTAATCCAGAAAAAATCAATATGTATTTAGTTTCATCAAAAAATGGAATTTTGCCGGAGGTAGGCGAAGAGCTTAGTAACAAAGCTATGAGATATCTTAAAAAAAATGGAGTTCAGATTATTACTAATACAAAAGCTGTTGATGCAGATGAAGATTATGTTCTACTAGATAACAACAAAAAAATTCCTTGCACTACTCTTATTTGGGCAGGAGGAGTTACTGTTGACCCAGTTATTGCCGAGTTAAAATGTGAACATGGAAAGTCAGGAAAGGTTCAAGTTGACAAATATTTACGATTAATTGGACATCCAGATGTTTTTGCCTTAGGAGATTGTGCTGAAATAATTGATTCTGCTACTGGTAAACCTTATCCACCTACTGCCCAACATGCGATTCATCAGAGTCAAACTGTATCCCACAATCTCAAGGTTTCACTAACTGGAAAAGATAACATGAATGAATTTTCATTTCATAGTAAGGGCATGATGGCAATTATTGGAAAAAGAAACGCAATTGTGTCTGCATTTGGACATAATTTCCAAGGATTCATTCCATGGATGGCTTGGAGGACATATTATGTTCTTCAAATGCCTGCTTTGGGAAAGAGAATCAAGGTTATTTTAGATTGGAGTGTTGATTCGTTCTTTAAACGAGATTTAACATCATACGGCCTAATAAAAAAGAAAAATCTAACCAAGGTAGATGTCAAAGAAGAGGCACCTACTCTAAAAGATCTTCTTTTTCCAGACATGTGATATTTAATTGAGAATCTGAATTTTTACAAACGTTTCATATTCTGAAATCATTCTGGCATGTCTTTCACACATTCGAAAAAACATCTTACATAGTGGTTTTTTGGAATATTTACTTGTAAAATAATACAATGCAATTAAGATGTAGGCCTCGGCGTTACACTGTGGGATAATACAAATCACCTCTTTTTTTATCACTTCACAAGTATAATCGATCTGATTGAGTTATCATTCACATATTATGAAAATCTATTAAAAAACTAGGTTTTAGCATTGAGAATTAAGAATTACAGATGAGAAAGCTAATCATAAAAATGAATCAAAAAGATTATCATGATTTTTTGAATATAGCGAATGAATATGGCCTTACAGTCGAGGAGAAAATCTATGAGGTGATTAATTATTATCTTTTAATTGAAAGAAAAAAGTTCAAAACACGCCGATTTTATCCAGATTCAACATAATTTTTTAAGAGGAAAGTTAAGACAAAATGGAAGTTGATAGAGACAGATTTAGGAAATTTACGGAGAACACATTATTCAAAAGAACTGGATCCCTCAAAAGATGGTTCAGAAGTTACTGTAATGGGATGGATTTTAAGCGTAAGAGGACATGGAAACATATCATTTGTCACTATTCGCGATAAAATGGGGGATATTCAGATAGTCGCAAAGGCAGGAGATTGTCCTGATGAAATACGTGAAAAGATATCAAAACTAAAGGAACACTCATCAATTGGCGTTTCTGGCAAAGTAAAAACATCTGAAAAGGCAGCAAATGGAGTAGAAATCATACCAACAGAATTGAGAGTGTTTTCAGAAGTTGAGAAAATTCCTCCTTTTGAACCACAAGCAAAGACTGTAAAAAACATCGATACGCGATTAGAGGTAAGACCAATTGATCTTAGACGAAAGGTACTCCAGCATGTTTTTTCAGCTCGTAGTCATGTTTTAAAATCAGTTAGGGATTATTTTTACCAAGAAAATTTTACTGAAATAAACACTCCAAAAATGATAGCAACAGCAACTGAAGGCGGAGCTGCATTATTTCCAATCTTCTATTATAACAAAGAGGCATTTCTTGCACAGAGTCCTCAATTATACAAAGAACAACTTACAATGAGTTTTGAAAAAGTTTTTGAGATTGCCCCAATCTTTCGTGCAGAACCATCTAGAACAAACAGACATTTAGCTGAAGCAATTTCAATGGATTTTGAAGAGGCATATGTTGATTATAATGATGTAATGAATCGTATTGAGCAAATAATAAAAAAAACAGTTCAAACGGTAAATGATTATGTCAAAGAAAACACTGATGCAGAATTTACTATTCCAAGTGTACCCGAATCCATTCCAAGATACTCATATACAGAATTAGTTGAAAAGATGCAAAAGGCAGGAGCTAAAACAGAATGGGGAGATGATCTATACCCATCTAATCTAAAAAAAATTGGTTTAGAAGGATTTTATTTCATTAAAGACTGGCCTACTGGTCCTAAACCATTTTACGTTAAAGTTAGCAAAGAAAACCCAAAGATTTCAGAATCTTTTGATTTAATGTTTGGTGATTTGGAATTGTCTTCTGGAAGTACCAGAATTGAGAAAAAAGAGGAGCTTGCAGAACGAATGAAGAATAAAGGAATGAAAGTTGATGCGTTTGGATATCATTTAGGAGCTTTTGATTATGGGGTTCCACCTCATGCCGGTTGTGGAATCGGTTTAGAGCGACTGATAATGGCACTAACTGGTACTGAAAACATACGTGATACAACATTTTATCCAAGAGATGTTGATAGATTAACACCTTAGGTGAGAAGTAAATGGTATCAAAAGAAGAGATAGAACATGTTGCAAAATTGATGAGAATTGAAGTAGATGATCATATAGTGCATATTGATAGAGTTCAAAAAATGATTGCATATTTTGATATTCTTGATAAAGCAAACGTTGAATCTGAAGATTTAATTGTAAAAGATCAAACAGTCGATAATCTAAGAGAAGACATCCATGTTCCTTTTGATGATAAATTAATCGAGCATTTGAAAAAATACAAGGATTCCTACATTAGAGCCCCCAAGATGGTTTGATTTGAATCTTGGAATTTCTGCTCTAAAATACATGGAGGAAGTAAAAACTGGAAATCTAACTGTAGAAGAATTTATTTCAAAAACTATTGAAAGAATTCAAAAAGTTGATTCAAATCTTCATGCATATTTATCAATAAATGAAGAAGCCATCGAACAAGCAAAAAAGATAGATGAAAAAATCAAAGCAAAAGAAAATGTTGGTTCCTGCATGGGAATGCCAATTTCTATCAAAGACAACATGTGTATTAAAGGAGCAAAAACTACTTGTGCATCAAAAATGTTAGAAAATTTTGTTGCACCATATGATGCTACAGTAGTTTCAAAATTAAAAAATGAAGATGCGATAATTATTGGAAAAACTAACCTTGATGAGTTTTCAATGGGATTGTCAACTGAATTTAGTGCATATGGGCCAAGTAAAAATCCCTGGAATACTAATTATGTGCCAGGAGGATCTTCCGGAGGAAGTGCAGTAGCAGTTAGTGCCAATGAGTGTTTAGCGTCACTAGGTTCAGATACCGGAGGCTCAGTTCGAAATCCTGCAAGTTTCTGTTCTGTAGTAGGATACAAACCAACATACGGTTTGATTAGTCGTTATGGTTTAATTTCATATTCAAACAGCATAGAACAGATAGGACCTATTACAAAAACTGTTGAAGATACAGCATTTTTACTCAACATAATTGCTGGAAAAGACTCTCAAGATAATACTACAATAGGTAATCAAAATGAAGACTATCTTCAAGATATTGATTCGGGGGTAGAAGGTAAAAAAATTGGAATCATAAAAGAAATGACTCAAGAAGGAGTTGACCCGCAAGTTTCTGGTGCATTAAAAAAATCAATTTCCAATTTGGAATCATTAGGTGCTACATTTGAAGAAATTTCTTTAGATATGGTTGAATATTCTGTTGCTGCATATTATACAATAACTGCTACAGAGGCAGGAAGTAATCTTGCACGTTATGATAATTTAAGATATGGTTATGATTTTGATTTGGAAGGATATGAGTTTAATTCGTATATTTCTAAAGCAAGAAAAAATTTTGGTCCGGAAGTTACTAGAAGACTAATTCTAGGAGGTTTTGTGCCATCCGCAGGTCATGCTGGAAAATATTTCCTAAAAGCAATGAAGGTGAAAAACAAGTTAACAAACGAAGTAAATGGAGCATTAAACAAAGTAGACATGTTAATTTCTCCAACAGTTCCTATTCTTCCATTCAAATTTGGAGAAAAAATTGATGACCCTGTAGCAAGATTTTTAGTGGATATTAACACAGTTACTGCAAATCTTACCGAAAAGCCTGCTATCTCTGTACCATTTGAGGTTTCAAATGGATTACCTATAGGAATTCAGCTTATGGCAAACTCAATGCAAGATAAGATGCTTTTGCAATCTGCATATGCGCTTCAAAACACTGTCAAGTTACCTGAGGTACCAATGTAAAATGACAAAAATTGGATTAGAAATTCATTGTCAGTTAACAAATCTAGAAAGTAAATTGTTTTGTTCATGTAAAGCAAATTATCGAGGATTTTCTCCAAATACCAACATCTGTCCTGTGTGTATTGGATTACCAGGCACACTTCCTATGTTAAATAAAAAAGCAGTAGAAAAATCAACAATGATTTCAATGGCATTAAATTGTAAAACTCCAGAAAAAATTGCATTCTTTAGAAAAAATTATTTTTATCCTGATTTGCCAAAAAATTTCCAAATAACACAACTTGATGCATATGGCCCAACAAGTATAGGTCATGATGGAAAAATTACAATAGAAGGAAAAGAAATTCGAATTCGACGTATCCAAATTGAAGAAGATCCTGGTAGATTAATCTATGAAGGAGCATCTGAAAAAACCCAAATCACTCTAGTTGATTATAATCGAGCAGGAACCCCTCTAGTTGAAATAGTTACTGAACCAGATTTTGAAACACCAAAACAAGTTAGAGTGTTTTTGAATATACTAGTTGATCTACTATCAAATATTGGGGTGTCAGACCCTACTCTTGAAGGTGCATTAAGAGCCGATGGAAATGTTTCCGTTGAAAGAGGAAATAAGGTTGAAATTAAAAATGTATCCTCATTTCATGATTTAGAAAAGGCAATTCATTTTGAATTAACAAGGCAACAAAGTCTAGTAGAGCGAAATATTCCAGTAATTTCTGAAACTCGACAATGGGATGATAAAAGAAAAATCACAGTTTCAGCTAGAAGCAAAGAAGAAGAACAGGATTATCGCTTTTTCCTTGAAGGCGACATTCCATGGGTAAAACTTGATTCAACTCATTTTGAAAAATTGAAAGAAAAAATGCCTGAAAGTATTGCATCTAAGAGAGATAGATACGTTTCAGTATACAAAATACCTAGTCAAGTAGCTGATGTTTTGTCATCTGACAAATATTATGCAGATTTGTTTGAACAATCTCATGATGAGAAAAATGCAAAAGAGATTGCCAATATCATTACAACAGATTTGATGGGGTTTGTTGATACTCGAGAAAAAAGAGAGGCGCTAAAACTTACCCCTATTCATCTTACTGAATTAGCCAATGCCATAATTTCAAATAAGCTATCAAGAAATTCAGCAAAAATCGCTCTTCAAGAAATTGTAAAATCCGGAAAACCGCTTTCTAAGATAATATCTGAACAAGATTTAGGCAATGTTTTGGATGAATCTAAGATAACTTCTGTAATCGATGAAGTGATTAGAGAAGAAGCAGATGCAGTAAATCAAGTCAAAGAAAAACCCGAAACTGTGAATTTTCTAGTAGGCAAAGTAATGCAAAAAACCAAAGGAAAAGCTGATCCTTCTAGGACATTAGATATTCTGAAGAAAAAATTAGATGTTAGTTAGATTATTTTTTCAATGCACGTAATAATTTGTAGTATTCATCTACTGTGATTTCGCCTTTGGCTAATCTCTCTTTAATTACTGCCACTGGTTCTTCTCCTGGCTTCAGACTCATCAATTTTTTCTTTAACCAAAATCTATTTTGAGAGATTTGTTCAGTGTTATTACTAACCTTTTTTTCTAATTTTGTTTTATTTTCTGCAATTTGTACTGTATTACTATCAACTCTTCGTTTAACCCCATATACTGCACCAAATAATATTCCCAATCCCCCTAATGCTAGTAACATTTGACCGACTTCAGCATTACCTGTATCTAAACTTGGACTAACAGTAGATGATTCTACCACATTTTGTGACAATTCTTGAGTGGGTAATGGAGGTTCAGTAATAATTGACTCATCTGAAGACTCTTCAATTTTTTTATCCAATCCTACTGCTTCTTCAATTGTAATATCAGGATAGTTTGTATCAAACCATACTTTGTAAGATACTTCATTATTGTATCTATCAATGTAATATTGAGGATCTATATTTGGATCAATGAATTTCGAGATATCAGCAGCTTGTTTTGGTTCTTCAATTTTTTTATCCAATCCTACTGCTTCTTCAATTGTAATATCAGGATAGTTTGTATCAAACCATACTTTGTAAGCTGATTCGTTATTGTATCTATCAATATAATATTGAGGATCTTTTGTCACATCTACAAATGATGCAATTTTAGAAACAGGTTTTGGTTCAGGTTCTACTGTAACACTAATTTGAGAACTTGTAACTGTAGGTTCATTACTGTCAGAATTTTTTAAATCTAAAACAGAAGGTGTTACTGGAGAGCCATCAAGTGAATAGTCAAATTGTGCCATTGAACCTGCAGTAATATTGATTAGAAATGCACTAGCATTGTAAATTCCATGTGTCGAAAACTTGTCACTAGTATCTACGATTCTTTCAAATGTATTATCTGGATTGATAAATGCTTGAGTAAGTAAAACAAATTTGTCATTAGAATCTCGAATAACTAGGGTAACTAAACCGGTATCCTCATCATCAGTAGTACCTGAAAAGACGATTTTGTCTCCAGGAGAGTAAAATAATCGGTCTGTTTGAAATGTTTCTACCTCGGCATATGCTGGGATACTAACTGATGATAATAAAATTCCCACCATCATCCATGAAAAGATGGTTTTTCTTTTTGTGACCATTAAGTGAGTTTCAGTGATTTTTAATTTAAAAAAAACGTAGGAGTTATCTATTATTCATTATGCGTAAGCTTTAAGTGAAAATAAATTTCGCTTCATAAATTATTCATACATCCTGGAATTTGAGACCAGTCCGATCGCAACGTACAACCTACTCACATTCAAAAACATAGTCTTTATAATGAAAAATTCCTAAATCTCATCATTGATTAGAGCAGTTATCGCAGACGATGATAAAGAAACTGTCAAGTTATTCAGCGAATTACTTCAAAGTAATGGGATTAAGGTAGTAGGAAAGGGATTCAATGGTCATGATGCAGTGTTTTTGTATCAGAAACTAAAGCCAGATGTAGTTTATCTTGATGTCACAATGCCAGTTTTTGATGGGATTTACGCCCTAGAAAAAATAAGAGAATTGAATTTAGACGCAGTAATTATCATGTTAGCTGATAACATTACATTGAATAATGAAATGGCGATGAACCGATTAAACCCCTCCGCAGTAATTCATGAGCCAATTGACATTAATGAAATAATTAAAAAAACCAATGAGTTATGTGCACCTACAACTGATTCAGAACAACATATGAGAAAAACAATGGTAACCTTAGCACTAAAAAATACATTACTTCAATTAGGTATTGAAGAATTAGACAAAGTTACTGATATTTTACATAAAGACTACAACTGTACGTTAGAAGACTGTTATGAATATCCACAATATCTTAAACAAGTTCTAAAAGATCTGTTTGGAGAATCTTATCAAGATTATATCTTAAATTCCCTTACAGAAAATATGAAAGATATAATGAGTCAGCAACAAATTAAAGAATTTCTTCAAGAATTAAGTGCATGATTTTAGTTTAGGTTATTTCTTTAATTTCTTAATTTCCTGTGTTATCATTGGTAGAAAAGCACCGACATCTGAAACTATTCCCACAGCTTGCCAGGTTCCCCTATCCATAAGCTTAGTTACCGTAGGCTGATTGATATCCACTATGATAATTTTTACATCTGCAGGGAGCATATTTCCAGTTGCAATTGAGTGAAGCATCGTTGATGCCATAATTACCATTTTAGCATTTTTTAGAACCTCTTTGTACTTTTGTTGTGCTACAGTTACATCTGTAATTACATCTGGAAGTGGTCCATCATCACGAATTGAACCTGCTAATATGTAGGGAATATTTTTTTTAACAGCTTCGTACATGATTCCTTTAGTTAATTTTTTACTTTTTACCATCTTAGCTATTGTTCCTGCCTTAAACACAGAGTTTATTGTTTCCATGTGATTTCTATACCCTCTAACTGCCAGAGTACCATCATGCACATTCATTCCAAGCGAAGTACCTAGAATTGCATTCTCAATATCATGAACAGCTAGGGCATTTCCAGCTAAGATTCCATTGATAAATCCCATTTTGATTAAAGACGCAACAGAATCTGATGCACCAGTATGTACAATTGCAGGGCCCCCCACGAGAATGATTTTACCTCCTGCTTTTCTTGTTTTGTATATATCTTCAGCAACTTTTTTTGCAATATGTTGAGTAGGTCTTTCACTTGAACTACTTCCTCCCATAAATTGAAACACATTCATGCCTTCTCTAGGTCTTTTTGGAGGGGTAACTCGTATGCCTTCTTCTCCAACAATTATCCTATCACCTTTTTTCACATCTCTAATTGGAATGCATTTTGCATTGTTTCCTTTTACAACGATGCATTTATCCATCATCATATTATCAACCTGAATCCATCTTCCATTAAGAAAAATCTGGGTATTGTTGTTTGTGGTGCTGTAAAAATTATCGGGCATGACATTATTTTTAGGAGCAGGTTTGAGGTTGACTCTTTTTTGAAGTTTAGCAGTAGCTCCCTCTCGATATACTAATTGAAGAAGTTTTTCCAAATGTTTTTGATTCTTTCCAATTATTCTAAGTTCAGCATAACTCTCATCCTTCTTCTTAACACCTATCTTAATTTTTTTTACCTCAAACTCTCCATCAAGATCCATCACCCCATCAAAAATTTTTGTTAAAATCAAAGAGTCAATCAAATGCCCTCGAACTTCAATTTCACTAGAATACTTACTCATGATTTATCACACCGGAAGGGATACTTTACCTTTGTATTCAGGAATGTTGTCATCTTTGAGTATTTTTTCTATGCTTTCTTTTTGTTCCTTGGAAACTCCTTGAACTATGGCTTTGGATACTCCATTATTATCACAAAGGGCTAGAATGTATCCACTAGTATCAGTTAAAACAAAACCTGCAGTCTCATCAACGAATGCGTAAAGATTTTCTTCTCCTACCGGTTCCCAAACATTTGTTTTATTATCCATCAAAGCTAATGCAGGCATTGCCTTGTTATCTGCAATTTTATTGAGATACTCTCTGGCAATTTCGACTCTTTTTTTACCTTTTTGAAGTGCGGCAAAGTATTGCATATTTCTAAATGTATAGTGAATAATTTAAAACCTACCGATTTGGTTCAAAGTAATGCCATTAACTAATAATGTCATCATAAAATTAAACGAAATCACTACGATGATCCCTGACAAAAATTCTTTAAAACCTGAAGATGAGGAATTTATCAAGGAAATATTTGCAAAACTTCTTGAAAATGGAGAAAATTACAATGTAGATGAAATTGAATACTGGTTTAAAAATGAGGGTAGCTGGAAAAATAAAAAATCAATTATTAGAATTGCAAATATGTCGCATTACATCCAAGAAAAATTTCAACAGAGTAATAAATTTCAAATTTTATCAAATGATAAATCCTTTGATCGTGATTAACTTTTCAGAGTAATTTAGATTTCTAATTTTTGTAGTAATCTAGTAATTATTTTTCCATTTTTTTCTCTTTTCTGGAAAATCTCATCTAATCTTTTTTTATCCGTATCTTTTTTAATTTCACTAGAAATTAGTTGGAAATATTCCTCATCTAGTTCATTATTTGCTTGAAATCGTTTAATAATTTCAAATAAAATCCCAATCACCTCTTTTTGTGCTTCAATTAATTCATCTTTACTTTTTTCAGACATATTCAAATCAAGTTTTTAATACATATTCATATTTATTAAAATAGTTTAGACATAATTTCTTTCAAATCTTTATTTTTTATTTCATTATTTGCAGAATCAATAAACGGTTGAATTTTTTCTTTTGGATACCCTTCATCCAGGTATTTTTTTGCTTGAAAAACCATTTCCAATTTATCCATTTCATGTACAAAAATAGATTCTTCACTATCACCACTTAGAAATTCATTCCATACTTCTTGATAATTATTAGTTAATTCACTTGGAAGTTTTTCTAAAATTTTTTCCATTGCATCATTTTCTAATTGCAGTTTATTTTTCTTTGATATTTCTTCAGGGGTAAAATCACCAACTTTTGATTCTGCTAGATCATGAAGTAATGACATTCTCACAATTTTTTCTGTATTTAATCCATGTAATTCAGAAATAATCATCGACATTAACGTCATAGAATAACTATGGTCTGCTACTGATTCAGGATTTTTAATGCCAAGCTTATCTATCCAGCCTTTTCTTTGAATATTTTTTAAATCAAGAATATTTTTAAAAAAATCTTCAAGCAAGTTTAGAATTTCCGAGTATCGCCTTCAAGTAAACCAGAACCATGATGGATTCTGTCAATATGTTTTGAAAGTTCTTCTTTATTTTCAAAAGTAGAGTCACAATAAGGACAAGATGCCTCAGACATAATATAATTATAAAAAACAAGGTATTAAATCTACAGTTATCAAAGTATACTATGAAAATTTATACTAAAACTGGTGATGATGGAACTACGGGTTTGCAAGGGGGAGCGCGTATTTCAAAATCAGACATTAGAATCCAAGCTTATGGAGCAGTTGATGAGCTCAATGCATCAATAGGATTAATTCTTTCGAATAAATTCGATGAAGAACTTGAAAAATTATTAAAAAATATTCAAAATGAACTTTTTGTAGCAGGTGCTGATTTATCAAATCCTGATTTATCATCTAAAAAAAATAGAATCACACAAGAAATGGTAAAAAACATTGAAAAAAACATAGATCGATTAGAAACAGAGTTGCCTCAAATAACTAACTTCATACTTCCCGGAGGCCATGAAATAGCATCACTAATTCATTTATCTAGAACAATTACTAGAAGAGTAGAATCTCAAGTTATTCAATTAGATGAAAAAGAGAAGATCAATGAAGAATGCAAAAAATACCTGAATAGATTATCAGATTTATTTTTTGTTATGGCTCGAATTGTAAATAAAAAGAATGGTTTTGAGGATGTAGTTTGGAAACCGTAGACACATTTTAATTCTATATTTTAGAGAAATTCCAATGTGCCGCGGTAGCTCAGCCCGGGAGAGCACTCGGCTGAAGACCGAGCTGTCGCGCGTTCAAGTCCCGCCCGCGGCACCAAAATTAATCTTAAAAATAAAGAGTAAAGATAGCCTCAAAATTACATAAATTATGATATTCCCAATAATTCAATTCTACATAATGTTTTAATACATGAATTCACATTTTTCATGCGGTATTTATGGCTAAAAAAATATCTAAAACTCCAAAAAAAAACTAAAAAAACCAGCTCTAAATCAAAAACAAAAAAAACTTCTAAAACTAAAGGTAAAAAGTCACAAAATAACAGCTTTGATGCAGCTGATGCAGGAATTGTTGTTATCGAAGATGATATTACAATAGATAAACAAGCTGAATTAGAAGCCAGAAAATTATATCTTGAGGAAGCAAGGTCTCAAGAAGCCTCCTCTGATTAAGACCTATCTTATAGATTAGGCAAAGTAAATAACTGATGTAACATAAGATATGATCATTATGCGTGCTCTTTGTTTAATCACTATCAAACCAGGTACGGTAGATAAAGTTGTTAAAATATTAAAGAAAAAAAGAAAATTAATTCGTGAGATTATGATTATTACCGGCAGAGCCGATATTAGTGTAGTAATGCAAGGAGCCATTGATGAAATAAATAACATGGTCATTGATTTTAAAAAAATTAAAGAGATAGTTACTACTGAGACATTGATTGAAGTGGAAGTGAATTTAGGATGGTAAAAGCAGTAGTGTTAGTAAAATCTCCAAAAAAGCTAATTGCAGCTAGACTAGGAAAAATCAAGTCAATCTATAATTCATTTCCAGTTAGTGGTCAATTTGATGCAGTGGCATTAATTGAAGTTGGAGAATTATCAGAAATTAAAGATATTACCACCAAAATTCAGACTATTGCAGGGGTTGAAAGAACCGAAACAATGGTCGAGGTTCAATGAAAAAGGATTTAACTTGGGAGACATAAATTTACTAGAGTATTAGTTAACCATGAATGTAAAACGTGTTGGAAATGTCATACTTGCGGTAAAGGATATCGATAAATCTGTACAATTTTATCATGAGATAATTGGAATGCCCATCAAACAGCAAAGAAGAACATGGGTAGATTTAGGGACAGCAGGTGCATTAGTTAGTCTCCATCCTGCATCTCTCACTGCTCCTCATCAAGGCACCTCAGTCGAAAATGGCATAATGTTAGGATTTTTGGTAGGGGATTTGAAATCAGCAATTGAAGAATTAAAATCAAAAGGAGTTAAAATTTATCGCGAGCCAATGGAAAGAGACGCAGGAATAAATGCAATTGTTTTAGATCCTGATGAGTATATGATTTCACTTTTTGAACCCACGTTTAAAGATAAAACCGAACAGACTGCTGGGTATCAAGGGTTTACCCCAGCTTAGAGAATTTTTTTTATTTTAGAAATTAACGTTTCAATATTTTTTGTTTTAACATCTACTGATACATAATATGTGATGTTATTTCTTTGAAAAGCAAGAATAGTAACTTTTGGATGTGATAAATGCATGAAGTCTAATATGCCGACTTTTTTAGCATAAGATTTTCGTAGAGTCATTAAAGTTGAAATAATAAAGAATTCATTTTTAACTTGTTCTGCAGTCCAAAGAGGAATTGTATTTGGACGTACCATTCCAGTTAATGTTCTACCATATTCGTTAATAATTCCAGCATATCGAATAGATTTTGATAGATTCAATATTTTTTGACATTTTTTTCTGTAGGCAATAATGGAATCCTTCCATTTTTCTTGAGGAGTTTTTTCCATGATAAAATTAGAAAATACCTATATTAAAATTAATCAAAAATGCCATATGGTTATGAAATTTATGTCAAAACCAGGAATAATTATTAAAATTCAATTGTTACAAGGATCTATAGCAAAAAACTATTTTGAAAGTAAAGAGAGGCTATTTCTTGGAACTATTCTCTCAAAATTGCAAAATAGCAATAATGGATTGAATTTAACGGATGTAGAGAAAAATGATTTAGAAAATATTTTTAAAAAATATGAAAAATTTCTTTAAATTATTTATTTAATTTTTTTATTATCTGATAATTGTTTTTTTAAATCCATGTTTTCTTTTCTAAGTGAATCATTTTCATTTTGAAGTGAAGCAGTCGATTTTAGTTTAGAGTATAATGGATGACCTGGTGGAAGTGCAGGATATGCTGATTCAAATAATCCAGAAGCAAATTTTTGATACATTTGATTAAAATCATGTAATTTAGTACTAATCGATGCGTTATCTTCGAAGAATTTTTCTTTCATACGTTTTTGATTAATTACTCCTAATGATGGAGGAGATATTCCTGGAGGAAATCGCGGAAAAATGGACGTTGGTATTCCAAATTCTGGATGAATTCCTGAGAGTTCCATACTCCTTTTAGTATACAGATAATCCATGTAATTTAGGGTAGTTTAGGGGTATTTTTGTTTATCATTATTCATTTAGATAGAAATTTGTGAAGCAACTGTCATTTTTGGTCAGATCGAGCTGATCGCAGATCCTTATAGAGATCCTTGATCGCCATTCTTGAAATGAAGGAAATGAGAAAAAAACACTGCCTAAAATGTAAAAAAAATATTCGAAACTTCGAATTACACAAAATTGTGATTTATGTTGTTGAAGAGAAATTTACAGACCATCATTATGAACATATAGAATGTCCTGAAAAATTCACAGTATAAAATATTTTTATAAAAAATTATCCCACATAAGCATATACTGGATATAACTTCCCAGTTTCTCTATCATGGTATTTCCATTTTGTTTGAGTCCATACAACTTGATTGAATTGTTTTTGCATGCTAGGGTGTAATTTTTCGTATACATCTTCTCCAATTAAGATTTGATTAGGATAAGCAGTATGTTGAATTTTTGAAGCAATATTCATGGAAGGGCCCAATATATCTACATGTGAATTTTCTTTATTAGCACCATAACGAACTATGATGTTTTTTCCAAAATCTAACCCTATCTTAATTTTTAATTCTGGGTAATCATATTGATTTAAAATTGGATTCATTCCCTTTTCTACTACAGCAACCATTGCTTTTGCACAATTAACTGCATTATCTGCGGCTAGCAATGGTAAAGCTTCTGCTACAAAATATCCAATTACAGCGTCTCCAACAAATTTTAAAACATATCCATCATGCTGTCTTATTATATTAGACATTTCTTGTGCAAATGATCTAATGATGATAGCTACTTTTTCTTCAGGTAATGAAAGTGTAATATCGGTAGAACCTACTAAATCAACATACAATACTATCATGTTTACTCTTGATGAAACTAAATCTCTAAGAAACGCATCAGATTCATTCATAGCTGTTTCTTCGTACTCATAGCCTTGCTTTAATGAAGACCAAACTCGTTTTTGAGTCTCTTTAATTAACGTCTCAGAATCTATTACTTTAGCCCCCCGTCTACTTAAAACCCGGTCTACATACTCAGAAGATTTATGATCCGGAGAATTATCTTTTAAATCAGCATTAGTCGGAGTTTTTTCAGAATTTTTATCTATTGAAGAATTTTGAGAATTTTCGTAGTTTTCAGTCAATTTAATATTCACTCTAGTGGAAAATCAACACCGCAGATGGGGCACCTTGCTCGTTTTCCTTTATAGCCTTCATTGTAATATTGAACAATTTCGGCAGTGCAATTCCAACAAACGATCTTTTCTGCTTCCACTGGGAATATTTTGGAAGATTTCTATAAAAACTAGTAGAATATGCAAAAATGAAATCATGGAAAAAATGTTTTGATTCTCCTGTAAGATTTTATTAGATGAAATTATTCAAGAATGGTGCGTCTAGGCAGTAATTCATCAGAGGAATTCATTCAAACTTTGAATAAAAAGAATGAACAAATTCAAGAATTATTTCTCAAAAAAATGAATGCGGCTACTAGAACTGTAACAGTAAAAGGCATGTTAGGAGATGGAACGATAACTGATCAAACTACTTTTGATCCAATGCTTGTTCAAGAATTTTTTAAAAAAATTGTAAATAATTTACAAGATTGGACAACTCAAGATATTACAATAACAAATAATGAGGATTTGAGAAGAATTTTTGTAAAATTTGAAGTAAAAGAAGATAACTACATTCTTTCAGGTCACATGTCAATCCAATTTCATGTTCTATTGTACTATAAACCAGATAATAAAGTAATTGAATATCAAAAAGAGCTTTCTCAAATTATTGATAAAACAAAAAACACTGAAACCAAACTTGCTGATGAAAGTGAACAATATGTGATAGAAAAACTCAAAGAACAAGGCTATACTAATCTAGAGCACAAAGAGCTTTTCGAGGTTTTATATGAAAATGATGAATTACGTGAAAAAATTTATCGAGATATTGATGAACGTTCAGACTCGGATGTTCAACAACTTCTTAATAGAAAAAAAGAATTGTTTAATGGATTAGATAATTTGTTGATGGAATGTTATCATACTAGTGGAGTTCTAATAGATGATTCAAGATTAGTTACAGGCGAAGAAGGTTTTCTTTTTAGTATAGATTTAGAACATTTGAAAAATAATGTTAAAGAAGGAATGTTTGATTCTAAAAAAATTTCAGATGATGTAAAAAATAAAATTCTGAATAAATTAGATGGAATCATAAATATTTTAAACGAATAAAAACTCTCATATACAATTTTAAAATTAATACAATAATTCAAGGACCTGCAAACCAAGGCGAGGTGCCTCATTAGGGGAGTTATACAGGTCCTTGACTAATTTCTATCGATCAATTAGATCTATAAAAGGTTTCTACGTTAGAGGTAATTTTTTTAACATTTGATTGAATAAAAGATTTAATTATATCTAATTCCACTAAGTTTTTAATTTATTCTGCTTATTTTTACAATTAAAATGAGT
>JBFFWG010000015.1:0-25626 GCA_041570395.1 Nitrosopumilaceae archaeon
GCTAGTGCTAATGCGTCAGATGCTCGGTAATTTCTCAAAACAAGATCTTTTTTTCCAGTGAAGTAAAGATTTGCACGTAACGCATCTCCGCTTTGATACAGCTTTACTTTTACTAGTAATAACTCGCTTTCTTCACAAATTTGCTCTATCATATTGTAAATTGTAGGTAGAGAACTTCTGTTATCCTCAATAAAATTTGAAATGGATCTAGCGACATCTCCTGAAAAAGATGATATTGGAAATTCTTTCCCATCATCTGTTTTAAGAACTAAAACTCCTTGTATTGCAAAAGGATCCACTAATCCTACTTGATGTATTTTTACAATCTCATAATTTGAATCAAGTAATTGATCTATTTTAAGAACAGATTGACTCTTTTGTAGTGGTAAATTTTTATTTTCAATTTTTTTTGATTTATGAAACTTATTTTTCAAAATTATTAACGGATTAATTATTTTCATTTAATCCTCTCCTCTAGAAATTCTCTTTCATAAAATTTATCATCAAGATTCAATTTTTTTCGTATGTCTGCAGATCTATTTCTAATGGTAACTTCTGTTATAGTTGATGCTCCTGCAATGGTTCTTTGAGAATGATGTTCTCCAATTTTTACGCAGGCAAGATATAATGCAGTAGCTGCCAAACCCGTTGGGCTTTTTCCAGCAGCATCCCCAGTTTTTTCATAATCATTAAGAATTTTTACTGCTAAGCGTTTTGCTTTTTCTGAAATTCCAAGTTTATTAGCTATTCTTGCTATACAGTATATTGAACTTACTACTGGTATCCTAAGATCCAGTTTCTCTACAAGAACTCTGTAACATTTTGCTAGCTCTTTTCTTTTGATATTACTTACTCGTTCTATATCTTTTAGAGTTCTAGGAGTTTCTGATTCCCTACATGCTGCATATATTGATGCGCCCAACAATGATGGGATTGATCTTCCTCTGATTATGCCTTTATCTACTGCTTTTCTGTAAATGTAAGCTGTCTTTTCTATAGTTGATTCAGAAAGTCCAAGTTTGTCTTTTAGTTTACTTAATTCATTAAATGCAAATCTAAAATTACGATCAGATGATTTATGCATCTGACTCCTACTATCCCAAATTCTCAGTCGTCCTAATGTGGTTTTCATTGCAGAAGAAAGAGGTTTACCACTTGCATCTTTGTTAGCTGGATTGATAATGGTTGCAAGTCCCATATCGTGTCTGCTCAAAGATGTCCCAGAACCTGTCCTAGATGTATCTCGCCCATCCATGAAATTTCGATGTTCTGGACCAGAATCCTCAATTTTTTCTGAAATTACATATCCACAACTACTGCAAAACACCTCTCCACTCTCGACATCTGTAACTTTGCTTTCTTTCCCACATCTTTTACAGCGGTCTTTTTGGACAGTTAGAGTCTTAGTTTCAGAACCACGATTTTTTATTACCATGTATAATTATACATATTCATACATATATATACATTGTGTATAATGATGTATTTTTATATAGTGTATATGTTTAGTACTTTCATGGGAATTTCGTTTGTTACAAAAATTGCCAAATCGGGCAGTGATTCAAACGGTAATAGCAGACGAATTATTATAGTCCCAGCAGATCGTGTAAAAGAAGTTACAAAAAAATATGAAGGAAAACAAATCAAAATTACCATAGACGAAATTTAACATCTCAATATATCAAAACCAAGTTTAAGAATTATGATCTAACTTTAAGTATTATTTTAACGTAATATTTTTGACGAGGATGTTTGGACGGAACATACTGGTTACGTCTGAATAAGGAATATAATGCTCTGAGGAAAGCCTTGGATAGTTTTGTTCTAGGATTACCTCAGTTAGTAAAAATTACCCCAATCCTCGTCGTCTACCATCATTTTCAATCTTGATAATCTTGAGTTTTCTAATATTTGACAATTAATTAGATTAAAGCATGTCCGATGATACCTCAAAAAAAGAATTAGAAAAAGCACAGAAAAAAACTGAACAAGAAGAAATGAAAGAAGAAGCTCATGAGTTAGATCTTAAGGAAGGCTATGAGCAGGACGAAGAATACGAAGAGTCTAAAGAGTAGAACAAAAAATGACCAGGATAAAATGTCAATGTTTAGAATGTGAATGAAGACTACTGGTGATCTGACTCAAACAGAGAGTTCATTTGTAATTACTGTAAGATGGGTAATCATTATGATAAATACTGACAAGATAATTTTATAATTATACAACATCAATTTTTCCAGATGCTAACTGCATACAAAACTCATCAATGTTATCAAGATTTTTATCAACTATCTCTTTAATCGAATCTTCAAATTTAGATATATCAAGTTTTTTGTTAGAAATTGGCTGGACTATAACTGCTCGGGGATCATTTACTGGTTTTCCAATAACATTGTACATCCAAACAAGAACCTCGTCTATTTCCGGTAATGTTTTTTGAATTTCTTCTGCAATCCTAAATGATAACGCATTGTAAATTTTTCCAATATGACTAACGGGATTTTTTCCTGCAGTAGCTTCTGAACCTGCGGGTCTTGTTAACGAAATTACTCTATTGGCCATATTGCCTCTCCCAACTTCACCAGAATCAGCATTATCAGCAGATGTGCCTAAAACGGTCAGATAGAGGCCTTCAATTCCCTTATTTTCTACATCTAGGTTATTCATAGAAATCTCAATTTTATCAAAGTCCGTTTTTTTGTGAAACTCAGAAACTGCTTGCAACATTTCTTCTTTTCTTTTAAAATATTTTTCTTCTGAATCAACATGGGAATCAACAAATGCCATTGCAATTGTAAGTTCTAAATTATTTTCATTTCTAAACCCCATAACTTTAACATCCTCTCCTGATTCCGGAAATTCTTTTTTGAATCCCTGTGAGTTGATGTACTGTTCAGTTTTTAATACTGCAGATTCTGTTTTAGTAAAAGGAGCATATCCTACTAATGCAGATGTATCATTTGAAACAAATGTTTTTGGGTTTTCAAAAATTGAACGTAGCTCATGTGAAGATGTGCCAATTTCAAGTTGATATTCTACATGCTCATCTTTTACATATCTTAAATTATTTTCAAACCATTTTTTTGCAGTTGAAATAGCTACCTCTTCAACTGGTAGTTTTTGTTCCTTTACCTCAAACGTTGCTCTATCTCCAATAACTAATTTCATTGGTTTTGTAATATTTCCTCCACCAAACTTATTTTGACTCTGTCCTGCAACTAACATTGATTTATCCATATTATGATGTTGAATTGAGTCTGTCTCTTTGAGGTACATCTTTGATAATTCAATTGAGATCTGATTCATTAGTAAATCACAAATTGTATCGGGGTGTCCAATTCCTTTCCTTTCAACGATTTCAAACCTCTTCTCAAAAGTTGGGATGCTCGTAATTGCCTCTAAAAAAACTCGTGAACTCATAATATTGCTTATATTTTTCTAAACTCCAATTAAATCATAAGGAAACAATTTCCACAATTGAGAATTACTCATTAGTCTTTTATCACTTCAATAATATAGACAAATATGGAAAAAGAGGCAGTACTTTATGAGCGATTACCTAACCACAAAGTTCGTTGTCTAGCATGTGCTAGATACTGTGAGATTGGAAAAGATCAGATTGGTCTTTGTGGAATACGTGGAAACAAAGACGGGAAGCTTGTTCTTTATGTGTATGGAAAGGTAGCGGCATGTCATATTGACCCAATTGAAAAAAAACCTGTAACACATTTTATGCCAGGCTCTAAGGTATTTTCCCTTGGTACAACTGGATGTAATTGGTTGTGTAAATACTGCATTAACTTTGATCTTAGCCAAAGACGGAAGATTGAAGGTACAGATATCTCTCCGGAGGAGGTAGTTGAGAAGGCACTGCTTTATGGCTGTCAAGGTATTGCTTATACCTATAACGAACCAAGTATCTTTCTTGAATACGCAAGAGATTGTGGTGTTCTGGCAAGAAAAAAAGAACTATTCAATGTTTTTGTATCAAATGGTTTTGCTACACCTGAATCCATAAAGATGATGAATGAGTTTCTAGACAGTATTACCGTGGATTTTAAAGGAAATGGAGACCAAAAATTTGTTAGACAGTATGTGGGAATTCCAAACTCGCAGCCCGTCTTTGATTCATTAGTTGAGCTTAAAGAAAAAACCAACATACATGTAGAAATTACAGATTTAATTGTTCCAAGAGTTGGTGATGATCTAGAACACGCAAAAAAACTTTGCAAATTTATTTATGATCTGTTTGGTCCTGAAATACCAATTCACTTTTTACAGTTTCATCCTTCATACAAAATGATGGACTTTGAGCCGACTCCTGTAAAAACACTTGAAAAACATTACGAGATTGCAAAAAAAGAAGGTCTCAAATATGCATATGTAGGTAACGTTCCAGGACATCCACTTGAGCACACATATTGTGCAGAATGCAACAAAATTGTAGTGAGAAGATACAATTTTGATATACTAGAATGGAACTTAGATGACAACAATAAATGTAAATTTTGTGGAAATCAAATCCCGATGGTTGGCAAGTTAGCAAAAAATTTTCAAGAAAAAAGATTTGAATTTGTTTATTGATTGGAATTTTACTTTAAGTTTTCTATAGCTTGTAAAAGATAGACATCATACAGTGAGATTATCTGATCTAATTCCAATCTCTCATGTTGGGTCATTTCCCGTGAAAAATCATGGAAAAACATCTTCATAAGCTGTCCTTCGATTGTTCCTAAAAAATATCCATGCCAGAAATCTTTATAATTTTCATATTTACCAATTTTTTTTACTCCAATCAATTCTTTTGCACTTGTTCTTTGTAAATGTGAAATATATCCTTCAATAGTAAATGCAATTTCTTTTTTAAAATTCTCCGTTAGTGTCAATAATTCTCCTACACTCAAGATTTATCAGTAGTATGGCTATTTGAGGCTAATTGATATTATCAAAACCGGTTTTAGTATGCACATATTTTAAAGACTTTTTTTTAATCAATTATTATGAATGCGTCTGAAATCATCTCAGAAATTGATGAATTAGTAAAATCTCAAACAGAGGGTGTATATTCCAAATGGAGAATTGGACGCGCAAATGATGTTGATGATAGTAAAACCCAGCATGGAAATCCAGATAGCTGGCATGATTGGGACGCAAATACCGTTCAAGATGCAATTGAGGTTGAGTCATATTTTGTTGAAAAAGGCATGAGACAAGAAGGAGAGGGATATGGTGGTGCAGATTTTATCTATGTATTCTTTGGTGGGTCTCCACAAGAAAATCTATAATTAATTTTATAATTCATTTTTAATTCCTCCAGCAATTTGTTCTTTTGAAATTTTTATTGGGTCTCCTGATTCTAGTTTTTTTACTTTTTCCTAACAATTAGGACATAAATCAAGCCTATCTAATTTACTTACTCTTGATCCAGCAAGACAAATACTACAAAAAGATTTTCTTAATGTTTTTTTGATGGATTTAACTAATTCCATTATCTTCTGTTGTTGGATTTTTGAATTTGTTTAGGATTGACATAACTTCTTCATCAGATACTTGATCAAATTCATCATAAAATTGGCCAACCGCATAAAACTCTGTAGGAATCTGTAAAATTACAATGTTATCAACTAATAGCTTCATTTTTTTATACGTATCAAATGGTATCACCGGAACAGCTAAGACTATTTTGTTAACTTTGCGCTTTTTTAACCATTGTAATAACACAAAAATTGTTGCGCCAGTAGCAATTCCATCATCCACAAGGATTACAGTTTTGTTACCAAATTCATAATTCGAACTTCCTCTATATTCTTCTATTCTTCTTTTTACTTCTAATTTCTTTTTATTAATTTCTTTTTGAAAGTCTGGCTCTTGTGAAAATCTATCCCAATTCTGGCTTTGGTAAATCATCCCATCATGTGTAATTGCGCCAATTGCATATTCTGGCGAACTTGGAGGAGTGATCTTTTTTGATATTATCACATCTAATGAACAGTTTAATTTTTTTGAAATCTCTTCTCCAATAATTATTCCACCTCTTGGAACAGCTAAAACTATTACATTTTTCTCATTAACAACCTTGAGAATTTTCTCAACTAGTTTTTTTCCTGCCTCATTACGATTTTTTAACTTGGTCAATTTGAAATCCTATTTACTCTCCAATAATTTGTAAGATCAAACTTCTATCTCTACTTCTTGTATCTAATTCTACAAGAACAATTTGTTGCCATGTTCCTAACATTAACTCCCCATTGCTAAATGGCACTGTTAACGATGGACCAATTAGAGATGCTCTAACGTGAGAATGCCCATTTCCATCATGCCACATTTTCTCATGTCCATATTCTATATTCTGAGGAACAATTCGTTCTAACATCTTTGGAAAATCTGATAATAACCCAGGTTCATATTCAATTGTGGTAAGTGCAGCAGTTGAGCCAGAAACAAAGATAGTCGCAATTCCGTGTTTAAGATTAGAGTTTTCTATGCCTTTTGATGTCTGATTTGTAATGTCAATAATACTATCTTGTCCTTTTGTTTTTACTTTGATTATTTCTGTTATGACTGGCATAAATTAGTCTAAAGCGGCTAAAGCGTGGGTAATGTCTGTTTTACTAATTATGCCGTCAAGACCATCTTTATCATCGTACACAAAAAGCCCATTTACTCTATTTTCAATGATTAATTTAGATGCTATAGCCAGATCTTCATCAAATTTTATTGAAAGTAATTCTTTTGACATAATATCTCTTGCAAGAGTAGTTCCGCCAAATCCTGTCTCTGATAGAAATCCGTTGCGCATATTATCTGCAAATGCATATGCCCCCTCATCGTCTTCATCACTGCCAAGATCTAATGAAACTCTAAAAAAATCTCGGAGTGAAATAATTCCTACCGGTTTGTTTTCTTGATTAAGAGTAATTAATCTAGATACTTTGTATTCTAACATTTTTTTGACAACATGAGATAGTGTAGCCCCATAATGAGTTGACATATACTCGTGAGTCATAAAATCTGCAACTTTGTTCTTTCCAATACAATTTTCTGCAAAATAATTTGTAAGATCAGTTTTTGTAAATATCCCCTCTAGGGAATTCTCATCTCCAACAGCTAACGAACTAATTTTTTTATCTATCATAATTTTTGCACAATTATTTACTAATTCAGAACTTTTCACAAATTCGATTTTCTTCATTATCTTCTCAAGTGGTATTGCATCAAGGCCTAAAGGAGTTTTTTCATTAAATAAGAAAAATCCTATATCTTTTTCAGTAACAATTCCTACTGATTTACTAGAGTCCTTTACAATTAGTCTACTGATATTATTTTCGAGAATTTTTTTTATTGCATCTGATATAGTTGAACTTCGAAGAATTGATATCGGTTTTTGAATTAAGTCTTGAGCAGTAGTCATATCATATCTCACCGTTTTGCAATTGCATTCACAATATCTGTTTTTGTAATGATTCCTACCAACATTGATTTTCTCACTACTGGAAGTCCACTAATGTCATGACGAATCATAAGTAAAGCTGCAATTGATACATCATCATTTGAATCAATAGTTATGGGATTAGGCGTCATAATGTCTACTGCCTTAAATGGAAGAAGATAGCTAAGCTGATTTCTCTGTAATTCTTTTAGCTGTTGGCTTCTTTGGTATCTTTCTAACTCTACAGGATCTGCAGATTCTGCTATCCAATGAGGAATCTTTGCTGGCAAAAAATTTCTATTAGTAATAATTCCAATTGGCCTTCTTTTTCTCTGAACTACAATTCTTGTAATTCTATTATTTATTAGAAGACTCTCTACTAAAAGAACCGAATCTGAAGGAGTAACTGTAATTACTTTACGAGTCATAATCTCTGAAACTTTCAAAGGTTTTGTTGCTTGAGTTAAGAACACTGAAACAAGATCTGATTTTGTTATAATGCCTTCTAATTCTCCTTTATTTGTGAGAACAATAACTGAACTAATTTTTTTAAACTTCATTAATTTAGCACAATCATAGACAGATGCATTTTTTTTAACTGTGATTAGTTTTTTTGACATAAAGTCTCCTACTCGAATCGACTGAACAGATTTTCCACCAAAACTGTATACTGCTTTAGCAACATCTTTTTCAGTTATAATCCCCACTGGTTTGTTATTTGCTCCTAAAACAATTAATCTTCTAATCTTATGTTTGAATAAAATGTCTCTTGCCTCTAGAAGTGATGTGGTAGGCTTTACAGTAATTGATCGTTTTACGATTATCTCTTTTAACCCATCTTTTTTTAATAACATAAGATTATTTTCAATTTATTTGTTAAATACGTGAATAAGAATCTCAACAATGAATCTCACCCATGAAAATCAAGCATTTATTTTAATGGAAAATTCATAGGATGATAACTGAAAGAAAATGATTACTCAAACTATAACTGAGCATCTAAAAGACATCAGTAATTCAAAGATTGGATCTCATATCACATCTGCAATAGAAATCGATCCCTCCTTTACAGTTTCAGATGTTATAAATAAAATTTCTAAAAAAGACATCTATGATGTTTTCTGCCTGGATGGAAATTCCGCCCTAACTACGAATGTACGTACTCTTTTGGCAGCAAAAGACATTTCTGACATGAAAATTGGACCCTTCCTTAGTACCATCACTCCTCTTAAAAAAAACGATTCTATACAAAAGGCTGCTAATATTATTACACATCATCGCATTAGGGCTGTTCCAATTGTTGAAAATAAAAAAATCATTGGATGCATTACTGCAAAAAGCATACTGGAATTACTATCAAAAAAAGATAACAAATGGATTACAGCTAATTTGATTCATACATCTGATCCCGTTACCATAAAATCAAGTGATTCATTAGGTACTGCCAGAAGGTTGATGATATCTAAAAAAATTGATCATTTGCCTGTGATAGATAAGAATGCAGTACGACAAGTGTTAACCTCTTTTCATGTTCTTCAAACTATTAACCCCCAAGAAAAACTTGGAAGACGTTCCAGAGGAATGACTAAAGTTGGAAAACTTGAAGCAAGAATTGGAAATATAGGAAGTACCCGAGTACAACATTGTAGACCTAATGATAGTCTTAATACAATAATTAAAAGTATGATTGGAACCAACACTACTTGCTGCCTTGTTTCTTTATGGAATGAGCTACAAGGAATTATTACTTATCGTGACATTCTAAGTTTACTTGCAGCACAGATTGAGAGTGAAATTCCTCTGTATGTGGTGGGCCTTCCTGAAGAGCAAAGAAATGTTGATCTAATCACCTCCAAATTTTCTAATACCCTAAAAAGAATTAGAAATGTTTACTCTGATATTCAAGAAGCAAAAATCTCAATAAAAAAACAGCGCAGTGGAAGTAAAAACAAAAGAGAAGGAAAATATGATGTGTCTGTAATGATTACAACTCCTCATTATGTGCCATTTATTTTCAAAGAATCCGGATGGGATCTTGGACAGGTTTTTGAAAGCTTGAGCCAAAAAATGCGTAGAAAGCTATCTAAACGTGCCAAAAGACGATTCAAACCAAGTATAAGAAAATTAGCAACATCTGATCTAATTGAGTCAATCTAAAAATAAAGAAAATATTTTGTTGGTGGGATTTCCAAGTAATGGACTTATTGGAACGTTTACAATTTCATATCTTGTCTATAATTTGAAAATGAAATTAATTGGTGAGATTGAACACCCAGGACTTTTGCCTACTCTTTTTATCGAAAACGGAGAAATTATTGGTCCGATTAGAGTTTACAGCAAAGATAACCTGTTTGTTATAATATCGGATTTACCATTTGATCCAGAACTGGCCACTGAATTTGCTGATATTCTAATAGACTTTTCCAAAAAAAACCACATTGGAAAGGCTATCATTGTTAGTGGTTTGGATTCCCAAAATATAGACCCTAAGAACCCAAAAGCATATGGACTTGTCACTCATCAAAAATTAGAAAAATTTCTATATGAAAATGAGATTCCTAAATTTCTTTCTGGCACTATATTTGGGACAGATGCTGCAGTAATTTCAGCATTTAGAACAAGCGAAATTCCTGCGCTAGTTTTGTATTGTGAATGTCATCCATTTTTTCCAGATCCTGAAGCATCTGTACATGCTATTACCATTTTATCAAAAATACTGCAAATAAAAATTGACACTTATGAAATACAAAAAAAATTGGAGCATCTACGTATTCAACATAGAAATTTAATGCAAGAAACAATTGCTGCTCTTCAACAACAGGCTGCCAAACAGCCTTCAAGCAAAATGCCAAGGATCTATGGTTGATTAATTATGACAGAAAAAAATGAAACAATTAATATTCAAAACATATTTCCTATTTTATTTCCTAAACTTATTGATGATATAGATGAAAAAACTCTATCTCCCCTCTCGTGTATTACCGAGCTTGAATCAAAATGGATAATGGAATTTGATCTTCCATTAGTTGACAAAGACGACATTTCAGTTACATTTGATACCGGAAACATCATAACTATAGAAGCAAAATTGAGAGAAGCATATAGCGATGAGACTTTACACTCTAAATACGAATTTCATTACTTTAAAAAGAAGATTTCTATACCAGGAGTAATAGATGAAAAGAGGATTACTTCAAATTTCTCTAATGGTCGATTGGTAATTAACATTCCCAAAGTTTTTCGAGGTAAAAAAATTAAGATTGAATAGTTTGAGATAATAAATAGATTTTTTAGAATCATTTTTGATAATTGGCTCTTGTCTTTATGTAGCATCTGAGATTCTAGAAAAACATTGACTTCCATGGATAAGACTGGAATTGTTATAGTGATGGCAATAACAGCTGTGGCTGTGGCCTTTACTGCAACAGGCGGATTAGGAATTGAATCTGAGACTACTGAAACTCAAGAAAAATTAACTGAGCCTGTTTCAGAATTACAATTAGAAATTCAAGTGGCTAAAAAAGCTTCAGAAGATATTCAAGAACTTACAAAGGAAATGGAGAAAAAAATAGAACAAACAACGGAAAAAGCACAAGTTCTCACTAAAGAAGCAGTTGGTGCAAAACTTCCAGCAAAATTTGTTAGTATACCAAAAGGAACCTCTGTTCCAGGATGCGAAAGAGCAAATCAGTGTTATGACCCTCCTAATGTGATAATATTTGTTGGTGGTGAAATTTTATGGAGAAATGATGACCTATCTCCACACACTGTTACTAGTGGAACAGCCATTACTGGTCCTGATGGTAATTTTAACAGTGGTCTTATTACTGCCGAACAAACTTTTTCTAATAGATTTAATGAATCTGGTGAGTTTCAATACTTTTGCATGATTCATCCTTGGGCTGTTGGTTCAGTAACTGTGGAGTAAAATAAAATCATAATATCAAACTTGAATATCTTATTATCCATTATTAAATGAATAATTCATAATAATTTTATGGCAAAGACTAAATCTAAAAAAACTCAAGCACGTGGATTAACTCCCTATTGGGGTCCAAGCTGGGATGACATGGAAAAATCTATTGAAAATTTTAAAAAAGATATGGAAAAGAGTTTTGCATCGTTTCCTTCTTTTAGAATGCCTTCTCTTTCGGCACCACAAATGCCAAAATTCCCTGAAACTTCTTGTGATATAATAGATGAGGGAAAACAACTTAGAATCAAAATGGATATTCCCGGAGTTAAGAAAAACGAAATTGATCTAAATGTTACTGATAATTCAATTGAAATCACTGCTGGTCATAAAGAAGCTAGCGAAGAAAAGAAAAAGAATTTTCTTAGAAAAGAAAGGAGTGAAGTTTCGTATTATAGAACCATTCCCCTACCTGAAAAAGTCCACTCTGGTAAAGCCAAGGCCAAGTTAACTGATGGAGTTTTAGATGTAGTAATTCCAAAAATTACTCCTACAGCTAAACCTAAAAAACAATCAATCCGCGTGCAATAATATTTTTTAATAATCGTGTTCATTAAAGTCAGAGCCTAATTCAATTGTAGCAATCACTGTTTTTTCAGTTGTTTGGCATTTTACATTTTTTTCAGGTTCAAACTCATGAAATATCTGTTTAAACAAACTTTCAGTTAGTAAAGACCATTTTATTCCAAGATCGTGCTGTACAATAAAGTGATGAAGTTCTCCCTCAATTCTATGATCTGATTTCATACCTGAAGCCTTCATGTAATCTTCTAATGTTTCAATACAGCGATTCAAATCGTATTTTCCTTTCATAAAAAGAACCGATTCTTTTATCAAAGGACCTATCACATTTAGTATACTTTCAATATCCTTTCCAGACATTTCCTTACCAAGTCTTTCAAGAATATTAGTTGGTACAGGAATCATTCCAATTTTATTTGCAAATCTATCCCATCCAACATATTTTTCTAAAATTTGTTTAACTAGAACATTTTGGGAAATATTTTTTTCCACAGATTCTGTTTCTAATTCTTCTACAAGTTTTTCAGGAAGTCTGTATGTGATGCTACGTGTTTTTTCTTTTTTTGGAGGATGTTTTTTTCTACGAATAGTTGAAGCCCCCATAGACTCCTACAATAAATACAGGGTTATTAAATTGAACCTAACTGGTCTGCCTGGGATAGATTTCCTTCAAAGAGGCCTTTGCCAATATGTATATCATCTATGTGGTGTGATAGTAATTTTTTATCTTCAAATAAAGAGGAACAATATGGACATCGTATTTTATTAGGAATCTCAAGTTCAGGCAATGATGCTGAATATTTTCCTAAATTTCCTATCACTGCTTTTTGAGAAATAATTCCAATTGGTCGCTCTTCGTTAGTTACAATCAATCTTCGAATATTATTTTTAGTCATTAATGCAATGGCATCTTTTACCTTTTCATCTTTGTTAATTTTGATTATATTGGTTTGAGCAATTTCTTTTAGAGTTAGTTTTGTAGGATCCTTACCTTTTGCTACAACATCTCGAAAAATATCTTTCATGGTAACTATTCCAATCAAGTCATCATTTTCAAATACTAGGACACTTTCAACCTCAGAGTCCATCATGACTTTTGCTGCAGAATCTACAGTAAAATGACTCTCGACTACTGTCATATGATGATCAGTATACTTTGAAACTGGATCATTTAGCATATTGATAGTACTCAATGTAAATATCCGTATTTTTGTGATAGATCTTTATCAATTTTTACATTGTTGAAAGCTTTTACAATATCTGATTTGTCAATTACTCCTACAAGGTTTTTGTTATTATCTAAAACGGGTATCCCGCTAACCTTATTTTTAATCATCATACTTGCAGCCTTTGCTAAATCTTCTCCTTCTTCTACAGTAAGTAAATCATCATTTAGTAAATCTCTAACTTGTAAATTCTGAGATTTTAGTGGAAGAAGATAATCTCTGGTTCTAGTTTTCCCACTTGAAAAATAATCACTATGTGTAAGAAAATTATTTGTTGTAATAATTCCTACTGGTACTCCTTTGTTATCTGTAACAACAAGTCGTGAAATATTATTTTTATTCATCATATTTTGTGCAAATTTTAATGAATCAGTTTTTCTACATGTGATTAGTTTTTTTGTCATGTAATCTTTTACTTGATACTGCCCACCATAAATTTTGGAAAAAACCTTAGTGATGTCTGTTTTAGTTACTATTCCAATTAAATCTCCAGAATCATTAACAAGAATTACAGAACCAATGTTAAATGTCTCCATTCTAGTGGCACATTGTTCAAGATGATCTTCTACTCCATCAGGGATTATGATGGGGGCTTTTTTCATTACATATTTTATTGGTATTTCATCAAGCGCCTTGGCAGTTTTGTCCTGCTCTAAAAAATTACTAATATCTCGCTCAGTAACAATGCCTATGGGTCTGTTTTTAGAGGCAATTACTATCCTTTTGATAAAGTTAGTTTGCATTTGTACCAAAGTATCATGAATTGAAGACTCTGGTTCTACTGTAATTACAGGAGACGTGTAGCGCTGCATACATTGTTTATCATCCACCCACGGATTTAAAGCGGAATTTTGATTCTCAGACATGATTATCAACCTTGAAATAAAATAAAATCTCCTAACCTAGCTTGTTTCCACTGGGTTAGGAACTACTTCGATTTCTACGAAACCACCTTTGAATGATGAGGCAATTGCTTTGATTTTACTTCTATACAAGAAATATTTTTTTCCATCATTGCTAATAGAACCTGATATTCCTAATAGCTTATTATCGTGCAATGTTTGCAATCTTCGGTAGACAGTACTAATTGGAATCTTGCTTTCTGCACTAATTTCCATTGCAGATTTTGGTTTATCCATGGTAGTTTCCAAAATTGCCCTGCAATATTTGTCAGAAATTATTCCAAGAATTGCGTCTTTTCTTGCTTCCTCATCGATTTTTCTCCCTTGAACTAGTGTTTGCATGAATTTAATATCATATTTTGGAATATAATGAGTAAGACTGCATTGCAATGCAGTGCAATTAACTCAAAGTAAATTAAGGAATGTTCTCAATTCATCCTGAGGTAGATTACTTTTGATTTCAATAATAGGCAGTGGTCGAGTTGGTTCGGCAATATCTTTTCTCTGTGCATCTAATTCTCTTGATGATATTCATCTAGTTAATCGCCATAAAGAAAAAGCCCTTGGTCAGGCATTAGATATATCCAATTCTATTCCTGAAAACTCTCCAATTTCAATTGAAGGAACAGACTTTTCTGGAATACAAAATTCAGATGTCATAGTAATTTCTGCAAGTACTGGAACTTACAAAGCAAATAGAGTGGAGCTTTTATCCGATCAAGTTCGTATGATTAAAGACATTGCAAAACAGATTAAACAATTTGCCAGTAATGCAACTGTACTAGTAATTTCTAATCCGGTTGATGTTCTAACTTATTTTTTTCAAAAGGAATCAGGATTTTCAAGAGAGAAGGTACTTGGAGTTGCATCCAGTCTAGACTCTAGTCGATTTAGATATCTTATTGCAAGGGAGCTTAACACAGACCAGTCTAAAGTCAAAGATGCTCTTGTATTAGGAGAACACGGAGACTCTATGGTCCCAATTTTTTCTTTAGCAAAATTTAACGATAAACCAATTATGGATGTACTTAGTGAAGAGCAGGCACATAAAATTAAAGGCAATTTAATTTTTTACTGGAAAATATTAAGAGAATACAAAGGACCATCAATTTTTGGAATTGCCAAAAATACTTTTGATATCATTAAAGCTATAACTAATCATGAAGAAATCTCTGTTCCATCTTCTATTCTATTGGAAGGCGAATATGGGATTTTAGATGTCTCACTAGGCGTTCCAACAAAGATTACAGTACATGGTGCAAGCATTCAAGAAATTCCTTTAGATAAATCTGAATTAGATTCATTACACAACTCTGCAGGCACAATTAAAGAATACATTGCATCTAGCTAGTATTCTACTTAATTTATCAAAAGATTAAGTGAATAACCAACAAAATATGCAACAGATGCTGCAATTCCCCCTATGATCAAAGTGTATACTCCTGATTTAATTAATGATTTTTTTACAATCTTTCCTTTGATTAGGCCAACAATGAAGAAAGCTGCACCAGTTGAAGCAACTGACAAGTAAAATGCTTCAGAATTTACTGGTAAATTCATTCCATAAAACACTAAAAATGGAATTAATGGAATTAATCCTACTACATTAAAACCAATAAATGTACTTAGTGCAGAATTTAATGGTCGCTTGTCATCTTCGACTAGACCTAGCTCTTCTCTCATCATAGTATCTACCCAAACCTTTCTTCTTGAGGTGATCATTCGAACAATTTCTTCTAAAAACTCTGCTTTGAAACCTTTTTTCTGATAAATATCTCGAATTTCTTGCTCTTCTTGTTCTCGTTCATTATCAATTTCCCACTCTTCTCTCTTTTTTTTCATTTGAACATATTCATTGCGAGCTTTGGAGGCCTGATAATTTGCTATGGCCATAGAAAATCCATCTGCAAACATGTTTGCAAAGCCAAGAATCAAAATAATATTTGGAGAAAGTGATGCTCCTACAACTCCTGCAACAATTGCAAATGTAGTTACAGCTCCATCAATTGAACCGTAAATAAAATCCTCAAAGTGCCATTTCATTTTATATTAAATCCTTCATTACTCCTTCAAACTCATCACTGGGAACTACAGTTACTGCCTTTAACTGCCCTAGTAATGTTATTCTTTCTCTTTTATCATAATAGTTGTAAATCCCTTCCTCTGTTGGAATAATTGTTATCGTATCATTTTCTCCAGGGTTTAATAGATCTGTCTGTACCTCTAACCCATCGATGTATAATCTATGATTAGTGGTTCCTTCATTTACTACAGTTAGGATATAGGCAAAACTAGTGCGCATTATTAATGTGGGATTATTATCTTCTTTTACTCCCAACTTTCCAACTAGCATGACTTTTCCATCAACTTCTTGAAATGCAACAGTTTGCTCTACTTTTTCTGGATAAAATAACGGAACCTCTCTTACATTTCCTTGACCAATAGCTCCAATCATTATCCCAAGTGCGGTAACTCCTATAACTAGTGCAATAATTATGAATTTTTTATCTGAAGCCATATGTTCCCTAAACAGGTGTTTCTCTTATTTCCGGTTTTTTCTTCATCCAATATAACACCACAATAAACAGAACTGCTGGAATTGCAATTATTGCAACTGCAATCTCATAGTAAAACGTAAGTCTTGGTGCAGGGGCAATATGAAAATCTTCATGAGTTGATTTTTCTGGATTGTCATAAGCTACTGCCGTAAAATCAACACTTCTGGCTTCTTTGTTTGCAGCTTCACCAGTAACTGTGACACTTTCTTCAGCTAATATAGATGCACTAACAATATTTTCAAATCTAATAATAATAGAACCAGATTCATCAAAAACAAAATTTCTAAAATCTCCTCCAATTTCATTTACTCCTTCTCCCCGGTAGATCTCTTTTCCATTTTGAAATATTATGAAATCATATTTCATATTTGCAAGGTTAGAGTTTGTAGATGGATCATAGAACTGATAGATGAATTTGATTAACTCATGAGTTTTAATTACATGTGGTTCCCATGTTAAATCCACCTCGATTCTACTATCTGGAGTAAAAGCGCGAGCAGGCATTTCCAAACGTTTTCCTGTTGCATCATGCGGGTAATCCGGAATTGTTTCTTCAACAATTATGATTCCTTCCATCCAAGGATGTATTGTGCAAAAGTACGGGTTAGTTCCTACTTTATCAAATGTAAATGAAAATGATTCCCCTGGCAAAAACCTCCCACTATCAAAATAACCGTCAGGAGTTCCGTAATCATCACTCATCCAACCAAATCTTCCTGATCCTTTTCCACTGGTAACTGTATGACCTTCTCTATCGTCGTTTTGCCATGTTATAGTATCCCCATAATTTATTGACAATTTTGTTGGGCTAAACCATTCTTCAGCGGGTGTATTTAGTTCAGGATTATATGCCCCAAAAGGAATTATAACATTATATTCTTCAGCATTTGCTTGAGCAAAAAATAGCATTAACAAAGGTGGAAGAAAAAATATCATTCTAAATAATCTCATATTATTTTTACATCTCCATCAAATATCTAACTAGGTACTATTTTCAAAGGTGATTATCATTTTTGATATTATGAAACTTGTATATAGCATATGTTTTGTTAATAATAATGTGAAATTCCCTATAAAACATGGAATTTTTGTAATACTTGTCTCATTGTTACTTCTTCCAATTTTACTTTCAGATAGTGTTCAAGCTGCCTTGGTTCCGGATTGGGTAAAACAAACTGCAAAATGGTATGGCGATGACGTGATTACTGAAGTTGAATTTCTTAACGCAATTATATTCCTAATCAACAATGGTATTATTGTTTTAGATGAATCACCTGATGAAAAAATTATAAAAGAAGACTCTAACATGCCACTAAGATCTGAGATAATTATTCCCAATGGTAATGCTGATCAATCTAATACTGGCTTTTACATCCCACTCAATTTACAAGTTAAAGTGGGTACAACTGTAGTATGGGTTAATGATGATAATGTATTACACACTGTCCAAAGTCAGGATGAAGACGGAAATCCCATAGGAGTCTTCAACAGTAATGTTCTTAATACTGGCGAAAGATTTGCTTTCAAATTTGACGAATCTGGAACATATGATTACTTTTGCACATTACATCCATGGCGGGTTGGACAAGTAACTGTAACATAATCTGCATTTTTTACTGAATTTTTTAGAACTAAAATATCAATTCTTGCTTTTAATACAGTTTATCATTTTCAGAATTGTGTGAAAGATGGAGTGTTACCTCTAATACGTATATGCCCCTAACCTATACACCATTTTGAGGTAATGCTTCTTTTCTATCTAATCAAACACATTTTTTCTAAAATAAACGAACACAGAATTTTATTCTAAATTCTTGTAAATATGGTATGACAGACACTAAACTTCAGATAATTTGTAAGGATCTGGATTATTGTGAGGAGGTAAATTCTACAATACGGCACATTATGGTGCCATATGATGATTCTGCGTATTCTAATAGAGCATTTGTGTATGCATTAGATTTGGCTAAAAAATATGGTGCAAAGATTTCAGTTGTATCTATTATGTATAGTTCTCCTCATGCATCAGAAATAAAACATCAAACAACAGTAGATGATAAAAAAATTAAAGTTATGGAAAAATCTTATAGCAGATTACGTGATGCTGCAAAAAAATTCGGTGTTCCAATTAGCACACAAATGTTGATGGAAACTAGTATTGTAGATAACATAATTTCCTTTGTTACCTTACATGACGTAAACCTAATTGTAATGGGAACTCGGGGAAGAGGCGGTCCTAGAAGATTAATGTTTGGAAGTGTAGCTATGGCAACTTCTCAAAAAGCTCCTTGTCCTGTAATGTTAGTTAAATAATTTTTTTATTTTGAAAACCTTGCATCACTAATTTTTTTTGCCCATTTTACATTATTGTCTATTCCTAAAATAATTCTCTTATATGATTCATTTTTTAGTTCTATGCTGAGAATTCCTTTTCCTTTAGTGACAAACCAAAACTGTTTTCCTTTATCTGTATAGTATGTTCCTGCTTTAATTAATCCTGGAATCATTGTGCCTGGAGCCTTGATCTCCTTCCATGTTGGTTTTGGTAGCTGTGTTGTTATACTTTGAATATGTTTTAGAGGGATTTTAAATGAGCCTTTAATGGATAAAATTTTTTTAGTTGTACTAAAATTAATTTCAAGTTGATCTTTAGTAATAATAATTTTCATCGTTTTAAATAAAAATTAGGTTATAATAAAATGACTGGTCGGGCCGCAGGGAATAGCTTATGGTCCAGCTACACGAAAGGATTGGCAGGCGGGCCCAACAGTCACTAATATTATTATACAAAATTAGTTAGTATGTTCATGTGTGTCTAAATTATACAAATAATTTTGAAAAATTGGTTCAACTCAGATGACGCAGGACGTACAATAAGCGTACAGGATGGGCACGAGTAATTTGGGGGACTGAATCGAACCAAAATTAATTTTTAAAAATAGAATAAAGGTAAATATCCAAATTCTGTCCAAATCATACAATTTTTCTAATAAAATGGGAGATCAATAACAAAACCTACGATCGATATTATATATCAAAAACACGTAACCATTCTATGGCACAAGCATTTGTTTTAATTAACTGTGAGCTAGGTTCTGAAGAAGCAGTCATCGAACATCTAAAATCAATTGAAGGAGTAAAAGAGGTTCATGGGACTTTTGGCGCATATGATATTCTTGCCAAAATAGAATCTGATAGAGTAGAATCCCTTCGGGAAACCATCACTTGGAAAATTCGTAAGATAGATAATATTAGATCAACTTTGACATTAATGGGAATAGCGGGACAAACATAACTGATGTCAACTGCATATTTTTTGTTAAATGTGGCATTAAACCATGAAGTTGATATCATTGATAAGATAAAAAAAATCCTATCTGAACAACAATCACTCGATTTTGAAATGCAGGGCGTTTATGGTGTTTATGATATTATTGTAAAAATTACCGCAGAGTCTGATGATAAAATTCGTAAATTAGGCTTAGAAAAAATTAAAACCATTGAAAATATACAATCAACTATTACCATGATGGTAAACGATAACTAACAACAATACTAATCCAGTTTCTGATTTTTAAAATAATGAGCAATAATTTTGGATATACTACGTATAGCTGAAGATAATTACATCGTATCTTTTGGAATTGTAATTGGAGTAGGCATGATCCATGGTGCGATTCTTGGGAGAGGAATTCGAAATCGTTTTCCTAGTCTAAAAAAACATACAAGAATCGTTTCAGTAGTACTTTTATCATTATTTTCTATCAATGCTGGAGCAAACATAATCAAGTTTGCAACTCCTGAAAAAATAGCAGTATCTGATCTAAGTATTCCATCATCCCCTGAAGAAGGACTCTCATTTTTGGTCACCATACTAGGATTGGATGCGGGATTAGGTACAGTTATTGTGTTGTTTATTTCTATTAGTTTGATTTTATTTTTTAGATTAGCACAAATTCATAAAATTGCAAGATACTTTATTTTTACACTAAGTGTGATAGTACTTATCGTAGCTTTGATAGGTAGATTTACTGATTTTGTTCCAACAGGATTCCAAATTCTGATGTATGCATTTTATCAATTTGGAATCACTATAGGGATATTTCTGGTAACTCGAAGAAAAGAATCAGATCTTGCAGAATTTTCTTAAGTATCTAGGATTTTTCGTAATCCTGCGCATCTATTCCTGATTGTTACTTCTGTAACTCCTGAAGCAATAGAGATATCTTTTTGAGATTTACTTTCCCCATTGCTAATACATGCAATGTATAATGCTGCAGCTGCAATTCCCATTGGATCTTTTCCTGCAATCATCCCAACTTTTCTAGCTTTGTTTAGAATCTCTACTGCTTTTCTTTTAGTTTTTTCACTCAAGTCTGCAAGGCTTGCGATTCTTGATACCCCTTTGAGTGGATCAGGAACTGGAATTTTTAACTCGAGCTCCCTGAAAATTAATCTATAACATCTTGCAACATCTTTTCTTCTGATGTTAATTCCTTGAGCAATATCGTCTAAAGTCCTTGGGGTCTCAGTATTTCTACATGCTGCATAAATACATGCAGCAACTAGGCCATGAATTGATCTTCCTCGCACTAACTTTTTCTCCATTGCTTTTCTGTAAATGTATGCGGCTTTTTCTATTACTGCATTAGTTAACGCAAGTTTATCTTTAATTTTATCCATCTCATTAAGAGCTTGTCTTAGGTTTCTATCTGACGAAGAGTGTGCTTGAGTTCTACTATCCCATGTTCGAAGTCTTTCAATTGAGCTTTTCATAGATGCAGATAGTGGTTTTCCAGTTGAATCTTTGTTAACACTACCTATAACAGTTGAAAGCCCCATGTCATGCATGGTAAGTGATGTACCTGCACCTGTTCTAGCTCTGTTCCCTTCATCTTGTGAAAACGATCTCCACTCTGCACCAGTGTCTTCAATCTTTTCAGTAATTACAAATCCACAAGAACCACAAAACAATTCTCCAGTGTTTTCATCAGAAAGTATTTTTGATTTACCACAACTTGGACATTTTCTTTTAGCTACAATAACTTCATTAATCATTTTATACAATTATTATTAGTTAATCCAGTTATTATGGTTTTATCCAACTATACACTAGTGTTACAGGTGTAGCTTGGCCTAATTTTCATTCTCATTTCGTAGAATGAGAATGAAATACAAAAAGATTAGGACGCACTAATTAGATGGAACTAATTTTCAATTAATTTAATACCAAAAAAAAATATTGTAACTTATGAGAACAGAGTCGTGTAGAACATGTGGGTTAGACATGTATCCAAATCTTAGATGTGAAATTTGCAAAGATTTCATTAGCTTACACTGTCCTAAATGTGGAAAAACAACTGATCCTAATATCCATATTCATAAAAATTAGTTGCAGGCACTACCTTTCATCGAGATTTCTGAAAATATTTTATAATCCTGTAAATAGAACTAATTAAGATATTATGGAAGACTCAGACAGCCCAAATGTAGTTGGTATAGAAGTTCTAAAACAAAATGGTGTAGATATTGATGAATTGCTTAAACTTCTAATCTACAACGCGTCAGTAGAATTTACTGCATATTACTACTTTACAAATTTGAGGGCTCATTGTACTGGAATGGAAGGAGAAGGAATCAAAGGAGTCATAGAAGATGCTCGATTAGAAGATCTTAGTCATTTTGAATCCTGTCTTGAAAGAATCTATCAGCTAGGTGGCATACTTCCTAATGATGCAACAGAATTTATCAAAATGTCAGGATGCGAATTCTTACAATTACCTCCTGTTAAAACAGATCTAAAAGCCATTTTAGAAAAATGTCTCAAAGCTGAACAAGGCGCCATTGTAAATTGGGATAAGATCTGTAAATTAACTCTAGGAAAAGATCCAGCAACATATGATATTGCAAAGGATATTCTTGCCGAAGAAATAGAACATGAAGCATGGTTCTTAGAATTAATCTATGGACGACCTTCAGGTCATATGCGAAGAAAATATTCGGGAGAGCGACCTCACACTCGAAAACATTCCAGGGCACTTGACATGAGCTAAAAATAATCCGACGAATATATGAAAAATCGTTTCTTTTTTAGAATTTTATTCCAAACATTAAATTTATTGAGCATTTCTTAACCTACCAAGATGAAGATTGTTCATGCAAGTCCTGGATTTGGTTCTAAATTTACAGAAGAACAAGCGCTAGCTTTTCTTTCAAATGCTAAGTTGAATTTACTATTGGGAACAATCGATGATAAAGGTGATCCCAATGTTCATCCAGTTTGGTACTTGTATGAAAATGGGAAATTATATGTTGAAACTGCCAAAACTTCCAAAAAAGCAACTAATATCACGAATCATAATTTGATTTACTTTTGTATTGATGACGAAAAAATGCCTTACAAAGGTGTTAGAGGAAAAGGAACTGCAAGAATTTTAGATGACCCCATTGTAAATATTCCAATTGCAGAAAAAATTATGATAAAATATACTGGAAATTTAGAAAATGAGGTTGCAAAATTTTTAATGGATGGGGTAAAAAATGGATTTTCCATATTGCTTGAAATAACCCCAAAATATCTTGCAACATGGGATCACAGTACCGGACTCACTGAACCATAACTGTTTATCATAAAAGATTAAATCAACATGATTGATTTGAATTATTCATAGAAGATGTCATCATCAAACAAAGTAAGCCAATTACAAAACAAAATACTTGAAATAAAAAAAGAACTATCTGAAATTAATAAAGGAGAAAAACCTCTGCCAGAATTTATTGATACTACAAATATGTTAAGATCAAATGAGTATCTTCAAAAGGCTAATGATACAAAATCTACATTACTTACTGCATATGAAGAATATACAAATGAATTAGAAAATTTAATTTCATCAGTATCTAAGATTAAAGGCAATATTGCTAGTCTAAAATCTAGAATAAAATCTAGAAAAAAACAAAAAAAGAAAGTTAAAAAAATAACCACTAAAAGAAAGACTCGAAGAAAACCCAAATCTAAGACTCGAAGAAAACCCAAATCTAAGACTCGAAGAAGAAAATCACGTAGATAATTTTAGGCTAAATTACATCTCCGACTAAAATTCTATGATTTTTGTTTGCATGAGATATTACAAGTGCTCCGTCATTATCAATTCTTATGGCTTTTCCAGAAATTTTTCCTGATGACGTAGAAACTGTGGCTTTTTTTCCTATAGTTGATGATTTTTTTGTCCACTCATTAATTATTTTTTTATACTTACCTTGGTCTAATGCTTCACAAATCTTTTCAAGCTCGAGTAGAAAGGATTGCATAAGGCTAACTGGATTTTTATTTTCTGTTATCGAGACTAATGAGGTTACACCGTAAAAATTTTCTGTTTTTTTAATAGATTTTTCTAATTGTTTTGAATCTATTTTAAAATTAATTCCTACTCCTAATATTAGATTTTCAATACTATTGGATGCTAAAGATAAATCTACCAACATTCCTGCTACCTTTTTGTGTTTTATTGTAACATCATTTGGCCATTTCAATTCAGGTTTTTTATCAAGTGTTTTTTCAATTGCATTAGCTAAGGCTAATGCTGATGCTAAAGGAAAAACTGTTGCAAGTGAGACATCAAATTTAGGATATAAAATTATTGAAAACCATAGACCCCCTTTGGGAGATGCCCACTTTCTATTCATCCTTCCTTTTCCACTAGATTGTTTTTTTGAAATAATTATAGTACCATTTTCTTTTGGGTTTTGTGCAATTGAAGATGCAAAATTTTGTGTAGAATCTATGCTGTCAAAATAGTAAACTCTTTTTCCAATAGACTTTGTTTTAAGACCATTTGTAATTTCCCAAGGAAGTAAAAGATCTGTCTCGCCAACAAGTTTGTAACCAAGCTTTTGTTTTGATTCTATCTTATACCCTAATGTCTTAATTCGTTTGATATGTTTCCATACTGCAACTCTGCTTATCTTCAACACATCACTAAGATCTTGACCTGAAAGATATTCTGCTTTATGCGATTTTAAAAACGAAAGTACTCTGACTAGGCCAATATTATCAAATGAAGTGTAAATCAAAATCAAATATCATTTCAAATTCAAAGTAAAAAAAGTTCCTGATGAAAATAGTTGGAAAAATTCACTAGAACAACTTATACGCATTTTTTAATAACAAATCTAGTATATTGACTTTATTGTACCAGAAAATATCATTTTTCGCAGTAATTTTGCTCTTTTTTGTAATGATTAATCCTGCATATGCGTTGGTTACTTCACTTTCTTTACAACAAGATGTCTATACTAATGATGAACGAATTGTCTTTGTTGGAACAGAATCTGAAGGAGGTCAATGGGTAAATGTTGCTCTGTATAATCCGAATGGGAAGTTTATCAATATGATGGGTGATCCTAAATCTGATCAAGATGGTTCATTTGAAACCATTTCAAAACTTGTATCGGATCTGTTTCAAACTAAAGGAGTATACACTGCCACTGGTTTTACTGAACAGATTAGTAACGGCACAATTCTATATCTAAATTATGATGGAACAAAAGTTTCAGTAACCCAAAATATCGTTTTAGAATTAAAAAAAATTGGAAACAAATCTGTTAATGAAAAACAAACTCTATCTTTTACTGTGACTGCCACTGATTCATCATTAGAAGATTTGGAATTCAAGTTAGACCAAAATCCTCCCACTGGAGCTACAATTGATTCTACCACTGGATTATTTTCATGGACTCCTACTGAATCACAAGGACCTGCGTCTTATGTTTTTGATATAGTGGTACTAAAAGGAGCTTCAGAAGACAGAGAAACCATCACTGTAACCGTTAGTGAACCTACAGTAGTGCCTCCTCCTCCTGAACCTGTAACTAATGTTCCGGAATTTGTTGATCCTAAACAAGGCGCACAATATTATCTTGATAGATACAATAATGAACCAGCCTACAAAGATTGGTTTGATACAAACTATCCTGACTATACAATACAAGAAGCAATTGAGTTAGCAATTCCAGA
>JBFFWG010000016.1:0-23147 GCA_041570395.1 Nitrosopumilaceae archaeon
CACTAGATTCAGTATTAGGTGAGTGGATTGTACAGATTGAATCACAGACTAGTGAGTTTATGGCATCTGCTGCCCAAGATGTTCCAATTAAGGTAAAGTATAGAGCAGAAAGGAGTCCATTAGTGACTGTAAGGTCGGAGTGAATCAACATGCCTAAATCTACTATTGTGAATTTGTCTGAAATGAGCTGGCGAGATGCTTTATTCCTTCATGCGCTATTCATGTCTAGGCCCGTTCATTTGAAAGACACAGGAGGTCACTCTAGCATATGAAAAAAGGTAAAGGTATTGGAATAGGTGTTGCCGTAATAGCCTTGGCTATTGTTTTTGGTATTGCATCTTTACCTGATGAAGTACTGCTCGAATCTCCTCAACTTGATACGTCCGAAAACCTCCCTTCTGAAATGATCCCAATGGATATTGCCTCAATTATATTGGAAGAACCTGTTCTAGTCGAAGAACCAATTGAAGAGGTAGTAGAAGAGGCTCCCGTTCTAGAGGTAGTCGAAGAACCAATTGAAGAGGTAGTAGAAGAGGCTCCCGTTCTAGAGGTTGCCAAAGAACCAATTGAAGTAGCAGAAGAGTCAGAAACTCCAGGCGAATCTGAAAACAATATAATTACTGTTAAAATCAATGATGGCGTCGGTGCCAAAATGCGATAACTGCATTAAAAAAATAATCCCCTGTCTAACTGTTTTATCCCGTTTGTATAAACTGGACAAACGATGACTAAAAACCCCTAAACCTTATCCCTATACTAATGAAACTCACATTACCAACAATAGGAGTTCTAGCAACCGTTATTGTTCTTGCTTCTGTAGGAGGAATTTATGCAATTTCTTATTCTTCCGGATTTACAGAATTAGCAGGCAATAGCCCTTCTATGGGTGCACTAATGACTGGAAATGTCAAAGTAACCCAATTTGACGAAGATGGTAACGTAATAGCTTATAGACATGGTAACAACCACATCACGGCAACCGGCATGAACATCATCTTGGGACAAGTTTTTGCATACAAAAACGCAACCTTTGCTGATCGAGGAGCTGATGAGTTTAATGTTACTGGTCGAGTTAGTCACATGCAAATTGGCTTTGGCGGTGAACAAGCAGTTTATGCAAATCAACTAGCATGGAACAACACAGACATTGTTGATCCAGTAGGTGGAGATCCAGCAACAAGTGCGTGTAAACGAATTCGTATAAACGCACCTGCAGCTAACACATCAGCCACTTGGAATCCAGGCCCACCAGACCCAGACATGCCCCACCCAGCAGATACTTCATGTACTCAGGGTGCTACAGCAGATAGACAAAATTGTGCAGCAAGAATGAACTTCACTGCAATCGCTACATTTGATGGAGCAGTTTGTGGAGGAACAGCTGGTACAATTGACGAAGCTGGTATCTATACTGGCGGAAATGCAGTAGGTGACCAAATGTTTGCAAGAAATACCTTTGGTAGCGTAGTTCTAGGTGCAATGGATACATTACAACTAGAATGGGAATTTTCATTTAAGGACGCATTGCCTTAGATAAAGTTCTAAACCCGGGGGCAATCCCCAAACCTCATTTTTATTATTTTTAAAAAACAAGACTAGATATTCATCTAGACTTTATTTATCAAAAAATTTTCTAAAGACAAACTATTCCAAAGTAACCCTTGTAAAATCTTTAGTGTATATTCGATAAAGGTTTAGCGCACTAGAATATTCAAGTGTGTTATGATTATCTGTGTTGATTATAGTCTCTGTTGGATTGAATGTTTCATGACTTGTAAGATAATAATTTTCTTCGTCAATTTTTAATGGTTCATTACTACCTAACATTGCTAATGTTTGAGTATTTTCACCCTCATTAGTTTTAAAAATATACACATATGGGAATACTGAATGAAATGTATTATAGAAAATATTCCAATCGTTTAAACTCATTTCAAACAAGGGAACCCATTGTGATACAATTCCTTCTTTAGTTAATCGACTTTTTAATAGTTCAAAATATTCCAGAGTGAACAAATTCCCATAATTTTCATATGGATCCTGAGGTTGTCCCATAATGATATCAAATTTTTGTTCATTGCGTAAGAGCCAATTTCTAGCATCATCTATGAATAAATCATGTTCAATTTCTGAATAAAATATTTTTGATGCATCTACTACGGCTGGATCAATTTCTACAGTCGTAGTATGTAGCCTATCTGAAAACCATTTAGAATTAGCACCACATCCTAAACCTACTACTAGAGCATTATCTGGCTCCCCGTAATTATTACTAAATGCATCATACGCAAATGATGATAATCGAATAATTTCTTTTTGTGATTGTTCAATATTGGAGCATTGTATTTTTCCATTGATAGTTAACAGGTATGTTTTGTCTGGTGTTCCTGTCACCATTACAGTAGAGTACAAACTATCTTTGTAAAAAACCAGGTCTTGAATTGATAAAAATTTTAAACGATCTTCATTAGAAAATTCTGGGTGAGCATAAGTGTATATGCCAAAATTTAATGTCTCTGGATTATAACCTGGTACAAACCAGAAAATTACAACTATCAAAATTATTACTCCAATCAAATACTGATATTTCACATAACGTCTTTTAGCTAGAATAATTATTCCAATACTAAAATTGAGGAGTGCTGTAATTATGATACTATCTTGTATTCCTAAAAGCGGTAACATCACAAAACCTGCTGCCAAAGTACCAAAAACTGCACCTATGCTATTAGCTGCATCAAGTCTTCCAACATCTGAACCAATACTTGTAAAGTTTTTAGAATAAACTCTCACCATCAGTGGTAATGTTGTTCCCATCATAGTTGCAGGAACTGAAATTAATAGCATTGCCATTAAGATTTGAGTAAACTGAAACAGGTATTGATTAGGAAAAGTTAGGTGATATGCTTCGAGATAAACTCCTGGAAGAGATGCAAAAACAGGTAATAAAAATAACCCGTATATTCCAATTCCAATCTGAAAGACTGCAAAATATTTTAAAGGATTTTTTATCTTGTCAGAATATCTGCCAGCTAACCAACTTCCTATTGCCAAACCTAAGATAAATGAACTAATTATCGTAGAAACTGCGTATACTGAGGATCCAAATACTAGAGTAAGAGGCCGTATCCAAATTATTTCGTATATCAGTGCAGCCATTCCTGATAAGCCAAAAACAATAATTAACAAATTTTTGTTCATGCTAGTGCATGCTTAACCAAATAATGGTTTTAATGAATAGTAATCAAGAAATATTCATCATTAATGATTTTTTATAATCAATATTTACGAAGTTTTAATAAATAATTAATTCGATATTTCTTATGGCATTTTATTCATTTGAGATGATACTTGTTGGAATTATTTTGTTAAGTGGTATGGCAGCAGGAGGAATTAAACTCTGGTTGAATAGAAGGCATAATTCTTTGGAGCAAAAAGGCCTAAAGGATGATCTAGAAAAACTTGATTCTGAAAAAACCAGTAATGACTAGTGCCTACGTTCTTTGTTAAAAATACCTTTTAACTAAAATAGTGTAAAGGACCAATTTATACTGGATATAATTTTGAAACTAATTGTTGCTATAACCGGAAGTACCGGCGTAATCTATGGAGTTAGGTTACTTCAGGTTCTAAAGGAGAAAAATATTCAAACTCATCTAATAATTACAGAATGGGCAAAAAAATGTCTTGCAATGGAGACTGATTATAAGTTCGATGATGTAAAGTCCCTCGCCACTACAATTTCTGATGATGAAAACATGGCTGCAAGTGTATCTAGTGGAACTCATAAAATTGATGGAATGATTGTAATTCCATGTACTATGAAAACTCTTTCAAGTATCTCAAACGGATACGATGAGACTCTAGTTGCCAGAGCAGCAGGTGTTACATTAAAGGAGTCTAGGAAATTAATTCTAGTTGCACGAGAAACTCCGTTGACTGCAATTAATTTAGAAAACATGCTAAAACTTGCAAGATTAGGAGTTGTTATTTTACCACCAGTGCCTGGGTTTTATACAAAACCCAAAACTATTGATGAACTAGTTGATCATACAGTTGGAAAGTGTTTAGACCAGTTTGATATAGATCACAATTTGTATAAAAGATGGGGCGATTAGTTTGAATTATGAAAGTAATCCCTAATATCTCCTCTAAAAAATGTTGTAAATGATTGACTTGTGGTAGATGTACCATCATCAATCATGACTTCTACATTATATTCTCCTTGTTCTACAACATCTTCAACAACTAGATATTTACCCTGAAACACTCCTCTTGAATCTGTATTGCCACTTAAGGTAGTCACATGATTATCAAATCTGTCTGTTATAGTTACACTAACAAACACATTTTCAAGCACTCCTGTCCTGCTGTCGTATTTAGCTATAGGATTTACATCTGCATCAAAAACCTTTACAGATATAACAAAATTATAATTTGAATATGTATAATCTGATACCTTTACAGACATGATTAAATTAGAATCTGACTTTACAGTTTTTTGTTCAAAAAGTTCTTGATTGAAAATAATTGGAACAAAAGCATTATTTGTAAAGACTTTTCCCCTAACCACTATATCTTCTCCAATAATTTTTTGATAAAGATAATACTGCTCTCCTGTAGTAGTTATTCCACTTAATCGCATAATTTTTCCATTTTGAATAATTCTTGTCTCAAATTCTTGAGATATTGCATAATCTTGAATACTAGTAGATATAATTCCTGATTGAAGTACTAAGATATTTTCCTCAAAACCAAATGCATTTTGAACATCATAATAAATGAAAAATGCCCCTCCTACAATAGTAGTTGTTAAAGTAAAAAAAACCATCAATGATTTTCTAGTTTCATTTCTATCCACACACCACAATTTTCTTCCATTGAAATTAAGATTACCATTAAATTAATTGACTTGTAGGTACTATCCTTTTATATTAAAAATCAGACAATCCAACTGTTATTGCCTAAAATTAGTTTTGAAAAAATTATCAAAGCAGAGCGTAATGCTGTTTTTGATATAGCCGCAAACTATGCAGATTTTCAAAAAACACTTCCAAAGTATTTTCCTTCAATTCGCGTTCGTTCTGTTAGAGATAATGTTGCAGTTGTTGAAGAGCATATTAGAATTGCGGGAAAAGAATTAGTTATGATGACTAAACACGTCACAAAATATCCTGAAATTCATGAAGTTTTTGTAATTGGTGGAGACGCTAAAGGTAGTCATATCGTTGAACGATATGAATCTGTTAAAGAAGGAACCAAAATAACTGTTGAGGCTGATCTGAAGCTTCGAGGACCATTAAAACTAGCAGCTTTTTTTGGTAAATCAAAAATTCAAAAAGGATTTACAAAGATAATGGACGAATTTGCAAAAATTGCAGAAAAATAATTATTTTGAATCCTGTTTTTCTTTGAACTCTTTAAGATCTTTTTCTGATTCAATTCTACCTTTTTCGTAATCGCCTTTTGCCTTTCCTAGAGTTTTTGCAAGTTCAGGAATTTTTTTGGCACCAAAAATTAGAATGCCTGCAATAACAATTATCCAAACCCATTCTGCTCCTGCTACAAAGTTTGTGATGTGCTCAAGCATACTCTTTTTCTCTAAGTTTGAGATTTAAGTGTTCTAGTTTTGCGTTCTTTACGTTCAATAAAAAACATGCCTGTAACGTATAATGCAATCATGGGACCTCCAATAAACCACATTGTTACTCCACTTCCATCAGGAGTTATCACTGCGCCAAAAATCACAATTATTACAACTGCGTATCGAATATTTTTTCTCCAAAACACAGCATCTGTAAGACCTGAAACAGTTGCAGCGTACATTACTAATGGTAATTGAAAAGATAATCCAAATGCTATAAGAAACTGTAAAACAAATGCAACAAAGTCCATAATGTTCAAAAATGTTACTAATCCTGCAGATTCTCCATACTTGTAAAGAAAGTCAAGAATGTACGGAACTACAAAAAAATAGGAGAAAACACAACCTGCTGCAAAAAGCCCAAGTGCAGGGGCTGCAATTGTTCTGCTGATATTTATTTCTCTTTCTTTTAATGCAGGTCTGATAAACCCAGTTAACTCTTTAATGATTACTGGCATTCCAAAAACAAGTCCTACAAGTGCTGCAATGTAGATTTGAGCAAAAAAAGCTTGACCAGGTGCAGTCTGAATTAATTGTACTTGTTCTGGAACTAGCTGTGCTTTCATGTAGTTAGTTATCTGAGCTGCTATGTTGTCTAATGGCTCAAGAGTTGGATAGTATAGTTGAACTCCATCTACATCAAATGGAGTTAGATGAAATGTTAAAATAAATACCGTTATGATTCCGATTGCAATTACAATTCGCAAAATGCGAGCTCTTAGCTCATCTAGATGTTGGCTGATCTCATGAATCTCAGACATCTGACTACTTGATTTTATCTAGAACTATACTTATTTGTTGATTTTTACTTTGTGGGAATAGGCAAAAGCTTCTCTTCAGGAAGGCCTGCATCTTTTTGTTCTTGATTAGAGATATCTTGAAATTCAATTGAGATAGATGCTTTTGCATTTAATCGTGATTCTAACTCTTTTGCAAGTTGGCCAATCTCTTTTCCTGAATAGATTTCTTTTGAATTCTCGAGAAAAACTCTTTCTCCTTTTTCTACATCTTTTCCTCCGAATTTCTTTTTGAGAAATTTAGTTATTTCTGGCAATTCATTTCGTTCAATATTGTTATGATAATATGCAATTCCTTTTATCGTTTCATAATCTTTTGGAGCACCATTTCTATACAGGAAGATTCCAATAAATTTAGCATCTTCTTCAGGTTCTCTTGTAAATTTAATTTCCCAATTGAGAACTTTGCTTTCATTATAGGTTAGTTTTTCAACTTCATCTATAGTTAATTTCCAATATCTCATTCGAGGCATGAACATCCCACGATTTTACTGATATAAATTCAATTCTATATGATTCATTTTTTCTAGATATATTTTAAAAATATTATTACAGAATTTTCTACTTCTGATTCCTTATTACATAGTATGAGTATCCTACTTTAAGATGGGAATTAGAGTCACTGTAGTGCTTTCAGAAGCTAACATAGAAAAACTTCGAGGAATCCAGGCAAAATTAATTAAAAATTCTACAAAATCAGTTAGCTTTTCAAATGTGCTAAACCAAGTAGTCGAAGAAGGATTGAAAAAATTCAAACCTTAAGAATTTCAATCCCTCAAAAATACTTGTTAATTTTCAATAGATATAATATCCCTTATATCAAAACTAAAACTATGCCATCATTTTTGGTACAAGTAGTTATTGAAAATAAGCCTGGAATAAGTGATCCTGAGGGTGAAACCATTTTAAAAGATCTTGTTTTGAAAGGTAGTTTTTCTACTGTAAAAAAAATACGTTCTGGAAAAATGTTAAAGTTTACAATAAATGAAAAAACTAAATCCCTAGCAGAAAAAAAAATTCGTAAACTCTGTGACGAGCTTCGTATCTATAATCCAATGGTAAGTAAAATTACTCTTGAATCTTTCTAAGATTAGGATTGTTCTGAATCAATATTTTTAACTGTACCTTCAATTAACAGCTTACTTCTCAAAAAATCAGCCAAATCTGTCTGTGTAATGACTCCTACTAATTTTTCATTTTCTAAAACAATTAGTCTCCTAATGTTGTGATTGAGCATCTTTTGTACTGCATCTTCAATATCTGTTGAAGGCTCTACCCATCTGAATTTATACGACATTATCTCAGAAAGCGGGACCTGTGATGCATTTTTATCTTCAGCAGCAATTTTTCTAACAAAATCTCTTTCGGTAATAACCCCTATGGGTTTTTCGTCTTTTATTATAACAAGAAAACTAATGTCTTTTTCAGCAATCATCTTTGCAGCATCTAATGCAGTTTTATCCTCTTGAATAGTCATGACATTTTTTTGCATAATATCTTTTACTAATCCCATACACTTGCTGTTAGGAATTCAAATAAAAATGGTTTTACGTCCTTTGATTTTAATAACGCATATTCCTTACTAACTATGTGAAAGTCGGGGTAATTGTTTTTCCTGGCAGTAATTGCGATCGCGATATGTATCATGTGCTCAAAGATGTTTTTAAAATAAATACAGAGTTTTTTTGGCACGAAAAAAATCTTTCAAAGAATCTAGATGCAGTAATTCTCCCTGGAGGATTTTCATATGGAGACAGACTTAGAGCAGGAGTAATAGCTGCTCATAGTCCAGTTATTTCGGATGTTAAAAAATTAGCTTCTCGAGGAATTCCTATTTTAGGAGTATGTAACGGTTTTCAAATTCTAGTTGAGGCTGGTTTATTGCCAGGAGTTTTAATGAAAAATAATTCATTAAATTTTATGTGTGACTGGACAAATATAATAGTTGAAAATAATAAAACACCATTTACCAATAAATTAAAACTGCACCAAAAAATTCCAATTCCAATTGCTAATGGTGAAGGTAGATATTTTGCCGATGAAAAAACCCTGAGCCTTTTGAAAAAAAATAATCAAATTGTATTTAGATATTCTGAAGTTGTCAATGGCTCTACATTTCGAATAGCTGGGATTTGTAATAAAGACGGCAATGTTGTTGGTATGATGCCACATCCTGAACGTGCCACTGAGCAAGAAATTAATCCAATTGATTCTAAACCATCTTCTTTGATATTTGAATCTCTTTTAGATACAATTGGAGCAGCACAATGAGTCTTGCTAAACAAGAATCAACATATCTTGAAAAAAAAATTGGCAGAAAACCATCTTCAACTGAATTTCAAATAGTTGCTGCAGAATGGTCTGAACACTGTTCTTACAAATCTTCCAAAAAACATCTCAAGATGTTACCTATGAGTGGACCTTTAGTTATTTCTGAAAAAGGGTATGACTCAGGAGTACTTGATGTTGGAGATGGTTATGTAGTAACTGTACATATTGAAAGTCATAATCATCCATCAGCAGTTGAACCATTTGGTGGTGCAGCCACTGGTGTTGGCGGAGTAATTCGAGATATACTATCTGCAGGAACTCGTCCTATTGCAATATTAGATGGATTACGCTTTGGTGATATAGAAAAAGATCCTCATGCAAGATGGCTTTTTAAAAATGCAGTTTCAGGTATCGCAGATTATGGAAATTGTTTAGGAATTCCCACAATAGGTGGAGAGGTAGAGTTTGACAAGTGTTATACCGATTATGCTCTAGTTGATGTGGCAGCAGTTGGATTTGGAAAAAAGAATCGTCTGATAAAAAATCATGCAAACAAAGGCGATGTAGTTGTTTTACTTGGTGGTCCAACAGGGCGTGATGGAATTGGTGGCTCTCAATTTGCTTCGGATTCCCTAGAATCTCAAGATAGATCTGCTGTACAAATCCCTGATCCTTTTATTGAAAAATTAATTATTGAGGCAATTTTGGAAGCACGAGATGAAAAATGTATCAAAGCTATGAAAGATCTTGGAGGCGGAGGATTGTCCTGTGCTGTATCTGAAACCGCTGATTCTTTAGATATAGGAATAGAACTTGATGTAAACAATATCCATACACGGGAATCTGACATGAATCCTAATGAGATTATGGTGTCCGAGTCTCAAGAAAGAATGTTGATTATCACAGATAACAAAAAACTAAAAAAATTAAAAGAGATTTGTAATAAATTTCAAATTCAATGTTCTGTTATTGGCAATGTAAAAACTGACAACATCATGCATGTAAAAAAAGGAGCAAAAACATTAGCATCATTGCCTACCCAAATTGTTGCAAATGCCCCATTACTTGATAGAAAATCCTCAATTCCAAAATATTTAAAAAAACTACCCTCAAAACATCCTTCTCCAAAAAATCAAAATTTTACTAATATTCTTTTAAAAATGATTGCTAGCCCAAACATTGCAAACAAGAATTGGGTTTATAGACAATATGATCATGAAGTTGGAATTAGAACTGTGATAAAACCTGGCAATGATGCATCAGTTTTACGTCTAGATAACGGAAAATTTTTGGCTGTAAAAATTGATGGCAATCCTAAACATTGCTATATCGATCCACGACAAGGTGCTATTGGTTGCTTTGAGGAAGCATGCAGAAATGTAGTATGTACTGGTGCTACTCCTATAGGCATGGTGGATCATTTGCAATTTGGAAACCCCGAAGACCCTGAAATTTTTTGGACGTTTTTAGAATCATTAAAGGGAATCACTGATTATGCAAAACATTTCAAAATTCCTTGTGTTGGTGGAAAAGTTAGTTTTTACAATGAAACCCCTAAAGGGCCAATCAAACCTACTCCATTAATTGGAGTTTTAGGAATCATTGAAAAGAAACCTCTTCGTCCTAGCAAAATAGAATCTGACGACATCCTTGTAATTGTTGGTGAAACCAAAAGCGAGATGGGTGGTTCAGAATTTTTAGAATACATTCATGACTTTATAGGTGGAAGATGTCCTAAAGTTGATTTTAAAAATTCAAAAAACAACATGAATGCAGTATTAGAAATAATTAGTAAAAATCTTGCAAAGTGTGTTCATGATTGTTCTAAAGGAGGTTTAGCAATTGCAATATCTGAATTATGCATGAATAATAATATTGGCTGTAATACATCATTAGAAAAAATCCCTTCTAAAAAATTAGAAAACGATGAATTGCTTTTTTCAGAGAGTCATTCAAGATATCTAATAGTATCTGAGAAAAAGAATCTGAATAAAATCAAAAAATTACTAACTATGAAAAAATTGGAATTTGCTGCTATTGGAGATTTTGGAGGCTCAAAAATATTCTTTAAAAAAAACTCTGCCTCCATTATTGATCTAAGCGTTGATAAGGCACGTCTAAATTGGTTGAAATCGTTAGAGGAGTTAGTAGTTCATGGTTAAAGAAAATTGTGGAGTAGTTGGAATTTTCAGCCAGGATGGATCAAATGTAATACCTATGGTAATTGATTCTCTTCGAGCCTTACAACATCGTGGTCAAGAGGCATGGGGGATCGCAGTTCCAAAAAAGACTCCATTAAAAAAAATAGGCCTAGTATCAGCTTCCTCTTCTGAATTTAAAAAAATATCTGAAGAATATGCATCATCTTCTGCAATAGGCCATGTAAGATATTCTACAATTGGAAAAAGCAATCTTGAAAATGCTCAACCCCTCAAAGTAAAGGATCTATGTGTGGCACATAATGGAACTATATCTAATGTCGAAGAACTTTCAAATCTAGTTGGTGGATGTACTTTTACTCCCCAAAATGCTAGCGATACTTTAGTAGCCGCTCAAAGGCTAGTTTCATTAATTTCAGAAAAAGGAAAATTTTCTAGTGCATTATCTGTACTCAAAAATGAAATGGTAGGCTCTTACTGTTTTACTTTCTTATCTGATGATAATTCTGTTTATGCTGCAAGAGATCCACGAGGTTTTAGACCTATGGTGTTAGGACAAAAAGATGAAAATAATTCCTATATTGTTGCATCCGAATCTTCTGCATTGTCTGCAGTTGGCGCAAAATTGATTAGAGATGTATTTCCTGGTGAGCTAATTAAACTAAGTAAGGATGGTTTAGAAACTGAAATGTTTTCTAATGATAATCAAAGATCACATTGTTCTTTTGAATTTACATATTTTGCACATCCTACTAGTAAAATGGAAGGCAGAAATGTATACTTGGCTCGAAAAAAAATTGGTCAATACCTTGCAAGAAAGTTTCCCCTAAAAGATGCAGACCTTGTAATCCCTGTACCTGATTCTGCAAGACCTGCTGCATTAGGTTATGCGCAAGAGCTTGGAATACCATTTGATGAGGGTCTCTTAAAAGACAGATACAGCAAAAAAGGCCCTCTTCGAAGTTTTATTGAGCCCCATCAAAGTGATAGAATAGAAATTAACCGATGGATTTTTCCAATCACAGAAATTATTGAAGGAAAACATGTTGTAGTAATTGATGATAGTTTAGTTAGAGGTACGAGTTCCAAGGCAATTATTAAAGCATTAAGACGTGCAGGAGCTAAAAAAATCAGCATGGTAATTACTTATCCTCCAATTCGATTCCCGTGTTATGCTGGCATTGATTTTCCATCTCAAGATGAACTTGCAACTTATGTTAATGGAAAAGAGGTCACACTTGAAGAAATAACTGAAAAAGTTCGTTCTGATATCGGTGCAGATTTTCTTGGATACAATGATTCTGAAAATCTAGCTAATGCCGTAGGCATTCCAAAGGACTCTATGTGTTTTACATGTACTTCTGGCAATTATGATGCTTTAGGAATAAAGCCTTCTTTTAAAACAAGAATTGAAATGAAAGGGGAATAATTCCAAAATATTTTTTTAAAAAATAATTCTGAGCAAAATTTACAAATTTTTATACTCAATTAGAATTCCGTTTTGGAACTCGTAATTTACCATAAGATCCAGATCCGATATAAGATCCACGATCTATTCTATAGCATGGACGGGGCAGAAAAACCTATCAATATAGTCAATTCGACGCCTGAATCTAGACTATATCAGTATAAACTGGGCATTGAACGGATCACTGAAGATCTAACAAAATTCGGTTTGACAAAGACTCAGGCTAAAGTTTTCATCTATTTGGGAAAATATGGTTCTAAAACATCTCCTGAAGTGTCTAAGGATCTAAAACTACCTCGTACCGAAACTTATCACATTCTCAATATGTTGACTAATAGAGGAATTGTTATTACTGAATTTTCTCACCCTACAAAGTTTTCTGCAATTAAGATGGAAAAAGCAATTAAGATAATGGTAAAAATTGAACAAGTAAAAATAGGGATGTTAGCTGAGAAAGAAAAAGAAATTACTAATTTATGGAATAAAATCCCATCATTTTTCACACCATCTAGCAAAAATGAATATGAAAAATTTCAAATGTTGCAAGGGTCTCCCAGAATTCACAGTAAAATGAAAAATATGATTTCTAATGCAAAAGATGGATGTAAATTATTATGCGGTGCAAAGGATCTTTCAAGATTTAATTATTCAAATTTATTAGAAGACTTTGATTCACCTAAATTAAATTCAAAATTAATTGTTTCTTCAGAGGCAGTAATTCCTGAATTACTAGGAACTATGAATACCTCAAAAATCAAAGCTTTGCCACATACTATGGCTAGAAATCAATGCTTCCTCATAAAAGACGATGCTGAATTATTGATTTTCTTAAGAAATGCAAACTTTCCTGCAAAAGAAATTTTTGCTTTTTGGACTGATTCTAAATCCCTCATAGAATCAATAAAACTACTTTTTAATTATTCTTGGAAAAGCTCAAAACCTATTGTACAAACAAAATTAATAATTCCAAGCTAGAAATCTTAAAAAATAAGTTTTTCAAATATTTTTTGAATTGTATTTAATAGCAAGAACGAGTAAATCTAATTGTGGTCACGTATAAGATACTTCTTTTGGGAGGCATAGGCGTTATTGCTATTTTGAGTATTGTTGTTGTTCTCTCTGTTTCTAAAGGCGTAATCACGTCTGAAGAATATGATATCTTTGTGGATCCATTCAAAGATGAACAAGATCTTTTTGTTATGGCCCGAGTCACTATTCAAAATATTGGAACTCAGCCATTGACAAATGTCAGAGCAAATTTTGGAGGTGGTGATATCCAAGAACTTGGTACTTTGACTCCTGGCCAAAAAATCATCGTATCTCCTCCACCTGAAAATGAAATGGAATTTGTTATGGTGACTGCAAATGAAGGAATTTTAGTAAATAAGGCATATCGCACCCCTACTAAAATGCCTGGAATGATGGGCTCCTAAGATCACCCTATGAATTAAATCATCTTGAAAATAAGACTTGTAAAATGAAATTTCTTGCATCTGGAAAAGTAAAGGATATTTATGATTTGGAAAATGGTAATCTCCTTTTTCTATTTAGTGATAGAGTTTCTGCTTATGATGTAAAATTCAATCAAGAGATACCTCGTAAAGGGGAAGTACTATGTAAATTTGCAGAATTCTGGTTTAACAAGTTAAAAGTAGAAAACCATTTTGTTAGAACTGAATCAAAAACTGGAATCATTGTGAAAAAAATGAAGATGCTTCCAATAGAGTGTGTTGTGCGTGGTTATTTCTATGGTAGCCTTGTTAATAGATGGAAAAATAATGAGATAACTTTGCCTGATAATACCAATACAGAACTTGCAGCAAAATTGGAAAAACCAATTTTTGATCCTACTACAAAATCAACTCATGATTTACCAATTAACAAAAACAGTTCAGTTGAAATGGGATTGGTTACAAGTGATGAATTTGATTGGTTATCTGAAACGTCAATTAAAATTTATGAACAAATGACTTCAATTGCTGATTTGGCTGGTTTCATTTTAGCTGATTTAAAATTAGAATTTGGAAAAATTGATGATAAAATAATTCTAGGCGATTCTATTGGCCCTGATGAATATAGACTATGGCCAAAAGAGTCCTACTCTGTTGGAAAAACTCAAGAAGCATATGATAAGCAGTTGCTTCGAGATTGGTTAACCGAAAACGGTTACCAGAAAAAATTTGATGAATCTAGAGCAAAAGGAAAAGAACCTATCGCTCCTGATATTCCTTCAGACCTGATTTCAAAAATTACTGAACGTTACATGATTGCCTATGAGAAGTTTGCAAAAATATCATTATAACTCGAATTCATATTTTTACCATTATTCAAAACCTGCTAATCTCACTAGATCAATGCTAATTCTTCTTAATGCAGCCAGATTTTTCCCAAAAGGGTTAATTTACAATATTTTTCGTAGTGGTAATAATTATATCATTATGCTCTTAGAATAATTATATCAAACTGATATATTTTGTAATATAATATATCATTCTTAGAGTGCTAGTACGTTACTTGTAATAAAAAAAAATTGATGCGAATAGACAAAAAAATATGATACAACGATCTTTTAGCTTACTTTCTGATTCAAAACCAGCATGTCAACATTAATGGAAAAACCAATTAGAGTAAATAGAATTGTTACCACTACTGGGCAACAAGCAAGAGCTATTGAGGAGCCAACCCGAACAAAAATTCTGAAAATTTTATACAAAAATCAACTTACTGCAGAACAGATTTTATCTGAAATGAAAAAAACAGGATATGATAAAGCGTTAACCACAATCCGTCATCATTTAGATATTTTAAAAATTTCAGGATTAATCGAAGTTGTGAAAATTCAAGAATCTAGAGGTGCTATCGCAAAATTTTATGGCACTTCAACAAAGCTTTTGGAATATGATACCCCTGATGATTTTGAATCAAAATATGAAAATCTCATTAATTCAACATCTGATAAAATTGAAAAGCTTGTAAAAAACATCTCTCAAAAAACTACTTCTAAAACAAAAAATAAAAAAGCTGTAGAATCTGAAAGTTATAACCAATACATTCTGATGGAAATCATAAACCGAGCATTAACAAATGTTTTAGAAAATCCTCATACTAAATAACTTCTATTGAAAAAATTCCAGTAGTTTTTGGATCTTGTAACATTTCAACTAATTTTCTTGGAATTGAATCTGAAGCATTATTGCAATTTACTGCTAAAGTTCTTGGACTAACATAATCGCTTTTTCTAATAACAATATCATTTGGGTCAGAAAAAATAAGATCTTGATGCCCTGTACCCTGAATTTTAAAAGTATAGTCTTTTACTGTAATTGAAAAAATCACTTTAGTCTTTGGATTTTTTAATTTTTCTTTAATTTTTTTTGGGATCTCACTACATCCATATTTTGCATTAACTCCAATAATACAATCTCCACTTGGAGTGAGGGTAGATTCTTTTGTAATCTCAATTGTATTTTTATGAAGTGATCTAATATTTTTGTGACCAGTAAAGGGAATTTCAAAATGCACGATTTGAACATGACTAGACTTAAATTAAACTTTCAAAGCATTGAAAATTGATTTGTTACCAGCACAACAAGGATATGATAGAGCAATTACTGTTTTTTCACCAGACGGTAGATTGTATCAAGTCGAATATGCTATTGAAACTGTAAGACGTGGAACAATTGCTGTTGGAATTAAAAGTAAAGATGGAATAATTATTGCAGTTGAAGAAAAACCTAGAAAGCTTCAGATTTCTGAAACTGCTCAAAAAATCTTCCAAATAGATGATCATGTTGGAGTTGCAGCAGCAGGCTATATCCCAGATGCTAGAAGCCAAGTTGATAATGCAAGATTTTTCTCTCAAAGTAACAAATTGATTTATGATGAATCTGTAGATGTTGAAACCATTGCCAAACATTTGGCTGATCAATGTCAGCAATTCACTCAATATGCTGGGGTTCGTCCATTTGGTGTTGCACTAATTATAGGAGGTGTAGACTCTGCTGGTTCCCAATTATATTTGACTGATCCAAGTGGAACTTACATCTCTTATGATGCTGTAGCAATTGGTTCAGGTTCTGATCAAGTTACAGAATTTCTTGAAAAAAATTATAAACCAGATATCTCTCTTGATGATGCAGGCGCATTAGCAGCTGCATCAATTAACATTGCAAGTGAAGAAAAACAAGACGCACAAAACATCAAAATGTCTAAAATCGGTTCTGATTCAAAATCTTTTGAAATCATTTCTGAAGACCAAATAAAAAGTTACTCCGAAATGGCGTCTAAAAAATATCCTTCTGAAAAAACTAAGTAGATAGCGTTATTACAATTAAAATAAAGTAATCTCATTGACAATCTCAATCGCAATCCCTGATTCGTCTTTATCTGATGAAATAACTCAAAAAGAAAAATCTGCTAAAATATCTAAAATTGCTAGAATATGTGCTATTTTTCAAATAGATGAAATTTTCATTTATCATGAAACTTTGGGAGAAAAAAGTGATGCTATACTTATGACTACAATTTTAAAATATTTGGAGACTCCACAATATTTTAGAAGAAACCTCTATCCAAAAATGGATTTACTAAAATATTCTGGCATTTTACATCCATTAAATATTCCTAGTCACAGTAAAATTTCTGATCCTAAGAAAATAAAATCTGGAGATATTCGAGAAGCACTTGTAATTTCTGTAAAAGGAAAAAAATTTGTAGATACTGGAATAAAACAACTGGTACCATATTTTGGTAAAGAAAAAATTGGGCAAAGAATTACTGTACAATTTAAAACTGGAGCCCCTAGTTTTTCCATAAAGGAAATTACTAGATCTGACGTCAAAGAATACTGGGGTTATAAAGTAAAAGAACGAGGAAATCTTTTTTCATTATTATCTTCTTGGGATGGAAAAATCATTTTAACATCTAGAAAAGGAAAAATCATATCAAAGGAATCATTAAATTGGTTCTCTGAAAGTAAAAAACCAACTCTAGTAGTTTTCGGTTCCCCTGAAAGGGGATTGCATGACATTTTAGGTGGAAAAATCAATCAAGTTCAAAACTCTAAAATTTTAAATTTTTTTCCAAACCAGGGCACAGATACAGTTCGTTTAGAAGAGTCAATTAATGGGATATTATCAATTCTTAATCTATTTCAAGCGGATTAGATTTAATAAAAAAAAAATATTCTATATGGTATGGCAAAACAAAAAAAATTTCTTCTATTTGCTATTATGGTAGGAATTGTAGGAGTTGTTATAGGCTCAATTACACTGTTATCTTCTCTAACAGGTTTGTTTAAGCCATGATTATTTTTATAAAATTTAATGTAGAACTTTGAAATTTTTAGTAGGTATATAATGGGGTTAACGACTTTTTTCGTTTATCGATGGGTCATAGAAAACGTAGCTCACCACGAAGAGGTAGTTTAGCATATCTTCCTAGAGGACGTGCTAAAAGTTCTGAAGCCAGAATTCGTGCATGGCCTAAAATAAATTCTGAAGAACCAAAATTGCTAGCGCACGCAGGTTTTAAAGTTGGATGTGTCCAACTTGTTAGTATAGATGACAGAGATAAAACTCCTAATGCAGGTAAACAACTTGTTAGCCTTGGAACCGTAATCGTTACTCCACCATTGTTTGTAATGGGAATTCGTGGATATACAAAAGAGAGTAACGGTCTTGAAGCTAATTTTGATATTTACGCAAAAGAATTACCTAAACATTTTTCTAAACTACTGAAATTAAAAACTGAAGGTAGTAATCTAGAACAAGTTGAAAAACATCTTGGTAGAATTGATGAGATTTATGCTATAGTTGGAATTACTCCTACTGCAAATCTTGATCAAAAGAAACCATACATTTTTGAGGCAGCTGTTAGAGGAGGAGATGTTAAAAAACAATTTGAATTTGTAAAAAACTTACTTGGAAAAGAAGTTAAAATTGACGAAGTTTTTGAAACTGGAGCAAGTATTGATGCAGCTGCTATTACAAAAGGAAAAGGATGGGAAGGTCCTATTACTAGATGGCATGTAAAAAAGAAACAACATAAATCAAGAAAAAGTGTAAGAGAAGTTGGTTCTCTAGGTCCAATATCTCCTCAAAACGTTATGTATACAGTACCACGAGCAGGCCAAAGAGGATTTCATCAAAGAATTGAATATAGCAAACGAATTATGGTTATGAGTAATACCGAAAAAAATGAAATTAAGATTAACCCTGAAGGTGGATACAAACATTTTGGTTTAGTTGATGGAGACTTTGTTATTGTAAAAGGTTCTGTTCCAGGAACTTATCGACGTTTAATTAAAATGCGTTCTCAAATTAGAAACGTGCCTTCCAAAATTCTCAAACCAAATATTCTGGAGGTAATTTTGTAATGAAAGTTCAAACTTTAACTACCACAGGAACAAAAGATGACGAAATTGAACTGCCTTTAGTTTTTTCAACTCCATTTAGAAAAGATCTCATTCATAAAGCTGTAATTCATCTTACCACTAATCAATTTCAAAGACAAGGAAGACATCCTACTGCTGGGCAAGATGTTGTAGCTGATTCAAACAGCCCTCCTACTGGACAAGGCCGTGCAAGAATTGCGCGTATGCGAGGAGGAGGTGGAGGCCGACAAGGTGAAGCTGGCGAAGTGGCATCTATTAGAGGAGGTAGGCAGGCCCATGCTCCAACTTCTGAAAAAGTTGTAGTTAAAAAACTAAATAAAAAAGAAAACAAACTTGCCTTATGTTCAGCAATTGCAGCTACGTGTTCAAAACAACTAATTGAATCTCGTGGCCACACATTAGAAAAAATCGAATCTTTTCCTATGGTAATTTCAGACGATATTGAAAAAGTATCCAAAGCAAGTGATATGAAAAAAATCCTTGAAGCATTGAATCTTACTCCAGATATTGAAAGATTGCTTTCTCGAAAAGCACGAAGTGGAAAGTCAGCATTAAGAGGAAGAGCTACTAAAACTGGAAGAAGTGTCCTATTTGTCACAAAGGATGCTTCTAATCTATCTAAGGCATGTGGTTCATTTCCTGGAGTAGAAGTATGTTCCGTCCAAAATCTAAGTGTTTTAGATTTAGCTCCTGGAGCCGTTCCAATAAGACTAACGGTTTACTCAAAAAGCGCAATTGCAGAAATTTCTAAAATTAAATCCACTCATTTAGAATTAATGGAGAAATTAAAATGAATTTAGACGAAGCTTCAAAAATTGTTTTAAAACCATACATTACTGAAAAAACATTTGCTATGGTTGAAAACGAACGAAAGATTTGTTTCATAGTAGATACAAATGCAGCAAAACCAAAAATTATTCAAGCAATAAAGACATTATATAATGAGACCGTAACTAATGTAAACACCGCAAGAACGGTTTATGGAAAAAAGGCCTTTGTACAATTTGAAACTACAGATAAGGCACGAGATTTGGCTACAAAGATAGGAATGCTATAATATGGTTCTGAAATCCTCTCTATTTACAATCAAGGAGAAAGAAAATGGTTAAAAAATTCGAGTATAAAGGAATTGATTTGAAAGAATTAGAAAAAATGCCTATGGACCAACTGTTTAAGTTATTTCCAGCAAGGGCTAGAAGATCTTTAACTAGAGGTATTAGCGATGGTAAAAGAAAATTAATTGAAGAGATCAAATTAGCAAAGTCTGGTAATCTAAAGAATCCAATTAAAACTCACATTAGAGATTTGATAGTTTTACCTTATATGGTCGGTGTACAAGTAAACGTTTTTTCAGGAAAGGAATTTGTACCTGTTAATATTTCTCCAGAAATGATTAGTCATTATCTTGGGGAATATGTTATTACAAATAAAAAAGTCTCACACGGTGCCCCTGGAGTTGGCGCATCAAGATCAAGTCTCTATGTGCCACTGAAGTGATTAATTATGTCTAAATTCGGTTATGCTTTTCAAAATTTTGATTCAACAAGACACGTTAGAGCTTCCTTAAGAGAAAAACAAATTTCACATAAACATGCACGTGAAATTGCAGTTGCGATTAAAGGACTTTCTATAGAAAAAGCAAGAGATTATCTTCAAAGTGTTAGATCTTTAAAACGTGCCATTCCATTTAGAAGATACAAAAACCAAGTGGGTCATAGGTCTGACCCTGGAGTTATGTCAGGTAGATATCCGCAAAAATCTGCTGTTGAATTTCTAAAACTTCTGGATAATTTAGAATCTAATGCAGAATACAAGGGCATGGATTTAGACCGATTAAAAATAATTAATGCCACTGTACACAAAGGAGTTTTAATTAAAAGATTTATTCCACGAGCAATGGGAAGAGCTACTCCAAAAAATAACGTATTGACTCATGTTGAACTAGTAGCTCAAGAGGTATAGATTTGTCATCTGTCAAAAACGTAATCAGAGATAATTATAACATGATGCTGCTTAAAGATTACCTACGTGAAAAAATTAAAGACGCCGGTTTTTCTGATGTAGAAATTTCAAAGACTCCAACTGGATCCAGAATTGCATTATATGTTACTCGACCGGGAATTGTAATAGGACGTAAAGGAAGCGGTATTAGAGAATTAACTGAAGTACTCGCTTCAAAATTTGGTTTAAAGAATCCCCAAATTTCTGTTGTTGAAATTGAAAAACCAGAATTATCTCCAAGTGTAATGTGTAATCGATTAGCTTCTCATATTGAAAGAGGAACTGCATTTAGACGAGCCACTATGTGGACATTACAACAAATAATGGAAAATGGAGCAATGGGTGTTCAAATTACTATCTCGGGAAAATTAAGAGGTGACCGTTCTGCATTTGAAAAACACTCCGTAGGTATTTTGCCAAGAGCAGGGCATCATGCTGATATTATAGTGGCTGAAGACATAGCTCATGTCCAAACCCCGATGGGCCTGATTGGCATTAGAATTAGAATAGCTAGAAAGGAGAAATTTGTTCCTGAGTTTGAATTAAAACAGAAAAAACAAGTAAAATCAAAACCAACCGATGTACACCAAATTAAAGATGAAGAAACAGGAAAAATGAGGGATGAAACTGCAGCTGAAACTAAAGCAAGAACCGAATCTGAACAAATTGCAATTGAAGCAGAAAAAATGAAAAGTCTTGAAACATTAGAAGAAGAAGAGGAGAAGTTGAAGAATTGAGCAGAATTAGAATGAAAACATTAAGAGAATTAAACGAAAATGATCTATTGGATAGATTACAGCAACTACGTTCAGATCTTACTAAACTAAAATTAGATTCCTCTAAAGGGACTCTACGTAAAGAAAGCGGTAAGATAAAGCCATTGAAAAGAAACATTGCGCGAATTCATACTAGACTAAGTGAGTTGAAGAATAAATGATCACATTTGAAAATATTTCTATACACGAAATGATTGGATTACAAACAGTCGTATCTGAATCCACTAATAGTCAGATTGTTGGACTAACTGGAACAATAGTTGATGAAACTAAATCTATGTTTACTCTTAACACCAAAAATGGATTTAAAACCATACCAAAAAAACAAAACACTTGGAAATTCTTTTCAGATGGTAACGAATTTACACTTTCAGGAACTTTACTTGAAAAACGAGCATTTGATAGATTGGGGATAAAATTATGACAAAAAATATTGGAATTCCAGTAACTGTGCCGAAAAAAGAATGTACTGATAAACACTGTCCATTTCATGGAGCATTAAGTGTTAGAGGAAAATTATTTGAAGGTAAAGTTGTTAGCGCAAAGGCTAAGAATACAATAGTTTTACAAAAAGAATCACCAGTATACTTTAGTAAATTCAAAAGATATGCTAGAAGTAAAAACACAATTCATGCTTACAAGCCATCATGCATGGATGTTGAAGAAGGAGATTCGGTTTTAACTGCAGAATGTAGACCTGTATCAAAATCTGTTTCTTTTGTAGTAGTGGAGGTTAAGAAATAATGTCACAGGGTAGGAGTAGAGGTAAGGCTAAAGGCGTAGTAGAATTTAGACCATATGTAACAAGAGTTTTGCCCGTTGGTGCACAAATTCACTGTGCAGATAATACTGGCGCAAAAATATTAGAAATTGTCATGGTTCAAAAAATCAAGACACGTGCATCACGATTACCTGCTGCCGCAGTAGGCGACTTTGTTAATGTTGTAGTAAAAAAAGGTCCTGCTGAATTGAGAAAACAAGTTTATGGTGCGGTAGTAATTAGACAAAAATATCCAGTTCGGAGATTAAATGGAGTGAGAGTAATTTTTGAAGATAATGCAGCTGTACTTGTAACTCCTGAAGGTGAAATTAAAGGAACTGACATTAAAGGACCAGTAGCAGCTGAGGCATCTGAAAAATGGCCTCGTGTAGCTAATCTGGCATCAATGGTGGTATAATGAAACCAACAAAAATGAGAAATCAACAAATCTATCGTGCACCGTATGCAGTTAGAAGCAAACAAGTTTCAGGTTCGCTCTCAAAAGAGCTTAGAAAAAAATATGGAAAAAGAAGTGTAAGATTAACCCTTGATGACTCTGTTAAAATTATCCGGGGAGAATACAAGGGCATTGATGGTAAAATAACAAAAATTTCTATACCTAAAAGCAGTGTAGCTATTGAGGGAATTAAAAAAGAAAAACTCAAAGGTGAAAAAATTGACGTTTACATCCCATCATCAAATATTTTGGTAACATCCATTAACACCGATGATCATTGGCGTAAAAGCAAATTAGAAGGCAAAAAACCAAAATCCACCCCAAAAGAAGCTAAAGCAGAAAAACCAAAAGAAGCTAAAGCAGAAAAACCAAAAGAAGCTAAAGCAGAAAAACCAAAAGAAGCTAAAGCAGAAAAACCAA
>JBFFWG010000017.1:0-21815 GCA_041570395.1 Nitrosopumilaceae archaeon
ACAAAGAGAAGAAAAGCTACTACAAAGAGAAGAAAAGCTACTACAAAGAGAAGAAAAGCTACTACAAAGAGAAGAAAAGCTACTACAAAGAGAAGAAAAGCTACTACAAAGAGAAGAACTAGCCGAAAGACTGGCAGAAAAAATTCCAGAGCTAGACGTAGATAAAGGCAAGAAATCTCATTTCTTGAAAGAATTTATGACAGAATTTTCTCAATTTAGTAATGCAAAGAACTGAACCAGTATTTGACAAGGCTTGCAACGAGATAACCCAAAATCTTCTTCTGATAAATGAGCCAACAAGGCAAAGAGTCAAGAGTGAAATAAAAAAGATTTGTGCCAAGTATGCTCTAGAAAGAATTCCAAGAAATCATGAAATTCTTGCCAAAGTAAAGGGTGATGATTTTACAAAATTACGGCAAGTGCTTTTGAAAAAACCAATCAAGACTGCTTCAGGAGTAGCAGTAGTGGCACTTATGCCAAAACCATTTGCATGTCCACATGGCCGATGTACATATTGTCCAGGAGGAATTGAATACAATACACCAAATAGCTATACTGGAAAAGAGCCTTCAACAATTAATGCCATAGAAAATCAATACGATCCAAAAAGTCAAATTCTTACTAAGTTAGAAAAATTATTAGCTTATGGTCACGATGCATCAAAATTAGAAATTGTTGTTGTCGGCGGAACTTTTCTGTTTATGCCAAAAGATTATCAGATTAATTTTATTAAATCATGTTATGACGCATTAAATGGTTTTGATTCAGATTCTTTAGAAGCTGCAAAATCAAATAATGAGCATGCAGAAATTAGAAATGTAGGATTTACAATTGAAACAAAGCCAGACTATTGTAAAAAAGAACATGTGGATGCATTACTAAGTTATGGTATTACAAGAATTGAGATCGGAGTTCAGAGTCTTCAAGAAAAAGTTTACAAAATTGTAAATCGTGGGCACGACTATAATGATGTGTTAGAATCATTTCAAATTTCAAAAGATGCAGGATACAAAATTGTTGCACATATGATGCCCGGATTACCTACAATGACTCCTGAACAAGATATTTCAGATTTCAAGCAACTGTTTGATGATGAAAAATTACGACCAGATATGTTGAAAATTTACCCATCATTGGTTTTAGAAAACACTCCTTTATGTGATGAATACAAAAATGGAAAGTATTCTCCATATTCGGATGAAGATATGATCAAAGTGTTAACTGAAGTGAAGAAGAACATTCCAAGATGGATGAGAATTATGAGAGTTCAACGAGAAATTTCCCCATCAGAGATTCTAGCAGGTCCAAAATCAGGCAATTTACGTCAAATTGTACATAAAAATCTGGAAAAAGAGGGCCTATCCTGCAAATGTATCCGATGTAGAGAGGCAGGTCTTTCAAAGAAAATTGTTCCATTTGAGGATCTCAAGTTTAATCGTGAGGATTACTTGTCTTCAGGAGGAAAGGAAATTTTTCTATCTTATGATGATATCTATGATTCAATCTATGGATTCTTGCGATTGAGACATCCAAGTGAAAATGCTCATCGCGAAGAAATTTCTCAGAATACCTGTATTGTAAGAGAGCTACATGTTTACGGAAAATCTCTAAAACTTGGAGAAAGGCAACAAAATGAAATTCAGCATTTAGGATTAGGGAAAAATCTAATGAGTCATGCAGAAAAAATTTCAAAAGAAGAGTTTGATGCAAAAAAATTACTCGTGATTAGTGCAGTTGGAACTAGAGAATATTACAAAAAATTAGGATATTCAATGTATGGTCCTTATATGGCAAAAGAATTGTCCTAGGAGAAGACATGTCAGAACAAAAGATCATAGGAAAAGGAACGTGGATTGATAAATTAGCTGACGAGTTAATCCAACGTGAAAAATCAATTGGTCGAAGCATGGATTTACTTCGTGTTGAGAGCGGATTAGGTGCATCAGGTGTGCCTCACATTGGAAGTCTAGGGGACGCGGTTAGAGCATATGGGGTAAAACTGGCTCTTGAAAACTTTGGATATAAATCTGAATTAATTGCATATTCAGATGATTTAGATGGATTAAGAAAAATTCCTGAAGGATTTCCGGAAGATCTTAACGAACATCTAGGAAAAAGAGTGTCTGCAATACCAGATCCTTTTGGTTGTCATGATTCTTACGGAATGCATATGAGTAGTCTTTTGCTTGAAGGACTTGACACATTAGAAATTGAATATACTTTTCGAAGAGCTAAAGAAACTTATGAACAAGGTTTGTTAAAAGATCAAATTCATACAATTCTTCTTAACAGTAAAAAAATTGGTGAATCTATTGCAGAAATAACGGGACAAGAAAAATTTCAAAATGTTTTACCCTATTTTCCTGCATGCGAGAGTTGTGATAAACTATACACCACTGAATCATACGAATATCTTCAAGATGAAAAGAAGGTAAAATACAGGTGTAAGGATGCGACTATTGGCTCTAGTGTAGTCAAAGGATGCAGTCATGAAGGAGAAGCAGACATTACAAAAGGATTGGGTAAACTTGCCTGGAAGGTAGAATTTGCAGCAAGATGGCAGGCATTTGATATTCGTTTTGAGGCATATGGAAAAGATATCATGGATTCTGTTAAAGTCAATGATTGGGTAGCTGATGAAGTTTTGAATTATCCCCATCCGCACCATGTAAAATATGAAATGTTTCTTGATAAAGGTGGAAAAAAGATTTCAAAATCATTAGGAAATGTAGTAACTTCACAGAGATGGTTAAAGTATGGAACACCAAAATCAATTTTATTATTACTTTACAAAAGAATTACAGGTGCTAGAGAATTAGGATTCGAAGATATTCCTTCTTTGATGGATGAATACAATGAATTAGAAAATATCTTTTTTGGAAAAACTAAACTGGATAATGAGGCAAAAGCGATTAAATCTAAAGGCTTGTACGAATATGTCAATTTACTAAATCCTCCAAAGAATCCTACACCATATGTTAGCTATAGATTACTAATTGAATTAGCAAAAATTTTCAAAGATGATAGAACGCAAAGAATTACAAAAAAATTAATAGATTACGGAGTTTTAAAAGATTCATCTCCAGAAATTGAGGAATTGATTAGGTTAGCAGGAAATTATTCGGATGACTTTGATGAACAAGAAAAAATTGAGATACAATTAGATGAAAATACAAAAAAGGCACTAAAAGAATTATCAGAAGCTCTAACGTCAGATTCAGAACCAGAAGATCTTCAAAATGTAATTTATCAAATAGCAAAATCCAATAATGTTCAACCAAGAGAGTTTTTCAGAATATTGTATCAGATTATTCTAAATACAAACAGGGGTCCAAAAATTGGTCCTTTTATTTTGGATATTGGAAGAAAAAAGATAGGACAGACAATTCAAAATTACATTTGATTTAGAATGGCCCACAGCGAACATAACAAACAAAGAAGAAGTGGGGGATTCTTTTTGATAATTTTTGGAGCAATACTTTTCATGCTTGCCCCATGGCAGCTAAGTGAAACACCAGAGTTAGGCTTTGCTGCAATTGTTTTTGGTTTTATCATTGGAGGAATTGGTTTTTACCTTCAATTTGTTAGAGGAAGAAGGGTAAGTAAATGACATATACTAAATCAAAAGGAGTTATTCAAAATGGGCTTGTTTAAGCGCTCAAAAAAGAAAGATGAAGAATCTTTAGAAAAGCCAGAGGTTCAAAGCGAAGCACCAACTGTACAAGTAAAGAGTCATGAAGAAATTATCAAAGAACAGCTTGAAAATGAGATTTCTCAGCTTAGAAAAGATATCAAAATTAAACTAGAGACATTAGATTCTGTTACTGCAAAGCTTGCAAGTGTGAAAGAGGAATATGACTCTGTAGTTAGTAACTTAATGTCTGTAAAAAAAGAATGGAATGAAAAGAAAAAAGATCTAGATTCGTTTGATTCAAAACACAAAGAGGCAACATCAAAAATAGAATTATTGAAAAAACAAGAACAGGAAATTTTAGCAGGACTTGAACCACTTCAAATAGAAAAAAATGAAATTTTATCAAAAATAGAGTCATTAAAATCGGAAAAAAATCAAATAGAAAATGAGCTACAAAGTACTCAAACCAGCTTACAAAATGCACGTGATGAATTACAGAGAGTTCAATCCCAAACAGAGCAGAAAAAGAGTGAGATCGGTATAGTCGATAAGGAAGTCAGGTTTATTGAAAATGAATTATCCACGGTAACTCATAACGTCGATGCAAAAAATGTAGTACAGGCAGCTAGTGCAGTTGTAGCATCTGCAAATCAGAAGTTGCAAAGAGCTGAAAAAGAGCTAGAGGTAATCAAAAAATTACTGGATAAAGAAAGAAAAGAACATAATGAAACTAAAAAGGAATTAGAAAAACTTCGTAGTGCAAAGAATCCTTCCAAGAAAGATCAGATTATCTAGAAAGACTGATAGTATTTTTTCCATTTTTCTTTAATTTCATCTTCAGAGTAGCCTAAATCATATAGTGGCGAGGTGATTTCCTGAATTTCATCCACTTTTACTTTGACTACAGCAGAAATTTTGCTTTGGATTCCTTGTTCTTTATAGTAATCTAAAATTTGAGAAAATTCCCTACCTTCTTTTAGAATAACTGCCGTGCCATTAAGCAGCATACCTTTTCTTGTAATTGGATTAATTACATTAACTTCTACAACAGGATTTTTTTTTAAATTCTTTGTAGTTTGGGGGGATTTTATGTCTGCAAAGATAATGTGTTTATCATCCCATGCAAAAATTGTTCCTCTTGGAGATAAATTGGGAGTGTTGTTTTCATTAATTGTTGCAACAAACCCTAGTTTTTGTTTCTTTAAGAAAGATTTTATCTCATTTGTAATTTTTGTCATTTGAATTGTTAATTCTTAATAACTAATTAAAGTTGAGAATGAAAATTTTATTTTAATTTTTTAATTAGTTCTTTTTTAATAAATTCAAACTCTTCAGCTGAAATCATTCCTTTTTCTTTGAATGAAGCTAGTTTGAGAATTTGTTCTACTATTGAGCTGTCATTGGATATACTCGGAGTTAAAACAGAGTTTTTTTGAGGTTCTTTAGGAATAGATGATTCGTTTTTTGAATCAGAATCAATATTATTAGAATTTATTTCGGATTGGATTTCTTCTAAGAAAATATTCTGTGGACAGCCAACCATTTGCATATGTTGAATTAATTCCTCACCAGCATATTCAATTGATGTTGGTTTTTTTGAAGAATAACCACAAGTGTTACAAACTACACGAAATCTTCCATTTGATATATTTGGTTGTTGATCTGATTTTTTAACATATTCGATATATCTTGTTTTAATGCATTGGTGATTTTCAGTTGGCATATGTTCACTACAAAATTTGAAACCACAAAACTTGCAAAAAGATGGAGTCTGTAACTCATCATTACAAAATAAACATACATTAGATTGTGTCCTTTGGGTTTGAGATTTTGTCAATTTATGCCTAATTTCCTAAAATTTCTTAAAAAGTAGTAGCTTTTTTTCTTGAAAAAACTAGTCACTGAATTATCTCATTAAATCTGCTACATATCCATAAAAAAAGAAAAACGCAGTACCACCACCTATGATGCCTATCCAAGCAGCAATTTGCTCTTTTTTATTCAATATAAGAAAGAAATTATTCGTCTAATTTAGTTTAAACTAATCAAATTATTCAGACTAGTTCCAGTCATTCTTGCCCTAATCGTTTTCTTAATGCAACTAAACCAAACATTACTGTGAACACTGAAACTACACTAACCATAGTAACTTGTTCAGAGAGATACAAGCTTGAATAAATAACACTAAAAATTGTAGTAGTTGAATAAATTAAAACTGTCCTTACAGCTCCAATCAACCTTAATGCCATAACAAAAAATAACATGTTAACACCTATTCCTAAGAATCCAACAATAGAAATTATTGAAAACTGTTCAAGCGTTATATCGAATGGAATTTGTAATAAAATCATCAATCCTAAGGATAGAATTGCACCACCACAGGCCATCATGTGGACTATGCGACGTATACTGACAGAGTTATCGATTTTTTTAGCAATAAAAGTGTCAAGACAGTAAAAAAATCCAGATAAAATGATCAGAATATCACCAAAGACAAAATTTGAAAATTCCCATCCATGATTGTGAAGATCAGTTCCAATAGGTAGTAAAATAGCACCCAAGAAAATCAATCCAAAAGGCAAAATTTCATTTCGTCCTAGACGTTCTCTAAAAAGAGTTATGCCAACAAGAATTGCAAATATTGTTTCACCGTTAACAAGAATTGATGCATTAAGAGCACTAGTTTCTTGCAATCCTACAGTATAAGCTAAAGTGCCAGCAGATTCTGCTAATCCTAAAATAATTAGTAAAAATAAAGTTGTTCTACCAAGTTTTCTTATGGGATTTTTATTTTTTGCAATTGGCGTAAACAATAAACCGTTAATTACATAAATTGCAAAAACTAGCATTAGAGGGTTTGGAGTAACACCCATTGAGTTTTCTTCCATTAATGATTTTGGTACAACGTTTGGTAATGCTGCAAATGCAGCAGCTAAAAGTGCTACAAAAAAACCAAGCGTTATTTTAGAATTTTTTATTTTTGGTTTTTTGACTAGTGCAAGAATAACTGATTTTCCTTTTACAATATCTTTCGATATCCCAACAATCCCCATTCCCATTTTTGGAATTCATTTGGATCCTAATAATGTGATCTTTTTTCAAAACTAAAAATAAGAAACAATTTGAATTAGGGAAAGAATTCCGCGTACAATTAAGTGATGTTTAGGCTAAAATTACTTGAAGAACTGTGCTTTGGTTAAAGTTGGATGATTCAAGTTGTACATCCACAGTAACTTGATTTTTTACAATATTTATCCGAATGTTGTTAAAAAGCGAACGATATTTGCTTACTTTACGACTATCTGAGGTAAATTCATGCCCATCTGTAATCAATAGACCATCATCAATGAGTTGATTTATTTTTCTATAACCTGATGTTTGAGGAATTTTGCAAGAAGCAAGAATGTCAGAGATAATTTTTGGATTATCAATAACAGAGTTAATTATTGAAGCCTTATCATCATCTCCAAAACTTTCAAGGATTGATTGAGCAATTTTGCCATCTTTAATTGTGAACCAGGAGTTTGTGGAGTTTTTTGTTTTAACCTTGCAAATATTTTCAAGAAATTTATTTTCTAAACCATCAGCTCCTGCACCAAAATATTCTCGTAGTACAGCATCAATTTTTTGAAATTCTTCTATTCCTTGGGTAAGAGATAATCCATATTTTTCAAATAATCGTTCTTCAATCTTTTTGGTAGTTTTTTCTCCAAGATTATTTCTAATAGTAGACTCTAAAGAAGAACTTAAGAGACGATCCAGTCCACCCATAAGTGGAAATCGCCATTCTCATTTATATGGTTTCTCTTGTAATGGAAAACAAACGGTTTTAGATATAAGTTAAATTTCCGAAATTGGAAAATAGAATAGTTTATTGTTAGATTTCATAGGATCTATGAATTTTTTAGAATGAGGTTATTTGTCGGTCTTCCTTCCAGTCTTCTGTCCTTTTGTTTTTTGTCCTCATCATTCTCTTTAGAGAAAATTCTGCAGTTTCACGAACGATGTCAACAGGATCATTAAGCAGTTTTTTCATTGCAGGAATTGCATCAAATGCTTGCATAAGAGCTAAGCATTCGCATGATTCATGACGTACTAAAGGACTTTCATCATGTAATGCAGATTCAATAAGGTCTGGTATGTGTTTGAAGTAATGCCTTCCAACAACTTGGTATGAAGACTCGTGTCGTACAACACTATTTTCGTCATGCAATAAAGCCCATGCAAGTAGATTGCCAGCTTTTTCATAGATTGGACCTTTAAGACCAGTTTCTTCAGCAAGTTCACCGGTCATCCAAACGGCATCCCATCTTTCCGATTCGTCTTTACTTGTTTTGAAAATTTCTTCAAGTTTTTTCAGTCTTTCTTCATGCGGTAGTTTTCTAATACCCAATGTATCAAGAGCCATTTGAGACATTATTAGAATAATATTTTGACTGCTATTTATGTGCGTCTTAAAATAATACAGTATTATAAAGCACATAGTCAAATTTTAAAAAAATTTATTTTTTGAAGGAATATAATATAATCATGTGGTAAGCCATCTAAATTGAGGGTGTTAAAAATAAAATCAAAAGAATTTGAAATGAAAGATCTTTGTGATTCTTGTGAAAACATATCATGCTGTACAGGATTTGATGCTCCATTTTTATTCAAAAATGATATTCAGAAATTAGAAAAAATAGGAAAGGTTAGAAAAGATTTCATAGAAGAGGTTAAAGTCTCAGACTTGTTAGTAAAGTCCTTAAAGAAAAAGAAGAAATCAACTAACTGCATATTTTGGGACGAAGATACAAAAAATTGTTCAGTGTATGATAATCGTCCTTTTGATTGCAAGATGTTTCCTTTTGACATAATGAAAATAGATGACGAGTATAGATGGATAATATTTACCTGTAATACAAAAAGTGATTGGAAATGGTCAGAAGAATATTTGGATAAATTAGAAAAAGACCCATCCTTTGTGGAAATAATCAAAAATATAGACATATTTCATCATACTTTAGAGACAGAATTTAGTAAAGATCACCCACTATCGTATGTAGTTCTTAGAAAAATTAAGAAGGATTTACTACCAATTAAAAACTAGAGAATTTTTTGATGCTTGTATAGGGCATATATCATAACTAGGTTTGAGACATACCATACTACAGTAACAGGATGAGCGTCAAAGTATTCACCAAAAACTTCTAGGTGGTAATACCAAAGGTCGCCTGTGGCATTCATTAGAATTCCGATTACTAGTAACAACCAAGCAACACCTATTACTCCTTGCCTGAAAACAGATGCACCTAAAATTGCAATAGATAATGTTATTGATGCTATTGCAACAAATATCATTCCATAATAAAAGTCAAAATTTGCTTCTTCAAACTCTGTAAAAGAAATGTAACCATAAACAATTAGAAAGACAATTGGAATTAGCGGTAACCAAATTTTAGATGGTTTGGATATTTTTGCATTAAAAAATCGTATATTCAAAATTAAATGAGTTATTGTTAATGGGTATAATCCAAAAAAGAAAATATCGGCTACTGAAGGATATGGTTCAATGCCTAAAATTAAATCAAATGTATAATACAATACTTCAGCTAGTGCATATGAAAAATATGCAAAGCCTAAAGCAAGATAAGATTTACCAAAAACAGCAGTCCCCCAGTATCGCTTAGAAACAATGAAAGATGAAACTGCAACGCCTGAAGCAATTCCTACCGACAATGCAAAAGCAAGGTTTCCAGCAGTATCTTCATTGAGTGTATTAAGTAATGCATAGATAACAACACCTACACCTAAGATTCCAAAAATTATTCGAATGTTAATAGGATTGTTAAGTTTTTCAGGAACAACATCAGGTTGGGTCATTTAGATATTATTAAAATAAATCAGTTTTAAGAGTATCCAAAAAATATGCATAACAGATAATATTCATACGATCACATCTACCTGTGCATTAAAAATACTGATGTAGGATGTTATCATATGCAAGAAATTAATTCTGAAGGCAATAGTAAATGTTTAATGAAAGTATACAATGTGATAAATTCAAAAATTAACCAGAATCAGTTTGCTTTCTTTTCATTACAAATCCTATAATCACTAAAACCGTTCCAGTAATGAGTAAACCAGAACCAGTAACTGAAAGATCCAAAAATCTTGAATCTCCTGAAAATTGAAATCCACTCATTAATAGATTGATAAAGCCTGAAATTATCAGACCATAACCTGCAAAAAGAATCCATTTTATCATTTAAAAAAATAAAAAATACGTCCCTATTAAATAAAATCATAAGATTAAGCTATAGATCAAAAAGTTTGTTTATAAATTTCTGAAATCTCTTGATTTAGTTTTATTACTTGATTGCCTTTCTCAAGGTTTTGTTTAGAACTTGCGAGAAACTAATACCTTCTTTAGAGCTTGCAATAGTCTTAGCTTGAATCATTCTAAGCTTTTTCTCCAGGTCCTCATCAATCATTATTGTAATACGTTTACCCATTGCCTCATATCATCTCTATGTTACAATAGTAACATCACACTTGCTTAAATCAGATGCCTCCCAAATTTGGGAATACCTTCCTAAGTTAGCTTAACTTAATTTTGATTCAATAACACTTGCAAAATTTTGGTAAGGTTGTGCGCCAGAAATTTTTGTATAACCAAATTTTTCATTTCCTATAAAAAATGTCGGAGTACCTGTAGCTCCATACTGTCGTCCAGATAAAAGATCAGATTGAATTTCTTGTACAATTTCATTGGATTGTAAACATGTAGTGAAAGTTAATTGGTCAAGACCTAGCTCCTCAGCATATGCTAAGAATCTTTCAGTAATAGATTCAAATCCAAGTGATTGCCATTCAGATTGTTTATCAAATAACACATCATGATATTCCCAAAATGCATTTTGCTCATCAGCACACTCTGATGCAATATGTGCAGGTAATGCGTTTTTATGAAAATCTAATGGGAAGTCTCGATAGACAAGATTTACTATGCCAGTTTCAACATAATTTTTTTCAATTAAAGGTAAAGTTTGCTCAAAGAATCGTGCACAAAATGGACATTGAAAGTCGGAGAATTCAATAATTGTAACAGGCGCATTAGGATTTCCTTTTAGTGGATTATTATCTGATGAAACTGTTTTGAGAACAGATGGGGCTTGGGGTGCAGGCTCTCTAACAGTAGTAGGTTGTACAGGTTGATTAGATTCTTTTATGACATCAACAAGTTCTTGAAAATCCTCTTTTGTAATTGATTCATCATCACTGATTTCACTAATAGTATAACCTCCAACAAATGCTGCAACAATAATTGCAGCTACTAGACCTTTTATCAAATTACCATATGTTGATTTTTTGATTTTTATTGTATTTTCATCATTTAAGCTAAAATCTGATTTTTCATTGTTTTCTTCAGACAATTTTTTTGTTAAATTCGAAAATTCATATAAATTGATTGATTAAAGGTGGTAGTAGTTGATTCAGATCAATCTCATAGAGGCATTACTTTGGAGTATAAGGAAAAATGAAAAAGATGTCATTAATGCATATGACAAATTAGCGCCAATCATGCAGCTTGGTGCAGATTCTAGCATGCTAAATTTTGGGTTATGGGAACAAGACGTAAAGAATCCATTAGAGGCGCAAAAAAAAATGTGCCAATATGTAAGCGTACTTGGAGAATTTAATTCTGCAAAAAAATTATTGGATATAGGAAGTGGTTATTCATCTCCTGCATTATTTTGGAAAGAACAGTTTCCAGAATTGCAGATAACATGTTTGAATCTGAATTTTAATCAGTTAAATCAGGAATCTGCAAAAAATTATCTAGAACTTGTAAATTCCACATCTACATCAATTCCATTAGATGAAAATTCCTTTGATAGAATCATCGCATTAGAATCTGCACATCATTTTAAGCCATTAGGAAGATTTCTTGAAGAATCAAAGAGAATTATCAAAAATGATGGAGTTGTCATACTTGCCATCCCTGTCACTGATCAGAGGCTCGCAAATCTAAAGCTTGGTATACTGAATCTTACTTGGACTTCTCAACACTATTCTAAGAGATTTGTAGAATCTCAAGTCAAAAATGCAGGATTTATGATTCAATCTAATGAAGAGATTGGATCTAAAGTGTATGAGCCCTTGGCAGAGTATTACATTGCCAATAGAGTAAATTTGAAAGAGCGTTTTGGTAACACTTATTCAGATAAAATAGAAAGTTTAATCTTTCACTCAATGGAGAAGATGAAAAAACTTTCAAAACAAAATATCATAGAGTATTTAGTAATGAAACTAACTCCAGAATAGCATGAAGATTAATCAGCAATTATTACAAATTAATCGGAACTTTCTGATATGCTTCATAGTTTCAGCATCCATATCAGCAGTTGTTGCACAATTACTTGCAGACTATGAAAACCACCTAAACACTACGATTACAATAATTGTTGGGTATGTAGTATTTTTTGGAATATTTGGAAGTCTATTCTATCTAGAAAATAAAAAGCGATACAAAGGAATGAGTTCAAACTCCGTAAAGCAGGAGTTAGTTAAGATGATTACGTCCTTCGGGATTGGAGAAGTGTTTTATCTTGTTGTAAGATGGTTTTCATTATTTTATTTTCTGGAATTTAATATAGAACCATACATTGCTTCTTTGACTTCAGAAATAGCATCTACATTTCTTTACATGGTAATTGTCTCAGTTTTTTTAAAAACAACAAAAACTTTCTAAAGAATGTTAAAAGTCAGATTAAATTTTCTTAGGATCTTTTTAGTTGCCGGTATGTATCAATGAATCCATGCGAAATATCGGTCCCATCAGGGCATAATGCTTTGTGAGCTTCAGGAAGTTTGTACCAAGGAATTGTAGGATATGTGTGGTGAATGTAATGATACCCACCATTATGGTGAAAAATGTTTTTCCAAAATCCAATATCTGTTCTTGAACCAGATTTTGCGTTATAGTGCTCTCCAATTTCAGCCCAATAAAAGAAACTTGAAAATGACCAGAGGAAAGGAATGAACCAATACAAAATCAAGATATCTAAAATATCAAAATACCAACAAACAGATATCACAGGTGTCCAAAATACTAGAAACTTAATTGCACTTTTGAGAGGGTTTAATCGTATACAATATCTTAGATAGAATAATCCGCCATAACCAGTTAGTGGTTTAATGAACCACAACCAGAAAATATTTTTATTTTCATTATCTAGTCCATGGATTTTATAATCTCTGATCAGATGATCTGCAGGAGTATTCATCTTATAATGGTGGTTAGTGTGTTCTGGACGATATTGTGCCATATCCACAAAGAATGGTACGGCATAAATCCATTCTAGATAATCATTTAATTTTTTTGTTTTAAACAGATTGTAATGAGAAGCTTCATGAAACAATGATTCGCCTATAGCATATTGAAAGGAACCAATCGCCCATACCGATAGAAGATAGATGATCCAATGATCAAGCCAAATGCTCAATGTAATGATTCCAAAAATCGCAGCCCAATCTAAAAACAATGCTAAAAATCCCCTCAGGTTGCTTCTCTCAACAAAATCCTGAGGTTTTGATTCCATAGTCATGCCCATCCTATTTTTCTTCAAAAAAGTTTGATTTAAAATTTGTTTTAGATGGAGTAAAATCATAGATCATTACTTTATGATCTATTTTAGAATTAGCTTGCATTCTAAATTTTTATGAAATTAGCTAATGAAACTATAACTCAATTTTCTGATATTGTTTATTCATGGTGCATGTAGATAGAAATGAAATCATACAATTTGTAAAAACCAAGGAGTTTTTTGAATATCCATACCAAAATCGGCAAAGTAGGGTAGAAGTAAAACTTGAATCCCAAAACGATTTGGAATCAATACCTAATGCTTCAGATTATCTAGTTGCATTCTCCTCTCAGAATCATAGTTACTGTGTAGGATGTGTGGATATGGTAAATTCTACTAAAATATCAGCCAGTATGTCACCCCATAATCTTTCAGGATATTACGAGATTTTTCTAAATTCAATGTCTAAAATAATTGGAAAGTTCGGTGGCAAAGTAATCAAAAATGTGGGAGACTGTCTTCTATTTTACTTCCCAGCCTCAAAGGATTCAAAAAACATGGATGGTTTGATTAGCGCCATAGATTGCGGTCTGGCCATGACTGAAGCTCAACAACCTATTTGCCAAGAGCTTGCTGAAAAAAAGTTGCCCTGTTTGAATTATCGAATAAGTGCAGACTATGGCACAGTGTTAATTATGAACACTACAGACTCACAGCAGATCGATATGATTGGACCCCCAGTAAACATGTGTACAAAAATAAATCGATGTGCTCACAAAAATGAGTTCGTAATTGGTTCGGATCTACACCTTATTGCAAAAAAAATTCAAAAATTCAAATTTACTCAAACTAAAAGTTGCGATGTAGGATTTGCTCAATCATATCCTACATTCATAGTTGAACATCGTAAAAAACAATTAGTTTGAATTAATCAAGTTTTGATTCTTGAAAATTTGATGAGTTTTTCCAACACCAATCAAAATAATCTTGGCACCAATCACGAAAGCTAGGATCAGAACTAAAAAACATCTCACTCAAGTCAGGAAGTCCATCAGTATTTGGAAAAAATACAGCCGCATCTTTATCGGTAATTAATAATCCCAGAGTATTAGATTTTGAGATTTTTCTCTCAAGAATACCACTAGAAACATATTTTTGAAAACCCTTTGCCTCAAAGATTTTTTTTCTATCCTCTGGAACTATGACATTTTCTGAGAAAACAGAGCGAATTTGAACATTGTTTTTTAATTTTGTTGAAATAACATCAATAATATCGCTTGAATAAGGGATTTCTGATAAGACATTGTAGATGTATTTATCAGCATTTTCATGAATTTTTTTCCATTTTTCTAAAACTTTTACAAATCCTTTGATTTTCTTTTTTTCTTGAAGAGCACCTAGCCTTTGGATGAATTTTGTTTCAAGATTTTCTAAAGAGTGTGAATTGAAAAAATCACGGTTTTCTGAAACAAAAGAAAATGAAGGAATTTGCTGCAGAATAGCTTTACCATAAACACTTAATTCATAATTTCCTTCTGGATTTTTTTTGATTAATCCTGCTTTGGTTAATCTGCCCACATTTCTATGAATTTCTGGGTTAGTTGAGTTCAATAATTTTGCTAATTTTGAAATATTGAGTTTTTTTTCTGCAATATTTAGAAGGATGTTTAATCTTTGTTCGCTTGCTAATTCCAAAAAATCATTTGCAATTTTTGCACTGTCTAAGTTCATAAAAAAGGCAAGGTGTGGCGATGTCTAAAATGTTACTATCTATCTTATGATTCTGGCCAATTTCCACCACAATTTAAACAGATTCCACGAAATCCATTATAACGTGGTTCTTCAATTAGCAAAGCAAATTTTGCATTGCATAGAAAACAAATCTGTAGTGCAATAACTTTCATGATTTATTATTATGATTTGTTTTAGATATAATATCAGAATAAAGTCAGCTAATTTTTTAGCAAATTAGCTATAGTATAGATAATTTTGAAGGCCATAATTAGAGGCTTTTTTAAAATTAAAGAAAATTTTAAGATGGATCAGCACAATCTTCATTCATGAAAGATTTTGCATCAAAATATAGAGAAAAGGCTGAAGAGTTAAAAAAAAGACAAAAAATTTGAAGAATCCTTAAAATTCACAGATAAAGCATTGGCAGTAGAAAAAGAGGCTAAATCAGCAGATTATTGGTATAAGAGAGGAAGAAGATTTTCAGAGATTGGCGAATATGAAAATGCATTAGATTGTTATGAGAAAGACCTAGTTGTACATGACAAAAGCTATGATGTGTTTTTTGAGAAAGGAAGAATTTTGATTCAATTAAAAAGATTTGCTGATGCAGTAGAATCTTTCAATAAAGCAGCAGAAACAAGAAATCAGAATTATCTTCAAAGTAGTAAAAAAGTAGAACATCTCAAAAAAGCCCGTAAGTTTGAGAAGGCATTAATGTATACGGATTCTGCAGTTAATGAAAAACCACTAGATGAGAATTTTTGGTATTACAAAGGAATTGCATTACTAAAACTAAAAAAATTTGATGAGGCATCCACATGCTTCAAAAGTGCGCTAGATATTAAAAATGATGAAAAATTTCTTTATGAAATTGCAAAATGTGAATTGTTTTCTGGAAATGAAGAAAAAACTATTGAGTTTTTAAGAAAAGCCAGTAAAATGAATCCTACTATTAGAGAAAAATTAAAGGTAGACTCTGATTTTTCCAAGATTCTAGAAAATAAGCAATTTCGAGTTATTGTTGGTTTGTAAATTATATTATAAATCAAAGTTTTGAAAGAAAAAAATTACCATTCCAAGCGAATAATATCTTTCAAATTAATTCCATCATTTTTTATCCATTGGAAAGTTGTTAGAGCATCTTTAGATGACTTGTTATTAGGTTCTATCAAATTTTTTACATGACTTTTAGAATCTATATAGAATAATTTTGGTAGTAAATTTGAATCTGAAGGTATAGTGAAATTTAATTCAAAATTTCTAGTATCAGTTTTAAACAAATTTTCAAAATTAGAGTCCTTTACATTATAATTCATTTTTAGAAATCGATTAGAATCCCCTTGAAATACAGGCTTGTCTAGCTAGATAATGATATCTTTAGTAAATGAAGATGGGGAGAAAATATTATGAATTTTTACCTCATTATCATTTTCATCAAAAATTTTTAGATTAAGATCTTTGAATTCTTTTGAAGTATTAGTAAGTATTCCAAAATTGAGTTCATATATTGGCTCTATAGAATTGTTTGAAAAATGATATTTTCTTTCATGTTTTGCAGAATTATTTTCTGGGGTAAGATAAATATTGAAAATTACCTTTTCGCAAATTGTATTTTTTAATGCATCTATGGATTTTGGAATTGAAATATTTTTTCCAACTGTTTTTTTAGGAATGTTTGAATTTCCAAATGATTCATCATAAGCTGAATAAACTAGAATATCCTCATTATGCTTTATTGTGAAATCATGAATAGGGTGAAGAATTTTTTTATAGTCGTCAGAAATTTCTTGTAGATCATCTGCCATCTTATCTGTAAGGAGAACATGGTTTTCATCTCCAAGATCCATTACACGTCTAGCCATAATAGCTCCAGGACCCCATAAATTGACATTCTCAAAAATATCTTTTACAATAAAAATATGACCTACATTACAGCCAATTCGAATTTTTATTTTTTCGGTTTCGGGGGAGTTTAAATTATGTTTTTTTAATTTTCCATGAAGTTCTTTAGCAAGTTTAATGGGTTCTTCTAAACCATCCTTAAATGCAATTAACATTCCATCGCCAGTTGGCAGTATGAATAAATTTTGTTTAGGATATGCTAAAAAAGTCTGGCTGTCGTAAATTGAATCATTTAGTATTTTGATTTTTGTTCTTTGTGTTTCTGTTGATAGAATTGGGTTTGATAATCCTACAACATCAACAAAGAAAAATGATGCATACAAAAAATCTTCAGGTATTTCTTTGCTCATTACAAGGACATATCATGCCTACTTAAAATATAATATGCAGGGTATTTTAGAAAAGAAATCTAAATGAAAATTTTTAATGGTACTCCAGGATTTGGACGTGTTCTATCCAATGATGAAATCATTGAATTTCTGTCAAAAAGCAAAAAAAATCTTCAACTTGCCACAATTGATGATAAAAATGAGCCAAATATTCATCCTGTTTGGTTTTATTATGAAAATGGAAAAATTTATTGTGCTACAGAGAAAAAATCAAAAAAGTTTCAAAACATTCTAAAAAATAATTTAATCTATTTTTCTATAGATGAAGACAATTCAGAGTTTAGAGGAGTAAGAGGAAAAGGCTCAGTTAGAATTTTAGAGGATATCAAGTCTAATGTAGTAATTTCGGAGAAAATTGTAAAAAAGTATGCAGGAAATCTTGACAGTGATTTAGCCAAAGAAGTTCTAGATGAGATTAAAAACGGTGTCGAAATAGTTTTAGAGATAAAGCCGAAATTTTATTCTACTTGGTCATTTACCCTTTAACAAATTGGGAATATGTTAATTATAATGAAAGAATATCAAATCATAGAGATTTACAAAAATGGAAAAGAAGTACAAATGTGCAACATGTAGTATGGAATTTGCCATTAAGGAGATAGAGAAGCACCTAGCTGAATTCCATTTTTGGGATTAGATTACAGGGCTTTGTGATGTTTGTATAATGCATAAATAATTATCATAAATGCTGCTGACCATAATGAGTTGATTGGATGATTATGAGTAAATGCTTCTATTGTTTCTAAATAAACATAAATGGAATCAGCAACAGCCCACAAGAATATTCCAGTAGCTAGTAACAGCCATGTCTCTTTTAGAACAGAAGTACGAAATACACTTGCACCAATTATTGCAAGGGCCAATGTTGTCGATATACCAAGAACAAATAGACTAGTAAAGAAGAGATCAAATAACAAGCCATCATAATCTCCCCAAGCTTGATAGGCAACAAAATTGTATGAAACAAGAGCTATGAGAGGAATTACAATTAGTATACCCTTCATTTGCCTAGTCCATTTTGGTTTGAAGAATTTTGTGTTTAGATAAAGATGAAGAATTGCAAAAACGTAATTTGCAAGAAATCCAATATCGAATGGGGATGGCCAAGGATCAATTTCTAAAACAAATTGTGCATGGTAATATCCTAAATCAGCTATAAACCATGAAAAAAATCCCAACCCCAAAAACAAGTATGCCTTTCCAAGCATTTCGGAGCCATGATATTTTTTTGCCACTAAAATTGAGGTTACACCACAAGTTGCAATTCCTGCCATGTAGAATCCATCTTTGATATCAAAATAAGAACCATCAAAAAAATACAATCCATAAACGAGATCCACTATGGTTAGGGTACCAATTAGGGCAAATACCTTGTAATTTAGTCCATGTGATAGTTTGTCAATTGTTCTGCTTGAATCATTTTCAGGCATCTTATGAATAACATAATGTAGGAGCTAAAAAAGTGTTGGAGTAAAGCGGGCCCGACCGGATTCGAACCGGCGACCTAACGCTCCGCAAGCGTTCGCACTATCCATGCTATGCAACGAGCCCGAAAACTCAGTGTGATTTAGGCTTAATGTGGATTACGATTACGCTATCAAAATTCTGTAAAGATGTAAGGAGTATCATCAGATTGATCAAATGTCCAAACAGTTGGCAAAGCAATTGTTTTACGTACTCTGAGATTATTTTTTTTAATTATTAAGCCCCATCCACCTTCAGACATATCATCTGAAGAGTATTTTTTAGAAAAAGTTCCAGCAAAAACCATACCAGTATTTTTTTTAATACCGGGTTCAGAGTTTATTTTCTCAATTATGCTGTTGGCAAGAATATCACCACCCATCTTAGCTAAACCACCAATGAAAAATGCAGGATTGGTTAAATTCAAGGTAAAGTAATCAAATTTTGTAGCATCAGCACAGTTTGGATGAAAATCATAGGTCGTAGAAGTTGAAATTAATTTTTGCAGATCTACAAGTTCATTGTCAATTTCGATTCCATATGTTTCTAAACCTAAGAGTTTAGCACAATATGCTATTCTTCCATCACCTGAACCAACGTCAATTGCTTGCTTGTAGTCCATAGTTTTTGCTAAGAGTGTAATCAAATATGCTGAGAGAATCCAAGTAGGAGAAAAAGGTGCTCGGCTAGAACTATGTTGGATACTATTTAGCCAATACTCGTTAATATCACCCTCATATACGACACATTGAATGTCAGAAATTTTTTGCTCGTATGAATTATAATAAATTGGATTTTTTTCAGCAAACAAATGCAACATCTTCAAATGTTTTTCGTCTATTGGTAATTTATCAGATTTTGAAACAGGAATTATTTCTTGGATATGACTTGTTCCATTATAGTTTCTTTTGAATTCTTGTTTTAACATAACAAGATTTTCTGCCAAAATTTCAATCATGTTTTAATCCTTTGTCATATTGATCAACAAATTCCTTTGTACTCATTAGTTCACGTAATCTATCATAAAGTTGTGCTTGTTGTTCAATATCTTCTTTAGATTTTTTTTCAATATCTTTTTTTGCGGATTTTAGACTAGTCATAGAATTTTTTATAGAGTTTGTTAATTGTGACATCACTACAGGATGTAAATTTGCATCAAATTTTGTAGAGATGAGATTTTCAGTGTTGTTGATTTGTGATAGTAAGAGTTTTTGCTCTTCTGTAAGATGGGATTTTTCTATGCTAGCAATTTGTTGTTTTAAAAATTCTAAAAGCGAGTTAACATTCATAATTTGATAATAAACATTCACTATTTCACGAATGGATAATTGTTCATCTTTTCCAAGTGTGTTTTCTAAGGTATCTTGGAGTATCTTAGATTCAGAATTAAATAGATTACATGTTTCTTGAAATGATTCGTTATTAGAACTCATTTGGCATTAAATTGGAAGGTGGTTTATGCTTCCTGCTCTGCTTTCTTCACATAAACATAGTTCATGATCAAGCCTGCAATGATTCCGCCTAAGATTGGTGCAGCCCAATATAGCCAATGGAATTCCCAGAATCCCGAAATTAGCGCAGGACCAAATGTTCTTGCAGGATTTACAGATGCGCCAGTTAATGGAACTCCAACTAGGTGAATTAGGAAAACCATTCCACCAATTGTAAATCCATGCCATCCAGCAGATGCTTTTTTATGAACTGCAGACATGAAAATTACTAATACCAAGAAGAAGGTCAGAATTGCTTCTACTGCAAATCCTGAACTTACACTGTTGTTTAGAAGTTCGCTTGGTCCACCCTGAGTTGCAAAATTAACTTTTGCTCCAAGTTCTGGTAAAATTGCCTTTAGAGTAGCAGCTGCTGCGACAGCACCAATTAACTGCGAAATAATGTAACCAATACCATCTGCGATTCCAATCTTTCTTGTAATCATCATAGGAATTGTTACTGCAGGATTGATGTGTGCGCCAGATACATGACCAAACGCGTAAATCATCAAAGCAATGGCACCACCATGTCCTAATGATATGAATAGTACAGACATGGTTGTCAGATCTTCACCAAAGGATGCTATTGCAAGAATTACTGATAATGGACCAAAGAATACCAACCCATATGTTGCAATTGCTTCAGCAAGCCATGCCCTTGGATTAACCATTAAGCAACAGCCCCGTCAATTTCCATATAAAAGATTCGGACTAGTCAAGTGATCATAAGGTGTGAAAAAATAATTAATTAGGGAAAATTGTGCTTTTAGGCATATGATCTCAGAAGGTGAACCAGTTCCCAAGTTTGAGCTAAATGATGCAGATGGGAATAAAGTAAAATCTTCGGATTTTAAAGGTAGAAAACATGCAATTTACTTTTATCCTAAAGACTTTACGCCCGGATGTACAACTGAGGCTGACGAATTTTCAAAAGATTATAAAAAATTCCAAAAAGATGGAATCGAAATAATTGGAATTAGTCCAGATGATGTTGATTCGCATAAAAAATTCTGTGAGAAGATGAAAATTCCCTATCCATTACTTGCAGATACTGAAAAGAAAGTTTCAAAACAGTTTGGAGTTTGGGGTAAGAAAAAATTCATGGGACGAGAATACATGGGTGTTAATCGAAGTACATTTTTAGTTGATGAGAAAGGGAAAATTTTCAAAGTCTATCCAAAAGTAAAACCAGCTGGTCATTCACAGCAAGTTTTAGAAGATTTTTCAAATTAAAAAGAAAAAGTTTTGTGGGTTAGAAACCCTTTGGTAATGAACCTCTTGTTGAACCAGCACTGCTGCTTGGTTGAGATTCGGCTTTTCTTTTTGCAGCCAACTCTTCAGCTGCTCTATTGAACTCAGCAGCTTCTCTAGATTCGCGTTCAAGTCTTGCCAAGTACTCTGCCTCATATGCTTCTAGGTCTGATTTTTTTGAACCGCTTCCGCCACTAGATGCTTGTGGTGGAGGTGCTTGTTGAGCTGGTTCTGGTTTTGGTGGTGGAGGTGGTGCTTGTTGAGCTTGTGCTTTTGCTTCAACTCCTTCAATCTTTAATCCTAAACCGCCAAACATTTTATCAGCTGGATGGTATGCCATTCTAGCTCTTGTTGCATAGTATTGGTTAGAATTTGCAGTGTA
>JBFFWG010000018.1:0-21648 GCA_041570395.1 Nitrosopumilaceae archaeon
ATTAGCTGGGGCATGCCAATAGAAGATGCATTTGAGAATTTTGCTGCAAGGACGGGTACAAAAATGTCAAGACGTGTGTCTACTTTGCTTGAAATGGCACTAAAAATAGGCGGTGATATTAGAAGTAATTTAGAGATGATTCAACAGCATGTTACAGATTTACAGAATTTAGAAAAAGACAGAAAAGCCTCACTAGCCCCATATACGTATACAATCTACATCTCCTTTGCAGTATTTCTAGGAATTTCAGTAATTCTTTCATCACAATTCTTTGGTGAATTTTTAAATGTTCAAAAAATGCTTTTGGATGCTCCAGGTGGAGCAGGTGAAGGGGGCATGTTCTCTTCTATCATAAACATGGATATTGAAGCACTAAATTCTATTTTGTTTAACATGTCAATTATCGAAGCAGTCTTTGGCGGATTAGCAGCAGGTAAAATTGGTTCTGGAAATTATGTTGCAGGAATAAAACATATCATTGTAATGATTGTTATGGCAGTAGCTGCATTCATGTTCATATAATAAAATAAAATTATTCTAAATATAAGAAAAAGTGTTATTATATTTAATAGATTATTTTTTAATGTCTAATTTTTTTAATGGTTTTGATGTACGCCATAAGAATTTACATAGACTAGAAATGTTATTTACCATTTCAGCTGAGTTAGTCCATAGAGCAAAATCAGAATCAGCGCCAAGATTAAAAGAATCATTAGAGCCTCTAGTATTTTCCATGTTTGCTAGATCAGATGCATTCATTACATCGGACATAATCATTTGTTTTCCCTCATCTACAATGATTCTTCCTTTTGAAGGAAGTTTTCCAAGTCGGGTTTCTGTTGGTTTTAATCGATCTATGAGTGGAAGGAATTTTTTATCATCAGTAGAAGTAAGTACTCTAACTGTACCTCCATTATCAATACATTCTTTTATTTTTTCAGGTACAGCTGTATGATACATTCTTAAAATATCATCAGAAGTAGTAACAATGTAAATTGTTCCAGTAGAATCTTCTAAAAGTTTTTCAATATGAGAATAAATATTTGCTCTTCCTTGAACTGTTCTAAAAGTTGGAACATAATGTCCATCAGTGATTGGAACAATTTTGTTAATTTTTTGAATAACATCTTTTCCTATTTTTTCAACGCGATTAATTTCATCTTGTTTTTTTTGCAAAACTATTTTGAGTACTTCTTCAGGTTTCGTGGCAATACAGAGTTTAGGGTTTGAGATAGTCGTAGATACGATACTCAGGTTAAGTAATTTATCAATAGTTCTGTAGGTTTTTGTTCTATCTACATCAAGCTCTTTTGCCAAAGCACTTGCAGTAACAGGTCCCAATCTAAGCAAATTAAGGTAAATTCGAGCCTCAACAGTCTCCAAATCTAAAATTGAAGATAGTTGTAAAATTAGCTCTGCCCAGTCATCATTTTGAGAACTAGGAGAGAGATTATCATCTACTACTGTTCCATCTTCCAACATGATATTTTTAGTATAAAATCAGGGGTCATAAATCGACTGTCCACTAAATCGGACAAGCTACTAGATTGTTTTTTAATATATGATAGTTCAGAGGTTTGAATCATTCAGGTTTATGGGGAGTTTGATTGTAAAATACAGACAAATTTTGTAAAATGTTAAATTGTTTGAAACAAGAATTGTAATCTATTTTTTATCTAAAATTATTTTTTTAGATATGGTCATAAAGGAATAAATGCCTCCAAAAGAGTTTTTCAACAAATGGCAGAACCGCATCATAGAAGAAAAGTAGGCTATGCAATGATCGCAGTATCTGCATCTTTAGCAGTTATTGGTCTGCTTCAGCTTGGAATTGGAGAAAACGTATTATATGCAGATGAAATTCAACGTGAAAAAACACGAGAGTTTGAGGCGTGTAAAGAGATAGATTTTGTTGGAGATGAATGTAGAAAATTTGATAAAAGACTTTTAGTTGATGAATTAGATTCAGGCAAACAAGTTACAATAGGATTAGATGATGTAGTTTCCAGCAAAGGACCATAAGTAGATATATTATTTTTTAAAATTGATTTAAATTTTAACGATGACCATTTGCAAGATCTTCCCACATATTGAGATTCGATGTTAATTTATTCATCTGATATAGTGTACCAGTAATTATTCCTGCTTGATAAAATACATAAAGATAAACTTGTGAATCAGTTGGATCACTATTAGTTAAACTCAAAGATATCATTGAAAAGAAAAAGAATGTTCCAACAAAAGTAATGATTTTATTAAAAAATCCATCTAGACCAACAATTTTTTTTGTAGCAGTGGCCATTAAAGTGATACTAGATATTATAAGAAAAGTGACACCGCCATTATTTGAGATAAATTCTATACCCCATTCAATTAAACCATCTTCGAGAATTGAGGCAGAAGGAATTATAGAACCACCTTGAAGTGCAAAGCTTACAGAACTAAATAAGCCACCGATGATAAAAAATAATAAAAATATTTTAATAATTGAGCGTTTGAATTTTCCACGGGTTTCAGATGGCTTAATAACTCGCTCTACAATTTTCATTCCATAAATTATACCAATTACAAAAATTGGAATAAACATGATGTTAATTATGATTGGAGAATCCTGGGTAGTTTTTGAAATTGTAGGATGTAGAATTAAAAATAACAAAAATGCACTAATTGCCGCACTTGAGAAAATTAATAAATTTCCATAATGATGCCTATGGGAATCTAATCCCTCTTCCCAATTATACATTCTACAAATTATTAAAAAACAAATTAAAGAAAAAGGCAAAAAATGATTTGTTCAAATTATCAACTTTAACTAAACAAAATAACACCAATAACGAGGGTATTTATTCATCAGATCTGTAAATATGCGACTCTTGGTTACTTGTGAAAAATGTTATAATCAGCATCACGAACAATGTATGGGAAAAGCAGGTATGTTTGATTGCGATTGTAAGTGTTTTATCAAATAAAGGTACAAATCGATATGGAAATTCTTGAAGAAAAAATTCTACTATGGCTTGAAAGTGCTAGATTTGTTAAATCAAAGCCTGGAATTTATGTCCTTTATGATAAAAAATTGAATGTATTATTCATTGGAGCAAGTGAAAATCTTCAGAAAGAATTTAGTAATTATGTGGATACAGATTTTGAAAATAATGCATGTAAACAAAAAACCCATACTTATCAAAGAATGTTTATTGAGAATCCAAAAGAACGCCAAAGTCAGCTCTTAGAAGATTACAAGACGCAACATGGGACATATCCTTGTTGTAATATTGATGCAGTTTGAAAATAAATAATCAGAAAATTTCTAATCTAAAGCCTTTTGTTTAATCATGTTACAGTTTAAACAAATTACCTGCAATTCTTTTTTAGCTAGTTCTGGGTCTGAAACATATTTTTCCCATGATGAAGCAGCTCCTGCTCTTTGAATATAGTCAAATGATGACACATCGTCAGTTTGCTCAAAACCTAAAGCTCTTTCATCTTCAAATCCACAATTGACACATTTTTCTCCCAAAACAGAAAAGAGTTTATTTCTAAGAGTAGAATAAAACGAATTAGAATCATTATCAAAAGAATTTTTTCTATATTGTTTTTCATGGTTTGGTGCATCTTGTCTAGAGCCAAAATTATCTCTTTTGTGAATTGGATTACGGTCTCGTTGAAATCTAGATGTGCCTTGATCGTATCTTGAACTTCTCTCTGTGCTACCATAACTTGAATCTCTGTTGAACCTAGAGCCTCTACCACTTTCTTGTGGTTTATGATCTTTGAAACATTCTCTACAATAAACTGGTCTATTGTCTCTAGGTTTGAATGGTATTTGACATTCGTCTCCACAATCACCACAAGTTGCGTTAAACATTTCATTTGTTCTGTCATCTCTTGAACCTCTACTAAATCTAGAGCCTCTACTTCTACCATAACTTGAACCTCTATCATTTCTACCATAACTTGAACCTCTATCATTTCTTGAACCACCACCACTTTCTTGTGGTTTGTGATCTTGGAAACATTCTCTACAATAAACTGGTCTATTGTCTCTAGGTTTGAATGGTATTTGACATTCGTCTCCACAATCACCACAAGTTACTGTAGTTGTTTCTAAGCGTCTACTATTTTCTGAACCTCTACTAAATCTAGAGCCTCTACTTCTTGAACCTCCAGAACTAAAGCTTCTATCACTTCGTGAACCTCCATAGGATTTTTTCTTAAATCTAGGCTTGTGAAATTCCATATCTAATATTTTTATTTCTGGGTACATCAATAAGAATTCTTAATACTGGATTCATGAGTAAAATAGCAAATTGGTACCTAAACCAAAAAAATGATATGAAAATCTATAAACCAATTATTATCCTAGGAGCCATTGCAGTGATATCTGGAATAATATTTCATCTTCAGGGACAGGCAATAGTAGGCCCTGAATCATCTTTTATGTATTCTAATCCAGAGTGGGTTTCATATGGGCAACAAATTGCAATAATAGGAATTGTTGTTAGTGGTATTGGTATAGCTGTAAAAATTTGGAAAAAAGATTAAACTGTAACTCTTAATGTGATAGTGCTTCGAATTTTTTTAAGTTTTCTAATTTTTGATGTAATAAGCTCATACATGTGGTCTGAATCTTTAGTCTGAGCTTCAATTACAATATCATAGTCACCATAAGTAATCATTACAGATTTTATTTCATCAAATAGACGTAATTTAGAAGCTAATTCATGTTCCTTTCCAATATCACAACTTAACAAAATGTATACTTTTTCCATGATATAGAAGTAGGTATACTAGGTATTAGTTTAACTTACTATTGCAATGAGCAAGATTGTTTTTTTCTAGGTATTTTTGATGGTATTCTTCTGCTTTAAAAAATTTCTTTGCAGGAACAATTTGAGTTACAATTTTTTTATTAAATTTTTTAATTGATGCGTCTTGTAGTTTATCCTTTATCTTGTTTGCCATAACCTCTTGCTCGGAATTGTGAAAAAATACTACTGATCGATATTGCTCTCCAATATCAGGACCTTGTTGATTAATTGTTGTTGGATTATGATTATTCCAAAATATCATTAATAGTTCCTCAAAAGATACTATAGATGGATTAAATTCGATCTGAATTGCTTCAGCATGTCCAGTTTTACCAGAGCATACCTCATTGTATGTAGGATTATCAAACTCCCCACCAGTGTATCCAACCTGAGTAGATTCAACTCCATTAACTTGACTAAATAGTTCTTCAACACCCCAAAAACATCCGGCGGCAAAAGTGGCTTTCATAATCATATTCTTATTATAATCATAATAAATTCTTGCCAAATTTGTTGTATGTTCAATTCACACACAAATCAAAGTATTATACTGAATAGTTTTGATACTTTATGGCTTTCAAACCTACAAAAAGTGATACGTCCAATCAAGGAAATTCCAAATCTAGCCAAACAAGTGTAGATGTTCAGGAATTTTATCTCATGGAAAAACTCTATCAAGTTATGAGAGACGATAAAAAACGAGGAAAGCGACCCTCATCTGAAGAATTCTACCTAATGGAGAAATTATATCATACGATGGTAAATGATAAGAATCGTAACAAGAAATTATTAAAATCAGAAATCTAAAATCCTGCAAGTATAGGATTTTCAGGCTTCATTATTTCACGTAAAACCATTGTTGCAAAAGAACCTCTAGAAAGGGTAAAGGTAATGATATTCTCATTTACTTTAACATCATCACATTTTATTGAAGAATTTCTAAATCCTCCTTCATTACTTATCTCTTGCATATCCTTTAGAAAAAAATCTTTAGGACTTATTTCTTCATGTTCTAATATTTTTGAGATTTGATAATTAAATCGAGTCTTTTTGTAATATGAATATCCTATAAAGGGAAGCGATAATCTTTGAAATGGATCGTTTGAGAATTTCCCAATTATTCCATTTTTATCATAACATACATCTCCTTCTTGTGGAGAAAACAAATCTTCTCCATCATTAAAAGCTGCACTTAATGTCAGGTTAAACAAAAATGATTGATAAGCCTGAACAAAAAAACGCCGGATTGTTATAGGAATTGCACGTATAGCGCTCTTGGGATTATCATCTTTAATCATTTCACTTACAACAATCCGTTCTAGATCCATTTGAAATGGAATGTCTTCAAGTAGCTTTGAATATTTTGTTTTGTCAGAAAGTTTTTCTCGCAACAGAGAATTTTCTGGAGTATCGTATTTAGAAGTGAAAGTAAGTAAAAGAGTAACTGCTTTAGTATAGTCTTTTTGTAAAAGAGCTTTACCAATCAAATGAGTAACAGGTCTTTTCGAGCCAAACCTCTGATAACCATAAAAATTTAAAATTTTTTCATATTCATTAAATTTTCCAGGATCATCATATGCATCAACGATTTTAATTTGGAATCTGTTTCCAATCATATCTTTTTTTGAAAGAGGTTTTTTTACATAACCAATTTTTTTAATAGAATATTTTTTTTCAGAAATACTATCAATTGATTTTGTCTTGTGTTCAGAGCAAACAAATTGCTCAGTAACAGCAGATGCGTCCTTTAGTCCAAGTGATTTTAGACGGAGTCCATATTTTTTAAAAATATTTGAAAGAGAGTGAGTAGTGTCGATTCCAGATTTTTTTAATTTATAGACGGCATAATCTCCTTCTTTTGAAATAGAATCAATTGCTTTTTTTGATAAAACCTCAGAAACTTGAAAATCTTCAGCTTTTGTTCTAATTTTACCACCGCACCCATTAAAGTCAGTACTGTAAACAGATATTCCTATTTCTGAATCAATTTTTGGAATCACTGTTCTATAATCACAGTTACAAATTGAGAAACTACCAAGTCATCTGTTTGTGCACTTAATAGAATTTTATGTATTTCAGGTACAGCGTTTGGACTAGCAGAAATTGTTACTTCAACATTTTTTGGTGAATCGTCATTAAGTTTGAATGAATTTGGTGCATTGTGATTAATTACAAGGTCTGAAAATTGTGCAGTAGAAGAAGATGTTATAGAAATGTCAGGAGTGGTTCCAACGTTTGAAATTAATGATAAATTAAGTTGTACTTGTTCTCCCTTTTTGATTGTTAGTTTTTTCTTATCAGTTTCAATATCTAAATAGAGTGGCTTGGATCTATCTATAACGCCAATATTATTTTCAACCCATTCTGTAAACCAGATGCTATCTCCTAAAATTGTAAAATCAAATATTTGAGCTAACCCACAATCATCTATTCCATCACAATCTGCCCAGTTGGGGTTTTTGGATGGGACCATGTATTCCACCAATGATTCTTTCACAGGATCAAACACACCGATTCTATTTGCAGTTTGTTCATTAAAAATTAGTTTACCATCTTCATCAAAAATTGCCCAATAAGGTCTAGAAACTGGTGTCTTTACAATTCCAGATGAATTTCCATATGATGAAGTTTGAGGAATAGAAGTTATGTACTTTGTAAATGATTCAGTCTCAGGTTCAAAGCTAAAGAAAAAGTTGCTTGATGTATCTACAATCCAAATTTTACCACCCTCATCATCTGAAGCAATACCATTTGGAGTTTTCATACCTGGAGGAAAATTGTAAATATCTATTATATCAAAAAGTTCAGCTTTACCCTCACCTAAATCTCTTATTTTTTCTTCATTAAGTTTTGCCAAGACACCACCACCTTGAAAAACCCAATTTGTATACCAGATATCTTTGTTAGCGTCGACTGTAAATGCAGCAGTGACAGAATTTTCAACAGGGGAAGGAATGCTCAAATGAGAAATTCCCTCAGTGTTTGTAACTACATCCAAAAAAGTTAGCTTACTTCCAGTAAAATCATTAATTATAATTTGAGAGCCTTCAACGGACAAACGCTGTGGTAGTGAGTCAGCAGTTGTAGGGAAGTCTGTACGAGAGTATTTTTCATCAGCTATTGAAAATTGCCAAATTCCATCAGTTGCTTCATCTGTAAACCAGATGCTAGCATCAGGAGAATAATCAATACCCCACATCATTGATCTAATTGACCCTCCTACATTTTGTTCAAGGCTTTCCCACCTAAGATTATCATATTCAGTAAATTGTTCTGTCATAGGATCAAATTTTGCTATTTTTCCAGTATTGGTTTGTGTAAACCATAGATTGCCATCAGGATCTGAAGTAATTGCTAATGGCTGAGTACATGGAGTTGGAATTTTGAATTCTTTAACATAATGATTAGAGTTTGCAGAATCATCTGAGCCACAAAATTGGGCACGCTGTACATCAGGGTAATTATCCATAGGAGTACCAGTGATAGTAATTACGGACTCTGGGTCATCTGGCATAATTCCAGGTAATGTTGCTGCAGTTGCCCAAAATAGTAGACCCCCACCAAACAGAACTGTAAAAAATATTCCTTTGGTTTGCTTCTTCATAATTGAAAAATCATAGTGCCTTGTTATATCTTATTCCAATCAAATTTAATTCCAACAAAGCTGGAAAATTATAACAATTTCAAATTGCCTGTAATTTTATTGATTTTATCTTCGGGGGCGGGACCTAACGAAATACAAGTTGTAGTACCAGGGGCAATTTGGGTATGACCTGCATCAGTTACTTCAGACCATGGTAAATCTAGATCAATTGCATGTTTTTTTATATTTTCTAATTCTTTTGAACCAGAAACTTTTAGAACAATTTTTTCCTGATTAAGCCACCATTTATCAAACCACTCTGGATGAGATTTTCTTACATTTTCAGCTCCTAAGACACATGCATGGCCAACCTGAGCTGCAATCTTGCCTTTACCCATTTCTAGATCTGTTCTAACTACAATTACTTGTTTAATGTCACCCATAGGTAAAATGATAAAAGAGGTATATGAAAAACTTTTGAATTAAATTATTGTATGATCAATCATAATCATGAATTATGATGTAATTATTGCCGGAGGAAGCATTGCAGGTCTATTATGTGCAAGAGAAATAGCTAATAATGGTCATAGTGTTTTAGTTTTAGAAGAAGACTCAGAAATAGGAACTCCAGAGCATTGTGGCGGTTTAATCAGTGGTATTGCATTAGAAGAGATTGGAGTTATTCCACGGAGAAAGATTTTTGATCATTATATAGAATCAGCAGATGTATTTTCTCCACTAGGTAAGAAATTTTCTATAGAGTCAAAAAAACAAAAAGTCGCAGAGATCAATAGAAGAGAACTAGACAAATACATAGCTTTTCAAGCAAAGAAAAATGGTGCAGAGATTAGAGTAAAAACCAGTGTTAAAGAGATCATGGATGACGGAGTAAATACTTCAGATGGAAAAATAAAATGCAAAATAATTGTAGATGCTAGAGGAGTATCATCACTAATTACAAAAGACAGAACAGGTATTCTTTCATCAGCTCAATACGAAGTATATGCAGATTGGATTAAGAAAGAAAAGGTAGAAGTATATTTTGATCAAAAAAAATATCCAGGTTTTTTTGCATGGATTATTCCTTCATCAGATGGAATAGGCAAAGTAGGAGTTGCGGGAAAAGGGATCAATGCAGCAAGTGCACTAGAAGAATTTCTTGAACAAAAGGGTAATTATTCTATAATTAGAAAAATTTTTGCTCCGATATGGATTAAAGGTCCAATTAAAAAATTTGTTTCAAAAAATATAGTAATAGTAGGAGATGCAGCAGGTCAATCAAAACCTACGACAGCAGGAGGAATCTATTCTTGTGGATTAGGAGGTATTTTTGCTGGAAGAGCAATTTCAAAATATTTACAATCAGGAAATGAAAAAGATCTCGAGGAATACCAAAAATTTTGGCTAGAAAAATTTGGTAAAGAGTTTGAAAAACAAATACTTGCTAGAAGAATCCTTGGACGACTTGATAATGATGCAATAGACAAATTGTTTGATTCTATAACTCCAGAAATATTAAGTGAGATTTCAAACGAGGATGATTTTGATTTTCATACTCGATCAATAATTAAACTACTTGGAGTAAAAGGCTCATTCAAAGCAGCACAAATAATCATGACTAGTGAAATGAAAAACCTGCTCTCGTAACATTTACTCTTTCAGTAAGGAACGTATAAATTCAACTTGTAGAGTCAGCTGGTTATGTCGTCTACAATATCTTTACCAATATGTAGTTGTTGCCACAGACATATAATGCCAAATGACAAATGCGTTAAATTCAATTGTCCAAAATGTGGTGATGTTCTAATGTGGAGATGCCAAAGTTGCAGAGAAGCAGCAAGATCTTATACTTGTAATTCATGTGATTTTAAAGGACCTTAGTAAAATGGCACAACTTTTACTAATAGTAAAAATACTTCCTACTGGAACTGAGATAGATTTGGATGAGCTTGCAAAAAAAATCCAATCAAATCTTCAAGAGGGAATAACATTAAGAAGATTTGAGAAGGAACCGTTAGCTTTTGGATTACACTTCCTTAAAGGGGAGTTTGTAGTAGATGATAAAGAAGGTCAAATGGATTCATTAGAAAATACTGTAAGAAATACTGAAGGCGTAAGTGAAATGGAAGTATTGAATATGAGCCGCATGTCAGTGGACATGAAATAGGTGAGGATACTATGGCACGAAAAGAAGAGCCATTACAGATGAGAATTGGGGAAGCCAAACAAAGAGACGTTGGTAAAAAAAGGGCTAGAATTGGTCCTGATGCGATGGATTTCCTCAAAGCAGCTCCTGGGGATGTTATAGAAATTAATGGTAAGAGATCTAGTTGTGCCATTGTTTGGCCAGCTGATGAAGATGAAAAATTTCCAGACATTATAAAAATTGATGGTCAAACAAGAAAAAATATCGGTGGTGCATTAAATGATGTTGTCCAAGTAAAAAAAGTAATTACTAAAACTGCTAAATCCGTTGTTTTAATGCCAGTAAATGATGTTGTAACAGTTGATAAAGAATTTACTGATTTTGTTAAAAATAGACTCAAGGGATTGCCTCTCTCACAAGGTGATGAAATATCGGTTATGATTCTTGGAAATTCAATGGACTTTAAAATTAACAAAACTTCTCCAAAAGGAGTTGTAAAGATTGATCGGTCAACAGCTCTTACAATTCTAGAAGAAACATCAGTTGATAGAAAAATTCGTGTAACGTATGAAGAAGTTGGCGGATTAAAATCCGAAATTAAAGCTATGCGAGAAATTGTTGAGCTTCCTCTAAGACATCCAGAACTTTTCAGTGGATTAGGAATTGAACCTCATAGTGGAATTTTATTGTATGGCCCTCCAGGCTGTGGGAAAACATTGATTGCAAAAGTACTTGCAAGTGAATCTGAGGCAAATATGTATTCAATTAATGGGCCAGAAATAATGAATAAGTATTATGGAGAAACTGAAGCACGTTTACGTGATATTTTCAAAGAAGCAAAAGATAATTCGCCAAGTATTATTTTTATTGATGAAATAGATGCAATTGCACCTAAACGTGAAGAAGCATATGGAGATGTTGAGAAGAGAGTTGTTGCACAGCTTTTAGCATTAATGGATGGATTGACAGATAGAGGAAATGTCATTGTCTTAGGAGCTACCAATAGACCTGACAGTGTTGATCCTGCATTAAGAAGACCTGGAAGGTTTGACAGAGAAGTAGAGATTTCAGTTCCAAATGAAGATGGAAGATTGGAAGTATTACTAATTCATACTCGTGGAATGCCCATTTCAGAAGATGTAGACTTGAAAAACTTAGCATCAGAGCTTCATGGTTACACGGGGGCAGATATCAAATCATTATGTAGAGAAGCTGCAATGAAATCAATTCGTAGATATCTTCCTGAAATTGATTTAGAAACTGAAAAAATTCCTTCTGAAATTTTAAAATCAATGGAAATTAAATTAATTGACTTTTACGATGCAATGCATGAAGTAGTTCCTACCGCAATGAGAGAGTTTTATGTTGAAAGACCAAAAGTGTGGTGGCAAAATGTCGGAGGGTTAGAAGAAACCAAACAAGCACTTAGGGATAATTTGATACTTGCAATGAAAGAGCCTAACAAATTTTTGGATATGGGAATAAAGCCACCAAAAGGAGCATTGCTTTATGGACCTCCAGGATGTGGGAAAACGTTACTTGCAAGAGCTTTAGCTACAGAAAGTGGTGCGAACATGATTCTTGTTCGTGGGCCTGAAATTTTATCTAAATGGGTAGGAGAATCAGAAAAAGCAATAAGAGAAATATTTAGAAAAGCAAAAACATCCTCACCCTGTGTAGTAATCTTTGACGAACTTGATTCACTTGCAAGATTCAAAACAGGTGAAATGAGTGGCGTTGGAGAAACAATTCTTAGTCAATTATTAACAGAGATGGAAGAAGGAGTTACTTCACGAGTTGTTGTTGTAGGCATTACCAATAGACCAGATTTACTTGATAACTCCATGCTTAGAACAGGAAGACTAGATCTCATGTTATATGTACAGCAACCAGATGAAAAAGGTAGATTAGAAATCATAAAGATCTTAACTGAAAAAATGCCTTTAGGGGCAGATATTAAATTACAAGAAATTGCAGTTGCCACACAAAGCTATTCAGGAGCAGACCTTGCAGCACTTTGTAGAGAAGCTGCAGTACACGCAATGCAAAATGATTCAACAAAAATAACTAGTGCAGACTTTGCTGCTGGATTAAAAAATGTTAAACCCTCAATTACAAAGGAAGTGGAACAATGGTACAGTAATGTTAAAGAAAGTATTTCTAATGTGGTTCCAAAGACGATAGATAAGACATTTTACGGTTAAAATGACTAATTTACCTCTAAAAGATGTAGTATATGACATCATAAAGCAAAATGAATCATTAACTGATGGAGAATTATCCAAAAAATTAACTAAAGAAGGATTGTTAATCCCTGAAGACAAATTTAACAAATTGTTATTGGATTTAGAAATTCTTGGAGTAGTGAAAGTTTCATGGTTAACAAAAGACACTAGAAGAATAGAACTAGTCGTTGAAAAAGAAGAAGTAGATGAAATAGAATCACAAAATAAAGAAATGATGGAAAAAGATTATGAAGCTAGTTTTCCAGGTACTGAAAATAATTCATAATAAATTAGAATCTAAAATTAAAAGCTGCATCTAATGCAATTCCAACAAAAATTATTGTAAGATAAGGGGCAGTTACTTTGTATGCCTTCCATGCAAATTCAGAAGTAGGGTTTTTTGTTAGTTTGTAATGATATACAAGCATTAATACTCCAGAAACTGCAGCAACTGCAAGATAAACAATACCTAAACCAAATGCATACAACATCAAAGAATACGGGAGTAAAATTGCAGTATTTACTAAGATGTACTTTGATGTTTTTTGCATTCCAATAATTACTGGAAGCATTGGGACTTTGGCTTCTTCATAATCATCTCTTATTTTCATTGCAAGACACCAAAAGTGAGATGGAGTCCAAACAAAAACAAGAAATCCAACTAAAAATCCTAAAATATCCATAGAACCAGTTGCAGCAGACCATCCAGCCCATGCTGCTGCACTACCAGCAATTCCTCCAATTACAATGTTTGATGAATGTAAACGTTTTAGCCAAACTGTGTAAATGATGACGTAAGAGAAAATTCCAACAGCTATAAAGAAAGCAGCTACTGGATTTAGTAAAAAGTAACCATAGATTACAGAAACACAACTAACAACCAATCCATAGACAAAAACATGAGATGCTGTCATTCGTCCTGACGGAATGGGCCTTATACTGGTTCTTTTCATTTTTGGATCAATGTCTTTATCATAATAGTGATTTAATGCACTAGAACCTGCTGATGCCAATGCTCCTGCAACAATTATGTGTAAATATGACCAATAATCAAGTTCAGGTACACCGTCAACTAGTTTGCTTGCAGCAAACATGGAAGTTACTGCAGTAATTACAAGTAAAACTACAATTCGGGGTTTGGATATTTCTAATACTTCTTTTGCGCCCAATTCGCTTTGAACGGCTTTTATAGCCATTTAATTTCTTCGACTAGGATCCATAAAGTTTCAAAAGAATTAAGTATCTCAGAACTTCCAGCTAGCACAAATGAGTAACTGGGATCTAATGATGCCTGGAATGGGCCTTACAGCCATTGGAGTTGCAGGGGTTTTCATATCGTATTCAGAAATTGCTCACACATTCATTGATGGGATGCATGCACTTACAGGTCTCACAATGTTCTTTGGTTTAATTTTCTTATCTGCGGGAATTTTAGAAGGAGGAGTATCAACATCGACAAAAGCTAAAGCTACAACTTTGGTGATTTTATCAATCGCATTATCTTTTGGTATGGTAGCAGTTGCTGTTAATACAATTTCAACAGTGCCAGTATATGTTGGGGTGATGTTGATTATAGCTATTCCTGCGATTTTAATTGCGTACATTACTATGAAGTTTCCAACTTATGCAAAACCTATTTCAATAATTTTTATTTTAGCTTCTGGAGCAGGAATTGCATCATACGTTGGTTTTGGACTGGTAGGTCCAGACAAATATCTTATTAGTAAAGAAGTTATTGAAGAGATCGTAAAAGATCTTACTCCAACAGGTCCTGTGTATTCAATATCAATTCTAGCTGGTTCTGGAGAACCTGGAAATCCAGATTATGATCCAGATGTAGCTAATATACCTCAAGGACACATTATTGAATGGACAAATAATGATGAACTAGCTCATACTGTTACAAGTTCATTGGATTCTGGGGATACATTTGATTCTGGCTTGTTTAATGCAGGAGAAACATTCCAATTAGATACTTCAGAACTTGCATTAGGAGAATACGAATACATCTGTATTGTTCATCCATGGATGGTTGCAACTATAATAATTGAAGAACCACAAGAGCCAGTAATAACTGAAGTAATAATGCCATCAGGAGCAGGAGTACAACAGATTGGTCAGATCTATTATGATCCTCAAGATATTTCTGTTTCAATAGGTACAACTGTACAATGGATTAACGAAGATGAAACAATACACACTGTAACAAGTGGTGGAGTAGAATCAGGACCAACAGGAATTTTTGATTCTAGTATTATTGATGCAGGAAATTCATTTACACATACATTTGATTCTGCAGGAATGTTTGATTACTACTGCATTGTGCATCCATGGATGATTGGTTCAGTTACTGTTGAATAGTTTTGAAATTAATTTTAACAAAAGCACAAAGACAATTACTTTCTGCTGATGCAATTAATAAAAAACCAAATGAGTCCTGTGCATTATTATTTGGTAAAAAAGATAATGAAAAAATCATTATAACTGAAATATACCCTACAGAAAACATCGAAAAATCGCCTGTAAATTTTACAATTTCAAATGAACAATTGATTCAAGGATATAAAATTGCCGAAGAAAAAGGATTAGAGGTAATTGGAATATTTCATTCTCATCCTGATTCAGAGCCATATCCTTCAGAAACTGATAAAAAATTCATGGAGATTAATCCAGTTGCATGGATAATATTTTCAATATCTACAGATGAATTTAAGGCATACATGTTTGAATCTGAAATAATTTCTCTGCCGCTTGTTACTTAGTATTCATTTTCTTAAAAGTGACGTTAATTCCATCACTTAATTCGGTTAAAATTTGCTTTTCTGGGTTTAGAATTTTACCTATGATATTAACTGGAGAATAGGGTTTAATTTCATTTTTGTTGCCTATTGGAGTAGGTCCATAAAACAAACATATTGCTTTTCCTGTGGGCCAAAAAGCAACATCAAATAATTCTACTGGAGATTTAGCATTTTCTTCTCCAACATTAATTGGAGATTCGCTAGTATAGATTTCTTCTCCCCACAAATTTATTCCTACGGTGAAAGGTAAACTTTGAAGAAATGATTTAACAGTATTTGGGGAAAATGAATCATCTAATTCTATGTTTATGTTTTTTAATTTTGGAATCTCAACTTGAATCTGATATTTCACGATAGGCATAGTTTCTAGAAATAAATATCCCTTACTTCTCTAGAATATTATGGAAATTCACGTATACGATACATACGTAAAAGCAGCAGATGGCCACACAATGCATTTTGATGTGATTACAAAAGAGCAAGATCATCAAAAAGCAATTGATTATGCCAAACAATGGTTATCATCTATTGGGGAAGCAGACTCTAAGGTAACTACAGAAGAATGTCAATTCTGCCATTCTCAGGGAGCACCAGAACCTGTTGCACAAGCAATTGAAAAAGATGGATTTTTCATCCAAAAGATGGAAGGCTGTCCTTAAGATCTTTTTTAATTATAAAAACAAAAAACTTTTTTTATTCTTTTTTTTATTATATTGTAAATGGAATTACTACCTTATGCAAGATTATCTATTGAAGGAGATAAAAAGACAAGGTGGATTTGTGGTTGTTTTGAAACAGCTGATGGTTTCTTCAAATTTTGTTCAAAACATAACTCTACACTAAAAAAAGCTATTGAATCTCAAATTGATGAACTTGATATGACAATAGTTGTAGATGAAAAAGTACAGAGTTAAAGAACTAGTATTGCAACAAATGCAGAAACAAAGACAATTGCTACTGTATTAAGTAATTTTATTACAGTGTTCAAAGCAGGGCCTGCAGTATCCTTGTATGGATCACCTATAATGTCACCTACTACTGCAACTTTGTGAATATCACTTCCTTTTTCACCTTTCATTTCTACTAATTTCTTAGCATTATCCCAAGCACCGCCAGTGTTTGCTAGATGATATGCAAGGAAAATACCTGAAACAACAGCTCCCATCAAAAGACCAGCTACTGCTGTTGGTCCAAGTAAAATTCCTAATATTATAGGTGCGGCTATAGCAATACTTGCGGATTTCCAAAGCTCTTTAATTGATGCAACTGTTGCAATGTCAACACATTTTGCATAATCAGGTTTTGATTTTCCTGTAAGAATTTCAGGGTCTGCTTTGAATTGTCTTCTTACTTCATCCACTAGTTTGGATGCAGCTCTTGATACTCCGTTGATTAGTTGTCCGGTAATAATAAATGGAATTAAACCTCCAACTAAAAGTCCAACTACCACTGCAGGGTTAGTTAAACTATAATCTAATACTAAAATTCCTTCAAAGACATGAGCTGCTTCAAATTGAAATGCTTGCATCATTGCAAGTGCAGCTAAAGCAGCACTAGCAATCGCAAATCCTTTGGTTACTGCCTTCGTAGTATTTCCAACGGCGTCAATTTCATCGGTAACTTTACGGTTTTCTTCACCCATTCCAGTCATTTCTACAATTCCACCAGCGTTATCTGCAATGGGTCCAAATGCATCAATACTAAGAACAATTCCGGCAAGGCTAAGCATGGCCATTGCAGTTAATGACGTTCCAAAAATTCCATACAAAACAGGATCTGCACCATCGGGTGCAGCTGCTGAAGAAATACTATATGATACAATAATTGCAACAACAAGTGCAATCATGAATGGTCCTGTTGATTGTAATCCTTTAATAATTCCCATTAAAGTAAGTGATGCATAACCCCATTTTGCAGATTCAGCAATTTCTTTTACAGGACCATATTTGTAATTTGTATATCTATCAGTAATTTTTTGTATAACAGGTACAAGAAGAACTCCTATTACAGTTGCGCCAAAAAGACCATACGCTGCAGAAGAATCACCAAGGAATTGGTTTGTAAAAACAAAATTAAGACCAATTGCAATAGCAGCTGAAACATAAAATGAACGATTTAGTGGTTTCATGACATCTGTAACATTCTTTGAACCAACGATTACCACACCAATGATAGAGGCTATCATTCCAGAAGAACCAATTAAAATTGGATACAAGAATAATTCAGGTGCGCCAATTAAAGCTGCAATTAGAAGAGATGCAAGAATAGTAACAATATATGATTCATAAACATCAGAACCCATTCCTGCTGCATCGCCAACATTATCCCCAACATTATCAGCAATTGTTGCAGGGTTTCTAGGATCGTCTTCAGGGATATTAGCTTCTAATTTTCCAACTAAGTCTGCTCCCATATCTGCAGCTTTTGTGAAGATGCCGCCTCCAATTCTAATAAATAATGCAATAAGACTTGCACCAATTCCAACACCAGCTATTGTGATGGGATCAGGATAGATTAGATAAAGTCCAGTAATTGCCAATAGAGCCATAGCAGGAACAGCAAGACCAACAGTTGCACCGCCTCTAAATGCCATTGCAAAAGTTTTACCTAAACCGCTACTACTAAGATTGGCTGCTCTCACTGCAGCCTTTACAGTGATTTTTAGTGAGATCAATCCTGCTACTGCAGAAAGTGTTGCGCCTACTGCAAAAGCAATTCCATTTGAAGGTTGAAGAAAAGCACCAATAATTACAGATAACCCAATAGCTACGGGAATTATGATTTTCATTTCACGTTTTAGAAATGCTGCAGCCCCAATTCTTACTGCATCAGATATTTCCTGCATCTCTTTTGTTCCTGCAGGTTGTTTTGTAATCCATGCCACAAGAGCCCCAGCAACAAGAAAAGAAGCAATGCCTGCTCCAATAGGCAGAAATTCTTGTATATCCATTTTATACCTGCATGCCTATACGTGGGAAATATAAATCATAGAAAATTCTAAGAGGAATTTACTTTCTTTTTCGATAAGGTGGAAAGGTTTTTCCTTTAAGTCCTTGACGAATTAATTTGTTAAAACGACGACCATGACTTAGATATGGAAATCTCATATGGATAAGCTCATGAACAATTGTATTTTCCAATAATTTTTCGTCAGGAATTTTTCTAACATTAATGAAAATCAAATTTTCTTGCATATATGAGACACCATAATATTTGTAAGCAGAAGTTCTTCTTCCTTCAGTAACTTCTTTTGGCATTTCTAAGACTTCTTTTGTAGTGAATAGAATTTGTGGCTCTGGAATAGAAAATCGATTTGAATAAATTCCAACTTTTTCTAAAATTTGCAGTTTAATTTCAGGTTCTATTTTCACATTGCTTCTTTATAGAGATATTGTTTATTAGCAAATGTCAATTCTTGCATCAAAATTGGTTTATTTTCATTTGTTTAGTTATGTAATAGGGTCAGAGAATTTAGTAGTGTAATCATTAATCATACAGCCACCGTCTCATCATACCCCATTAGTTCATAGAATCCAGTATTAATTGTGTTTTTTTTCTAATTTCTTGGTTAATTGAGACTATAACTAATCCTTCATTTGGCTGACCATACATTACAACAGAGTTATCTGGAGCATAAAGACAGACTGGGATTACTAGCAAATCCTCTTCACCATTTATTGTAATACGTACAGGAGGTTTTAATTTGAATGAGTTTTTAATCGCATCTATACTTTGTGCGCTAATTTCACCTGGAGGATTATCACATGAAAGATTAGTTACAACATTTGTTGAAGACGGGGGTTCTCGTTTGGATCTTTTTTCTTGTGAGTCGATAATCTGGAGAGAAGGAATTATCTCAAATTTTAGCATTTTTTCAGTTGTTTTATCTCCAACTGTGATAATAAAAGAAGCAGAAGATACGTGTTTCAAAACATTTTCTTTAGTTACTTGATTGTCAGGAAGAAGAGTACCCAATGGTATTTTTAGCTGTTCACGGAGGTTTTCTGGTAACTTCACAGAAATCTTTATTCCTAATTTGTTGATGGTGCTGCTTCTGCTTGCATTTCTTCTTGTAGTTTTGCTGCAAGTATACTACACTGTGCAGCAATATTTTTTGCTGAGATTCTAAATGCTTCTGCACTTGGAGAGTCTGGTGCGGTTATCATTACAGGTTTTCCTTTATCTGAACCCTCCATAATACCTGAGTTCAAAGGAATTTCTCCAACAAATGGAATATTATATTTTTCACTAATTTTTTTTGCCCCACCTTGACCAAATATGTAATGATTATCATTACAGTTTGGACAAACAAATGAACTCATGTTTTCTACAACTCCTATAATTGGAACATTTAGTTTATTGAACATTCCAATTGCTTTAACTGCAACATTGCTTGCAACATCTTGTGGAGTTGTTACAACTAATATTCCTGTAATAGGAATAGTTTGAGCTAAAGTTAAAGGAATGTCTCCAGTACCTGGTGGAAGATCTACAATAAGATAATCAAGATCACTCCAATTAGTATCAACTAAAAATTGTTTTAAGATTCCAGATATTATTGGCCCTCGATAAATTGCTGCTTGATGTTCTTGTTCTGCAAAAAATCCAAACGATACTACCTTTAGTCCGTTTGATTCAGCAGGTTGAAGTTTATTGTCTGCTACTTCCATGTTAGCTTTATCCATTCCTAACATAAGGGGGATACTTGGACCATACACATCTGCATCTAAAAGACCAACTTTTGCACCAGTTTGTGATAATGCTAATGCTAAATTAAGAGAAACAGTTGATTTACCTACACCGCCTTTACCACTAGCGACTCCAATAATATTTTTAACAGTAGCCATTGCAGTATCTGCATCAAGTGAACGTCCTTCCATAACTTTAGCAGTAACTTTCAAATCAAAATTATTAATTCCCTCAAGTTCATCAATAGCTTTTCTTACATCATCTTCAATTTCTACATTGAAAGGACAGGCAGGAGTAGTTAATTCAAGTGTAAATTTCAAATCTCCAGAATTTAATTCCAAATCTTTAATCATGCCCATTGAAACAATGTCTTTTTTTAGATCAGGATCAATGACAGTACTTAGTTTTTCTAAAACTTGATCAACACCAACCATGGAAAAAAAATCCTATTTACATTATTTAAAGATAAGTCAGCTTATTCCAAAACTGGAGAATAAGTGAAACTTTTTTTCTATTTTACATGAGGAGGTTAGAAAATTTATCAAAATTTACCCAAAGATTCATAAATTCAAATCCGTCAGTGACTGCACAGTTGTTTTCTATATCTACCCTACAGGATGTCGTTAGAATTCCACCAAGCTTGTTTGGAAGCACCCTCAAAAAAGCAGCAGTAAATATCTTAAAATCAAAATATGAAAGCATGATTAATGCAGATTTGGGATACATCATAATGATTATGGACGCAAAAGTTGAACCAATGGGAAAGATGATTGCTGGAGACGGAGGAACTTATCATAAAGTAGAATTTGATGCATTAACATTTTATCCTAAACTACAAGAAATTCTTCAAGGAGAGCTTGTAGACATTACAGACTTTGGAGCCTTTGTAAGAATTGGTCCTACTGATGCACTCTTACATCTCTCGCAAGTAATGGATGATTATTTGAAGAGTGATGTGCAAGCAGGAGTTATCCTTGCAAATCAAAGTGGTAGGACTTTAAAAGTTGGATCAACAATTAGAACAAGAATCACTGCAGTATCTTTAGGAAAAGCTGCATCAATGGGAAAAATTGGAATAACATGTAGACAACCATTTTTAGGTGCAGATGAATGGATTGCTGAGGAAATTAAAAAATCTGGAGATGCAAAAGATGGGGACACGGTAGGAAAAAAAGAAACTGAAAAACCAAAAAAAACAGTAGAAGTAAAGGGGAAATAGAATATGGTAAGAGAAATGGCTTGTAGAAAATGCAAGTTTGTAACTATTGGAAAAGTTTGTCCGGTCTGTAAATCATCTGATCTAACACCAGATTGGAATGGAATAGCATTAATTGTAGATCCTGAAAATTCACACATTGCAAAAACATTAGGAATTACTGAAAAAGGAAAATAC
>JBFFWG010000019.1:0-19569 GCA_041570395.1 Nitrosopumilaceae archaeon
ATTACAAAACTAATGAACCTTATTCAAAAAGGACATAGACATACCCACAGAGGAATTATCGGTGTAGAGTCTGCTATTGTATTAATTGCATTTGTAATTGTCGCAGCAGCTTTAGCATTTGTAGTTCTAAACATGGGTTTTTCTACAACGCAAAAAGCCAAAACCACAATAGTTTCTACTTTACAACAAGCTGGTAGTAGCTTAGAAGTAGAAGGTAAAGTCATAGGCTCTACATATATTCCTGGCAGTCCATTTGCATCTGCACTTAACGCAACTTCAATTCCTATTAAAATTTCAGGAGGCGGAGATTCTGTTAATTTGGATCCATCTTTAACTGCTGTAAAATATCTGAGCAATCAAATCACATATGACGATATCTATGCAGGAACCCTCCAAAGTGCTGGTGTATTTACATCGTTAGAAACCGCTGTTGCAGGAGCAGCAGGATTACCTGTACCCTACATTGATGAAAATCCATTTCTAGGTGGTGTAGATGCAGATACAGATGACTGGCCATATGAAACAACTGCTTTTGTATATTGGACAGTTGCAGCTAACGCAAATGAAATCTTAGAAGCTGGAGAACATGCAAACCTTGCAGTCGTATTTGCAAAAAACGACTTACCACAGGAATTAGATACCTTTAGGGTAGAGCTAATCATAGCATCCGGCGCTGCATTAACTGTAGAAAGACAAATACCTAACATTACTACCGAGGTTGTGGACCTAGGATAAAAGGTAAGGGTGTCTTAATGAACCCTCCACGCATTCTTTTTTCTCTTTCTTTTTTAAATCAGTTAAGCCAACTTACAGAAAGCTTTAGAATATTTCTAGTATCTAGTGGTCTAAGTTTATACGGCTTGATACTATACGAAGCATTCCCAGAATTAATTCTTGATCCTAACAACGCTATTTCCTTTTTTGTGCTTCCAATGGCACTATTAGTTGGAATTACAATAGGTTTGCCAAGAGCAATGCCAATTATAATGGAAAAGATTTTCAAAAAATCTATTCCTAAAGCAGTAGGTACTGATCAACCTGATGATATCTTAGATCAAATAGTTACCGATGGCTCTACCCAACAACTAGTAGAACCCACTTCTGCTGACTTGGTTGGTGGAGAAGCAGGAACATCTTCTGAATTTTCCAATAAAGAACTCGATGATATTATTTCAGGAGTTGCTCAAGAAAGCAAAACCGATGAAAACACAGTTGGTATTGATCCAACTAGTTTAGGAGGAGAAAAAGATTCTGTATTAGGTGAATCCAAAGTACGTGATTTAGTTGATCAGAAATTTGAGCCTGTAGAAAAGGACTTGTCCTCATTCAAAAAAGATCTTAACAAAATAAAAGAAGACATGAAGATAACTAAAGACAGTGTAGATACACTAACTGAATCATTTGAAGGCACTTTAACAGATATGAAGGCATTTCAAGCAGAAATATCAAATCCACTAAATTTTATGCGAAAATATTTTGAATCACTGGATCTTAAAATCCTCCAAGATCCTTCTTTGCCTCTACGTCACCAATTAGATGATAATTCCGTTCCAACTACAAAACCAATACAAGAAAAACAAACCATAATTGTTCCTTCAGGAATTCAAACAGATCAAAAAGTAGAAGCATCCCCTAGCCAATTGTCACTAACGAAAGGCGATGATCAATCTCAAAGTGGTACACCATCCCCTGACTCTAATAACCCAATGGATTCTGTCTTAAAACCTCTCTTTAGTGGTAACCTAAGTGTAGGAAAAATGATGTCAATTGTAGAACTTGCAGGAGATATGTTAAAAGAGCAAGGAGATGACTGCATTGATTTGCTTATTGAACAGTGTAAATTAATGGGATTAAAACCAGAAGATGAAAATTCAATTTACAACATTATTGACATGTTAAAGAATTCTGGAATGAATGTAGAAGATTCTTTAGTTCAACTTTACAAATTTTCAAAAATTGTTGGCTTGACTGATCCTGAAGCTGATTCACACTATTCAAAATTGATGGCTAATCGTGCAAGGAAAAAGTTAGGAAAAGGTGAGTAATCATGGCATCAGGAATAATGTCCGAAGCAATTTTGATAATTGCCTCTGTAGTTATTGCAACCTCTATTGCTGGAGTAGTAATGTCTCAAGTGGGAATTTTTGAATCAACTTTTACATCAACTACAGAAAATCAAAAAGATATCATGTTAACCAATGTAAAAATTGTATATGCTACTAACACTACAGATAACCATGTCACTGTTTGGGTTAAAAATATAGGAATTAATCCAATAACTGGTGCTAATAATACCGATGTATACTTTGGTGAAATAGATCAAGTCACAAATATTATGCATAATCCAAAAAAACAGATTGATAATACATGGCAATGGAATGGACCTCTCCCACAACCTATATGGGACAAATCAGAAACTTTTAGTATCAATATTACAGATGTTGATCTTTTACCTCAAACAACCTATCATGTAACAGTAACTACTCCAAATGGTGTAACTGATGAACAAATATTCGCTACTTTTGGAACTCCATAAGAAGTCAACCGCCAATTTAATACATTTTTAAAAATTCAGATATTCGTTCAAAAAAAGCAAACACCATCTTATATCGATTTTTTAATACTAATCCATTGTTGGACTCTTTAATAGATCTAGTTAATTCTTTACATAAATCATTTTTGGAGGATGGAATTTCTTATGAATATATCTTCTCTTTACCTTAATTACAATTTTTTGGAGATTAAAAAATGGGTCTAAGTGTAGCTATTACAGGTGCAATAATTTTATTTACTTTAATGGCAGTGATGTTTACTCTTTCGACTATGGTAAATTCGTTAGTATCAGTAGAAGATGTTTCTTCTCAGGCAGCTGTCTTAAAAGAATCCATTTCAGAAACTACTATACAAATAAAATCACTGAGTGCATCTTCGGGAAGTGATCTAGTACAATTTTCTCTTGCAAATAATGGTACAGAAAAACTATGGAACTATGGCGAGTTTACTTTTCTGGTAACATATGATGCAGACATTGGAGGTATTAAAACTAAGGTTACAGAAGAATTCAGCTACGATTCAGATACTTCTTTTGGAATTACTACCGCATTTTTAAGACCTACTACTCCAATAATTTCTGGTACTTGGGCTGATGAAAATGGATGTCCAGCAGCTAGTGCTTGGGATTGTATTAACGAAGTTGTAAGAAGTGATGCTGAAGATATTGCAACAGCTAATCTAAATAATGCTGACCAGGATCAAGTTGAATTTACTTTAACTGATGACCCTACTCCGACTATTGTTACTGATGTTACAGTACGTTATACTTTTGCTGAGGAAAACAATGGTAGTGCTGATCCAGATCTTATAGTTACTTTACTTGAAGGTGTAGCTACAATTGCCACATGGACCGAAGCAGGTCAGCTACCCGATGATGATGTTGGATATGGGGAATCTTCGCAATCACTTAGTGATCCTCAAATTGCTAGTATAACTGATTATACAGCTCTAAGTTTAGACTTTGTAGGAGATTGTGCACGAGGAATTGGTCCAGGAGATGATTGTCTTGGAGGTGGAGGTTCCAATGATAAAGTAACGGTTTCTTGGGCAGAAGTAGAAGTTAAAGGAATTTCTACCGGAGCTACTTCTGATTGGGTGATAAGTGATATAACAAATGACATTATAGATCCAAGAATTTTAAATACTGATGAAGTTGCCAACATTAATGCTAAATTATCTAATCCAATTTTTGCAAATGGTGATGTAATAGTATCAATTTCTACTGATAACGGCGTAACTGCTTCAAATGCAATAACTGCATCTTAAACCCAAATTTCTAATATTCGTTCAAAAAAAGCAAACACCATCTTATATCGATTTTTCAATGTTGATCCAGTGTTGGACTCTATACTTGATCTAGCTAGTATTTTACAAAAATTAGTAGTGGAGGTAGATTAAATGCCAGGCAGTTTCCAAACTGGAAATGAAGAAGTAGATAGGCAATTTGGTGACACTATACCTATTCCGACTTTAATGCTAATTGAGGGTGGACATGGTACAGGAAAAAGTGCAATGGTTGCATTATTTATGAAAGGCCTACTTGATAGTGATAAAAAAGTTCTATGCATCACTGAAAACACAGTAAAAGAATACATTGAAAATATGAAAGCCATCACTTACAATTTTTCTCATGCATTTTTACAAAATAAATTAACAATAATGCCACTTCATGTATATGGTATAAAATGGAATAGAGAACAATCTGCACATCTCTTACCAGTAATAAGTAAATACATTAGCAATAGCTTCAAAGAAACTAATGTTGTAATAATTGATTCTTTATCATTACTCACAGTATTTTCTGATGCGACAAAAATTTTAGATTTCTTTACACAATGTAAATATCTTGTAGCAAGTGGAATGACTGTAATAATTACAATTCATCCAAATGATATCCCTCCTGATATTGCACAAAGAATTACAGGCAGTGTAGATGTATTCTTACAACTTGGTGCAACAAATGTTGGTGGTAAAGATGTTAAAACATGTAAAATTGTAAAATTAATTGGTGCAGAAACTACACCAGAATCTGGATTTGCGTTTGAGGTTGATCAAGTATTTGGAATTAAAGTTGTACCAATCTCAATGGCAAACGCATAGAGGAGGAAATAGGCAATGCCTTTTGATTTTTCTCAAGTAAAAGATACACATTTTATTGAAGTTCTTAAAAAAACACCTCATCTACTAAGATACTTGGATACCTATACTAACCAAGGAAACCCATTACCTATCTTTACAGATCAATTAAAACCAGAACACAAAAAGCTAAAAGAACCAAATGTAATGTATCCCGTATCTGAACAATCATTCATCCACATTAATCCACATACAGCATCTGATGATGGATACATGGAATATGTTATCGTAGAGCCAGATATCCCTGAACGTAAAATAATGGAACTTGCAGATGGCATGTTTGCTGCAAAATCAGGTGATTTAGATCCTCCTGTTGAAATTACTGAACGATTCAACATGGTTGAAAACTATATTGACAAAAATGTCTCTATTACTAATGAGCCAGTCGATTATTCAAAACTAGGAGATGCATACAAACTTGAAACTTTACCAATCTCAAAAAAGGACTTTCCAGGATTCAAGTATCACTTTTTACAAAAACGTGCAGGAACAGGAATTTTAGATCCATTCCTTGCTGATTCAAACCTGGAAGATATTTCAATTATTGGTGCAGGAAACGTGTATGTTATTCACAAGTCATTTGGTGCTTTAAAATCTCCATTGTTTCTTGGTCAAGAAGAAATTGATGAGCTAATGATTAGCATGTCAGAACAATTTGGAAAAACAATCTCTCATGCTAAACCAGTAATTGATGCAAGTCTTCCAGATGGTTCTAGAATTAACATAGTTTATGGTAAAGACATTAGCAGAAAAGGAACAAATACTACGATAAGAAAATTTGCAAGTACTCCTCTTTCAATCACACAAGTATTAACTTCAAAGGCATTTGATTACAATGAAGCCGCCTACATGTGGATGATGTTTAATGAGGGAATGAGTACTTTTATCTGTGGAGAAACTGCTTCTGGTAAAACTACAACTGCTATGGCACTTACTGCATTTATTCCATCAAACTGGAAGATTGTAACTATAGAAGATACTCCAGAACTTACTTTACCTCACGCAAACTGGATTACAGAAGCAACAAGGTATACTGGAAATGATTACTCTAGTGTAACTATGTTTGATCTGCTAAAAGCTGCGTTAAGACAGAGACCAAACTATATCATAGTCGGTGAGATCAGAGGTGCTGAAGGAAATATTGCATTTCAAGCCATGCAGACTGGTCACCCTGTAATTAGTACATTCCACGCAGCAAACATGACATCTCTTGTACAAAGACTTTCTAACGATCCAATTAACGTTCCAAAAACTCACATGGATAACCTAAATCTTGCAGTGTTTCAAGGTGCTGTTCAAGGACCTGGAGGAAAAAGAGTAAGAAGAGTTCTTTCAATCAACGAAATCTTAGGGTACAATCCACAAGGTAACAACATCATGTTCATTCCTGTGTTTAATTGGGATCCAGGAACAGATACTACCAAATTTAGAGGAAAAGGAAGTAGTGCATTATTTGCATCAAAGCTTTTACAATTGCGAGGAATGGATAAACGAGAAGAAGGCATTCTGTATGAAGAATTAGCTTTACGCGCTAAAATTCTTGAAAAAATGGTTGAAAAGAAAATCTTCAATTTTTATGATGTTTTTGATTCAATCGCACACTGTAGAGAGATTGGATTAGAGGCATTTTTGAAGGAGCTTGAAACACTGTAATGCAATTATCCCTTCTAAAATCTCTATCACTGGCTGATTTACAAAAAAGTGACGAAAAATTTGTTTATTTTATTGCCTATCTTTATTCAATCTCAACTGGTGAAATTGAAGCTACTGACCTAGTCAAGACCACCCAATATAGTGGATATGGAAAGTATACAGAAGCATTCAGAGACGCATATCGTTTAGGGGTTGGTTGGACATATGGTATGGCTAAATCGCTTGAAATGATTGCCTTAAAAGTTTCTAGTGATTCAGCAAACCAATTAAAACAACTTTTAGTAAAATTTGCCCAAGTAGTAAGACTAGGTGATAAATTAAGCACATATTTTAAAGCAGAATTAAAAGGTACACTTCTTAGTTATGCAATTGAATACGAAAGAAAATTAGAAATGCAAAAATTGTTTCTAGAAATGTTTTACACATTAATGTCCACTGCGGCTTTCATGATTGCTGCAAATTCAATTATGACAATGTTAACAGGTGCAACATCATCTGAATTAATCTTGGTCTATTCATTACTTGGTGTTGGTATTACAATGAGCATATTTGTTGTTATCATGTACATGTTATTTCCTAGAGATAAACTTGGATTTAGCAGAGAAGATGTTGATCTAAAATTTAGAATCAAAATATACCTATCTGTAGGGGCTGGAGTAGGAATTGGTATGGCACTGTTGATGAGTGGGGCTGTCCCTCTAAGTCTAATCGTAGGACTATCATTTGCTCCCTTATTTTATCCAGGAATGTTGGCAAGGAAAATGGAACAACAAATAAAAAAATTAAACGAATGGTATCCTGAATTCATTCGCCACTTTGGAGAAATATTATCAACAGTAGGTTCAATGGGTCAAGCCTTAGATGCAGTTTTAAGAAGTGATTTTGGTCCTATTCAAAAATATGTAATCTCATTGAAAAATAGAATTAAAAACAAAGTTGATCAAAGACATGGTTTTGAATTGTTTTCAAGGGATTGTGGCAGTGAAATTGTTGCTAATGGAAATCAAGTAATTTCTACTGCATTGGATAAAGGTGGAGATATGAATGAAACTGGAAACACTGTAGCTGATATTACAATAAAAATTAATGAGCTTCGAGGAAAACGATCTCAAACTGCAAAAACTTTTGAATCAATCATAATTGTACTGCACGTATTAACTCTTGGAGTATTTGGTTTGATGAATAAACTAACTGCAATATTTTTTGAGTTAATTGGTTCTATTGATATTTCTAATAATGCATTTCCTATATCTCCAATTGATCCTGCATTTATGGAAATGATATTACCAGTTATGATTATAATGACATCAGTAATTAGTGCAGTTGCTCTTAAAGTCGCTCAAGGTGGACTGTATAAAACAGTCTTTTATCATATAGCATTACTTGCAGTATTAGGATCAGTAACCACATTTGCAATGGATGTACTGATGACTGACTTCCTTGAGGCTTCTATCTTAGACTTTGGAGACGTAGGAGCCTAATCATATTTTTTTAAAAACACATTATTTTTAAGAGTATACCTTCTATCCGTCCAAGATTTTTAGATTCTTCATATAACATTTTGAAAAAAATGTTTGTTCACATTATACACATGTAGGGTTATTGACTCAAATCAAAATTATGAATTGTGAGCAACGAAAGACAGTTTTCATCTATTCTTAGTGTTAAGAACAAATTACTTGTATTACAGATTGTTCTGTTAGGTTCAATTTTAGCTGGAACTGGATACTCAATTTTTGCATTAAATGGTGTAGATGCAGGATTTGCTGATAATGTAATTAATACAATGATGGTATTAATTGGTATTTCAATAGGTATTTTTGCATTAATTGCCTTCTTTGCACATAATACAACTGATCCAATAAAAAATGCAGCAGAAATCGCAAAAAAGATTAGTGAAGGAGATTTGAATGTTAAAGTTATCAGATCAAATTCAACTCAGGAGATTAGTGATCTTACAAATTCATTAGATAATATGGTTACATCTCTTCGTCAACTAGTTATGGATGTCAAACAAACTTCAACCAAAGTAGCCAGGGATGCTCGAGAATCTGCTGCTGCCTCAGAGCAACTTAATGCAAGTGTAGAAGAAGTATCAACAACAGTTCAACAAATCGCAACAGGTTCTCAATCACAAGCTTCTGAGCTTGCAGAAGCAAAAACAATTGTGGATAGTGTAATGGATCTTAATTCCAAAGAAGGTGAAACTGCAGCTGATAAAATGTCAAGAATTATTGAATTAACAAATCAATCATCAATTAAAGTAAAAAATCTAGCAGAAAAAAGTGAAAAAATTACATCTGTTGTAGAAGTAATTAGAGAAATTTCTGAAAAAACTAATCTATTAGCATTAAATGCTGCAATTGAAGCAGCTAGAGCTGGAGAATCTGGAAGAGGCTTTGCTGTAGTTGCTGAAGAAGTTAGAAGACTTGCTGAAGGTTCTGCAAAGTCTCTTGAAGAAATTGATAAACTAATTGGTGAAATACAAGAAGATATTCACATAACTGTAGCTTCTATTGATGATAGTGCTACAGAAATAGAAGAAGGACGTTCTGTTGTTGATTCATCACTTAACGCTTTATCTAAAATAAGCTATAAAGTTCAAGAAGTAGCAGCTGTAGCAGAGGAAAATGCATTTGCAACAGATCAAGCTTATGCTGCAGTAGAACAGCAAACTACTGCCACTCAAGAAATTTCATCTTCTAGCCAAAATATCGCCTTATTGGCCGAAGAACTTGCTAAAAAGGTTCAATCATTCAAAGTTCCATCAAATGAATTAACTTCAAATAAATCAAAATCTAAAAAATCATTTTCCAAAAATAAGGATGAAGAATTTTCAGACGAAGAATTAATCAATGAATTTCAAGAGGCTACTAGTTCCGAATCACAACTGGAGGAAAAAATTGAAAGTTGAAACCGTTCCAGTTGATTCTCTACAGGTAATTACATTCAGTTTAGTTAATGAGACTACCAAAAAAAAAGAAAATTATGCAGTACCAATAGAACAGATTAGAGAAATTAGAAATTTTACTGATATTACAACCGTTCCAAAAGCAAAAGAATTTGTTCAAGGCGTAATGAATCTTCGAGGATTAATTATTCCTGTAATTGATATTAAAAAAAGATTGGGATTTGGAGAAGCAGATTTACAAAATCCAAAAAATTATAAAATAATTATTGCTGATGTTAGAGATTCAATTTATGGATTAATTGTAGATAAAGTTGAGCATGTAATGCAAATAGCTCCTAACGAGATTGAACCTGTTCCTACTGATTCATTTGAATCATATCATTACATTAAAGGAATTGCAAAAACTCAAGGACATCTACTTGTACTTTTAGATATTATTGCATTGCTTGAAGACTCAGAAGAAAATCAAGATGATCAATTTCAAGAAGAACTTGAAATTAATAATTCAGATACTCATCAAACTAGCGAAATAAATTCTAAAACAAATTCAAATCTAGAAAATGATGACGACATACCAGAAGAGCTCAAAGAAGTTTTCAGAGAAGATGAACAAGAAGATCTTTCTACGGAGGTACAAAAATAATCCATACCCATGATTTACACAAATGTAGATCATGAATCTGTTTGGAACTGGAATGATACAAATTGATGACAAAATCTGTTGAAGATCAAATTGATGTTTGGATTGTTAATGATTCAAAATACATGACTCAACTTCTGAGTGATTTAATTTCTAAAGACAATATCAAAGTAACTAATACTGCAAGAGATGGTGCAGAAGCATTACGTAAACTAAATGGAAACAAACCTGATGTAATTTTACTTGATCTTGAAATGCCAACTATGGATGGACTTACATTCATCGAAGAAGTCGTTAAGCAAGATAAACTCGTACCAATTATTGTAGTCAGTAGTTTTTCTCAAGAAGGAGCAAAAGTTGTTTTAGATGCATTAGAAAATGGAGCATTAGATTTTGTTCCTATATCCTCTACTAATCCTGGTCAAATACATGAACTAAAGGAAAATTTAATTTCAAAAATTGAAACAGCCTCAAAAGCTGAACCAAATCATTTAATCGTAAAAAATATTCAAAAATTAAAACCTAGGAAAAAAATTATTTCAGCTCCAAACGCTGCTACTAGAGTGATAGTTATTGGTTCTTCTACTGGAGGTCCTAACACTCTTCAATCCATTATCTCATCTTTGCCATCTGATTTGAAAGCTGCAATTCTAGTTGTACAACATATGCCAAAAGAATTCACAGGACCACTTGCACTTAGGTTAGATGAAACTTGTGAACTTCCTGTCAAAGAAGCTGAAGATGGTGATATAATCAGAGAAGGAACCGTATTAGTTGCTAGAGGTGGATATCATATGATTGTTGATTCAAACATGAGAGTCAAGCTAATAGATGGACCAAAAAGATTTGGTGTAAAGCCTGCTGTAAACATGACTATGGTTTCAGCATCAGAAGTTTTTGGATCTAATACTATTGGAATATTACTTACAGGAATGGGACATGATGGAGCATTTGGAATGAAAACTATTAAGAAAAGAGGTGGAAGTACAATTGCTCAAGATAGTTCTTCATCAGTAATTTATGGTATGCCTAAAGCCGCTGTAGATTTACAAGCAGTCGATAAATTATTGCCTACATCAAAAATTCCTCAAACAATTCAAGAGTTGGTCGAAAAACTTGTCTGATAATAATTATCGAGAAATGTATGTGACAGAAGCTTTAGAACATGTTGATATTATGAATCATGCTTTACTAAAACTTGAAGATGAGCCTGAAGTTAAAGAACATTTGGATCTAATTTTTCGTTCAGCACATACTATCAAAGGTATGGCAGCTACTATGGGGTATGATCAAACAAAAGATCTATGTAAAAATATAGAAAATATTTTTGACGGTATAAGAAAAAAACAGGAAAAATTATCTCATAACCTTGCCAGTGCTCTTTTCAAATGTCTAGATGCTTTACAACAAATGATAAATGATGAAAATAAAAAAATTGATTTAGAATCTTATTTATCCATGCTAAAAAATCCTAATAAACCTCAACAAATTGAAACTGAAGAAAATATGCAACCTGCACAATTACCTACTATACGAGTTAAAATGTCTGATCTTGATTCACTAGTAAATTTAGTTGGTGAATTACTAATCTCAAAAATGAAATTAGAAAATTCATTAAAAGAAGAGAGTTCAGTTAAATCAAAAACTGTATTGATGGATTTAGGAAGGTTAGTCTCAGATTTACAATATCAATCTTTGAAACTTAGATTGGTTCCTATAGACACAATTTTCAAGAGATCAGAAAGAGTAGTTCGAGATACTGCCAACAAACTAGGTAAAGAGGTTAATCTTCAAATGGATGGCTCAAAAATTGAACTAGACAGAACCATACTAGATGCAATCAGTGATCCACTTTTACACATTCTAAGAAATTGCGTTGATCATGGTATTGAAAATCCATCTGAAAGAAAATCCTTAAAGAAATCTGAATCAGGCAACATAAAATTATCTGCTTATCATGTTGGAGAACAGATTGCAATTAAAATTGAAGACGATGGTAAAGGAATAGATCTAGAAAAAGTAAAAGCAAAAGCAGTAGAAAACGGAATCATAACTCAAGAAGAAGCAAACGATCTTTCTGAAATGAAAATTATTGATTTGTTAGGAACCCCAGGATTATCAACTGCAAAAACTGTTACAGACATCTCTGGGCGGGGTGTAGGAATGGATGTAGTAATTAACAAAGTACGAGATATTGGTGGTAATATCCAAATTAGTACAGAAATGGGAAAAGGAACCACAATGATCTTAATGCTACCCCTAAGTGTATCAATAATTGGTGGATTATTAGTTAACATTTCAAATGAAAAATTTATTTTACCATTATCAAGTATTACAACTACTGTAAAAATAAATAAAAATGAAATTAAAAGCTTACATGGTGTAGAAGTAATTGAACATCAAGATAAAATTGTTCCAATTGTTAGAGTTTCAGATATACTTCAAATACCAGAAAATAAACAAATAAAATCTAATCAAGTTACAATAATCATTGTTGATAAGGGAGGAAAACCTTATGGTCTTGTTGTAGATTCATTTGAACACAAACAAGAAATTGTAATTAAAAAATTCAATAACACTTCTGATTTAGAAAACTCTTTCAGAAATGCAACTATTCTACCTAATGGAAAGGTAGCCCTGATACTTGATCCTGGAATGATAATTTAGGAAATGAAATATAATGGACGATAAATCAAATCTAAAACAAAACGAAGTTGAAATTTTCACTAAAGTAATTAATGAATACATTGCATTACAAACTTCATCATCTCTTTCCACATTGCTATCAGAGGCAATAAACTATAATGTAATGATTTTAGACAAACGATTTTTCAATCCTAATAACATCAAGCTGTCTTCTGACGAAATTCAAATGTGTGGAGTAAGACTTAGGGGAAAAGGTGATATTCACATTGAGATATGTTATGCAATTAAAATGAAATATGCTAAACAAATTGCAGCTAAGCTACTAGGTAAAGATGAAATTCAAGAAATTGATGAAATGGGAACTTCTGCAATACAAGAAGTTGCTAACATTTTAACAGGCTCATTTTTCAATGCTATGGCTATTGGAACTGGATTTAGAGTAGATCTCTCTACTCCTGATTACTTACAAAGCGATTTAGAATCATTAGTAAAAAAATCTGCTCAAGATGTAATCAACACAACTGATTCGGCAATAATTGCAGATGCTGAGCTAATAGGTAAAGAAAGTGGAATTAGAATCCATATGATTATAGTTCAAAATTCTAATGATGCAAGAAAAATTATTAATCAAAATGGAAAGAAAAAACCTTCAGAACTTTCTTCATTAAATGATACAGAATCTTACATTACTGGTGGAAAAAATTCTGAATTAGATGATCTTCTAAAAGAAATAGAAAAGGAGGCAAATTAATTATGACTTTAGAAATTTCTATATCTGAACAAGATCTAAAAGAAATAACACAATTTGTTCATAAAAAACGTGGATTAGATTTATCCTACTTTAAACCAACATTTCTTTCAAGAAGAATTGGTGTAAGAATGAAGATGTTGAGTATGACTAGTAGTTCTCAATATGCTCAACTTCTAAATTCAGATCTTAATGAATTAGGAACATTATATGATTCTCTTTCAATCAACGTAACAAAATTCTATCGTGATAAACAAGTCTGGCATGTTTTTGGAAATAAAATCATTCCAAATTTATTAAAAAATTCAAAACCAAATGACCAATTACGTATATGGAGTTGTGGTTGTGCTTCAGGGGAAGAACCTTACAGTCTTGCAATAATGTTTTCAGAAGCATACAAAAACCTAGATAATAAATTCAAAATATTGGCAACTGATATCAATTCAAAAGCATTACAACATGCACGTAAAGGAATCTATACATCGGACAATTTAAAAAATTTAGATTCATTACTAATTACAAAATATTTCAAAAAAACCAATGATGGAAAATATGAAATAATAAATAAAATTAAAGATCTTGTATCATTTAGTCTTGCAGATATTACAACATTTCCTGTTAGTTATATTGATCTAATTTTTTGTAGAAATCTATTAATCTATTATGGAAAAGATGCTCAAGATCTAATTTTCAAAAAATTTCATACTGTTCTAAAACCAAATAGATATTTAGTTTTAGGAATGGATGAAACCCTTTGGGGACATAAATTACAAAATTCATTTTTATCATTAAATTCTAGGGATAGAATTTATCAAAAAAAATCATCTGTTGAATCTAAATCAAATTCAAACTTGAGTAAAAAAAACATATCATCTTCTAAAAAATTGGCAAATTTTATTGGAGATAACAAACATGCATAATATAGGTAATAAAATCAACAAAAAAAACTTGATTGGAATTTTCGAAAATGTATGTTCAAGGCGAACAAACTCAGAATTATTACAGGATCTAGGGAAACAAGAACAATGCAACATAGGTGTAGAGTATAATGACTAGAGGGGTTGCTTCTAGAATTTTAGTAGTTGATGATGCATCCTTTATGAGAAGTGTACTAAAAGATATTATCAAAAGTAATGGGCTTGCATCTGAAATTTTTGAGGCAGGAGATGGAATTGAAGGCGTTAAAGCATTTCAAAAAATCAAACCTGATCTAGTAACAATGGATGTAAACATGCCTCGTGCTGATGGAATTCAAGCATTAAGAGCTATTCTTAAGATTGATCCAACAGCGAAGGTAATTATGATAACTTCTGTTGAAGAAAAACATATTGTCCAAGATGCAATAAAACTTGGTGCAAGAGATTATGTTGTTAAACCATTTGATCGTTCAAATGTTCCTCTAGTCATTAACAAAGTGATTAGACAAAGATAATTTATTTAATGTATTAGAACGATTGATTAATCCTAATGATTTTAAACCTATAGTTCCTCCAAAAAATACAAGTGATAACATTACAATTGAACCTGATGGTGTAATGTCTACAAGATAAGAAATTATTATTCCTAGTATAACTGCAGAAACTGCAAAAGAAATTGAAAGTAATATGGTTTGTTTGAAGCTTCTTCCATACATTATAGCAGTTACATTTGGAATAACAAATAGAGCAGAGATAAGTAATATTCCAACTAATTGGATCGAAGTTACTACAGTAATTCCTGCTATGAAAACAATAAGATAGTTGATTTTTTCTACTGGAATTCCACTAACCTTTGCTTGTTCCTCATTAAAAGTTGAATAAATTAACTCTCTGTATAACAAAAGAATCACAATAAGAATTGAACCTGTTAGACCTAGAATTAGAATTGTATCTTCAACACTTACTAATAGAATGCTTCCAAATAGAAAGCTGAATATATCTACACTAAATCCTCCTGATAAACTAATTAAAATTAATCCAATTGCAATTCCAGAAGATAATAAAACTGCAACAGAAGCTTCACCTGAAATATCAAACTTTTGTTTTATTTTTGTAATTACTACTGCACTAATAATTGAAATTACATATGCAGTCCATAGTGGATAAATTCCAATTAGAAGCCCTAACGCAATTCCTCCAAAAGATGAATGAGCTACTGCATCGCCAAAAAGAGAATATCTTCTTAAAACTAAAAACAAACCAACTACTGAGCATAACAATGCAATAGCTATTCCAGCAATTAGAGCTCTTTGCATAAAATCGTAAGAAAATATCTCCAAAGTCATGATTCTATATGATGATGCATATGTTTTTGCATTGAAGCTTCAGAATATTTTTTTACTAATTCATCATTGTTGAAAAATTGTTCAGAAATACCATGGAAAAATAAAGTTCTATCTAGGCATGCTACTTTATTTGCAAGTCTATTTACTGCATCTAAATCATGAGATGACCAAATAATTGTAATATTTTGTTTTTTGTTAAGATCACGTAATATCCCATAGAATAATTCAGTACTTTGAGTATCAATTCCTGTAACAGGCTCATCTAAAATCAATATTTTAGGGTCTCCTACGAGAGCCTTTGCAATAAACACTCTTTGTTGTTGACCTCCTGATAATTCCCCTATTCGTTTATGACTGAGCTCATGAATCCACACATCTTGAAGTACCTTGTCGACTCTTTTTTCATCAGATTTTTTCCTTAATCCCATTCGTACTATTTCTCTAACAGTAGCAGGAAAATTCTTTTCAAAAATTGGTTTTTGAGGAACATATCCTATATCTTTAAGATATTTTTTTGATTCTCTAATGTTTTTTCCAAAAAAAGAAATAGTTCCATTATATTGATTATTTAGTCCTAACATACAAGAAAATAATGTTGATTTTCCAGCTCCATTTGGTCCAATAATTCCCAAAAAATCATTTTGATCAACTGAAAAACTTACATTATCAATTGCTTTATTTCCAGGATATTCAATTGTTAAATTTTTTATCTCTATAATTTTCAATTACATAAAGCCTCTTTTAGATTTGAAAGATTCTGTTCCATTTTTTTAATATAAGATGATCCATCTTCTACTATTTCTAATGATGATAAAACTAAAACTCTGCCACCTAATTCATCTGCAATAACTTGCGATGTTCGTGAATTTATCCCTTCTTCAGTAAATATAACATCAATATCTAATGATTTTGCAAGCTGAATTATATTTTCAAGTTTTTTTAATGTAGGTTCACTATGTGGATCATTTGACTGTATTACAGTATGTTGATTAAGATTATACTCTTTTGCAAAATATGAAAATGCATCATGGAAAGCTATAAAATCCTTTTTGCATCCATTCAATTCTGTTTTTATTTTTGAATGAAGTTCATCTAATTTCAATTCATAAGCTATTTTTTTATTCTTGTAATAATCAGCATTTTCAGGATCAGCTTTGATTAATCCATCTGTAATTGTTTTAACTTGTAATTTTGCAGAAAGAGGATTAAGCCAATAATGAAAATCAACTGGAAACGTAGATTCTGATGTTACCCAACCAAATGAACTACCAGAATTAATTATTGTAATCTTTGATGAATCAATCTTATCTACCCAATTTTCAAATCCATTTCCATTAATAATTATCAAATCTGCTTGTTCAATTCTTTGAATATCTTGAATTGTTGGTTCCCAATCATGAGGTTCTACACCTTTTGGAACTAATAATGAGACATCTACTTTGTCTCCACCTAGTTCTTTTGTAAATTCATAGAGTGGATAAAATGATGCAATGGCAACAATTTTGGAATGCCCCTCAGCTTTTTCAATTAAATTTGTAGCATTAGAATTCCAGAGTCCAATTGATACAAGTGGAATTATTACTAGAATAGATACTATAGCTGCTGCAACTTGTCCATTCATTCCTAAATTTGGCTATGATTATTAATAAATCTAATAAAAGTTAATAATTTTTAGTACAAATTTATAAGATATTTAATAACATCAAATCCATGCCAATCGTCTCAATCTCTCTAAATAATGACATTCTATCTGAAATTGACAAGCTCAAAAAATCTATGGGATTTTCTGGAAGATCTGAGGCCATAAGAGCTGGAATTAGAAACTTTGTTTCAGAAACAAAACAAAAGACAGAGCTTTCTGGAACCATACATGCAATATTACTTGTTGTTCATAATGATGAATTTGATCACATTGTTAGTGGAATAAAACATAATTTTGAAGATCTTATCACAACTCATCTTCATAGCAAAATTGAAGGTGATAAATGTATGGAACTTTTTGTAATTGATGGTGAAGCTGAACGAGTTTCTACAATCACTAGAGACTTTCAAACAAATAAAAAAATGGATACAGTAAAACTAGTAACATTATGAAAAAAAATAATTTGATATTTTTTATAGGAATTATTCTGATAGTATTTTTTATTATTCCAATTCAATATAGTTATGGTCATGGTTGGGGATTAGATACAACTACAATTGATGTAGATGGTAGAGACATTTCTATATCTATTGAAATTCCACAATATTTTGATGAATCAAGTGATCAGTTTATCACTATTACTGCATTAGATTCTAAAACTAAAGAAAATATAGAAAATGCCACATTTTTAATTGGATTAACTCATAATGATCAAATTATTTTTAGAAATTATTTTTTTACTCCTGATGGTAGTCTATTAATTAATGTAATTCCTTCAGCAGCACCAGTCACTAAAATAATTGCAGAAAAAGATCCCCTACTTGATGCTTGGTATGCTACTGACTCCCAACCTATTCAATTAGAAGGACCTATTTTTCAATCTGGTGGATTATTTAATTTTGAAATTGAATTAAGAACAATTGATGAACCTACAAACATTGTAGAAGATTTGGGAGTTTATTCTGTAGATGTTAGTATGATAGAATCATTGGATTATCAATTTCAAAGTGCTGATTATAACTCAATTGATTTTAAATCTAAATCATATTTTGATAAATTATCTCAATTTAATTATGATTCTGAAAATAATCAAATAACATTTCAAATGCCTTTTGATTGGAGTGAAAAAACTGTTTCACATATTCCAGTAGTTCATACTGAAATTCACTTTCCAAAGGATTTTGTTGATTTTCTAACTCCTAGTTATTCAGGAAAAATTAATGGAATAGATCTATTCAAATCAAACGTAATAATTGATGATTACACTGAAGAAAATGAAAGAATTGTACATTTTGTATTACTTCAAGATCATTTACAATATCTAAAACAGGAACAAAAAAAATCTGGTGAAAAACTTCCAGATTTTATGTTATTTTCATTACAAGTAAGTGATATTGTATCTTTTCCTATGACTGCTATGACTAGGGATGAAACATTTCAGGTTGACCTTTCATGGGTTCCAATAGAAATTGAACCAGAAAGAAATACCAAATTTGTATTTACAATACGAGATGCAACAACAGGAGAACCACTTAGGCAATCAACTTATGATTTTATTATTCTACAAAATAATGTTGAAATCTATAAGACTTCAGGAAAAGCAGAAGTTGGTGGACAATTTGAAGAATATACTTTCAGTGAAGATGAGACTGGCCCAACTGTAATCAGATTTGAAAATATTAGGGGTACTGGTTCTGAAACTGAGTTTGGTTTAGTTGTTGTTCCGGAATTTGGATTACTTTCAGGTTTAGTATTGGCAAGTGGAGTACTTTTAATGATAGCAATTACTAAAAAATTTTTTAAAATTAAGTTATTGAATTAGAGAATCAATTCTTCTTTTATCATTAACACTTTTTACAAAAAATAATGATGTAGCAATGATTCCCATAGAAATTAGTGGTGCAACAAGTTCTACATACTTTATTTCATCTTGTTGAACTGAAGCATCTGATAATCCTAAGCTTGGAATCTCTGAAATTTTTATCATACCAAGTTTATTTCCACGTTGTTCAGCAAACCAAATATTTTCTTCATTATCTTTTGTAATGAATTGCACAAATGATGTTTCTGTTGGTACTAGAATTTCTATAATATTATCATTGTGAGGATCATATACTCCAATTTTATCAATTTCGTGTTGTGCAAACCAAATGTTTCCATATCTATCTTCTATCATTCCAAATGGTAATGATCTTGGATCAGGAACATCTACTCTTTCAAATGTTTCAAGAACTGTATTGAATTTAACAAGAGCACGTCCTCCATGAGCTGCAATCCACAGAGTTCCCTCTTTATCAAAATAGAGTGCATCAGGCAATTCCATAGGTAGTTCAGGCGTAAATTCTTGAATTTTTCCTGATTCTGGATTGATTACTCC
>JBFFWG010000020.1:0-12333 GCA_041570395.1 Nitrosopumilaceae archaeon
CTCTAATCACACAAGTCAATGGTATGATAGAGATAACTCTACAAGAGAATCTAACATTCACTGATGATACCGCACAACAACAAACATTCCAAATCACTCTACAAGAGAATCTAACACTCACTGATGATACCGCACAACAACAAACATTCCAAATAGATCTAGCAGAAACACTAAACATAGTTCATAAATCAAACATAGTAAAAGTTAATGGAATAATTCAATTAGAATTAGAAGAGAATCTTCAATTCATAGATACTGAATTTAATACAGAAAAGATTACTCATATATCTTTAGAGGAGCAATTAAAATTACAAGAAAATGATTTTGATGCTAAAAGAGAATTCCAAATTGAATTAAATGAAATGCTTAGTATCGAAGAAACATCTCATTTAATTTCTATTAATGGACAAATTCATCTTAATCTAATAGAAGAAATTTCATTTAATGATAGTGCAGTTGGTCTACAAAATCTGCAAGATAATCAAATCCTAGTAGATCCTATCAAGCAGTCATATACCCTTAGTCAAGATAATCTCGAATTGGTATTCACTCAATGTGAAGTTGCATTAAATTCAGTTTTCATTGAGGATGGTGCACAAAATGTTAAGTTAAACTATGCACAAATATTGGAAAAAATTGGAGAAAATAATTCAATAGAGATTTGTAATGCCTTAAGAGTAGATGCCGACATTGATGATAATGATATAACAGAAGCAATTATTGACTTTGGTGATTCAACAATCGTTACTGGTCCCTCAACTTATAATGGAAAAATAATATTGCCAACATTATCTCCAACTACAATTCCTACAGAAACTATAACAACTGTAACTACTGATGGTTCTACAATCACTACTACAACAACTACTACAACGTATAATCAAACATTAGCAATTAAAGTTGGTCAAGAACTAGAATCTCTAACATTTGACAAACCTATTCGAATAACATTCCCTGTTACAGGCGACGAAGAATTACTAGGATTTTTCGAGAATCCAGGGGATGATGAAATAACATTTATCACAACTCAATGTGATGAGGATGTTCTTTCTTCTGATGAAACTAAATTAAATTCAAATGAAGAATGTTTCATTCAATTTGGTAAAGGATTTTGGAAAAATCATCCTGAACAAGTAGCGGCAATGTTAAAGCTAGGTCCAATTTATCTTGGTGATATTACTGTTGTAACTGTTGAAGAAGTAATATCTATTCTAAAGAATGCAAGTGCTAAAGATGCTAAGGATTCACTTAGATCCCATCTTCTTACAACCATACTTAATTTAAGAGCAGGTGCTATACCTGATACTACCATTAACGAAGTCATAAGCCAAGCAATTTCATTTTTGGCAACACATCCAGACCCTGTACGAGGTGGAGATCCGGATAGAAAAGAAGCACTTGCCTTGAAAGACATTTTGGAAGAATTTAATGAACAAAACTTCTTTGTAATCATAACTAATCACTTTACCAATTTTGGAACATCTAGAGCTTCAAAGTCAACCTCTACTACCACTTCAACAACAGGTGGAGGACCAGGTACTGGTTCTGGTACTGGTAGTAGCGGAGGCAGTGGTGGAGGAGGTAGAGGTGGTAGTTCAACCACTCCATCAACACCTTCAATTCCAACACCAGGAATTGGTTTCCCAGGAATACTTGGACCTATAACATCTGGTTTTGGTAATGCTAAATTCAGTGATCTTTCAGTTCAGTTCGGTGATGGTTCAGGTTCTAAGTTAGGAGGTGGATGTTTTGTTGATTCAAATCAAACACTAACAGTTTCAGGTATTATTGATAGCTCATCACCATTAAATCGCGTAGAAATGAGGTTTGTTCACCAAGGAGATCCATTTGAAAGTTATTCAAGTATCCTAATGGATCTATCTAATCCATCAAATGATGAATCATCGTATAATGTTTCAGGAACAATCCCATGGGAGTTTATGTCAGATTCAGATGGAATAAGATATTGGATACATGCAATTGATGAAGACTCTAATGTTTCAGAATCTAACAAATATCTTATGAGTGTAAAACCAGGGTACTCACTTCTTGAGAATGATCTTGAAGTAGTAACTATCCAAGTTGAAGGAACTACTCTTAACACACTTGTCTATATTGATAATACAATTTCTGAAAAAGCTTTAGGAACTATTTCATTAATTGTAGATGGTAAAGTAGCTGATACTGTAGAACAAGACTTTGATTATGGTGAATCAATTGTTGCTTTAGCCTGGAAGATACCTAAGACAGGAGAAGTCATGGATTACCAAATTAAGGCTATTGGACAGTTCTGTGAAAAACAATTTGAAACTGAAGAAATCAATTTATCTACATTCCCACGAGTAGTAGTTGAAACTATTCCTGGATTAATTGATGTAGAGTTGTTTGTTGATAAATTAGGAAATACCATTGGTCGAGCTGCTTCTCTTCATTCATTTGATAAAAATACTGATACTAGTTTTAGAGTTGAAGCACCAGATGGTACATGTGTAATTGGTATTGGAGATGAATGTATGATTAATGAAGCTACTTTTGGTGGACCAAGAAACATAGAAAGCATTACAATTGATAACCAGATATACCGTATTAGATATTCTGGTTCAGATAACGTTATTGAGAGATTTACAATCACATCTATAGATCCAATAGTTGGTAATTGGGGAATATACAAAGAATCAGCTGATGGAAAATTACACTCTGGTGATGAAAGTATTCTAAAGATCCATTATGTAGCCCAGGAATCTAAAACCCCTAGAGATTCTGACGGTGATGGAATATCTGATTTTGATGAAATTACCAAGTATTCCACAGATCCTTTGAATGAAGACACTGACGGTGATAGACTAACAGATGGTCTTGAAATTGAATTAGGAACTAACCCACTTGAGCGTGATACTGATAATGGAGGTGTTGATGATGGCACTGAAGTATTGAAAGATGGTACGAATCCAAATCTAAAATCTGATGATCAAGTTGATAGACAGGTATGTGATTTCTTCTGTTTCTATTGGATATTGCTTGTATTAATTGTTGGAAGTATAGTTGCTATAATCTATAGAAAATATTACAAAAAAGAACAAGAAATTTTCATTCAGTAAGAACTTTGATTACTTTTAACATCAAGGAAATGAAATATGTTTTACTAGAAAAGATTCTAAATCAGATATTTTAATTCTATCTTGGCTCATTGAGTCCCTTTCTCTAACAGTTACTGTATTATCTTCGAGTGTCTGATGATCAACTGTAACAGCTAATGGTGTCCCTACTTCATCTAACCTTCTATAACGTCTTCCTATAGCTCCTGCATGATCCAAAAACGCATCACATTTAGTTTTAATATTCATAAATACTTCATCTGTTTTTTCTTTTAAACCATCTTTTTTAACTAACGAAAGAATTCCTACATGCACTGGAGCTAAATATGGTTTGATAGAAAGTACAGTTCGATCATTTTCTGTATCAATACGTGAACTATGTTCAAGTATAGTATACAAACTACGATCTATTCCCATTGAAATTTCAAAAACATGTGGAAGAACTTTTTGGTCATCATCAATTACTTCAAATTTTTCTTTGCTTTTCTTTGCATGACTAGATAAATCATAGTCAGATCTATAGTTACATGCAACAAGCTCAAGCCAACCAATAGATGTCTCAACTTCAAAATCAAATGCAACTTCAGCATAAAACGCCTTTTCTTTTTCTCCAAGTTTTCTAAATCTACTTTTTGTGATATCAATTCCAGTCTTTTCATAAAATTCAGTAAGTATTCCTAAATAGTATGCCACAAACTTGTTTGGAATAGTTCCAGATTCAACTGCTTCTTTACAAGTCATTGTTTGAGGTTCTGAATCAGTTTGAATTCGAATTTTTGTATCTTGAATCTCAGTAAATCTTTCCATATCATTTAGTTTGTTAGGGTTACAAAATACTTCAATTTCTGCTTGATAAAACTCTCTTAATCTTAACAAACTTTGTCTTGGAGCAATTTCATTTCTAAAACTTTTTCCTACTTGAGCAATTCCTAGAGGTAATTTTCCTCGCATTGTCTTAAACAACCGTGGAAAATCCACGAATATTGATTGACAAGTTTCTGGTCTAAGATATGCTGCTTCATCTTCAGGACCAATCCCTACTTTAAACATCATATTGAATTTTTTAGTATTCTCAAAGTCGCCTTTACATTTAGGACATTTTACATTTTTTTCTGAAATAGTCTTATCAAAGTCTTCAAGCTCTGCACTCTCTGGAATTACAACATTAACTGTATCTGAAATTAATCTATCAGCTCTAAATGTTGATTTACATTTTTTACATTTGATTATAGGATCTGCAAAACTTGCCAAGTGTCCTGATGCTTCAAAAACGGATTGAGACATAATTTGTGAACCATCAATTTCCATCATTCGATCACGTCTTACAAGTTCTCGTCTCCAAAGTTCAAGGAATTTATTTTTTAAACTAACACCAGAAGGTCCATATTCCCAAAAACCAGCTTGTGCGTCAGCATAAATCTCACAACTAGGAAAATAAAATCCTCGCTCTAAAGCTAATTTCATTAAATCTTCATATTTCATAATGCTTCTGCTCGTATCATAAAATAAATTTTTAATTGATTATGCAAGCTCTTTTGCCTTTTTGATATTTTCAAAATCATCTCTAGTATCATCAATTGGAGTTTCTAGAACCATGGGAATTTTTTTCTTATTCATCATTTTTATCACTTTTCCTATTCCTTTTTCTCCAATAAAGCCTAATCCTAGATGATAATGTCTATCTAAATTACATCCTATTTTTCCTTTAGAATCATTAAGATGCAATATTTTTAGATTCTCAAATCCAATTACTTCATCAAACTTTTCAAAAGTTTTCTCAACGTCTTTTTCAGTACTTAGTTCGTATCCTGCAGCAAATGCATGACACGTATCAAAACAAATTCCAAATCGATTTGCTGGCTTTAAACTAAAGAAAATAGATGCAAGTTGATCAAAGTCTGAACCTACTGAATTTTTCTGACCTGCAGTATTTTCAAGTAGTACTGTTACATCATTTTTTATTTCAGCTATTTTCATTAACGCTTTTGAGAGTCTCTCTATTCCTTCTTTTTCTCCAGTTCCTAAATGACTTCCAAGATGTGTAACTAAATATGGTATACCTAGATTTCCACATCTTTCAACTTCTTTTAACAAAGTATCTACTGATTTTGAATACGCATCTTTAGATGGTGAAGATAGATTTGGTAAATAAGGCATATGAGCTACAGTTGCTAATCTGTCTATTTTACTACTATCGAGTTTAGTTTTATAATTTTTAATGTCCTCACTTGTTAGTTTTTTTGCATGCCAACTTCGAGGACTTCTAGTAAATATTTGAAAAGCAGAACATTCTCTTTCTACAGCATTATCAACTGCATGATGAATTGCTCCAGAAATAGATACATGACAACCAATCTGCATAAAAAACAACTCAAAATGGATAATTTAAATCAGTAGTGATTTTTGATAAGTAAAAACTTTGAATAATAAACTAAATTTTTAAGGAAAGATTTGGAACAGAAGACATGACGGATTTAGGTAAAGATGAAATGTCAAAATATCCTTTTTTGGCCGATGCAGGAGAATATCTTAAAGATCAAGGCTTTACTTTAGAACAATTAGGTTCTGATTCTGATTTAGAATTATTTATGGATCAAGCAATTCATAGAATAAAATCAGCTGCGGAGGGAATCCCCTATGAATCAGCTATTAAGAATAATGAAGCAAGTGATGCCACATTATCTATAGAAGTTTTTTCTTTTCTTCTAGCTGTAATTCTACTAAAATTAAATGGAAATAATACATTAATTAGAAAATTTTCTCTTGCAGAGGCAAGACGAGCAGAAGATTTTCTTAAAAAAGATCTTAAGGAAATGTCAGATGAAGATAAAGTTGAATTAGCTAAAAAAATAATATTTTCTCTTTCTTCTATTACTGTAGAAGAAGCAAAAGATAAGAAAGACCAATTTTTCATTCCAGTATATGACTATCTTATGCACTCTGTTCATTTTCATGAAAAAGAATGGAAATTAATTAATCGTCAGGTTGAAGATGGGAAAGTATTTTTAACTTCAGAAAAAGTAGCACGACTTGTACGTTCAGAACTAAGTAATTTCATTAGCAAAAAAATTCTATCAGCTAAATCCCCCTCTATGGTGACTGGATTTAAAAAACCATTAGAGAAACTAACTTCTCTGGCTAAAAAATACTATGTACCAACTATGGTATCATCAGAATACCCGCCATGTATTAAACATGCAATTGATGTAATGGAGAAAGGTGAGAATTTGCCTCATTCTGGAAGATTTTTACTTGGAACTTATCTTTTAGGCGTTGGGAAATCAATTGAACAAATTGCCCCATTGTTTAAGAATGCACCAGATTATAACGAAAAAATTACAATGTATCAATTAAACTCTCTAAATGGTAGCACTGGAAGTGGCACTGCATACAAATGTCCTTCATGTGAAAGGGTAAAAAGTAAAGATCTTTGTTTTGCTACATCCGATTGTGATGGAATAATAAACCCATTACAATTTAAGAAAAAAAAGATTCTAAATGCTTGAACAAGATTTACAATTAGTAGAGGCTACTTTCAAGAAATATTATTTTGAGAATTTTGATTTGCTTTCAATTCCAGAAAGAGCACCAGAAAGAGAGTTTGGTTATCAAAAATTTAATGGAGGTATGAATAGACATATTGGAATTAAATCAAATGAAGAACTGAGAGTATTGTTAATCACAAATATTCCATCTGATGTTTATTGTTCTAATGGATACTATTCATTTCCAAATCTTCCAATGTCCGAAAAAGATTGGAAAGGAGCTGATCTGATCTTTGATATTGATGCAAAAGATCTTAACCTTACCTGCAGACAAGAACATACATGCATCAAATGCATCTCATGTGGTGTAATCTCTTTATCACAATTAACATGTCCAAGTTGTAAATCAAATAAAATAGAAACTAAGTCAGTAACTTGTAAAAATTGTATCAATGGGGCAAAAAAAGAAGTATTCAAGCTTAAAAAAATACTTGAAGAAGATCTTGCTATTAAGAAAGAAGACATTCAAGTTTATTTTTCAGGAAATGAAGGTTTTCATATACATGTAATTAATTCTCAATATCATAAATTAGGCTCTAGGGAAAGAAATGATTTAGTTGATTACATCATGTTTCGTGGTGCAATGCCCGAAACTTTTGGCATGAAAAAATACAAACCTGAAAGATCTTCTTTTGCAGAAATTGATGATAAAGGCTGGAGAGGAAGAGTTTCTAAACATATTTTTGGTTCAAAATCTAAACGCTCAAAAGCTGTTTCAGAAATAATTTCTGATGGATATGTTATTTTTCAAAATAAATTAGAAAATTTAAAGAATGTTATTGGAGTTAAAATCGATCCAAATGTAACAATTGATATTCATAGAATTTTTAGACTTCCTGGATCTCTTAACAGTAAAAGTGGAATGTCAAAGATCCTATGTGAAAATCTAGAAAAATTTGATCCTTATTCTGATGCATGTTTTATTGATGATGAAAAAACAGATGTATTAGCTAACTGTCCTGTTCAATTTACTCTAAAAAATAAAAAATTTGGGCCATATAGAAATGAAAAAATCACCATTCCGAAATATGCCGCAATTTATTTGATTTGTAAAGGTCTTGCAAATACCACTTAGATCAAAAACTTTCTCTCATTTTTACAGGTAAGACATTAATTTACGACTTTAACAACGAACGGTACTTTGTATAGCAAGCCAAAACAGGAAGGTGAAGCTCCACCTGATGCTGGAAAATATGTTAGAATAGGCATTGTAGTAGCAATTGGGCTAATAATTTTTGCAATAGTGGGAAATCAAGGCATCATTATATCCATGAATTTTAGTGAATTTGGTGAAAAATTCACAAAGCCATTATTTTATGGTGTTCTCTCTGCTGTAATTCTTTCTTCTATTGCTTTAATTCGAGTTAACATTGTAAAAAGGTCATCAATTTTTTGGTATGGTCTTAATACAGCAATTACATTTCTTAATCGTGGATCAAATGATCCAGTTACAAAAAATATTACTAATTACAAAGATTTCAAATTAAGTCCACCAAGCTTTGTCTTATGGCAAATAACTAAGGTTCTACTTTTTGGAGCTTTCTTTGCAAATACTATGTTTGGCTTTGCAGCAATGTATGTTGTCGATGGAAATTATATTGGAATCGATACATTACCAACTTTATTCCAACTACCATTTGTAACTCCCCCAACTGATACATCATATGCATTTGACAATGTAGTCCCAATGATACCTGCTCTCATAATTTTAGTTCCTCCAATTTTAGCAGCTATTGGTTTACGACTTGTATTGTATGTAGGATTACATTCTATAATTGGAGTAGTAACATCATATATTCAAGATTCTTCAGAAGGTAAACCAAGATTTCTAAACTACATATCAACATTGGAAGGACTTGTTGGTATAGGAATTTTGTGGGTTGCCTTTAACATGTTCTTTACTGATCAGATAGATTACAATACCCGATATGCAATTGGTGGAACACTTGTAATTGGATTTGCTTTAATTACATTTTCTTTCCTAGATAAGATAAGAGCAAAAATACTTACCCAACCTATCAAACGAGATATCTACATCAGAGTGCTAACAATCATTGCTATTGCTATTATCGTAGGTTCCGTTATGGCAGTAAATAATAGCATTGCAGATGCGAGAAAACTAGAATTTCTTGGACCATATACAGCACAACAAGTGGGTGTAAATAGATACTTAGGAGAATTATATAAAATTCAAGAAAATACTCATGATGTAAAACTACAATCTGTTTCTCCTAATAATATCAAAAATTATGTTTCTCAGAATGCAGACGTGTTAGATGTAATACGAGTTTGGGATTGGGATGCCGCATTCGCAAAACTAAAACCTGAAATTGGTTTGATACCTTATGTTGATTTTGAAGATAATGATATCTTAAGATTCAACAATACATTATACTGGACTGCATCTATGAAGCCAATTCTACCTCAATCTGTTAGTGCAGAAAATCAATGGTACAATGAACATCTTGTATACACGCATGTTCCAAATGGACTTCTTACATTAGGTGCTACTGATGGAAATATTGTTGATAGTGGTGAATTCTTTGAACAAAGAGCAATCTATTATGGCGAAGGAGGCTTGCTAGAGCAAACATGGTCTGCTTATCCAACTAATCGTGGAGCTGTTAGTGCTGAGCTAAATAATGCATTTTATGATGGCTTAGGAGGTTTGACATTATCACCTCCCATGAGTTGGATCTTTGAACCAAACTTTTTGTTATCATTTCCTTCTGAACCCGTTCACATAATGAGATACAAGGATATTCACGAGAGAATGGAAACACTATATCCGTATTTCCTTTATGATTTGTTTGGTAAAGAATTGGATTCTTTACCAGTAACTGATGGTAAAAACACATACTGGTTAGTTCCACTAATAGTTGGTTTTGATACACGTGATGTTCCTTGGTCATTTGGTAATCCATACCTTAGATTGGTTGGATATGCTTTGGTGGATACGTATGATGGTTCTATTCAATTGATAAGCACTGGAGATGATTTCTTTACTGACATGTTTGTTAGCCAATATGGAAATCAAGTTATCGAAACTCCTCAATGGCTTGAAGAACAAATTAGATATCCAGTAGAATTGTTTAACTGGAAAACCAATATGTATAATATCTATCACGTAACTGATGTTGAAACATTCATCCAAGCAAATGAATTCTATGAAGTTCCACGTGGATTAAATACGTATTATATTGAAGCAAAACCACCTGGGTTTGAAGAAACAGAATTCATTGGTCTATTGTCCCTTGAACTTCAAGGCTCACAGGGAAGAAACTTGGCAGGTTATATGATTGTAGAAAATGATTTGTCTAATCTTGGAAAAATGCAATTTTATGAAGTTCCATTAAATTCAACAACAAAGCTTATCGGTCCTACAGCTGTTAAAGAGGCGCTTGAAAGAGATCCTGACTTTGCTCAACTAAAAACTTTATTGAGAACTCCAAGAATTGGTGATAATATCTTATACCGAGTTGGAGATCAAGATACATACTTTATTCCAGTTTATACGGCAGGCGCAGGAGGAGTTGTAGCTCAATTAGGTACAATTGCAGCTGTTGGCGCTGCTTTTACAGGTGAATATTATGTAGGATTAGGAGAAACACAGGAAAAAGCATTTGAAGCTTATCTTCAAAAACTCTCAGGTGTAGTTTCTACTGCACCTTCCACTAATGGAGAAGGCAGCTTTGAATTTGACAGAACAGCACGATTAGATAAAATTACAACAATTATTGAAGAACATGAACTTGAACTATTGACTCCGTCTACAATTCAAGTCACTCTAACATTTAATGAAGGAGAAATTGCGTTCTTTACTCAATCTGATCTTGAAGATACTGAAAAGTTAATTACAGAATTTATTGACAAGTTTGTTAAACCCAGAACTGAAAGAGTATTCATGTGGGAAGAAGATAACATACTTAACTTAGGAACAATTGTAATCGTAGAAAGTATACCTGAGATGCATTACATCTCAATTGAGGTAGGCAAATAATTGCTATTGGTTGTTGATAATGGTTCAGTTTATACAAAAAATTTAATAGATTTTCTAACACAAAAAAAAACTAAATTCAAATATAAAAAACATAACGAAGTTTCTCTATCTGAATGTGAAAATTTTAATTCATTTATTCTTTCTGGACGACGAAAAAATAACCAAGAGATGAATGCATTAAACTCAAAAATAATCCGACATGCAGTTTCAGAAAAAAAAAACCTTTTAGGGATATGTTATGGTGCTGAAATACTAGCTCTTACAATTGGTGGAACTATAAAGAAAAAAAATGTTCTTGAAAAAGGTGATCAAGAAATTAACATTCTAAAACAGAATTTATTATGTTCAGGAACAATGAAGGTCTTTGAGAGTCATAATTATGAAATTTCCCGAATAAGTAATTCATTAATCAATCTAGCTGACTCGAAAAACTGCCAATATGAAATGATTCAACTAAATAATCACAATATTTTTGGAACTCAATTTCATCCAGAAATGAGCTCTGATGGTCAGACAATCATAGAAGCATTTGTTTCTCTTTAGAGTAATTATCTTAATTCTTCTTCGTTTACTTTTTCAACTAATTCATTAATCTTAGAAACAATTTCTGCATATGATGGAGAAGTTATTTCACCTTTCTCATTGACTTTTAAATCAAGATTTTTTATCATATGTTTTGACAGATGGCAATTATGAATATTTTAATCTTAACACAAATGCGGAGTGCGGGATTTGAACACGCGACCTTCAGCTTGGGAAGCTGACGTCCCACCAGGCTGGACTAACTCCGCGCAAATCGAATTTCTTGACTAGCATTATATAGTTTAGTGGAGATTGTTATGATATGGATGCACGTTGTCCTAAATGTGAAAAAGTCGCTGTACTTTCTGATGATATTAAAAATATAAAATGCCCTCACTGTAATTTCGAGGCTTCGTATGATGATTACATTGACATTATGAAAGAAAATGCTGTAAATATGGCAGCAGACTATATTCCAGACAGACCTGGATTTTAATTACCAAAAACTTCCTTTATCTGAACAATCAAGATGTGCACCACAATTAGTACAAAACATATGGCATGATTGCATTGAATCCATCTTTTTCTCGCATCTTGGACACTTGATATCTTCTGCCATAATCTGACTTTGATTTCATTTAGTTAAAGATTTTTAGAGAAACATTTTGTCCAAAGGTTAATTAGTAGTTCAATTTTTTTTTTACAAGTTGGCTAATTTCAAACTAACCATATCTGATAAGAAGGGCAAATCTCTTACAAAAGAGCTCAAGGAAAACGATGCTAATCCCTTTGTAGGTTTAAACATTGGAAATGAAATTGATGCTGCTCTAGTTGGATTAGCTGGTAAAATGAAAATTACTGGAGGTAGTGACAAATCTGGAGTTCCAATGCGAGCTGATGTTCATGGAGGTTCTAGAAAGTATGTATTATTATCAAAAGGAGTTGGATTAAATGATGCTGTAAAAGGGGAGAGAGTTCGTAAATTAGTTAGAGGAACAACAATTTCTGAAGAAGTTTATCAAATTAATTGTAGGTATGATGGTGAAATTAAAATTGAAAAAGCAGAAGAAGAAACTAAAGATGATTCAGCTAAGAAAGAAGTAAAAGATGCACCAAAAAAGGATGATTCAGCTAAGAAAGAAGTAAAAGATGCACCAAAAAAGGATGATTC
>JBFFWG010000021.1:0-11709 GCA_041570395.1 Nitrosopumilaceae archaeon
AGTATTTTCAATTCCTTTAACAGGAACTGTTCAAGATTTATTTTCAGGAATAGAAAAAATTGATTCGGATGGTTTTCTATTCATTATTTGGTGGATTATCTCAACAATAATTATTACGGCAATAGCTTTATTTCTAGTTAAAAATAGAAGATATCTCTCTCCATACAAAGGAGAAAAAAATATAGAAACTCCTCCTAAAATTACAATTTTATCTGCAGTAGTTGTTGGTTCAATCCTTTCTTTTTGGTTTTTCCTGCTAGATACTGTCATAGGATTTTTTACAACTCCAGGTTCGCAAACCGATTATAACGCAATTTATGAAGCTGCTTCGGCAGGAGACGTTGGACCATTAATACTAAGTATCATCTTTTCAATTGCTGCTGGTTTTATTATAGTTGGAATTGCATCCAAAACAGCTATCGTAAAAGAAATTACTGAAGATATAGGAATTAGAAAATTTACAGAACTTGGAAAATTACTTACAAAAAAATCCAAAAACACTACAACTTTTGCAGATACTGCAGGTCTGTCTCCTGGTGCTTTAGTTCATGTAGGAGAAAAAAAAGTTGAAAAAATTAAATTTTCAATTATTCAATACAATGACAAGGAATTAGATGAAAAAAAAGATTGTGCTATAGAAGAATGTCTTGATTTAAAAGAAAAACCAGGTGTTACATGGATAAATATTTCTGGAATACACGATCCTTCTAGTATCGAAAACTTTGGAAAAAACTTTGGGCTTCATCCACTTGTACAGTCTGATACTATGAATACTGAACTCAGACCAAAATTTGTTAATCATGATGACTATCTTCAGATAATTCTCAAAGTCCCACATTTCAATAATGACTATCATGAATTAGAACTAGAACAAATTTCATTAATTGTTGGAAAAAATTACTTATTGAGTTTTCAGGAAACTGAAGGCGATATTTTTGAACCAATTAGAAAAAGAATACGAGAAAAAATGGGAAAAATTCGTTCTTGGAATAGTGATTATCTTGCTTATGCAATTACAGATACTATAGTAGATTACTTCTATGTAATTATGGAAGATATGGATGCACAAACAGATACTTTGGAAGAAGAGTTAATGAAAAATCCAACTACAAAAACTTTACAACAAATTCAAAGACTAAAAAGAGAGATGGCATTATTACGAAAAACGATTTGGCCAACAAGGGAAGTAATTGATGGACTTGACCGATCTCCTTCAGCTTTGATAGCAAATGAAACTAAAACATATCTCAAAGATGTTTACAGTCATACAATTCAAGTGATGGATACTATCGAATCATTAAGAGAAGTAGTTGGCGGCATGATGGATACCTATCTGTCAAGTCTTAGTAATAGGATGAACGAGGTAATGAAAACTCTTACAATTATTGCCAGCATTTTTATTCCTATTACCTTTATTGCAGGAATCTACGGAACTAATTTTGAATATATTCCTGAATTAACTTGGCATGGTAGTTACTTTGTAATGATAGGAGTTATGACAATCATAGTTTTCATAATGATTGCGTTCTTTAGAAAGAAACAATGGATATAGAATCATCAAATGACAAATAGATTACTTCAGAGAGCATATGAAATTTTAGAAGGTACTACAAGTGATAAAGCCGCTAGAGGTTTTCAAATATTTATCATATCTTTAATTGCTACAAATGTTTTAATGGTAATTGTAGAAACTGAAGACGCAATTAAAAATCCATATGGATATCTTTTTAATCCTTTTGAAATATTTTCTGTAATAATTTTTACAATTGAATATGCTGCTAGAATTATTGTTTGTACATTAAATCCAAAATATCAGAATACAAAATATTCCAGATTAAGATTTGTTGTTAGTCCTATGATGCTAATTGATTTGGCGGCAATTTTGCCATTCTTCTTGCCATTTGTAATAGCTGATATTCGCTTCATTAGGATTATTCGTCTCTTTAGATTATTTAGAATGTTCAAACTTGCTAGATATTCTGAATCCATGCAAACACTTGGTGATGTGTTTAGGGCAAAGGCCGCAGATCTAGGTGTGGCCTTTTTTGTCTTATTCATAGTTTGGATTTTTGCATCAACTTTGATGTATTTTGCTGAAAATGAGGCTCAGCCCGAAGCATTTTCAAGTATTCCATCATCAATGTGGTGGGGAATCATTACGCTTACAACTATCGGATATGGGGATACTTATCCTGTTACACCAATTGGTAAAGTAATTGGAACAGGTGTAGCTGTTTTAGGGATTGCAGTTTATGCTATACCTGCAGGTATTATGGCATCTGCATTTACTGAAGAGTTACGAAAGAAAAGGCAAAGAGGTAAGAAATGTCCCCACTGTGGGAAGGAATTGAATTAAAGGAGAAGATTATGGATTTAGAAAAAATAGAAAAATCATTCAAACCTACAGCAGACAAAAAATGCGCTATAGCAAAACATGGAATGGTTTCATCTGCATTTCCTGATGCCACAAAAGCAGGAGTTGAAATGCTCAAAAAAGGTGGTAATGCAATTGACGCAGCGTGTGCAACAGCACTTGCTTTAGGGGTTTGTGAACCTCAAGCTTCGGGTCTGGGAGGCCAATCCATGGCCATTATTCACATTAATGGTAAAACAATTGCAATTGATGGTTCTAGTCGCTCTCCATCTCTGGCTAATTCAGAAAAATTTGAACATAAAAGAACTAGATTGATAGGGTATAAGGCTGCAACTGTTCCAAGTACCCCTGCAGTTATTGGATTTTTACATGAAAGATATGGTTCACTGAAATGGCAAACTATTTTACGGCCTGCAATAAGAATTGCAGAAAACGGTTATAAAATAACTAAACTTCAACATGATTTACAAGTTAGAGAGTTAGACAGTTTTCTTTCAATTAAATCTCGTTCAGGAGCAAAGTATTTTCTAAAAGATGGACAGGTACCTTATGAAGTTGGAGATAGATTCATTCAAGAAGATTTAGCTGATCTTTTACGATACATTTCGGTTCATGGGTATAGAACATTCTATCAAGGCCAAATTGCAAAACAGATTGATGCAGATATGGGGAAAAATCATGGATTGATTAGAGAAGAAGATCTTTCATATATTCCTGAACCAATTGAAAGAAAACCAATCAGTCGTAGATATAGAGATGTAAGTGTACATACCATTCCTCCACCTGCAGCTGGACGAACATTATTACTTGTTTTAATGATGTTAAATCATCTACCATCTAGCTATTTGCGTAGTAAAAAACCAGAATCATATCATTTTGTTGCAGAGACTTTTCGAAAAGCATTTTTTCATAGAGTTCAACGACCTTTTAATCCAAATACATATCATCAAATTTTAGATAAAATCCACTTAGAACGTTCTTTTGCAAAACAAATGGCTGAATCTATTCATAATAATATGGATGCCACGCTTCCAATAATTGAACCATGGTTTGGGGGGGATGACACTACCCATCTTTCTGTAATGGATGATCAAGGTAATGCAGTAGGAATTACCCAGTCCATAGAGTTAGCCTATGGTTCTAAGGCCGCAGCTGATGGGCTTGGGTTCTTGTACAATAATTATATTTCTGCTTTTGAATTTACTAACCCTAACCATCCTTATTTTATTAGACCAAATGCCATACCATGGACATCTGTAGCTCCTGCAATCGTCTTTCACAAGAAAAAATTATGGATGGTAGTAGGAAGTCCTGGAAGCCAGCGAATTTTTTCAGCAGTGAGCCATTTTCTTTCTAGAATTATTGATGGGAATGAACCAATGAGTAATGCAATCTTAAAACCACGATTTCATTGTTCAATTGGAGGTACAATTAGTATAGAAGAAGGAGGTTTTAAGGATGAATTGCTTGATTATTTAGCAGATATTGGATACAAAATTACAAAAAAAGAACGTTTTTCATTTTATCATGGTGCAATTCATGCAGTTTTAAAAAAACAAACTGAAAAAGGTTTTCAAGGTGTTGCTGAAGTTAGAAGAGACGGAACTTCTGGTGGTCCGGATTGACATTACCTGTATTACTTTGTATTCCTCATAGTGGACAAAAAATGCCAAAGGAATTAGAAGGAAGAGTGGTAATAACTAAACAAGAAGTTTTTGAGGATAGTGATGCATACACAAAGGAAATCTATGATCTTGGTTCAAAGGTTCTATCAGTTATTTCAACTGAATATGCTAGAGCCTTTATTGATATGAATAGAAATCTAGATGATCTTCCACCAAAAGTTCCTGATGGAATGATAAAAAGCATGACTTGTTATGAACGACCAATTTACCTTGAGGGAAAAGAACCTGACGAAGAAATAATTGAAAAACTTGTATCACTCTACTATGAGCCATATCACAAGCAAATTATCCATGCTATAAATAAATTAGAATTAGAATTAGCATTAGATTGTCATTCTATGGCAGAGTCTGCACCAAAAATTTCACCGGATGTAGGAGAAAAGAGGCCATCTGTTTGTCTAGGAAATTGTTTAGATAAGACTAGTTCAAGAGAAACTATATCAAAACTTGCTAAATGCTTTGAGGAGGCGTTTGATTTACCTTCAGAAGAAGTAAAAATCAACAAGCCATTTACAGGCAAATATACCTCTCTAACCTATGGATTAAAGCCAATCCCATGGATTCATGTAGAATTGAATAGAAAATTATTTTTGGAAAAACCTTGGTTTGACAAAAATTCATTAAACATAGACAAATCTAAATTAGCTGAGTTAAACAAAAAATTTGAAAAATCATTGGAGTTATTTTTTTCATAAAGTATTTTTTATGTAAAGACTGGTGAAAAATATAGATGGAAGAAAAAATTATTTTTGGAATTATTTCAGTTATTATTGCAGGAATTAGTATTTTTTTAATTAGAATCATATTCAGTAATAAACTAAAATCTCTTACTGGAGCTCAAAAATTACTTGGATTAATTACGCTTGGAATAATAATTATAGAATTAGCTTATCTAGGATTAAATTTTGATTTATTTAAAATTGCTTCTGAAATAATTGCATCTTTAGGAGTTGCATTTGCATTAATTGTGTGGGCTCTACAAAATAATCTTAAAAATACAGTAGCTGGGATAGGAATTTATCTTAATCCAGAAATTGAAATTGGTGATATTATTGAGGTTGATGAAAATAAAGGTGTCATTCTTGAACTACATTTAACCAAGATCATTGCTATGACAGAAGAGGGTGAAAGATTGTACATCCCTACTCAAAAGATACATGATACAGTTGTTAAAATACATCATAAAGATAGACGTAAAAAAACCGATAAAGAGAAAAACTAAATTATATTAAAATTTGAAAAGGTGGCTAAGCACCTTTTCCTAACTAATTCTTTGGTGGAGGATTACTTGCTTTACGTTTTCTTGCCATTAATTTTCACCTCCAATTAAGCCCAATGTGGGGGAGCCAATCTGGATACATCCAAATTTTTTTTCTCTTTTTTTCATGAATGGATGATTTAGTATAGTCTCTCATGTTTTTCATATCCCTTCTTCATTTAATATCCAACTTAATCCTAGAACATCTTCCCAAGAATGACGGCTTTGTACAGTTGGATGAATTAATTTTGCATTTTTTTTCAATGGAATGCCATTTACAGGCAAATCGATATTAGGATTTGATTCCCAATTTTTTATTATAATCTGTTGTGTACTCATTATAATACAATCATGAGAATTATCTAATAAGGAACATGAAAAGTGTCTACGTGCTTTACAAAGCAAATCAGATTATTTCGTTTAAAAAATCATCAATTAGATGAGTTGATAAGCATAAATAATCAATTAAAATCATACATCTGTGGGCCTATCTTCGGCAAATTTGTTGGCATTAAAATCATTCACTCCATCAAGTCTTATAGATAGTACTCTAGATTTTTTTGAATTTATGAAATATGATTCTGACCAATTTCGTGAATTGGATTTAATTAGAAAAGACGACTTTTTTAAGGCGTTCATCAAAAATCAGAATAGCAGAACAAAAAAAGAAACCATAACTAAAGTAAAATTAAAGAAAAAATTTGATGAACTTTGCAAGAAATTGGATTCTGTGTTATTTGTAAAAAATTCCTCTGAAAACATTACTGAAATAAAATGGGAAAAAATTGATTCGTTTTGTGATCTATTAAGATTGGCCGAAAGAAGCGATGAACGAAAAATTAGATGGTCTATTTATCATTTGTATTGTGCTGGAAAAAAAGAATTTTCAATAGATTCTATTCAGTCTATGCTATCAGAATTTAAAATATCTAACGCCATAAAAATTCTCAATAAGATAATTAAAGTAGAAACCCTTTCTGGTTTGGATGCTAAATTTGATGGGAAAAAATTAAGCCTAAATCATGAATTAAATGATAAGATGGTTTCTCACTATCTAGCAGATGCAATAGAGGAGTCCTCTAGGCGTTCTCCTGGAAAATTAGAACAAGAAATGCTTGATATGTTAGATGAGGGTTCTTTTTCTAATCAAGAACTTTCAAAAATTCTTTCAGTAGATGAAGCAATGATCTCAAGAACAATTAGCAAACTTCGTAAACAAAATAAAATAATACTTTCAAGTTTTGGAGAACGAGGTACACGATATTATATCACTAATTGTGATAATTGTCCATTTGGTACAACTAAAGCATCCTGCAAAAAAGAGGCATTATCTTATATTATTACTACTCTAAAAGAAGACTTTAACATAGATCTTACGTCAAATGATTTTGAGGATATTGAAACAAACCAAGCATTACTTCAAATGAAAAGAATATTCATGATGGCGAGAAAAGAAAAAAATACAAAATTAGAGAAAAATCTAAATGAAAATATAGCAAAAATAATGTCCTCGATAGTAGACCATGCCTTTCAAGTAAATATTCCTTCAAAAAATGTTAAAGTTTCTGATGTTAAGATGCAAATTAAACCTGTATTGAGCAATCTTCCTAGCCTTTATCAGCTTGGTCTTCAAAAAGGTGCAAAAAGTGGTATTTTACTAGTAGATGACCTATTACGACTTGCAACAAAATCTATCAAAAAAGAAGACAGACTATTGGTAAAATCTCATGCTATTGAGGAAACAAACAAGTTTTTGAAACGAATTGGAGTTAACTGATTTCTCCCATTTCTAGAGAATATGCAGTTGCACAATGTAATGAACAAAATTTACCGGATTTATTTTCATAGGATTTTCCACATTTAAGACATTTTTTAATAACAGAAAAAAGGCTGGATCTCGTTACATTAAGTGATTTCTTACAATCTTTAGAACAATAACTATTTTTTCCTTTTTGAATTGGTGCACCGCAACTTTTACAGTAATCAGACATACTCGATAATTGCCTTGTTTAATGAATAGTCAAGTGCACAGTCAACTGAACAAAAAATACTATTTTCTACACGGAATTTCTTTCCACATTTTTTACAGCTCTGAATCATATAGATTATTTAGCAAAATTAGGCTTTTAAATTACATACAAGTTGTTCAAAAATTGGAAATTATAATGTAATTGTCTTAATATTAGTATTAGATCAATTAGATTATTTCAGATAAATTTTTAATCAAAATTAAAGTCTCTTAAATCTAAAAACTAATTATTGTATATGATAAATTATGAAATTACACGGTCCTTTTTTTGGAGACGTGAATTCAAAAATTGTTCATGATTTGAATAAAGCTAAAACCAATTGTAAAATAAACGAGGTTCTTCCAAAAAATAAAAAGTATTTTATCCCTGATACTTTGAATCAAGCTATTCTAGAGGGATACAAAAAATGTAGGTGTACTATATGAGTAGGCATAAAGTTCTAAATAAAGAAACAAAAAAATTTCGAGCTTTTGAAGTTAGAGACTGGTTACAAGATAATAAAATAAAAGAAAAAATGTGTAAATGGTGTGGAGATAAACCACCAATACATGATAGTGATTATTGTTCCGAATCTTGTATAAAAAATGGGCTTGTATGGCAGTTCAGTGAGTTAAACTAGGACATGCTAAAACCTTGCAAAAATTGTGGAAAAATTTTTGAAATCTTTAACACAGATTTTTGTTCAAATAAATGTGAGGTAGAATTTTACAATTCTACATTTCATTAAAATTTTTAATAATGCAAACTTGACTAACAATTATTCAGATGTATACTAGTTATTTTTCTTAATTTCTCAGGAATCTTTGTAATAATCTTGTCTTATTTTCATACGAAAAATGTTATCTCTTAGCTAGTTATGTGAATAATAATAAGTGACTTTTATAATATAAGATTAAGTTTAGAGTTTTTTTATTATGACACAATCAAAAGCAGCACGTAGTGCTGCTGCCAAAAAGGCCGCCCGAACAAGAAAACGGAATGCCAAACTAAAAGCTGATGCTAGAGCAAAAGCTGCCAGAAGACGAAAACGAGCAAGCGGAGCTAAGAGATCAGTTCGAAAGAGGTAACAAAGGCATAATCCTCTTTTCATTTTTTTACATGTTAAATACTAATTTTGCAAGTGCTATATGGGAACCATGAAAGAATGTCTTCACTGCGGAAAAGAATTTGATAGTATAACTTACCAGTTTTGTTCTACATGGTGGCGTTATAGAAATATCATATTAGGTGAAAAATGATTTTTTTCTGTAAAGAATGTAAAGCTGATTTGAGTTACGGACAAATCATTTGTGTCAATAGTTTATGTGTGAAATGTTGGGATAAGATAAAGCCTCCAAAATGGCAATAGGTAGAATGACTGAAATTTACCACCATTGGCGAGGATGACAATCACAAATACATCCTGAAATGCATTTCATTCTTTTACAATCTTCACAGTTATTTCGTTTATAATATGCCATGTTGACTCCTGTTTCTAGGTACTAACCTATGATTTTGGTTTGAAGATGTGTTCTTACAGTATATGGAAGTAGATGAAATGGAAGTTGTACAATAGCAGTAACATCGTCTTCATCGTGTAATCCTACACTTTTCAGGTATTCTCTTCTTGCATCTAATGGAGATTTAATCCATTTAGTATAGTCAAGATTCAAAGTCCTTCCTTTTATTCTGAATATCTGTTTTGACATTTTTATCTAAAAACAATTATGCAAATCTTGGATATAATGAAAATGGGAATTGAATTGTTTATGATTTTCATTAATCAGTTGAGAATCTACGCATTGGATATCAACTAGTTTTTTTATTTCAGACTTTCCTCAAAAAACTCCTAGTTAATTACTAAAATGAGATATTCCTTTTCTGTGTCCCAAATCACGCTAACCAAGTCCCCAAAACCAGACAACAAACTTGTAGTTGGAAGTGAGGCCAAAAACCCTCTTCCTTCTAAAGTAAGAGATAATATCTCTACTATCGATATTGCTGGACTTTCGTGGATATTTCTAGACGACCCATACAATATTGAGATTACACATAATCCTGATAAGTTGAGGTGTAATAGTATCTAATGAGCCAAGTAAAGCTACTAAATAATGAAAAGTTTCTAAACAGCATCATGCATGTTTCTTCAAATGTACGATATGTGATGATTTATGATTTGAAAGGAAATAGAATGGTTAAAAGAAAAATGGATGGCGTAACAGATCTTTTAACTGAAGAACAAAATAAAATTGCATTAAATCATACGATTGAATCTTGGAATTTTCGAAATAGTCTTTCAGAAAAAATTGGAAATCCAAAGTATACATTGCAAGTATATGGAAACTTGATGAGAGTAGTTGTTCCATTTGGCAAAGACATGCTTCTAATAGTTACTTTAGATAATACTGGTGCTCCATACAACATCATTGAACGCATTCTATCAATACTGTCTGTTGAATCCCTGAAACAATGACCCATTCTTAAATAAACTTCGAGGCAGTTCAGAAATATTATCTAAACATGGTGGAAAAAAATGAATATGTATGATACAAAACAAATCTACTGTACTAACTGTGGAATATGGATTGGCGAAGTAGATTATGAAGCCAAAATAATAAATGCACTTTGTGGTAAATGCGCAGATCCCATTCCTGAAGGTGACCAGATCCTATATACTGTAAGTCATTACCAATCAAAATCTGCCAAACGAAAAATGAACCAAGAGTTAGTAGTAGAGGTATAAGGGATTGGTAGAAAAGATTTGCCTGATGAATCGTGTAGAAAATGTGGAGGAATGCTTCTAGATTATTCTATATGTGCGAAATGTAGGGCATCAATTCAATATATCTGCAGAATATGTGGAAAAAGAACACTAGAACAAACTCACGATAGTATATGTTTTCGTAAAGATGAATTGGATGCGCCAAAAGTTCGACATAATGCTGTAGAAATTATGAATAGATAATATCTACGAATTAGTTTTAAGCAACAAGAACAATTAACAGAATCAATTAAAAAAGAAATGAAAAAGAAAATTAATTATAACCTTTTGTGTTATTTTGCATTATTTACTATCGTTATATCTACGACGTTAACTGTTGCGTATGCTCAAACAGCACCAGAACCAATTTCAGATCTTATTGCAACTCCTGGTAATGGAACAGTAGAACTCACATGGTCTGCACCGTTTAACAATGGATCACCTATTAGTAGCTATAAAGTAATAATGTGGCAGACAGGCTCTGATATTTTTACTACATTTCCTAACCTGAGCACGCAAACAAGTGCGACTGTTACTGATCTTAAAGTAGGTACATCATATAGCTTTAAGGTTATTGCAGTCAATTCAGTTGGAGAAAGTGTAGAATCAAACATTGTTACAGCGATTCCAACATCTAGTTCTATATTATTGCCTCCAGAACAAATTACTGATCTAACGGCTACACGTGAACCAGGACAAGTAAAGCTTGTTTGGACAAAGCCATTTGATAACGGTGATCCAATATCTTCATATCTAATTAGCTATTGGCAGGTTGGATCAAGCGTAATTAAAACAAAGACTGTAACATCAACAAACGCTCAAATTGCAGGTTTAACAAATGAAGTTCCCTATTCATTCAAAGTTGTTGCAATTAATTCAATAGGACATGGTCCAGATTCAAATATTGTATCTGCTACACCTTCCCTATCTGTATCAGCATCTGAACCAGGTCAAGTTCGAGGAGTGGTTGCTACACCAGGAGATGAACAAGTTACTCTTCAATGGAATCAACCATCAGCAAATGGAGCATCAATTATTGGATATAGAGTAACAGTTACTGAATCTGGAAAGCAAGATTTTACAACCTATCCCAACATTGGAACAACTAAAACAACAATTACTGGTTTGAAAAACGGTGTATCTTACATTTTCAAAGTTTCAGCTGTAAATGCAGTAGGAATTGGTCAACAATCAATTGGAGTCACAGCAATTCCATTAAAGTCATTTACAGTTGAAATAACAAATCTTAGAGTAACATCTGGGGATGGTAAAGTATCTCTCCAATGGTCAGTTCCTCCATCAGTATTAGATTCAATTACCAGCTATAGAGTTCGTGAATACAAGCCTGGGTTCCAATCCTATGAAACCCATACATTTCTTGGTAAAAGTACAACGGCTACAATAACTGGATTAGTCAATGGTTTAACTCATGGATTTAGTATAGTTCCAGTAACCTCTCAAGGAATTGGAAAAGAGTCGGTAATAGTTTATGCTACTCCTCTTGCAAAACCAGTTAATCAAAATATTCCAAAAGCTGTAAGAAATCTAAGTGCCACTCCTGGAGACAGTAAAGTAACAATTTCATGGCAAGCCCCAACTGGCACAGAACCATTAACAGGTTA
>JBFFWG010000022.1:0-10592 GCA_041570395.1 Nitrosopumilaceae archaeon
AATTAGATTAATTTGATGCGGCCTGTAAAAATGCCTTAAAGGAATTTTCTGGATATCCTGGCCTGCTATTGAACTCTGGATGAAATTGCACACCAAAAAAGAATTTGTGAGAAGGTATCTCTAAAATCTCCATTCTTTTTCCATTATCACTTTCACCAGAAAAAACCATTCCATTTTCAATGAATTTGTCGATATATTGTTTGTTAAATTCAAATCTATGTCTATGTCGTTTAGAAATAATATTTGAATTGTAAATTTTATGTGCATTAGAATTTTCTTTCACATTGATATCATTTGCCCCCAATCGTAACGATCCTCCCATATTTGCAACATCTTTTTGTTCAGGAAGTAAATCAATTACTGGATGTGGTGTTTTGGAATCCACCTCTGCGGAATTTGCATTTTCTAAACCACATACATTTCGACCAAATTCCACTGCAGCTAATTGGAATCCAAAACATATTCCTAGGTAAGGAATATTTTTTTCTCGAGCAAAATTAGCAGTTTTAATTATTCCTTCAGAACCTCTTGTTCCAAATCCCCCTGGAACTAAAATACCATCAAATCCTTCTAATTTTTCCATATTTCCATCAAGTGTTTCTGAATCAATCCATTCTATTGATACATTTTTACCAATTGAAGCTCCTGCATGTCTTAATGCATGATTAACACTAACATAACTATCTGTTAATGTAACATATTTTCCAACCATTGCAATTTTTACCGTATCTTCATATTTTTTAATTGAATTAACTATGGTGTTCCATTTATCCCAGTTTTCTGATGCATTAACTAATCCTACCATTCCAAATTTCTTAAAAATAACATTTACTAATCCTTGATCATACAAAATCTGTGGAACTTTGAAAATAGAATCAACGTCATGACATGAAAATACATCATTTACTGAAACATTGGTAAACATTGAAATCTTTTTCTTAGTTTTTTCTAATAACGGAGCAGTACATCGTACTGAAAGAAAATCTGGTTGAATACCAATTCTTCTTAACTCTTGAACGCTATGTTGTGTTGGTTTTGTTTTTTGCTCTCCTACAACATCAAGTGATGGAGCTAAAGTGACATGAACAAAAATAACATTTTCAGGACCATCTTCTGTTCTAATCTGTCTTAATGCTTCAAGAAATGGTAAGCTTTCAATATCTCCGACAGTTCCGCCACATTCAACTACTAAAATGTCAAGTTTTTCATCTTCTGCAATACTTCGAATTCTATTTTTTATTTCATCTGTTATATGTGGAATAATTTGTACACACGCGCCAAGATATTCTCCTTTTCTTTCTGATTCAATTACTTTTGAATAAATTTGAGCCGTAGTGATATTATGGGATTTTGGAATATCTTGATTTAGAAATCTTTCATAGTTTCCCATATCCATATCACATTCCCCGCCGTCATCTGTGACAAAGACTTCTCCATGAGCAACTGGATTCATGGTTCCTGCGTCATAGTTTAGGTAAGGATCTATCTTTACACAAGAAACATTTTGATCTGATAGTTGTAACAATTTAGCAATAGAAGATGAAACTACGCCTTTTCCAAGGCCAGACATTACTCCTCCTGTTATGAAGATAAATTTCGTCTGCACATATGGGAAATCATGAACCCATATTTATTCGTCACATTATCTAGTAGTAGTCTTCAAACTCTTCGTAAAATTAGTAATTTTTGATTCAATTTTCTCTGAATGTGTTTTTTCAATTAATCGTAGAAATGCACTTCCAACAATTACTGCATCTGCACCAGATGCAACAAACTTTTTGGCATCTTTAGGTGTATTGACGCCAAATCCTACTCCTACTGGCATTTTCTTATTTACAATTTTTTTAGTTTTTTTGATTGCCTCAACTGTATATTTTTGAATTTTAGTCTGCATTCCAGTTGTTCCAAACATAGACACTAAATACAAAAATCCTGTTGTTGCTTTTAGAATTTTATTGATACGTTCAGTACTAGTATTTGGAGAAATTAGAAATATGGTGTCTAGTTTATTTTTTCTTGCTGCATTCAAATAATCTTTTGATTCCTCAATTGCCATGTCAGGTAAGATTAACCCATCAATTCCTGAATTTTTTGCTTTTTGCATGAACTTATTGTATCCTTTACTGTATAGGATGTTAGTATAGGTCATTAGGACTAACGGAATATCTGTTTTTTTTCTAATTTTTTTTATAATTTGAAAAAACTTGTCAATTTTAGCTCCTTTGTTTACTGATATGTTGCTAGCATTCTGAATGACAGGTCCATCTGCAATAGGATCTGAAAATGGAAAACCTAGTTCTATAATATCTGCGCCTCCTTTTATCAATCCGTTTATTGCAGATATTGTGGATTTTTCATTTGGATATCCTACCATGATATAGGCTATGAGAGCTTTTTCGTTTTTTTGATTTAGCTCTGAGAATTTATTTTTTATTCTTGACATGTTTTTTCATATACTCCTCTACGACTTCTACATCTTTATCTCCTCTACCAGACAAAGTAACAACAATTGACTTTGATTTTGGTTTCTTTTTTGCAAGTTTAATGACATCAGCTATAGCATGCGCAGATTCTAGAGCTGGAATAATGCCTTCTGTTCTTGTTAACAATAAAAATGCCTCAATTACCTCTTTATCAGTTGCACTATGATATTTTACTCTCCCGTTGTCTTTGAGGTAAGAGTGTTCTGGACCTACTCCAGGATAGTCTAATCCTGCAGAAATACTATGTGTTTCTTGAATTTGTCCTTCTTTATCTTGTAATAGATATGTCATCATTCCATGTAATACCCCTCTTGTCCCTGCACTAAGCGTAGCTGAATGCTTATCTGTGTTTAATCCAAGACCTGCTGCTTCGACACCAATGATTTCTGTATTACTATCTAACAATGGATAGAATGTTCCAATAGCATTTGATCCTCCTCCAACACATGCAATGACCGTATCAGGAGTCTTGTTGTTAATTTCTTTCATCTGTTTTTTGATTTCTTCTCCAATTACTGATTGAAAATCACGAACCATGACAGGATATGGATGTGGTCCAACTGCAGAACCTAATAGATAGTAAGTAGTATCTACATTTGTAATCCAATCTCTAATAGCTTCATTAATTGCGTCTTTGAGGGTTTGAGAACCTGATTTAACTGGATGAACTTTTGCACCTAAAAGATTCATTCTAAAAACATTAAGTTTTTGGCGAATAGTATCTTTATATCCCATGTACACTTCAGATTTAATTCCAAGACAAGAACATGCCATTGCAGTTGCAACCCCATGTTGTCCTGCTCCTGTTTCAGCAATGATTCTTTTCTTTTTCATTTTTTTTGCAAGAAGTGCTTGACCAAGTGTGTTGTTAATCTTATGCGCTCCTCCATGAAGTAAGTCTTCTCTTTTTAGATAGATTTTAGCTCCTCCAATTTTTTCTGTTAGATTTTTTGCAAAATACAAAGGAGTTGGTCTTCCTGCATAATGTTTAAGATAATGGTCTAATTCCTTTTTGAAATTTTTATCATCTTTTATTTTTAGATAATTTTCTTCAAGCTCTTCGATTGCAGGTACAAGTGTTTCTGGGATGTATCTGCCTCCGAAATCTCCGAATCTACCTTGTTTTGGAAGTCTAGTTTTCATATAGCATTCACCAATTGACTAACTTTATCTTCGATATTATCACTTTTCATTATGCTAGAGCCAACTAGAAAGGCTCCTGCTCCAGAATTTTTGAGAAAACGAATATCTTCAGGCGTCTCGATACCACTTTCTGACACTATAATTCTTGATTTATCAAAATTTTCTAGAATTTTTTTTGTATTGTTGATATCAATCTCTAGTGTATCTAAATTTCTGTTATTTATGCCCAAGATATCTGCATCAGTTTTTAATGAATTTTGAAATTCGTCTTTTGTGTAAGATTCAAGTAATACTTTTAGTCCTTTTTTGTGACTATAATCAATAAAATCATCAATTTCATTTAGAAAACCTTGGTCAAATAAGGATTGAATTAATAAAATATAATCTGCGCCAATTTTTTTAGCTGTATTGATTTGAGTTTGGTCTATTATGATATCTTTCATCAATAATGGAACAGCAACTTGTTTTCTTATTTTAATAAAAAAATCAGGTGAACCTGAAAACAAATATGGCTGTGTGAGTATCGATAATGCTTTTGCTCCTCCTCTAATCATTGATTTTGCAATAATAATTGGATCTGAAATTTTTTTAATTTCACCTAATGATGGTGATGAAAATTTAATTTCAGTAATTAATGAAGCATGTTGATTATCATTAATTATTTCAATAAGATCTATGCCTGAATTAGATAATGACTCTTCAATATTATAAACTCCATCACTTATTGCTTTCTTTGAATTTTCAAATAACTTCTTAAGAATTCCTTCCATGTTTATTCCAATTCCTTTAATTTTTTTAAATCCCCGCAATAACGAACAAAGTCTTCAAATAAACTGTAAGACATACCACTCTTTATTGTGTCTAAGGCAATTTCTAATCCATCTTTGAAATCCTTTGCAACATTTGCAACGACAAGACCTCCTGCAGCATTTAATGCAGTAATCTCTATCATGGCGTTATTTGCAGAATTATTTAGAACAGATACAAATGCATTAACTGCTTCATCTTTTGTTGTAACTTGAATGTCTTTAATTTCAGGTTTTTTTAATCCTAGTTTTTCAGGATCTATAATCATCTTGTTAATTGAATTATTTTTTAAAAAATATACTTGATTTTTTGATGTTGTTGATAGTTCATCTAATCCATCTTCTGATCTGACTGTCATAATATTTTCTGACCCTCGTTTTTTTAACAACAAAACAATTCTTTCTAAAAATTCATCAGCAAATACTCCTATTAGTTGATTTTTTACTAGGGCAGGATTACTTAATGGTCCTAAGAGATTAAACGCAGTTCTGCCTCCTATTTTCTTTCTTGCATTTGCTACATTTTTCATTGCAGGGTGGAATTTTTGTGCAAACATAAACCCAATTCCAAATTTATCAATAATTTCAGTTACTTTTTCTTGTGATGCCTCTAAGTCATAGCCAAAATACTCAAAAATATCTGCACTTCCTGATACTCCTGATACTGAGCGATTTCCATGCTTAGCCACAATGCCCCCTGCTGCAGCAATCACAAAAGACGCTGTAGTAGAAATGTTAAAAGTTTGAAGATTATCCCCTCCCGTTCCACATACATCAATGATTGTACCTTTTCGTTTAGGTGATATATGTAATGCAAAAGATTGCATTTTATCTAACATTCCCAGTAGTTCATCATCTGTTTCACCTTTTTCTCTTAAATATTTCAAAAAGTTTCCTACATCATCATCCGAAACATTTCCTTTCAAAATATTTTCCATAGAAACACTTGTTTCATCATAAGAAAGATTATTTCCAGTTTTTAGTTTCGATAGAACTTCATCAATCATTTGTTTTTCACCATGTTAACAAAATTTTCTAGGATCTTTTTTCCTTCTGGAGTCATTATAGACTCTGGATGAAATTGTACTCCTTCAATAAGATATTTTTTATGACTAATTCCCATTACCTCTCCATCATCTTCTGCTATTGCTGTAATTTTTAATGTGTCCGGAATTATTGTTTTGTCTCCAACTAGTGAATGATATCTAGTAGCTTGAAATGGATTTTTTACATCTTTGAATATTGTATCATTATAATGTTTAATCGGACTTGTTTTACCATGACGTACATGTCCTGCATTAACTACTTTGCCTCCAAAACATTGAATGATTCCTTGATGTCCTAAACAAACTCCGAGTATTGGAATCATCGGTCCTATCTCTGTAATTACATTACTACATATTCCAAAATATTTTTTATCTACTGGTGTACCTGGTCCTGGGGAAATAATTATTCCATCATATTTTTTTTCCTTTATTTCATCAATTGATATCTTATCATTACGTATGACATCACATTCTACGCCAATCTCCCCTAAAATTTGAGCTAAATTGTATACAAATGAATCATAGTTATCAATGATAAGAAATTTCATTTTGATGCCTCTTTTAGTGCTAATATCATCGCGTTTGCTTTGTGTTCTGTTTCTTTTAACTCGTTTTTAGCAATAGAATCGGATACAATTCCAGCCCCTGCTTGTACAAATCCTTTACTTCCATCAAAAAATATACTCCTAATGGCTATTGCAAAATCACAACATCCATTAAAAGAAAAATATCCTACAGCACCTGCATATGCTCCTCTAGAATGAGGTTCTTGTTCATCAATTATTTCCATTGCTCTAACTTTGGGGGCTCCCGATACGGTACCTGCGGGAAACACTGACTTGAATGCATCGTACATGTCATACTTTTCATCCAAAGTGCCTACAACATGAGTTACCATATGTTGAACATGACTGAATCGTTTTATTTTCATTAATTCTTTAACATGAACTGAGCCATATTTGCATACTCTACCAATATCATTTCTTCCAAGGTCTACTAACATTGTATGCTCTGCTAGTTCTTTTTCATCATTGAGCATCTCATTTTCTAGAAGTTTGTTTTTATTTTCATCATTTGTGACTTTTCTAGTTCCTGCAATTGGAAATGTTTCTACAACATTTCCTGTAACTCGAAGTAACATTTCTGGACTTGCACCAATGATTGTTTTATCATTCATTTTCATGTGATATAGATAGGGTGATGGATTCATGTTACGTAGTATTTTGTAAACTTTGAGATAATCACCATTAGCATCAAAATTAAATCTACGAGACAAAACTACTTGAAATATATCTCCATCGTAAATGTATTTTTTTGCATTATCAACAATTTCTGTAAATTTTGATTCGTTCAAATTTACAGAAATTTCTGATAGATGAAACTCATTAAATTTATTTTCTGATAGTTTGATTTTATCAATTCTATTTTCATCATAATAAAAATAAAATGATTTTTTTTGTTTTGTATCAAATAATATTCCATCTTCATATATTCCAAATTCCATTAGCGGTGAATCTATGGGATGCGATTGTGGAACTTTTTCCCATAATGCAACCGCATCATAATTGATTACTCCTACTGCACCACCTACATATCGATAAGATTGATCAGATGTTGTTTGAAGTAATTCTTTAATTGTTGTTAATGGTTCAGTTGTATTGATGGTTTTTTCTTTGCCATCTTTATAGGATAGAATTACTTTGTCAGAATATCCTTTTACAACAACTGACGGGTCAAAACCCATGATGGATGTTTCTGCTAGTTCTTCTGGGCCAGTTAGTGATTCAAACAGAAATGAGTGTGAATAATTTCGTGATAATTTATTATAAATTTCAAATTGTGTGCCAGTTAACTCTAGGGGTATTACTTTAGGAATGCTGCGTCCAAATATGGTCACCCATGTTAGTCATCGTATTCATGTTCTTTATTTAAGATTTCTATATCTTAGATAGGCATAGTTCGTCCTATTGCTACAAACATGATCTTAATTGAAAAAGACTTCTTGTAGTCATATAGGAACTGAGGGACTTCCCAATGCCCAGTTATGCCCCTCCATTTTGGGTTGTTAGCCTCAGTCTCCTTTTATTACGGTAAAGTACGGTACCTTTATAAGCGATCTAAACTATGTATTATTATGAGTCAGATACTAGAAACAAAATTTCCTTCTAGGATTTATCAAGACCTAGTTTTTCAAAAAACAAAATCTGCTGTAGATACTCTAGTTAAAGAGGCTACATGTTATGTTTGTAGTAAAGGTTTGGCTGACGGTTATTCTATCACCGCAAAAAACACTGCTTTTGGAACACTGCTGTTTTGTGACAAACATCATACTTCGGATTAGATTATTGGTGTAGTAATAGCTCCTTGAGCTGCAGATCCAACAAGTGAAGCATATTTTGCTAATGCCCCAGTTGTATAATTAGGTGAAGGTCTTGACCATTGACTTTTTCTTTTCTCCAACTCTTCTGAAGAAACATGGAGATCAATCGAATTATCTTCAATGTTTATGGAAATTTCATCTCCATCTTTTACAAACGCTATAGGGCCGCCAACATACGCTTCTGGAGCAACATGTCCTATCATTAATCCTCTAGTGCCTCCAGAAAATCGCCCATCAGTAACCATTGCTACTTTTTTCCCTAATCCCTGTCCTACAATTGCTGCAGTAGTGGATAACATTTCTCGCATTCCCGGACCTCCTTTAGGACCTTCATATCTGATAACTACCACATTTCCTTCATCTATTTCGCCTTTAGCTACTGCATCAAATGCATACTCTTCTCTATCAAACACTCGTGCTGTTCCAGTAAACTTTGTCGTCTCCACTCCTGCAGTTTTTATAACTGCTCCATCCGGGGCTAATGTACCTTTTAGAATTACTGCGGTTCCAACATTATGAATGGGTGATTCAACTGATTTTACAATGTTTTGTTCTGGCTCAGGAATATTCATAGAATCTAGATTTTCATGTATTGTTTTTCCAGTTACTGTGATGCAATTTCCATGAAGTAATCCTTTATCATCTAATTTTTTTAAAACAAAAGGAATTCCTCCAATCTTATCTAAAGAATTCATTACATAATTACCTCCTGGTTTCATATCTGCTAAGTGTGGAGTTTTTTTTCTTACTCGTTCAAAATCATCATATGTGAGTTTAATTTTTGCCTCATTAGCTAAAGCCAACAAATGTAATATTCCATTAGTTGACCCTCCTACGGCATTTAGCATAGTAATTGCATTTTCAAATGCTTCAAATGTCAAAATATCGCGAGGTTTTATGTTTAATTCTAAAAGTTTTGCACATGCCTTTCCTGTGTCATATACCATTTTTTCTCTTCTAACATCTTCTGCAGGAGGGCTAGCACTTCCGGGTAATGCTAAACCGATTGCTTCAGATATTGAGGCCATTGTGTTTGCAGTAAACATTCCTCCACATGAGCCTGCATTAGGACATGCAGTGTTTTCAATATTTTTTAATGCTTCCAGTGATAATTGTCCTGCATCGTAAGCTCCTACTGCTTCATATACGTCTACAACTGTTAACTCTTTACCGTCTAAAATCCCTGGCATTATTGTTCCACCATAAACAAAAACTGATGGTAGATTCAATCTTGTCATGGCCATCATTGTTCCTGGTAAGCTCTTATCGCATCCTGCAATTCCAACTAGTGCATCGTATTGATGAGCTCTTACCATTAATTCAATAGAATCTGCAATAACTTCCCTGGAAACTAAAGAAGATTTCATTCCCTCATGCCCCATGGCAATTCCATCACTTACAGCTATGGTACTAAATTCTCTTGGAGTTGCACCTCCTTCTAAAACACCTTCTTTTGCTTTTTGAGCTAATCGTCCTAGATGGATATTACATGGAGTAGCTTCATTACCAGTATGACAAACACCGATGAATGGTTTACTGAGATCATCATCAGTTAGTCCCATTGCTTTATACATTGCTCTATGGGGAGAGCGCGCAGTTCCTTCGACAACATTTCTACTAGATATTTCCATGATAACTAAACTCTGCTAGATTTACTTTAATTTAAAATGTAATCTTAAGCAAGGATAGGCTGAGCATCTAATTGAGCTAGTTGAGAGTCAATTTCTTCTTGGGTTTCTCCACCATACGAAATTAGTATTTTATCCCCATCTTCAAAAATATATTCAGTTATGCTAGGAACTGGCTGGTGATTTACGTAAAACTTTAACGAATAATCATCATTGTTACAAAATACCCTTTGTCCACCTGTTCCCTGAAAACTATAACATTGATCATCTAATCCTATTCCTATTGTTTCAAACAAGTATCCTAGGGTTACTCCTGTTGCATGTCGATGTATAGTAGAACCATCTTGAGCCTCAAAATGTATCCAACTACTCTTTATTTGATATGCAGGACCTGCAAAATCAAATGTATCTCCATGTAGTTTAACTAACATTGAAGCATGTACATGTTCAGAACCTAAAGGACCAGCCCCTGCTGGACCTCCTATCGCTGCATTTTGATCAAGATTAGCAAAATTATAGGCAGATATTCCAACAATAACTCCTATTCCACTTAAGACAGCTATTGCAATAAGAGAATGTTTTCTTTTTTCTTTTGTACGTTTAGTAGCAAATGAATCTCTTTTATCCTCTCTTTCTTTTCGTATTTTTTTACCCATAAGATAGTCAGGCTTCTAAAATTCCCTTAATTAACTTAATTGGACCTAGTTTAGCTCCGATAATCTCACTTGAATTAAGAATTTTCAGATTTAATCTTTGTTCATTCTAGATTTGATGTAGAAAGAACCTATTCCAACTGCTCCAGCTAGAATTGGAATCATCCAGATTGCACTTGATTGTAATCCTGCTAGCATTAGTGCTGCTGAATCAATTGGTAAGAGTTCACCGCCTACTACACTTTCTCCAGTTAAGAGGAATGCAAGATTTGGAAGAGATTGAGTACAGACCCAGTCATTAAATGAACCGCCGCCGGATATACAAGCTATATTCCCAAATCCACTATCACTTGTTTCCCAAAATACAGAACTACCGCTTAAGCTGAGTCCCAACCAGTAAGTTGTTCCCCCATCTAATGTAAGGGGTGTGTCAAGGTCTACCCAATATTCAAC
>JBFFWG010000023.1:0-10552 GCA_041570395.1 Nitrosopumilaceae archaeon
CCTGAAGATGCAGTAGTTGCCTCTTGGTGGGATTATGGTTACTGGATTACTACTTTAGGCGAAAGAATCTCATTGGCTGACAATGCAACTCTTGATACCAAAAGAATTCAAAAACTGGGAGAGATGTTGCTTAGTCCTCCAGATCGTGCTATGACATTACTTAATGAATTAGATGCAGATTATGTCCTGATATTTATTGCCGCTCAAAAAATTCAAGAAACTCCACAAGAGGTGTATCTACTTACAGGAGGAGCTGATGAAAGTAAAAAACAATGGTTTATGCGAATAGCAGGCTTGCCAGTATCAAAATATCTTGAAGTAGACGGATTTAGTGGAACTCCAGAGTTTTGGAATAATACATTGTTAGGTAAAATGACGCCTTTCTCACTCTTAGCATATGTTAACCTACAATCAAATCAGCAATCTCAAACTTATCAACCTGGTTTTACTGGAATTTATGCAAAAGATGTAAAATATCCATCAGATGGTAATGGACCTTTAAAATTAGCATATTCCTCTAGCTCATTTGATCGTAAACAACCCGGACCAATCACTGGCGTATTTATTTATGAAATTAACAAAGACTATGTTTCTAGCGAACCGCCAATTTCTGAATCAACCAATGTAAACAAAAATGAAATTTCTGTAATTAGTACAAATTATGGTGATATTACTATTGAATTCAAAGATGACACCGCTCCAAATACCGTTGAAAACTTCAAGAATCTAGCAAAATCAGGATTTTACGATGGAACAATCTTTCATAGAATTGTTCCTGAATTTGTGATCCAAGGAGGCGATCCCAATACAATTTCAGGACCACGTGAAATTTGGGGTCAGGGTGATCCTGGATATACAATTCAGCCAGAATTTAGCACAGAAAAACATAGGAAATACATAGTTTCAATGGCGCGAGGAGCTGACATCAATAGTGCGGGCTCTCAATTTTTCATCATGCTAGGTGATGCACCTTGGTTAGATGGTCAATACACAATATTTGGAGAGGTAATCTCTGGTCAGGAAGTTGTTGATAAGATTGCATCACTCGAAACAAATCAAGTAGATCAACCAATTAATCCTGATGATGCAAAAATTACCATGATAAGAATCTTAGAAAAATAATCAATTGTATCTTTCTTCTAGACGATATCTCATGTATTTATCATCAGGAGAAAATTTTGCAGGATGTGCTGACTTTGTTTCTTCATTACATTTTGGGCAGTTCATTTTTAGTGTATATGCTCCACATTTTGAACACTTTCTTAATTGAAAACGCATACTAATTTTCCCTTGTCTTCTTTGACTCCTCTCGTGTAAATTTGAAAGTACCTTTTTTCTTCTCTATAGAGTGTTGAATTTGTTCTAAAAGAGGCTTCATAGTCTTTTCTGCTGATTTAAAATCTTGAGCAGTTACAGATAATCGATATTTTGGTGCTCCAAGATATGTAATTTCTATACTTGAACCTTTTCCTTTCTTTGTTACCTCAAGTAGAGTATTTTTTATAATTTCTACTCCATCAGATTTATTACTAGTCAATTCTAGTATCCCGCGAATTTCTACGGAAGGTAATCTAATCTTTGAGGCAACATACTCAATCGCTTCTAAAATTTTCTTACCTAATTTCAAATCATCTAGAATTGAAGTACTATTTCTTGCAACATCTAAGAAAGCGTCATAAATTGAATCATATTTTGAATAAAGACTATCTTCTAATTTTTCCACATCTTTATCTGAAAGTTTTATTTTTTCTTTTACATTATCAATTAGAGTTTTACCTTTTTCGAATCTTTTCACCTCTAAGAGTTTTTTCTTTTTCTGATCTGTAGAAACTTGTTTTAAGGAAAGATCAATATCTGATCTTTCCAGATTCACTCTTTTTACCAGTAATACTTTTTTTTCACCCTCTTTTACGTATCTGCCAACTGATCTTATCCATCCTGGAGCAATTTCTGAAACATGCAAGAATCCCTGAATTCCATTGTATTCATCAAGAGTAACATATGCACCATGATCCATAATTTTTGTTACTGTAGCAACTACAATTTCTCCCTGCTCTGGTAACTCTTGAACTTCCGTGGACATTTGTTGTAAAAATTTAATCTGTGTAATTTAATGTTGCTGGTTAGAAATCAATTCCTTTTTTGGCCTTAATTCCTGATTGAAATGGATGTTTAATCTCTTTCATCTCAGTCACAAGATCAGCTAACTCAATTAATTCGGTCCTAGCATGATTTCCAGTTAAAACAAGACTAACATTTGTTGGTCGTGATTTTATTAAATCAATTACTTGTTTAATATCAATTAAACCTAAATTTACAGCATAATTTACCTCATCAAGTATTACTAAATCATATTTTCCTGACTGAATTCTTTCCTTGCTTAATTGAATTGCTTCATTTGCAACTTTTTTGTGTTCTTCCTTTGGACTAGTATCATCTATAATTCCAACAAAACCTTTACCTGAAACTACCAACTCTAATTCCGGTGTCAATCTTTGTAATGAATCAAGTTCTCCATAATGCCACGAACCTTTGATGAACTGAATAAAACAAATTTTTTGTTTATGACCTACTGCTCTTAACGCCATACCAAGCGCTGCAGTCGTTTTTCCCTTTCCCTTCCCAGTATATACAATAACCAAACTATCCTTTTCCATAATGATCTATCCTAACACTCAAACTAAAAAGATTGATAATAAAATCAAATTTTTAACTATCAATTTAAATAAAAATCTGATTAAATGAATCGAATTGAAATTTCCTCGTTTAGTCATAGCAGGGGCAACAAGTGGTGTTGGTAAAACATCAATCACTTGTTCCATAATTTACGCATTAAAGAAAAAAGGATATTCTATTCAACCTTTCAAAGTTGGTCCTGATTATATCGATCCAAGTTATCTTTCTTCAATTTCAGAAAATGATTGTAGAAATTTAGATGTCTGGTTAATGGGAAAAAAACAACTCGAAAAGAGTTTTGCTAAAAACTCACAATCTGATATTTCTATAATTGAGGGAGTAATGGGATATTATGATGGCTTTTCAGGAAATTCAAGCTTATCTAGTACTTATCATGTTGCATCACTGTTACATGCTCCAGTAATTCTTGTCCTAGATGCAAGTAAAACTGCAAGATCAATTGCAGCAACTGCATTAGGCTTTATCAAATTTCATAAAAATTCACGAATAGCAGGATTAATCCTAAACAAAATTGGGAGTAAAAAACATGAAAACCTATGTAGAGAAGCACTAATGCCCCTAAAAATTCCAATTCTAGGTGTAATTCCATCCAATTCTACAATTTCATTAGACTCTAGACATTTAGGATTGATTCCTGTACAAGAACAAAATCTCCACAAAAGAATTCGCACTATTGCAAAAAATATCTCTGATTATCTTGATATCGATAAATTACTTGGAATTTCTAAAAGAGCTCCCCAAATAAAAAAAATTCAAAAAAATAAATCTATCAAACCAAAAACCACAATTGCTATAGCACTAGATAACTCTTTTAATTTCTATTATCAAGATAACATCGAAGCACTAAAAAGAGAAGGAGCAAAAATTAAATTTTTTAGTCCTATTTGTGATAAAAAAATTCCAAATTGTGATGGAATATACATTGGAGGGGGATTTCCCGAAGTTTTGGGAAATCATCTTGAGAAAAATCAGAAAATGAGAAGACTCATTAAAAAATTCGCAGAAAATGAACATCCTATTTATGCAGAATGTGGTGGTTTGATGTATCTCACAAATTCAATTGATTATGATGATAAAAAATTCAAGATGGTTGGATTACTTGATGCTGAAACTAAAATGACAAAAAAAATGAAATTAAACTATACAAAAGGAACAATCACATCTAACTGTATTATATCAAGATCATCAAAACATCTTCAAGGCCACGAATTTCATTATTCTAGACTTGATTCAGTTTCTAGTGATTTAAAATTTGCATATGCATTAGATATTGGGGATGGAATAAAAGACCATAAAGATGGTATTATGGAATACAATGTTCTTGCTTCGTTTGGGCATCTCTATTTTGATAGTTCAAACTATGCAAAACAATTTGTAGAAAATTGCATAAAATTCTCAAGAAACTGAATACTCTTTAATTAATTTGAATAAGGCATTTACTATTGCAGCGGCAGATGGACTTCCTCCTTTACGCCCAAGATTTGTAATATAAGGTACATCTATGGAGCGTAATTCATCTTTTGATTCTGACGCAGAAACGAATCCTACAGGCATGCCTATGACTAGTGCTGGTTTAGCTTGATTTTCTTTTATCATCTTAATAATCTCTAAAAGTGCTGTTGGGGCATTTCCTATGACTACAACACCACCATCTATGTCTGATTTTGCCATTCTCATGGATACCTGAGATTTTGTCTTATTTTCATTTCTAGCAACTTCTGCAACATCCTGATCTGAGATTTTACAAACTAACTTGTTTCCAAAATTTTTCAAATTTTGTTTATTTAATAATCCTCCAACTCCATTTACATCAACTACTATACTACATCCTTTTTTCAAAGCCTTCATTCCAGAATCAATTGAGTCATCATGAAAAACAATGGCATTCTTCTTTGCAAAATCAAAATCTGCAGTTGAATGAATTACCCTTCTAACAATCGGCCATTCTTTTTGATTATAGTTGTGTGAACCAATTTCAGAATCAATTATTTGCATACTTTGATCTTCTATTGATTGACCTTTTCTAGTTTGCAACTTCAACCTCTTTTGCTCTTTCTATAATCAAATCAATCATTTTCTCATCAGTACCAAGATGTTTTGTAATAAACACATTCTTTAGATTAGATTTTTCTAAAGCTGGATTAAGATCCTCATAGATATCCCTTTTTACGTGGGCCCCTTCATGTAAAAAATAAAAAACAATGACTAATACTTCAGGATTATTCTTTTCACATTTTTCAATCCCCTGTGCAATATTTGGCTCTTCTATTTCCAAAAAACAATGACTCACATTTCTATAGGCAGGAGATAGCCCATCTACTACATATTTGATAGATAATTGTGCATTAGGATCTTTGCTGCCATGACCAATAATTAGCACATCAACTTTTTCTGATGTTGATTCATAGTTATTTTCTTTTAATGCAGATTTTATTCTATTATCTACTAAATTAATCAAAGTTTGATGCATACTCATTGGTTTTGTAACAACTAATTTTACATCAGTATTTAATTGAAATTTAATTGCTTCATTAACTGCAGCTTTTACTTTTTTTCCAGGATACAAAAAATAAGGAACAATTGTTAATGAATCAATTTCCTTTTTGATTGCTTCATTAACGCCTTCCTCAATAAATGGAGGAATAACTTCTAAAAAACAATAATCCGAAAACAGATAATTTCCCTTTTCTTTAACACTTTTAGTAATAACTTCCAACTCTTCTTTAGCCTCTTTTTCTCTACTTCCCCTATCGATTAGTAACAACCCACGCTTCAATTTTTTATCCTCGCAACGGCAATTGTCAAATCAGGTGGAAATTTCTGTTTTTCTACAATAAGAGTTCCTTGAGATACCTTAAGTGCTGCAGCCTCAGAAACACTAGGTGTACCTTCAAAGGCCTGTACCATTGCAGAAGGATTTGGTATCTCAATTTTTGCAAGTTCTTCTTTTTCAACATATTCAACTGGCACACCCATTTCTTCTCCTAATTCTATCAAACCTTTTACTTCCTGAGTTTTTTTAATTGAAACTAGCTTTGCAATGGATTTTAGACTAAGATTAAATTTTTCAAAACTAGTCTCGATTCCATCTTTGATGGTATCTTTTGAAGTGTCTCCATGTAATCCTACACCTACAACTAATGTGGGTGGCCTGTATACTACAGCATTTTTCAAAATTTCATCTTCAAGATTTTTATCCGAAATTATCAAAAACCCTTTTGCATTAGATTCTTTTAACTTATCAAGACTTGAATAAATTGTAACATTTTTAGGAAATTCTTTTTTCCACCAATCTTTTTCTCCAGCTTCTTGAAAAACTCCTATGTTTTCTTCATTTACCATCAAAGCACTAACCATAGTTACAGTGGAATCATCATCAATCTTCCATCCAAACTCATTTCCTACTAAATCAACAGCAATTGTTTTGTTAACATCAGCTGCAGTTGTAATTACAGGAATCGCTTGTATTTTTTTTGCAATTTCATTTGTTAATTGATTTGCTCCTCCCAAATGACCAGATAATGTACTAATTACAAAATTTGTTTTATCATCAATTACAATTACTGCCGGATCTGTTTTCTTATCTTTTAGATGAGGCGAAATTAATCTTATTACAGCTCCTAAAGAAAATAAGCATATTAAAGCATCATTTGTTTGAAATAACTCTCCAATTTTCTTTGTAGTAGATTCTGTAAACCAATTAATTTTTGAATCATTATTAGAAAATTTTGATGGAGCAAAAATTTTCCAAGAAGGAAAAAACTCTTTTAATTTTAAGCCAATTTCTATACCGTTTTTTGTTATTGCCAGAACTGAAATATTTTCCACGCTTGGATTTTCTCTATTTTAATAAAATACCTTACTGCCCTACATGCCTGGCTAATACAGATCCATCAAAATCAAACAAAATTATTTCCAAAGATACTTTCTCTTGAGAGTGTTTTCTCATTTCCTGATAGACTTTATGACAAACATTCTCAAAAAATCCCTTAATCTGATTTTCTTTTATAATTTCTAGTACGTGCCTAGCAGTATTTGCTTTTAAAATTTGTTCAATGATCTTTTCATCAGCTTTTGACTCCTTAGCTAACTGTGCAAGAAAACTCATGTCAACTTTGGAGCCTTTTACATGAGTTTGTTTAACACCAGCTGCCATTTTTGCTAGTTTTCCAATAAAACCCACAACAAAAGCTTTTTTGATCTCTTTTTTTTCACATTGTTGAATTGTATACCCTGAAAAATCACCCATCTTTACAAAACAATGATCAGGAAGATCTACAATTTTTTTTGCATAATCCTCACTTCTACCTCCAGTTGTTAACACAACAGTATCATTTCCCATAGCTAAAGCAACATCCAGATTTTGCCTTATAGATGCTGCAAAAGATGCAGTAGAATATGGTATTACTATTCCACTAGTTCCAAGAATTGAAATCCCACCAACAATTCCTAATCTTGGATTATCTGTTTTCAATGCAAGTTTTTTTCCTTCTGGAACTGAAATTTTTACATTAATTCCATTTTTCTTAAGTATATCTCCAGCTACTTCTAACAAATTATCTCGAATCATTTTTTTTGGAACAGGATTTATTGCAGCTTTATTAATTTCCAAACCTAGTCCAGGTTTTGTTACGATTCCAACACCTTCTCCCCCGTCAATTTGAATCTCATTAATGGAATCTGTTAGTGTAAGTTCTACAATAATTTCTGCTCCATGAGTAACATCTGGATCATCACCGCCATCTTTGATTACAGAACATCTAGATTTTTTTGAATCAAATTCACAGCTTTTTAGATTAATGTTTAAAGAATTTCCATTGGGCAACGTTACACCAACACTGTCAATTTTTTTTTGGTTGATTATTGCTAGCATTCCTGCTTTTGCAGATGCTGTGGCACAAGTTCCGGTTGTAAATCCAGTTTTTAATTTCTGTTTAAAAGATTCTTCCATGCTAAAATTATTCTAATTTGCGTATTAATTATTGATTGTCTGAAGTCTTGGATTGAATTTATTGTTATGAGGAGAATTCAAGAGTATTTTAGCACAAAATATGCCTATTTTTCTTTAATTTTTAAGAATTTTAAAAAACTGAACAAAAAGAGGGATTTAAAATCCATTTGTATCAGACAACTTTATGGAAAAATCAAAACTTAACATTGCAATTACTGGATCAAACGGTTTTATAGCCAAAAATCTTAGAAAATTTTTAAGGAATAATGAAATACCGTCAGTTTGTTTTGCTAGAAAAAATTTTCAAAGTTTTACACCTGAAATAAAAGTTATATCGCCTGATTATAATGAAAACAAAATTCTACCTAAATTAAAAAAATGCAATGCACTAATCCATTTAATCGGTATTGGAAAACAGACTGTAAACTCTGATTATCTTCCTGTAAATGTTGAACTAACTAAAAAAATGGTAAAATTATGCAAAAAAGCAAAAATTAAGAAAATCGTCTATAATAGTGGTCTAGGAGTTTCAAAAGACACATCGGTAGGATATTTTATTTCTAAATTCAAAGCAGAACATGAAATTATCAACTCCGGTCTTGATTACACCATTTTCCGTCCTTCATACATTATAGGAAAAGACGATCTGCTTACCAAGAGTTTAAACGCTCAAATTAAAAATAAAAAAATTTTCATTCCGGGTTCAGGGAAATATAATCTTCAACCTATTTTTGTAAATGATGTGGCTAAGATTTTTCTTCAAGCCATTACTTCAAAAAAATATTCAAATAAAATTTTAGATCTAGTTGGCCCTGAAATTGTAAGTTTTGAAAAATATGTTAAAATTTTCACTAATAAGAATAAAGTGAAAATTCAAAAAATTAGTCTAGAATCTGCTTATTACGACGCATTGCATAACCCAAAGAGCTATTTTGGAGTTGATGATCTAAATATTCTTGTAGGGAATTTTATCGGAGATTTTAAAAGACTAAAAAAAATCTCCAACATTAATTTTACAGATTTTAGAAATGTTCTAAAATCCAGCAGCCTGTCTTAAAATTTCGGCCTTATCAGTTTTTTCCCACCTAAATTCGGGCTCATTTCTTCCAAAATGCCCATATGCCGCTGTCTTTCGATAGATGGGCTTCTTCAAATCCAAATGAGCAATCAGGGCAGATGGTCTCATGTCAAAGTGTTTTCTTACAATATTTTCTATATCTTCTTCAGGAATTTTACTGGTTTCAAATGTATTTACCATTAATGAGACCGGCTCTGCTACTCCAATTGCATAAGCAACTTGTACTTCACATCTTTCTGCTAGACCTGCAGCAACAATATTTTTGGCAATATATCTACACATGTAACATGCTGATCTATCCACTTTAGAAGGATCTTTTCCAGAAAATGCTCCTCCTCCATGTCGACCAAATCCACCATAGGTATCTACAATAATTTTTCTACCCGTAAGACCTGCATCACCATGAGGACCTCCAATTTCAAATTTTCCTGTTGGATTTACATGAATTTTGATATTATCATTCCATAAATCACCACAAACTGGTTTGATTACTTTTTCAATCACTGCTTTAGTTATTTCATCATTTGAAACTTCCGGGGCGTGTTGAGTAGAAATAACAATAGTTTCAATTTCTTTTGGTTTGTTATCTACATATTTTACAGAAACTTGGGATTTTCCGTCCGGTCTTACCCAAGGTAATTCTTTTGATTTTCTTACCTCTGAAAGCTTTTTGGTAAGCTTGTGTGCAAGAAGAATTGGTAATGGCATTAATTCTTCTGTCTCATTTGTTGCATAACCAAACATCAAACCCTGATCCCCTGCACCTTGATCTTTATTTTCATTTGCTGTAACCCCTTGACTAATATCTGGACTTTGCGAATGTAGTCTCAGCATTACCTCGCAAGAATCCGCATCAAACATTAAATCAGAATTATCATATCCAATCTCTCTGATTGTTTTTCTAATCAAATCTTCTTGTGCTTTCTTATCAAAATTTGCTTTGGATGTTACTTCACCGGCGATGCCAACAAATCCTGTTGTTGTCATTGTTTCAACAGCAACTCTAGAATCAGGATCCTGTCTAAGATATTCATCTAAAATAGCATCAGAAACTTGATCACATACTTTGTCTGGATGACCTTCTGTCACTGATTCGGAAGTAAAAAGAAAATTTTTTGTCATATAGACCACACTATGATCTAGAGTTCATTTTCTAATTTGATAAATAATACATTATTTCCCCTAACTATAACTCGGCCATAATTTGCTATCACTTTATCGTCGTGAAGCTCTTCAGCATCAGTCATAATCAAGTTCATGTAAGAATCAACGTTATCCATTTTTCCTTTGTACTCTACTTCATTTTTCAGTCTCACTGTAACTTTTTTCTTGGTACTTTTTTGGAGAGTCGTTAATGGTCTTTTTGCACTTGTTTGCGACACTAATTATTCACTTGTCAGCATTCGTAGTTATCTGAAATAAAAGCCTTGCCTCCTCAATATTTAGAAATAAGATTCGTTTAATTTTTGCAAATCTTTAGAACATTTAGCATTGATCCCTACAGGAATTAAAAAATTAGATGATATTTTGGGTGGAGGAATAAAAAATGGAATAATTACTGATATTCATGGAGCGGCGGGTACAGGCAAAACACAACTTGCCATGCAAATTGCTATAAACTCTGTTTTAGAAGGTGGCCTTGTTTTTTTTCATGATACTACAGGAAACTTTCGTCCAGAAAGAATGCTGGAAATGTTAAAAGCTAAAAATTATGATTATGATATACTACAAAAAATTCAGGTAGCAAGAATAACGAATGTTTCTGAACAAAAACAAAATTTAAAAAAAATTCAAAAAAATAATTACTCTTTAATTATAATTGATAA
>JBFFWG010000024.1:0-8715 GCA_041570395.1 Nitrosopumilaceae archaeon
GCTGGAAATGTTAAAAGCTAAAAATTATGATTATGATATACTACAAAAAATTCAGGTAGCAAGAATAACGAATGTTTCTGAACAAAAACAAAATTTAAAAAAAATTCAAAAAAATAATTACTCTTTAATTATAATTGATAACATTGCAGAACTCTTCTCCTTTGAGTTTTCTAAAGATAGTCAATTACTTGAAAAAAACACTTTATTTATGAAATATATGCATGACTTAGCTTTACTAGCAATTGAAAAAAATATCCCTATAATTATTACAAATGGCATAAGACATTTTGATAATACTGAAAAAGAAATTCTTGAAAAAGCAGTGAGTATGTTTACTCATGTAAAAATTAAACTTACAAAAAATGAAAAATCTTTCACTGGAAAAGTTTCTACAGCAGTTTCACAGAATGATTTTAACTACCTAATTTCATCGAATGGATTGGAAGATTCCTCTTAAGCTATTTATCCATGGTAATGAAATTACTTTCATGGCAGATATTTTTGATTCAATTCCAGTTATTACAGTAATTTTATTTGCAATCGGCCTTGTTGGCGTAATGGTTTATGAAAGATCTCGTTCAAGACAAGAAGAAGAATCAACTACTTAACACAAATCTAAAAACTAAATTTGATTCACTAGGATTCAAGCAGTTAACAGAAATTCAAAAAAAAGCAACTCCTGTAATTTATCAAAAAAAAGATTCTTTAATTATAGCACCAACTGGCTCGGGAAAAACCGAATGCTCTGTAATTCCAATTTTTTCTCTTGTAAGTGAATCCCAAAAAACTGGAAAAATTAAGGTGTTATACATTACGCCTCTTCGTGCACTTAATCGTGATGTTTTCCGACGAATTACACGTTATGCTGAAAATGAAAAACTATCCATTGAGATAAGACATGGGGATACTTCTCAATCAATGAGAAGAAAAATTACAAACCAACCTCCTGATGTTTTAATTACAACTCCAGAAACTCTTGTCATTTTATTAACACAACAAAAAATGTTAGATGCCTTATCTGAATTAGAATGGATTGTAATAGATGAAGTTCATGAATTACTTGCTAGTGAGCGAGGTTCCCAACTTTCATTAAGCTTAGAGCGCCTTCAACTAAATTCAAAATATGAAATTTCTAGAATAGGATTATCTGCAACTGTTGGCAATCCCAAAGAGGCTGCAAAATTTCTTGTAGGGACTAGAAGAAAATGTAACATCATTCAAGATACTTCTGTACGAAAATATGATGTTGAAATAAAATACGTTCCAGGTTCTATATCTGATGTAGCTAATTCAATCATTGAGTATGTAACAAATTTACAGATTGATTCTCCTGTACTCTTATTTACCAATACTAGGGGAGAAGCAGAATTTCTTGCTTCAATATTGCGTGAAAAATCATCAATTAACATTGAACTTCATCACGGCTCCCTCTCAAAGCAGGTAAGAGAAGAAACAGAAGGACTACTTAGAGAAGGAAAGTCTGGAATTGTAGTTTGTACTTCTTCTCTTGAACTTGGTCTTGATATAGGATCCGTTGATTTGGTAATCCATTATGGCTCCCCTAGACAAGTATCAAAATTTGTACAAAGAATTGGAAGAAGTAGACATAATCGCGATTCATCTGCTAAGGGTTTGATTATAACTAATAACCCTGATGATGAATTTGAAGCAAATGCAATTCTTGAGAGAATAAAAGATGGTTCAATTGAAGAGCAAAAAATTCATGATGGTTCTCTCGATGTCTTAGCACATCACTTAGTAGGGCTTACTATGCAACTAGGCGAAATTCCAATTGATAGAGCATTTAAGACATTAACTAAAGCATTTCCATTTAGAAATCTGAAAATTGATGATTTGGTTGATGTTTTAGAATTACTAGATTCGAATTATCTGATATTTTTTGATAGAGAAAAAATGTCATTTTGGAAGAAAGGTAAATCTTTCAAATATTATTTTGAAAACCTTTCTACCATTCCTGATATTTTAAAATTCAAAGTCTTTGACTCAGTTGGAAAAAAAATCATAGGTACACTGGATCAGAGATTTGTAGGCGACTTTGGTGAATCAGGAAATGTGTTTGTTTTGCGAGGAACTCAATGGAGAATCCTCAATGTTGATGAAAAAGCACTTACCGTAAATGTTGAACCTTTCCGTTCTGGAGGTGTAACTGTCCCTTATTGGGAAGGTGAAAGTATTCCAGTTGATTTTAGAACTGCAAGAAAAGTTGGCATGTTTCGGACTCGAGTAAAAAATGGATCCCTTTCTTTGATAAACAAAGAAATATCAAAATTAGATTTTGATGTAATCCCTGATGAAAAAACCATAGTAATAGAATCTGTCCCATTACGTGGTATTGTTGTTTTACATGCGTGCTTTGGTACAAAAATAAACTCTACATTATCCACACTACTTTCTTCTATGTTATCATCATTGCTAGGATTTCTTGTGGAATCAAGATCTGATGCATACAGAATCGTCCTCTCAACTAGGTCTAGAATTACAGAAAAATTATTGATTGAAGTTTTAAGTGATAAATACAATCTGGATGATATTGTAACGGCATCACTTACTGGAACACATAATGTAAATTGGCGAACATGGTGTGTTGCAAAAAAATTTGGTGTTGTAGGAAGAGAAGCTGTTTATGAAAGAAAATCTGCAAGATTTCTTTATGAACGATATTCTAAGACTTCTCTAGTAAAAGAAGCACTTCGCGAATTATTTCATGATAAATATGACTTGCCAAGTACTCAAAAAATATTAGATGATATTAGAGAAAATAAAATAAAAATAAAATGGTATGATGTAACTGATTTTTCAAAATTAGCTGAACCAATTTTAGATCATACAACAAAGTATTATTCATCACCATCAAATATTGACAAAGGAGTTATTGATTTAGTTAAAAACCGTCTTTTCAAAACTAAACATAGGTTAGTTTGTGCAAGATGTGGAAAATGGGAAAGAGTTTTTGAAACTAATGAAATTAATAAAAAACTAATCTGCCCTTATTGTAAAGCTCGACAAATAACTGCTACATTTTATTCAGATTATGACTTGCCTAAAATAATAAGAAAAAAACGAGATGGAAAAAAACTAAATTCCGAAGAAAAACACAAGTTTTCACGTGCCTGGAAAGTGTCTTCACTTGTTGAAAATTTTGGCAAAATTGCCCTTGTAGTATTATCTGGATATGGTGTTGGCGCCGATACTGCAGCAAGAATTCTTCGAAATATGGTGGATGAGGAACATCTCTACAAACAAATCTATGAAGCAGAAAGGCAATATGTTATGACTCGAGGATTCTGGGATTCTTAATTTTTCTTTATAATTTTAGAATATGCAGTAAGGAACAATTCTGTTCTACCTTCTAATCCAGATTTTGCAGTTACTCCTGTAACAGAAATAATTTCACCTATTGAGCATTTGTCAATCAATCTAGCTTGATTTCTCCAACCCTTAATCCAAATCTGCCCAGTATCATCTTCAACAAATATTTCTGACAATGAAACCATATCTCCTGTTTTTGTTTGAATTTCTCGTCTTCCGGGAATTTTTAAAATAATTGCTTCAACACAATAATTTTCTCCAACTTTAACATCAGCAATTTTAGTTCTTATTTCAGCTTTTGTGGGAATGGTTGAACCATCATCAATTTTTCTTATGAATGAATCATCATCAATTGTAATGTTATTTCCAAAGGCCTTTGATGGCATGCATTCAATAACTTCTCCTTCAACTAATTGAGTTGGAGTTTGAGAAATATCTGAAATATTTAGCAGATTCTTTTTATCATCCACAGCAATCATCAATGAATTACCTGAATCATTTTCCATTATTGAAATTATTCGTGCTACTACTGGACTAGCTTCTTTTTCACCTTCAATTTCAATAATTGTAGCTTCATTGCCATGAATTTCTAATCCCTGCTGTCCCTGTTTTGTTCTAACTCCTAACAATCTGACTTTAGCTCCAGGAGAAATTACTTTAGGAATATTGGATTCATCTTTTCCCCATAGTACTACACGTGTAAAACTGTCATCATTTCCTTTTAATCGTAATCTTAATGCAGTTCCAGGCTGACCTCGCGGATTTGTAAATTGCATTGAATTTATTGGACCATCAATAATTCCTGATACCACCAAATCTTTTTCACCTTCTTTTACATCGCTTACGTCTTTGGTAATTTCATCAATTGAGGGAATACTGCTCTCTATATCTGTAGATTCTATGCTTGAGCCTGAACCTACATTTATCGTCGGGGAGCCATTCAAATCTGACTTGACATATGCCTTGATAATTTTGATAAGATCTCCAGGTTTTAACTCACTTATTTGAGGAAGATTTGCTTTTTCATCCCATAATTTTACACTAGCTGTTGAATCACCATCATAAACTGTCATAGTTCGAAGGAAAAATGGTGAACCATCTTTTCTGGAATACTGTTTGGCAGGAGACATATTTAGAATTCTAGTTTCTAATGAAATCTCTTTTGCACCAATAAAGAGGTCTTTCAAACCCATTTCTACTTTTAATGGTTCAGATAAAGAAACTCCTAGATCTGATGCAATTAAAAACAAAGCTCCTTGATCAGTAAGATATCCTGCACCGATCTTATCCTTTTTCTGTTTAATCTTTTCATCAATTTCTGAACGAGTTAGATCTGGCTTTTGCTCAAGAAGTTTTTCCACAAGTGTTTCAAATTCGGACAAGCCAGCCTTTGTTAATTTTCATCTATTAATAAGAATTTCATTAACTAAATTAGTAGCAAGATCGGAATTGAATCATGTCTTGTATTTCAACAAAATCACTTTTGAAATCATATGGGACAATTAATGCAGTTGATCGCATAGATCTTGATATTAAATCAGGGCAAGTTTTTGGATTTCTAGGACCAAATGGAGCTGGAAAATCAACTACTATCAAATTATTGACTACACTCATCAAACCAACTGATGGAACATTACACATCTTAGGAATTGACGCAGTAAAAAATCCCCTTTCTGTTAGAAAAAAAATTGGTGTCGTATTACAACAGCCTAGCTATGAGCCAACCCTTACTGTCGAGAAATCTCTTGAAAAATATGGAATGATGTGGGATGTACCATCCGACACTAGGAAAAAAAGGGTAGAAGAACTTCTCTTAGATTTTGATTTAGTAGATATTCGAAATAGGAAAAATGATGATTTGTCTATAGGTCAGAGAAGGAGGGTTCAAGTCGCTCGTGAATTTATGCATGATACGGATCTCTTATTTTTAGATGAGCCTACGGTGGGCTTGGATCCTACTGCCAGGAGAAAACTATTGGATTTTCTCAAAAATAAGATAAAATCAGGATTGACCATCTTCTTTACAACTCACGTCCTAACTGAGGCTGAATACATCTGTGATGAAATTGCCATAATCAATAATGGCAAAATTCTGACTGTTGATACTCCTGAAGAATTAAAGAAAAGATTTGGCCGTGAGAAGACCATCAAAATCCATCTACTTGAACAACACAAACAACTTACAGAAAAATTATCTGGAGTGCCAGATTGTCAGATTGAATTTAAATCCGGAACAAATATCACAATTCATTCAGATGAATCCGAATCTGTTCTAATGAAGATACTTCAAATTTTAAATGAGAATAATATTGTAATTGAAGATCTATCTGCCATGCCTACAAATCTTGAAGAAATATTTCTAAAACTGGTGAATGAATCTAATGAATCCAATACTTAGACTTGTAAATAGAAATCTTACAATTTCACTTAATCCTGGATTTTTGCTCTGGCAAATAATCTTTCCATTAATCTACATCTTTGTTGCGGGATTTGCATATACTTCATTAATTGATAAAGTTCCATTTGAAAACATAGAACTTGATTACCCATCTTTTCTAGCAACTGGGATGATTGGATTCAATATAATGAATAGTACTCTAGTTTCAGGAATCATCATCTGGAATGATAGACGCTACGGAATGTTTGAGCAAATCATGTCTGGGCCATTTACAAGGGCAAATTACATTCTTAGCAATGTACTCACCATTGGAATTATTGGACTAGTTAGTGCAAGTTTAATTGCTTTAGTGGGATATCCAATATTTTTTGAATCAATTGAATTTAACATACTAACATTACCGATTCTTGTTTTTGCAGCAATTACGGGCTCTGTTTTGTTTGGTTCTATTGCATCCATTATCTCTACAAGATTAAAAACCAGTGAAGGCTTTAACGTAATTCTAAATACTGCTTTTCTTTTCTTTGCATTCGTTAGCACTGCGTTTTACCCTGCTTTTGGTGCTCCTGAACCATTAGCTACTGCATTTTACATTAACCCTCTGACCTACCTAGTTGATATTATCCGAGCAGGAATTTTCGGTACATTCTCAGAATTCGTTTTAATAGAGATGGGGATCCTGATAGTTTTAGCCTCAGGACTGTTTATCTTGGCAACAAAAATGCTTACGAAGCTTGACTTGTAACTAATTTAAAAAAGGTAGCCCGGCCCAGACTCGAACTGGGGTCAAGGGCTCCAAAGGCCCCTATGCTTGACCGCTACACTACCGGGCTACTGACGGCGAAACTAGTTTGTCTCCCTTAATGATATTTTCTATTTTCAAAAGCCATTATAAACAAAAATTAACAGTAGGTTATTTTGAGATGGATTTTATGGTTTTTTCCAAAATTTTGTAAGGATCTTCCATTGATTTCAAAGCAGTCTTAACTCTTTTTTTGTGACTTGGATCAGAGCTTGTAAAAATTTGGTTTATTGTTGAAACAACTTCTCTTGGATTAGTTTTTCGCTTGACAAGATTATTTCTCACCAAATAAGATTCAATGAAATTTGGAACTGCATTGTATGAAATAGTGGGAACTCCTAAAAGTGCAGATTCTGCAGTCATTGTTCCTCCAGATCCAATAAACACATCTGATTTTGAAAGTAACAATTTACCATCATATGACATTTTCAAAATTTTGATCTTTTTTCCAAATAATCGATTTAATTTTTTTATTTGAGATTGATATCTTCCTAATACGAGAATATTTTCTGAATCAAATTCTTTGATGACGGCTTTAATTATTGAAAAAATTTTACTTTTTGAACTATATGCAGCTTGATCCTCTTCAATTCTAATCAATATGTTTTTCTTTTTTTCAGAAAATGGAATCTTATTTTTTGATGTAATCTTTCTTTGTGTAATTGATGCAGCATCAATAGCTTTGTAGGGAATTATGTTTTTTTCATCAATCCCATACTTGGTAAACTCTTTTTTTGGTATTATCCATGGTATAAGCAATTTCTGTACAAATGGAATTGATAGACGCATTACAGCTGACGCATGTGGCGAATCAGAAAAGGCAACATGATTTATGCCTAATCCAAAGGCAACTCTTGATGCTTCTGGAGAACAAAAACTTACTGTCACATCTGGAGAGAACTTTTCAACCACTTTTGAAAGGGTTTTCATACGATCTAAACTAGCAGATAATTTGTCTGAAGTATCACCTCCACCATGTTTTCCTACTATCTTTAGGTTGAAATGTCTGATTTCTGCAAGCTTTGTAACCTCCCTGTACTCTCTAGATGTACATAAAATCTGATTTTTTTTGCGCAGTTTTTTTACCATAGGTTCAAAAAACAACAATTGTTTTGGAGTAAGAATATCAAACCAGATTTTCAAGCATTTTTGATTGATTTTGGAAGTTCAATAAGTTTTTCTTAGTCTATTTACCTAGCTCCATACAGATGGCAGGAACCAAAGTTGTTGTATACGGTCTAAGTACAGAAGGATATGCTATTGCCTGCCAAATGGCCATTAAGGGAGCTGAGGTCCAAATCATTGATGAATCTACTCCATCTGCAATATCACTAAAATCTGAAATCGCAAAAACTTACCCAAATGTTTCTGCTCTCAAAGAAGATGAACCATTATTGGCAATGGAGCCAATTGATGTTGCAATATCAAAAGCTCAATATCTTTTCTTTACTCCAAGAATTAGGAAAACAGGTCAGGACATTAAAACCGAAATTCATTCAAAATTCAAAGACGCCACTTCTCAACTCAAAAAGAACAGCTCTGTGATATACAACCTTCCTACAGGATTTGGTGGTAACAATGAAAATATCTCACTATTAGAACATGTAACAGGATTTGAAGTTGGAAAAGCCATCTCTTACTATTATTTTCCACTTGGAGATCTTAGCCATACTCCAAATGTAATTGGCTCTTTTAATGGAAAAGAAGATAAAAAACTTGGAGACCTTTTGTCCACAGAAAAAAAGCCAAAAAAATTTGTATCACTTTCTTCATCAGAACACTTTCATGCTATTGATACTCTTTCTCAATTTTCAAGCCTTTGTAGTATTCTTGAGGTATGCAAATTTGCCCAAGATGAAATTACCAAATCTGATCTTTCATCAGATGAATTCAAAAATCTGTTCTTAAATGATATGATAAATGGTCTCTATGATCTAAAATCATTGGGTTCTTCTTTTGAGGGAGCAAATACCCTGATGTATCTAATTAACGGAAGCATAAAGGGAATAGACGGATATATCAAACGCTTGATTGATGAGATTCGTTCTACACTGAAGAAAAATGATCTTAAAGCAAGTAGAACAAAAATTGCATTATCTTGGACACTTGACCAACATGAAATGAGAGGAGATAAAATCGAAATGCTTCAAAATTTAACATCTCGTTTACGAGATTATATAGGAGA
>JBFFWG010000025.1:0-6647 GCA_041570395.1 Nitrosopumilaceae archaeon
AAGGAAATGGCAACGGTAATGGCAACGGTAATGGCAACGGTAATGGCAACGGTAATGGCAACGGTAATGGCAACTAAATTTCAATAAAATTTTAGAAAAATAACACCATCAAGCAGAAATTTTCAAATGTTGTTCAATTTACACATCATTTCTTTCTTATCTTCAAAACTAGTAAAACTATCATGTTTGATTTGATGGGATTATTAACGGGTTTTATGTCTCAAATAGCAGATATTTTTGGAATGTTTTGAAAATTAAGAGTTTTCTAAAATAACTTTTTTTCGAAAAGAAATCCTTGAAACTCCTACAATTCCAGCACCAAAAATTAGGTAACCATAGCTATTCACCATTAGGAATCTAGACATTTGACAAGGCCCAAAGAAATCTACTACCTGAATTTCTTTTTCAGAAGACAAAGATTGACAATAGCTGTCAATCTGCATCGTTGTATATCCATTATTAGAAAGAGGAATAACAAAACCAATTATCCCCCAGACCATAAAAAAAGAACCTAAAGCAAGAAAGATCTTTTTTTCCATAGGTACAATAACCAACCGTTCCTTATGAGAATTTTGATGACTTTAGTCTGGATTAAAATATTTCATTAAAACTATAATCTTTAATGGGATTCTTTGATTCATTCCAACTAAAAAAGAAAAAAAAGAAAAAATCAAAATCTGAATCATCAGATGAGGACTATTTTTCAGAATCAAATAAGAATGGAAATCTGTTTTAGATTTTAAAAAAATAAAAAAAGACTGAAGCCATGTGGCCTTTTGAGGAGCTCAACTACGATAGGTAAAACATGAAACCTTGGAAAAGGACAGGCCACAGGAAAACTCTGGTCTGAAAGCAACTTCAGTCATACACTGTATTAGAAAGATAAATTATATGTCCATATTTGTGGACATCTTTCATAACTAAATCAATTTCAATAGGTTTGATTTTGAGAAAACTTGTAGAATATTTTTCTAGTTTTCATCATCGGTCCATTGTTGTTCTAAATTCTTAGTTTCCTCTCTGTGAATTTTTTCAACTTTTTCCAATGCCTTATTTCTAATCGATGCTTCTTTTTCTAACAATTCTTTAATTTTATCATAATCTTCTTTGCTTAGAATTTCATTTTTCATTATTTCATTAACTTGCTGACGAAATTTTTCGGTTTTTTGATTGGCATCTTTTAGGATCTCATATCCTTTTTCCCATGGTTTCAATGTTCTATTAAGAATCTAAGCATCATTAACATTTTCTTTTTAATATTTTTGAAAATAAATTCTATATTAGATTCGTTATTCCTAATTTTAGAATGATTCTATCGGTTTTTTCCAAATGCACCTTGATGATCACTTAAACAACAAGAGCACTGTTTAGTGTAACATTCAGAGACTTTTTCATGTCCACAGGAACCGCAATGACAGAATGGATCATCTCTCATATTTTTAGAATTAATTGTAGCTATTTTAGTAATCCCTAAAATTTCAGAGATGGTAACAAAGATTACTTTAATTACATAAAATGCGCTATATAGATATGCAAACTTATGTTTTGATAAATTGCACACCTGGTTCTGAGAAAAAGATAATCTCAAAACTAAAGAAAATGAGTGAAGTAATAGAAGTAAACGGTATTATGGGAAAATATGATATTTTTGTAAAAATTTCTGCAAGGGGTCCACAACAAATTGATTCTGCAGTTCTAAAGTTAAGAGATATTGCAGGCATCACTTCGAGCTATTCTATGCCAGTGTTATATGGTCAAGGTGGAACAATTGTTGATGAAGAAAAATAACTTTTCAAATAATTATCAAAATCAATAATAATCACTTGACTTTTATTGAAAAATTAGATACGAAAACTTATGTCAAAATCAGAAATACTTGGATTAGAAGAATACCAAGATTTATGTAAAAAAATTTTAGAATTATCAGAGATTAGATTTGCTGGATTCTTAGATAGAATGGGGAATCTGGTAACAAGTGAATTTCGAAAAGATGTAACTCCTCTAAAAGACGAAGCTGAGAGAAAAAAATACTTTATGGAAGCTGTTCTCAGAGTACGAACTAGAGAAGAATTTGATGAAAACATCGGACCTACTTTGTATGCAGCCGCTAGGAGAACTAAAGTTGTAATGATGACATTTACAATCGGTGAAAAAATTCTGTTTATCTCTGCAGATCCTCATGTTGATATTGATAAAACTGCAAAAAAAATTATGAAGATTTGTGGAATGTGAAATGGCTAAAATACTAAACAATGTAAACTTGGACAAAGTATCCAACACCATTGCAACTGGAAAAAATGATAAGGCAACTTTGAAAAAACCCGTTAAACTTCAAGGAGAATGGAATTTTGACACATCAAAAGAATATCAATTTAGAACTGAACTACCATATGAGAACGGCAAAGAAATCATTGAAATTGACTCTCCATCATTTTTGGGAGGTAGTGGCAAAAGATTAGGGCCAATGGCTTATTGCATAGCTGGAATTACTTCTTGTTTTATCGGAACATTTGTTGGTATTGCATCTAGTCAGGGAATCAAATTAAAAAAACTGAATGTATCTACTAGTTGCAACATTAATTTCTCAAAGACATTTGACCTATCTGACGAACCAATAACTGAAGGTATTAGCTTTGAAATTGATGTTCAAAGTGAAAATTCTGATAAAGCAAAACTTGGTGAAATTCTAAGACTTGCACATGAAAGATGCCCTGCAATGTATAGCATGTCTCATGTTATTCCTATAAATGCCCAACTAAAGTAACTGGAAAAAAGAAATCATATCATAAGAAATATTTCTAATTCTGTTAGCTAAATCCATAATTACTTTCATTTGTTCCTGAAGAACTGCATCTTTTTTGTCTAATTGCTCTTCAAGTTCTTGAACTCTACTCTCAAGCTCATAGATTCTATCTGTTTTTTGCTCTTCTGTAAGAATTTGACTTTGTACAGGCGAAAGTGTCAATAAAGTAGGTTCTCTATCAGTTATTGTGGGAAGTGATCTAATCTCATTTAATCTTTCTATCAAAACAATAGGCCTATCATCGCCCCTATAACTCCAAACAGAATCTTTGTATAATCTAATGCAATCAGTTACTATGTCTGAATTTTTTTGTATTCGAAATTGTTCTTCATCTAAAAATTGATACTGAGGAAACCAATCTTCACATCTTTGAATATTTTCCAATTTGACTTTCAGGCCTGATGCTAATTGATGATCAAGATTTTCATTACGATACTTGTTTTGAATTTCTGTTGTACAATCTCTCTTTGCAACAGTTTTTTCAGCCTCACTAAGTGAATCATTTTCCTGAATATCTTTTTCACAAGAAGCAATCTCTTCTCTAATTTTGATGTCAGTTTCATCAAGTGAAACATTTTGGGCAAATGCAGGAAAAACTAATCCCAAGGTGGCAAGAAACATCAATGGATATGCTAACTTTATCATTTTTTCTACATTCCTAACTTGTTAAAACACCATAAACTGGTTGCAAGGACTGTTGCACACAACAATATTTTTATAATTTAATTCAACCTCTTTGTAGTTTTAGATTCTTTAAGGCAAATCCACTTGAAAATAATCAACTTATCTCGCTAAGCTTTATCAAGGTCTAACTCTGCCCTCTTTTGATGGGCAAATTTGAAGCAGGGCTTGTTGGTGTAATGATATTTTTGGTTTTAGGAGTTTTAGCTCTTATTGCAACCTCTCAAGATGATTTGCAAACTAAAAGTGTAACCTCTATTTCTGATGTACAGACTTTACTAAAAGAAATTGAATCTCCTCCTACAGAATCTGCCCCTATTTCCTCACCTGTTCCTGCACCAGGTTTTGAAGATATTCCTGAAATGATTGTAGTAGAAGAACCTGAATCGCTTCCTGAAAAAGTCTCTGAGCCGGAACCAGAACCTTTACCAGTACAAGAACCAGAACCTTTACCAGTACAAGAACCAGAACCTGAGCCAACACCTGCAGAACCAACTGTTGTTGAAGTTTCACTACCTCCAGGATCTGCTGTACCCGGATGTGAAGAAGATAATGCATGTTACATCCCATTTATTGTATCAATAAACATTGGAGATACAGTTGTATGGTCAAATGACGATTCAGCTGCACATACTGTTACAAGTGGTACCCCTTCTGATGGACCAGATGGATTATTTGATAGCAGCATATTCATGAGTGCCACAACATTTGAACACACTTTTACTGAATCTGGAACCTTTGATTATTTCTGTATGGTACATCCATGGATGGCAGGACAGGTTCAAGTTAATTAAATTAATTTTCTAAAATTTCAGTCTACTCAGCATCAAAATAAAATGTAATCTTATCCGTATTTGGACCATGAGAGACAATAGCTGAATAAACACCCGTAGTATCCCATAAAGGATTTTTTGTTGATGTATCAATTAGAAAATACCCTTCTTCATTTGGAGTAATCTGATGAACTGCAAGAAGATTATCATTTGGATCATACATTGAAAATAATATTGCTATTCCTTGCATGTGATTTGTGATTATTCCTGTAATTGTAATATACTCGCCTTTAATGTACGAAGATTTGTCTGTTTGAATGGAGATTCCAATGGGCGGTAATGCCGATGATTCTGCCTTTACAAGAGAATTTGATTCGTCTAATTCTGCTTGAAGCATTTTATTTTCATTTTTGAGTTGAGTAATCTCATCTTGGAGATCTTGGATTAATGGAATTGTTATGATTTCTTCATTAATTAAAAAAGTTACAATTTCAAGAAAATTGTTATCAGTGATCTTTCCTTCAACCCAAAGTCCAGTGATATCTTTTACCCAATCTGGAACAATGTATGAAGTTTCAGCCCAAACTGATGAAATAGTTATTGCTAAGAAAAAAATTGAAATTCCTGCTATAAGAAAAACTCTTTGGTACATTCTCTAAAAGATTATTCAGAAACTGAAATGGCATAGGTACAATCAAAGGAGCAGTATGTACTTCCTATACTGTCTTCAAATTTTTTTCCACAACGCTTGCACTTTTTTTCCATTTTATCACCTTAGACTTACTTTATGGAGTATTCGAGAACCTGACCACGTCCCTTCTTTTTGATATCTAGAACAAGCTTGCTAGAATGCTTGATTTCGATAAGATCGGCGACGTTTTTTGGAACCAGAAGATACACGCTTTGCTTAATCTTTGTTGGTTTTATTGTGATTGACATTCTTAGATTATCCTTAGGGAAACAGAAATAATACAAATTGTCTGTCAGGGCATGACAGACATTTGCATTGTGTGTAATGAGATTACAAACATTTGATAAATAAAAAACTAAGAAATTTCTTAGATGCCAGGTAAAATCAGAATTTTCATGCCTAATTTTAGTTTGGTTTAACATGACTCATTTGGAATTTTATTACATCACTCCTATGAACGATGTTGTGCGTTTTGAACATCGCATTTCTTTTCTTTGTATTTTTTTAACGATATTTCAGCGTGGAAGAACTAATATCTAATGATAATGAGATTGGAAAAGCCGAGTTAGAATGCGAAGATGCTATAATCTCTGACAAACAGAGATTTGGCAGAGTTCGAACTAGCCTAATGAAGCACCTCCGTTCAAAATATGGAGAGGATACTGCAAATAGAACCTTATCTAGAATTAACAAAAGAGCATCAAATGGCTCTTTGAGAATGAAACGTGAACTAGAGCCTTTAACCTTTGATGACATCTAAAAATTTACTATTTTCACTTTAATTCATTGTTCTTCATTAAGACTCTTAGAAACTCTTTTTTGAGAAGAAAATTTTGTCCATATGAACAGCGTTGAAATTATGATAATTATTTGACGATATATCTTCAATGACGACAACATCTTGCCAAAATCTGAAATCTTTCACTTTTTCCAGAGGAGTCCCCCACCAAAGGAACGTGGATTTTCAGGAATTGGTGACATAGTGTTAGAAGTTTAAGGGAATGTGGATCTTATGTTGAAAATATAGGTTGAGAAAAAATACATTGATCCCTTTCCTTCTTTTTTATTTTGATCTAAATTTTTATGATAATACTACGTTACAAAATTAATGGCTTTATTTGGAATCTATGGACGACATGAAATTGCTGATTGCCCATTAAACAACGAAGACACTGCAAAAATGGTGATTACTGCTGGAGAATCTGACATGTCGGTAAATCTATCTCAATACAAAATTCATAATATTGTTGGTCAATTTCATTCTGGTCTAGAACATACATTTTTGTGGATAGTAGATGCCGAAGACGCGCATCTAATTCAACAATGGGCAATAGAAACGGGCATTGCAAAATTCAATGAAGTAAAGATTGTACCATTGATTACCTTTGAACAGGTAATCCAGACTACAAAAAAGGTCTGGGGTCAATAATTTTTTAGAAAAATTTTTTAATTATTTGAAATGATTTTAAAATGAGGACTTTCGACATGGATGTACTTGTTGTTTGCCCAAACTGCAAAGTAGGCTATCATATCCCTTTTGATACAAAAAGCGATAGACCAAAAACTGGATTTATGTGTCCACAATGTCAAACAAAAGTAACCTGACTTTTTGAAATTTTCTAGTTCTGGTTATAATGCTGAATCAACCATTAATGCAATGAATAATACTGCCAAATATGGACTAGAAAATTTGAATAAA
>JBFFWG010000026.1:0-6168 GCA_041570395.1 Nitrosopumilaceae archaeon
AACTGCAGCAAAAAAGGTCAAAAAAGTAACTAAAAAAATCAAACGCAAAGTTGCAAAAAAATCCAAAGCAAAGAAAAAACAAGTAAAAGCAAAAAGAAAAACTGCAGCAAAAAAGGTCAAAAAAGTAACTAAAAAAATCAAACGCAAAGTTGCAAAAAAATCCAAAGCAAAGAAAAAACAAGTAAAAGCAAAAAGAAAAACTGCAGCAAAAAAGGTCAAAAAAGCAGCAAAAAGAGTCGCAAGAAAAGCATCAAAAACTAGAAAATCAAAACGAAAGTAAAACCAGTCCTTGCAGATTATGTAGGATTAATATTGTTTGATAGTTCTCTTTAGTTTATGCCTTCAGAAAAAATTTCAGTTGAAATTAAATCACTACCTGAATTAAATAATCCTAAATTAATTTGTGGACTTCCTGGAAGTGGATATGTTGGAAAACTAGCAATTGATTATCTAATAGATAAATTACAGGCGATTCAATTTGCAGAAATTTATTCAAACTCATTTCCACCACAAGTATCTATTCAAGAAGATGGAACTTTAGATTTAGTAAAAAACTCAATGTATTACTGTAAAGGCAAATCAAATGATCTAGTTTTTCTTACAGGTGATGCGCAACCTGTCTCTGCAGAAGGCGAATATTCTCTTGCCCAAGAGATAATTGAAATTTGTAAAAAAATGAACATAAAGGAAATTTTTACTCTTGCAGCCTATATCACAGGAAAATTTCCTAAAAATCCTAAAGTTTTTGGAACAAGTACTTCGCTTCAAACAGTTAAGGAATTTTCTAATTATGATGTTTCTGCAATGAATAGAGGTAACATCACTGGAATGAATGGCGTCTTAATTGGAATTGCAAAAAGATCTTCCCTGTTGGGAATTTGTCTTTTGGGAGAAACATCTGGTTATGTAATAGATGCCAAAGCTTCAAAGGCTGTTTTAGAATCGCTTTGCAAAATACTTCATTTGAAATTTGATATGGCAGAGCTTGATCAAAGAGCAAAAGATACTGAAGAATTAATAAAAACTATACAAACTCAAGCATCTGCTCAAGGTGGTGAAGCACTTCCAATGCCACCTGCAGATGAAAAACGCTTAGGCTATATCAGCTGATTTGAAAATAGTATATTCTAGAAAATGGATTGAAAATGGGATAATTTAACTAGATTTTTCTAGGAGATTATTTCCATTTGACCAAATTTGCCCTTTGTTAGAGCAACTTCACCTTTGAAGGAGTTTGTGTAACCATTTGTTATCTTGATTTTGTTACCATTGCTAACTTTAGGAATATCATCTCCCCACAAAGTCAATTTTATTTCTCCGCCTTCGGCATCTACTAGAAAAGCATCGCATACATCAATTGTACCGCCAGATTTCATATTGACAGTTCGTGATTCTCCTTTTCGTTCTACGGTTCCTTCAATATTTACGCCACTTCTCATGTTTTTTGCTTGTTCGGCTGAAACTGTACTCATGGAGTGAACTCCTTGAGAGGCAATTATAAAGTTTTTTTAAACTTGGCATTTACCAAAAATGAATATTTGACATAATGATTTTTTTAAAAATAATATAATCCAATTTTTGCCGATCATTTTGGGAATCGGAATTGACAAATAATGGATTTGGAAAAATCTCATTGCAGGGGTATCGAAGCCCGGTCAACCGAGAAGGACTCAAGATTATGACAATAGGAAATCCTTTCCTTTAGGGGTTCGTGGGTTCAAATCCCACCTCCTGCACTTTTTAGGCACATAATCTGGTGCATAAACTGAATAGATGAACTTGTATAGTTTTTGAATATTATTGGAGATTTTCTATATCGATTAGTACTACAGGGCAAGCTACGTTTTCAATAACTTTTCTTGAAACACTTCCCAAAGTAAGCAATTTTTTCACACCTCTAAGTTTGCGTCTTTTAGCCATAACAATAAGATCCACGTTTCTTTCTTTTACAACGCTAAGAATTTTTTCAGCGGCATTTCCAATACCAACTATAACCTCTGATTCTAAGTTATTTTCAGTACACCGTGACTTTAGTTTCTCCATCTCTTTCTCCATCTCTTTTCTAATTGATTCGTTTGCCTCTTCTATGCTTTTTAGAAGGTCTTCTCTTTGTGAATCGGCCAATCCAAATGTCAGGGGGTGACCAATCTCTTCTATCATATGTAGCAAAATGATTTTTGCTGAGGATGACTTTGCTATGTAAATGGCATGTTTTAGGGCTTCATCTTCAGCTGGCGTGCCAGCATGAGGAACAAGTATAGTATTATACAAATTCTGTCACATTTATCAGAAAACTAGGCAAATAATAAGCATATGATTAAGACAGAATTTGTCTAGTCAAGTTTTGTAATCTTTGCAGTCTTTGAAATGGAATTTTTGTTTTCTTAGAAGTTTTTTCCATTTGCTTTTATGACGTATAATTTAGCCAAATTAGATATTTACAAATTTGTAGCGACACTAAAAAATTTTTTAGAAATCACCATTTTTTATAATTTTGTCCATACACAAACATGCTTGTAAAAGAAGTAAATCTAGAAAAACTTGAAATTTGCTATTCTATAACATTAGTTTAACCTAAAAATAATCATCTTAAAATAATCCCTTCAAATATAAGGTTTGGAATTAAAGAGTAAATGTTAAAGGATAATAAAAAATCTGAAAAATCTTTTAAAAAAATTATCAAGAAAAATCAAGATGGAATTTTAGAAGATATTACAAAAAAATATGATCAAGCAATAGAACAAGGAAAGCACTTTGGCCAAGAGTCCTTAAAAAATATCAGTAAATCAACTAAATCTGGAACTGATTTTATTAAATCACAACCACACTGGAAGTCAATAAGAAATGGTTCTGTGAAAATCAAGGAAAAAAGTCTGGAACAAGGCAAAGTACTAAAAAAGCAGAGCCCAAAATTCTACAAAAAAATCAGCAATGGGTTTTTTTACTTTTTTGAGGCTATTGTGGGACGAATAAAAATTGGTACACAGTATGGCAGTTCTAGCTTGGATTTACTAGAAAGACTTGCTAAACTCAAAGAACTGGGAATCTTAACTGAAGAAGAGTTTACCAAAAAAAAGAAGAAAATTCTAGAGCGGATTTGATTATTTGTCAAAGAATGTAATTATTGGTGCCCTAGTAATTGTAATTACCATTTTAATTGGAGTTTTAATTCTTACAAATTACAATTGGTTTTCTGATGAGTGGCTAATAGGGCTAGGAATGGTAGTAGGGGGAATTGGTGGCGCAGGTATATTTATTTTCATTAAACTTAAGAGATGATAATGTGGCAACCACTGATGAATTAAAACAACAAAATCAAGAAACAGAAAAATTTTCTAATTATGGAACATATTCCGTATTCGATAAACTCGAGCTTAAATTACCAAAAACAGAAATTAAAATAGAACAAAAATCTGAAAATCAATTCACTTACTTTAGAAAAAACTCAGAAGGGAAAATAACAAATAAAATAATTCCTAGACAAGGACGAGATCTTCATATTGAATTAGCTCCAATTTTACCACTTAACCTTCCTGCCAAAAAAACAAATGATCTGATGTTTTTGAGACTCGCTAACCCAATTTTCGTAGAAAAAAAATCAAAAATTGACATTCTCGTCCAATTTCCAATTGAGATTGGTGTTTACATTGTTAATCAGCATGATAATACTTTGGATTTTTTTGACTGTTTTACATGTGAGCCAATGCATTCAAGATTTGCTCTTTATGGAACTCCTGAACATGGAAATCTTTGCATGTATGGTAAGGTTGGGATGGCTGATAAAACCGAAAAAGAATCATACATTTACGCATTAATGAAAATCTCAATTTCTAATGAATTAGATAACGGCGCAACAGTTGGCAAATTTGTTTTTCCAGTAACTAATCATGATATTTACTACAAAGATGAGTCCAATGAAGCTCATATTGATGATATTGAAGCGACTTTGAAATCAGCAATTGCAAATGATATTGTTGAAATCAAACATGTTGAGTTTTCAGAAAAAAATAAAGACTGGAAGCTCGCCCCACGTTCTAGTAAAACTGAAAAACAAACATTTGTTATGGAAAGAGGTTTTGATTGATGGCTATTGAATTTCTAGACGCCCCGTTAATGAATTCAGACTATACCATTTGGAGTATCCTAGTAATTGGTATAATTGTTGCAGTTGGTGTTATTGTAGCGCGTATAGCAAGAACCATCTTTGAGAAACGATTTGCACCAAACCTTTCTCCAGATTCTGCAAAAAGTCTAGGCAAGTTAATCTATTTTGGAATCATAATAATTTCTTTAGCTATTGCAACAACTAGTCAAGGAATAGACCTTGGAGGTCTAATTATTGCTGGTGGATTCTTGGGAATAGTTATTGGTTTTGCATCACAGTCTGTAGTTTCTAATCTGATTTCCGGCTTATTCCTGATGATAGAAAAGCCTGCAAGACAAGGAAAACTCGTCGAGGTCCCAAGCGAGAGTGTAATGGGAACGCTTATTGATATTGGTATTTTCTCAGCCCGGATTCAGCAGTTTGATGGAACCGTTATACGAGTTCCCAACGAAAAGATGTTTACATCAAATATCCGAACTTTTGATTTATCTGAAATACGAAGAACGGAAATGGTTGTAGGTATTGCATACAAGGAAGATATTGACAAAGCAATCTCAGTAATGAAAAATGCTATTAGAAAAAATGTTACCTATGCTTTAATTGAACCAGAACCTGATTTTTGGGTAACAGAGTTAGCTGATAGCAGTGTTAACATCTCAGTTCGAGTATGGCATCCTAGAGATGATTTGGCCGAAGTATCTCCAATATTGCTTAAAGTGATTAAAAATGCACTAGATGAGGCAGGAATTGAGATTCCATTCCCACAACGTGTTGTATATTCTTCAAAGGAGTAATTTATTGAAGAAAAACATATGCATTACAATCTTTTGTTCTGTAGTTCTTTTAGCTGGCAGCATACCACTATCATTTGAGCAAACATCTGAATTTACCTAAAATTTATAGCAAAATTTTGGGTGATTTACATCAAGCTTCTAATCTTGACAATCTGTCATTTAAGGCTGATACAACATTAGAAAACAAGGATTCTATCATTAAACGGTTGAAATGTGTATGTTATCGAATATCTCTTCAGCCTTTTTTATTATCACCTTATCATCTGCATCTGGTTCTGCAGTAATGAGTATCAGGTTTTTACCTTCTGGAACTGTTATGATCAATTGATTCTTACGCCTTGATGCAATATAATCAATCTGGCCTAGGACATCATCAAGCTCTCGCCTCATGTTAAAATCTAATTGCATTTGCATATACACCATACGTATTTTTTGCTCTTCTAGCAATGGCTTGACTCCTTTTTTGAAGCCTCCTGCAATAAGGTGCCCCAATGGATTTATGACACCAACATGTCTTACCTTGTCTTCCTCAGATAATTTTTGACAAGCTAATTCTAGATCTTCTATTTGTTTTACCGATAAAATTCCCAATTCTATTCAAGCATAATTAATGCCATATATTGTATTTTTCCATCATCCAATAATATTGAAGATGGTTTAATGTCAACTACCTTACGATCCTGGATACAAGCATTGATTAATTTATCTAATTCTGATACATTTTCTGATTGAACTATTTCTACTTTCATGATTGAAAATCAACACTCACACATTGGCCTGCTGTGCTTTTTTTTGCATCCAAACCTGTTCATTTATTTCATGACACTTGCAGTTTTCTGATCTGCCTTTACAATTCTTTTGATGTAATGGTTTATCGCATTTGTTACAGTCAGGATCCCTCCAACTTGATTGATTTCCACAGTTAATACATCGCACTTTTGCTCAACTCACTTGTAGTAATCCAAAATCTCAGGATCAAATTTTATCTGATCTTCTTTTTTCATGTTTCTAAGAATAGAGTTTAGAATATCGCGAATCAAAACTCATCACCTTGTAGTATCCATGTTAATCCTCTCAAGTCTTCCCAAGAGATCTGATCTACGAAAAGTTTTATTCCATCTTCTACTGGTTTGCTTTCAACCAGATTCGTTATTGGCTCAGGTTTATGATTAAGAGTTTGGGATATGATGTTGTAACTGCTGAGGATGGTCTTGAAGGAGTGTCAAAATACAAAGAAATTAAGCCTAATCTTACCTTAATGGATGTAAA
>JBFFWG010000027.1:0-5380 GCA_041570395.1 Nitrosopumilaceae archaeon
AAAGAAAGAAGAAAAGAAAACTCCAGCAAAGAAAGAAGAAAAGAAAACTCCAGCAAAGAAAGAAGAAAAGAAAACTCCAGCAAAGAAAGAAGAAAAGAAAACTCCAGCAAAGAAAGAAGAAAAGAAAAAGAAAACTACAAAGAAAGAAGAAAAGAAAAAGATTGAAGAACCAAAGAAAGAAGAACCAAAAACCTATGAAGAAGAATTAGAAGAACAACTTTCAGATGAAGAAATTCAGAATTTCCAAATAGAAAAAATGGATATGGAGAAACTAACAAACAAGGTTTGTGATATTGTAGCAAAATATGAAACAGGTGGAATGCTTCAAAGTGAATTATGGAAAAAACTAAAACTAACTAGTAGAGATGGTTCTAGATTAGCTCTTAAATTGGAACGATTAGGAATAATTTCAAGAGAAAAAATTCTTGAAAAAGGAAGATGGACTTACAAATTAATTATTAAAAAAACTCCTGTTAGTACTGAATCTATAGAAGAATCCCCATGTTTGACATGTCCGGTAGAGCAAAAGTGTTCTTTAGAAGGTGAAATAAGTCCTAGAACATGTCAATTAATTGAAGACTGGGTAATATCTGCAATATCAAAACCAAAGAAGAAGGCCCAATGAAACTAATTGATGCAAGAAAAGATCATTATCGTAAACTTGCACATGATGAAGGATATAGAAGTAGATCTGCTTACAAACTAAAGGAACTAAATAAATCATACAGAATTATTGGAAGCGGTTTTAGTGTACTTGATTTAGGATGTGCACCTGGTGGATGGACACAAGTTGCAAGAAAGATTGTAGGAAACAAAGGTAAAGTGATGGGAATTGATTTGTCTTATGTAGAAGAAATACGTGGAGCTGAAATCATTCGAGGAGATATTGAAAGTGATGATGTTATTGATGATATAGAATCCTATTTTGGTGGTAGAGTAAATTCAGTTATTTGTGATTTATCCCCACAAGTATCAGGGAATTGGTCAGTAGATCATGCAAAACAAATTTCATTAAACTATGCTGCAATGAAAATAATGGAACAAGTTTTAGCAAAAAAAGGTAATGCACTATTCAAGATTTTTGATGGAGAATATACTCAAGAATTTTATCAACAGATTAAGAAAAAATTTGCCAAAGTAAAAATGACAAAACCTCTTGCGAGTAGAAAACCAAGCAGTGAGTTATATTGTATTTGTCTTGGTTATCATTATTAATTTAAAAATAATTTGCAAATGTTATCAATTGTACAATTTGTTCTAAACCCAGTAGGGTTTAGTGAAGTTGGACTAGCTTGATATCCTTCTTTTTCTAATTTTTTAATTATCTTATCTAATCCCATAGGTGCAGCATTTGCTTTAGAAGCTATTTCATCTAATGTGTAGTAAGTACCTAACATGTCTGACTCTAAAATACATTTTTGCAAAGTTTTTTCACATTTTTTATCTATTGAATAATCTGGAATTTCTTCTAGCATTGACTCTACAAATTCTTTATTGAAAAGTTTTCCAATCCATAATGGTCCTGCAATTTCATTTTTTGAATTACATAACTCACATACAAAACACTGATTTTTTGAAATACTTCTATTACCACACGATTTACAATGAAGTATGTATCCAATACTATCTTCTTGTGCCGGTCTATTTAGTATCTTAACATATGTTCTGTAGTAGTGCATGGCATTATCAACAAAAAGTGGAATTATCTGAATATCCATTCTATATGCTACTAGACATAGACAACCTAAAATCAGCCTAATTGCAATTTCATTTGAATATTTTGTCTTTATAGGAACTCCATGATACTTTCGTTTGCATGCCAATTTGAATAATCCATGTAGAACCTGTAGATCCGTTGCTGTAGTAGATAAAATTCCACCATGCATTGTTGCTCTAATAGCACAATCAAAATATTTTGTAGGTGATCCAAATGGATCAAGATCTACTACTGACCCTCTTTCATCTTTTGTTGAATATGAATTAAAGAACTTGCAAACCTCATTTTCAGAAGTTTTAAAATTTTTTAAATTGTTTAGTGTTGCTGATTCGGCACAAAGTTTTATTGCATTAGGATTTGCATCATTGCAAACTATTTTTTCTGAATACTTTATTTCATTTGCAACTCTTAATCCCCTAGCACCAATTCCAGATAAACCATCAAGAAAAATTTTTGGACCTTCAAAATTTTTCCAAAATGCAGAGTATGCAATGATAGAATAATCTCTGTTTAATTTTGCTAATGGATTAAAAAATGCATAGTCTCTTGGAGGAACCTTTTCATCCATTGAACCACTTGGGACTAGAATCTTTGTTTTTCCTTCAGTAATTTCTATAATTTCTTTTACTGAAGTTTGCATAAGACTTCTAAAATTATTTCACCTATAACGGTTTAATACCCGTAAATTTTCACTGAACACGTGATCATTTGTGGGGTGGATGATGCTGGTCGTGGTTCTTTATTGGGACCCCTAGTTATTGCAGGAGTTTCCCTTAAACGCTCAAAGATTAGGAAACTATCATCAATGGGAATTCGTGATTCAAAGAAACTTACACCTACAGCAAGAGAACGACTTTACAAAAAAATTATCGAGTATGCAGATGATTACTGTGTTGCAAGAATTTATCCTAAAACAATAGATCGTAGCGTAAAAAAACATCAGCTAAATTCCTTAGAGGCAAAATATATGGCCAAAGTTATATCAAAACTCAAACCCAACATATCATACGTTGATTCTTGTGATGTTAATCCTGTACGATATGGGAAAGAGATTGATAAAATGGCAAAAAGAGGAAAAATTAGATCATATCACCATGCAGACAGTAGATTCGTTATAGTTTCAGCTGCATCAATTGTTGCTAAAGTTAATCGAGACAAAGCTATTGCAAAATTACGAAAAGAACATGACTTGGGAAGTGGTTATCCCTCTGATAAAAAAACAATTAACTTTGTATCTGACTATATCTCAGAGAAAAAAGAAATTCCAATCTTTGTTAGAAAAAGCTGGAAACCAGTTCAAAAGATGCTAAAATAATTAGTTTTTTTCTTTATACTTTGCAATAACCATTGCATGGTCTTTATCATAAGGACTAAGATTAATATCTTGAATTATTTCAAAATTTTTTTTTAATTTATTTATTTCATTTTCTATAATTTTTCTTGGTGCCTTTGTTACATCAATACTTCTAGTTTTAATTACCAAAAACAAATATCCTCCTTTTTTTAAAAACATTTTACAATTTGCAATTGCAATATCTGTTTGATCTGGTTGTGCAATGTCTACATAAACAATATCTACTTTTGTATATACTGAAAAATATTGTTGTGGTTGTCTTGCATCTTGTAGTATTGGAATGATATTTTTTCTATAACTTGCAACTCTATCTAAAAAATCTCTTGCAACTCTACTTGCATGTTCTACTCCAAAAACTATTCCTTTAGGGCCAACTATATCGGAGACATGACTAGCTGTTGTTCCTGTAGAAACCCCAAGATACAAAACACTTGATTTATTTTCAAAAGGAAATACTTGTAATCCATTCATAATTGCAGCAGCTAGTTTACTTCTAAAAGGATCCCACAGTCTATATTCAATATCTTTTTTTTTGATAAGCTTTTCATTGTAAACCTGATTTCCAATAACTAAATTTTCTGTTGCTAGTTTGTTTTGTCCTTCAGATTTTATCCAAAAAAAACCCTTATCTTCTTCCAAACTTCTTTCGCTTCTTGCCTTTAGGTTTTTTAAATTTTGATCTTCCTCTAAAACTATCTCTATCTCTTCTAGGTTCCTGATGAGCTTCTTTTCTTGGAGGTGGTTCGACGTATTTTTTCCCAATCTCATCAACTCTAACATTGAGCTTGTCTAATAATACTTGATTTAGTCCTCCGCCGTGATAATCTACTCTAGATGCAATAGCAGCTTTTCCTGCTATAGCTCTTGCAATCTTTCCTCGCTGCCAACGTGGAGCTGCATGAACTAATGCATGTTGGAAAAGCAATCCATGTTTTGGAGGCTGAGAGCCAGTCTTTAAGGATCTAAACAAAGCTTTTTCAGCACCTAAAATCTGAATTGTACTTGCAGGCATTGTTGCAAGATTCTTAATACTTCCTGCACGTGCAAGAATTCGTGCTCCCACTGCAGTACCTAAAATAGCTGAAAGATTTGGCGCAACATTTTGCATCTCTTCTTCAACATGTTTTTCTAAATTATTTCTAATTTCAAAAAGATCTAAAATCTGCTTTGCTAATCCTTGTACAATTGAAAGATTAACATCTGAAATATCTCCTCCTCGACTTTTTTCAGTAACTAGCATGAGCATCTCTACTTTAGACTCAGGAAATCCTGCATCCTCAAAAATCTTTTTTGATAATTTGTCTCGTTTTCCTGCCAAAACAATTTGTGAATAACCATTAATACTGTCTATTATGTTATCAAGCTCTGGAAAATGTAGACCATACCATTCTCGTAAACGAGAACTTAGTGCATTAATTATTTTATCAGTTTCATCTAATGTATTAATTGCCTGGGTGATGTGCAGATCAGGGCTTTCAGAAACTTCAGAAACTTTAGATGATGAAAGATTAATTGCAAAATCTCTTAGCTTAGACATTGCATCATTTTCATCTGTAGCGAAGCCAACAGTTTGTAGGAATTTTGGTTTTGATGATTGAATTTTAGAATTATCCTCTTCACTCATTAGTTGTGCATTGATTGATTTTTTCTTAAGGATTGAAAGTAACGAGTGATCATTTACTTCAATACTTTTTTCTGTATTTGATAGAAATTTTGATAAATCACTTAGCCTTGATTCTCCTTTTTTTACAAAAACATAATCTTCTACAGGCTCAGAAAAAGGAAAAGTTTTCAAACATTTTTCATCTTCTAATATTGCAATTCCTAACTCAGTTAAAATTACAGAATACATAATTAGATAATCTTTTAAGAGCCATTAAAAAACGTAACAGCTACTCTTATTCTGAATTAACTGTTATATGAGAATGGTTTGCTAGGAATCAAAGTGACTGTAAGCCTATCTACTTCTATTGGCACATTACAATTAGAAAAGCCTACAATTTTAGCCTCTGGAATCTTAGGTATCTCCCTTGATGTTTTTAATCGGATATATCAAGCAGGGGCAGGTGCTGTTGTTACAAAATCACTTAGTAAAGAACCATGGGATGGTTATCCAAATCCTACAATATTTAGTGTGAAAGGTGGTGGATGGTTAAACGCAGTTGGACTATCAAACCCTGGTGCACCCAATTTTGCAAAAATGATTTCTCAAAACAAAGATGTTCCAATTATAGTGTCACTTGTAGGTTCAGTAGAAGATGACTTTGAATTTATGATAAAACAATTTGAAAACATCAAAGTTGCAGCAT
>JBFFWG010000028.1:0-5045 GCA_041570395.1 Nitrosopumilaceae archaeon
AATTTAACAGGTGCAGGTCTAATCAACAGAATTGAGTTTGATGGAAAAAACACATTTGTGATTACTCCAAAAGGACGTCAATACTTAGAATCATATCAAAAATTCTCAACTATTGCAGAATCTTTTGGCCTTGAGCTCTAATATTATTTCTTAGATCTTCTTCGTCTTCGATTTTCTTTTTGTCTTTCTTTTCTTTCTTTATATGAACTATAAACAACAATTATGCATATTCCTGCAATTGATGCATAAAATAATGGAATGAATGGTTCTTCCCTAATTTCACCAGAACTGGGATTTATGAATGCGATAGGAATTCCAACAATCATAAAAATCAAAACAACAAGAAGGTACTTATCCACGAATCTCTTGGATCATAAAATAATATATCTTTTTGATTTAACTAAAATCTAGATAATGAGTAAAATTCTTGAATTAATTGGATTTGTATTGATAGGTGGCACAATTTACTCATTTCTTGGTATGGGAGATAATGAATTACGTTGGCCAGTCTTTTGGGGATGTGCAGGCGGTGCTCTTACAATAATCCTTTATCGTAAAAGAAAACAGAAAAAACAAGAGTAAGAAAACTAATCAATACAATTTTTTGATCATAAAAAGATAATTTTTCAGCATATATGATCAAGATTCAATCAACCGACAGATCTATAAAGGAGCATTCGAGGAAATATCTGGGGAGCATGACAGACGAGGTAAAAGAGTGGTGGAAAGGCCTAGGCGAAGAATTGCAAATAGATATCGAAGCCGTTAACGAAATCTCCTAAAATTTTTCTGTTTTCAAATAATTAATTTTTAAAATTAAAAGCCTCGAATGGGATTCGATCCCACGACCTAACGCTTACGAGGCGTTCGCTCCACCAGGCTGAGCTATCGAGGCATGATTCGGTTAAGCTGTCAGAGTTTATAAAAAGCCTTTCTGGTTTTGATCAAATGAAAAAATCTATTTCTGGAATTAGAGGAATTTTTGGAGATGATTTATCACTAAAGGATGTTTTAAAATTCTCAAATAATTTCTCCGCATTAATTAAATCAGGTAAATGTGTAATAGGAAATGATACAAGACCATCAGGAAATATGATTAGAGAGACTGCAAGTGCAGTCTTGATGCAAAACGGTATTGATGTTTTTAATCTAAATCTTTCACCAACTCCAGTAGTTTTTAGAGAAGCCAGAAAATATGGTGCAGGAGTTGTTATCACTTCTTCTCATAATCCAATTGAATGGAATGGTCTAAAATTCATAATTGATGGAAGAGGAATTAATCAAGCAGAGCTTGAAACAGTTCTTACTGAACAGAATTTATCAAAACAAAATATTGGTAGAGAGTCAGAAATTGAATCAGATTATATCAATGAGGCAGTTGAGCTAATTGGAAGTGTAGAAAAATTTCCAAAAATTGTTATTGATATTGGTGGAGGAGCTGCAAAAGATGTTGCTCCTATTTTATTAAAAAAATTAGGATGTGATGTTCACGTTATTAATGAAAGTGTAGAGAATACTTCCAGAGGCCCCGATCCAACAGCTGATAATTTGGTTGATCTAGTATCAACTTCAAAGTCAAAAGATGTTGGATTTGCCTTTGATCTTGATGGAGATCGCTTAGTAGTTGTAAAGGATGGTAAAAAACAGTCACCAGATGTTACGTTTGGTCTAGGAGCAGCCAAAGCACTTGAATTAGGTTACAAGAAATTTGTTTTATCAATCGATACTAGTATTGCTATTGAAAAATTTATCAAAGATAGAGGCGGTCAAGTTCACCGTACAAAGGTTGGGGAAGCAAATGTTATTGAAGAAATCTTAAAAACAAATTCTCAAGCAGGAGGCGAAGGCAGCAGTGGAGGATTTGTATTACCTGAATTCAATTATTGTAGAGATGGAATCCTAACAAGCGGACTGATCTCTACAATGTTAGGAACTAAAAATTTTGAAGAAGTATTATCATTTATGGAGAGTTATCACCAGATTAGAGATAAAGTTACAATTAATTCAAAAATGCATAATAAAACACTTGAAAAAGTAAAAGATCAGATAAGAGGTCAATATAGTGAAATCATTACCATTGACGGAATTAAAGCCATCATAGATGAAGACAGTTGGATGTTAATTAGAAAATCAAATACTGAAGATATCATTCGCATCTCTGCTGAATCAAATGATTTAGAAAAATGTAAAACAATCCAAAATAAAACAAAAGAATTAGTGAATCAATGTTATGAGCAAATTAAATGAAAATGACATAATTAAAATTTTTCAAAAAAAAATTGGAGATAAACAATTTGTTTCTGAAGATGTAGAGACATTTAAAGTAGGAAAAACTACATTTGTTGCAAAAACTGACACCCTAGTTGAAAGTACTGACATTCCAGCTAAAATGAAAATTCATTTTGCTGCTAGAAAAAGTGTAGTTGCATGTGTTAGTGATTTTGCATCTAAAGGAGTTAAACCACTTTTTGGGATTGTTTCAGTTACAATTCCAAAAAAATTCTCTAAGAAAAAAATTGAAGATATAGCAAATGGATTAGGACAAGCATCAAGAGAGTTTGGTTTTAGGATTCTAGGAGGCGATACAAATGAAGGTAAGGAATTGGTAATTCAGGTCTCAATATTTGGTGTTACTGATAAGATAATTCCTAGAAGAGGGGCTAAAGTTGGGGATTTGATCTTTACAAGCGGTCCTTTTGGATATACTGCAGCTGGCTTGATGATTCTTCAGAATCAAAAAAGATATTCAAAGAAATTTTCAGATAAAGCACTAAACTCATTCCTAAAACCACGACCAAAAATGAGATTTGGGTTATCAAACAGGAATAATTGCTCTTCATCAATGGATTCAAGTGATGGATTAGCCATAACGCTACACGAAATGTCAAAGCAAAGCAGCAAACGATTCAATATCACTAGTCTTCCGGCAAATCAAGATTTAGTTGATTTTGCTAAAAATTATAGTGTAAATTTACTTGATTTGATTTTCAAAGGTGGTGAGGAATATGAAATTGTATTTACTGCACCTCAAAAAAATAGACAAAAAATTATGAGACTAGCTAAAATGCAAAATATTCCTCTAAAGGAGATTGGTTATATCTCAAAAGGAAAAGGTGTTGTTTATCATAAAGAAAAAAAATCTATTAAGATTAAGAATATTGGTTGGAGGCATTTTTCCAAATAAATTCAATCAAAAAATTTCATTAATCAGATAACTTCATGGTAATCTCCTCACCATTATCTATTGGAATAGTGACGGTTCTTACATTAGGAGTGTTTTTTACATGATTGATATATGCTTTCATCATATCACCAAATCTTTCTGGAAAAACTATATTGTCTGCACCTATAATACCACCTTTTTTGAGTAAAGGTAAACATGAATCAAAATATTGAATGTATCTTTCCTTATCAGCATCAATAAAAATAAAATCAAATTTTTTTCTTGATTCTTTTGAAATTTTTTCTAAAGTATCTAATGCATCACCGTGAAGAATTTCTACATATTGAGCCAAGTCTACAGATTCTAAATTTTTTTTAGCCCTCTCAATTTTTTTTATATCTTGTTCTAATGAAATTATTGAGCCACTATTTTCTCTTATTGCTTCTGCAAACCAAATTGTAGAATATCCAACGGATGTTCCTATTTCAAGAATGTTTTTTGCTCCATTTGAGCGTAAAAGAATATTATAAAATAATCCAATATTTCGAGTAATGGATAGCATTTTCTCAGAATGAATTACATCTCGTGGGTTTTCATCCTCAAATTTTGCTTGTTTCTCCAATGATCTTAATACTTGATCTATTTTTTCATCTATCACATTATTGGAATGTTTCAAACTATTCTTAAACAATTGGAAGATTATGATGATTTGTAATTATTTGACATTATAATACAAACAAAAATTCCTTTACCAGAGATTACTTCGGCTCTGTGATCGAGTCCCTTTGGAATGAAAACTGTGGCTGGCGAGGTTACTTTGTAAATTTCATCACCAAGTTGAATTTCATATTTGAGTTTTTTATCTTCGGAAAGGATTAGGTTAATCTCATCAGCATTATGTTTGTGCAATTTACTATATTTTGGTATTTTTCTTCCATCTGCATTCACAAAATGAATAGCTGTGTGAATTTTTGATTCTGGTATTTGTTTTTTATCTAACATTGCTAGACGTTTAATCGGAGCTTTTCCATGAAAAGGAACTTTTGAAAGAGGTTCATTGACGCCTTTAGAAATAAATTTCCTATATCGTTGCATAAGATGAATTAATTTTCTTGATATAAAATGAATTTCATGTTTTTGGCGGTTCATATAAAGAACTAGGACTATATTGTATCATGCAAAGTGATCGAACTTCAGAATGGTTTGTTCCAAAGTTTGGCTCTAGAAGTTTTCGAATAAGCATAGGAATTCTTTTTCTTCCTTACACTAGCATAGTTACATGTTTTGCAGCATGGGGTGCGCTTTCAGGAGAATTTGCGCTAGATCGTCTTATCGCAATATGTGTAATGTATTTTCTAGCAATAGGTGTTGCAGCACACTTTCTTGATGCAGTTGGTGGTAAAACAAAACCTTGGGGAGAACTACCAAAAAGAAAACTTGTTACAATTGCAATGATTGCATTAGGAATTACCTTTACGATTGGCCTCTATTATGCATTTTTAGATTCGCCATTGTTATTTCCAATAGGAATCATTGAGGGCTTCTTCTTGTTTGCATATAATTTAGAATTGTTTGGAGGAAGATTTCACAACAACATTTCTACCGTTATTTCATGGGGAGTTCTACCTGTTTTTGCAGGTTCTGCAATACAGACAAATTCTATTTCTCTAGAAACAATACTTCTTTCAGGAATTGCAGCCGTAATTACATATGTTTTGATAGTGAATTCAAGAAAATATAAACTCCTCAAAAGAAGTAATGGGGATAAAACTAGTATTAAGAAAAAGGAAACCATTCTAAAGATTATCACTTTAGGAGTAATTACTAGTACAATTTTGTTTTTTCTTCTTAGATATTCTAATTCAGTTTGAACTTAAAGAGG
>JBFFWG010000029.1:0-4193 GCA_041570395.1 Nitrosopumilaceae archaeon
GTTACTTCGGCAAACTCAGTTGGTTCTACAAAAAACTTGGAAACATTTGATAATAGAAACCAAAATGCAAATCCCATCATAAGAAATCCCGCAACAACACTTACATCTGCAAATACACGAATACCTCTTCGTGTTCTTGATAGCATTTTTGTGAGAGCTGATTGTACTCCTTTATTTTTGTAAACAAGACTGTATGCTTTAATCTCAAAACCATGTTTTTCTAATTTCAAACCTTTAGCTACTACAACAATGATGACCCACGCTAAAAGAACGTAAATTATCGAATTTTGTGTTATAAAATCAAGATCCAAGTAAACTGTTACTTTTTTTAATTACGTACATTTATCGGTTACTGTGAATCCAGTCATAATAATCTCCACTTATCCCAACAAAAAATCATTGGATAAAATTTCAAATCAAATTGTAAAAGACAAACTCGCAGCTTGCGTAAATATCTTCAAAATCTCATCTGTTTATTTCTGGAAAGGAAAAATTGAAAATGAATCTGAATATATGGCATTTTTCAAGACTAGTCAAAAAAATAAAAGAAAACTAAAACAAAAAATCAAAGAAACCCATCCTTATGATGTTCCAGAAATTGCAGAAATCCCTGTCAAGTCTATAAATCAACCTTATTTGAAGTGGATAATTAATTCTACTCTTTAAGATTGTATTGGAAATCTTAACAGAGAAACTATGCCACCAAGTCCAGTAACTCTTAATCCAAGATCAGTAGTTGAATCTACACTGTAAGCTTTAACACCTTTACTTTCAACTTCATTTAAAAATTCAATAATTTTCTGCTCATCTTCAGTTTGAATAATCTTATCTGAAAAAACTAATGAATCTATGGCTCCATATTGATTTGCATTTTCTGTTTCATCATACCCCATGGTGAATTTGTTGCTTTTTTTGTGAGCAAGTGACATTATTTCATCAATAATTGATGATACTTTTGCTAGCTTACTATCTGACATTATTTCTTTCATGATTTCAGATTTTGTAAATGTGTAAATTCCATCTTCTCCACTAGTATCTACGCCTTCAACTACCTGAATCTTATGCTTCTCACCAATTTTTGATTTTTGCAAAAAATTCCCAAATCGTTTTTTTGTTTCGCCGGGACCAAAGATAATTAGTAAATCACCCTCTTTAATTGCTGATGATACAGCAAGCTGAACTTGTTCAAAAAATGTTTGTATATTAAAATTTGATTTGTATCTTTTTCCACTTGAACCAGAATAAATATTTGGCATAATCTGTAGATGAGTTCCTTTTAATCTAGCAATTCCGCAATCACCAGTATCTATTGCAACAAGCAAAAAACCAAATTTTTGATTATTTGATTTTAATAATTTTCTTTCAATTGAAGACCACTTTTTTTTAGTAAATGTAAATCCCTCATTAGCCTTTATCAAAAAAGAATGATGAGAGCCATGTGGAACAGAATCATTATTTGATTCTTTAATCACTCCGTGAATTCTTAGTCTATCTAATACATTATCTAATGATATTTTTTCTGCCTCTAAAGCAATTCTAATCTTGACTTTTTCTCCTCTATCTGGTCTAGAGTATTCTTTTTCTCTTTTTATTACTCTAGTTGTATCTCCAACTATTCTATCTCCGGGTTTGATAATTCTACGAAGTGTAAGCAAATCATCTGATTCTTCTGGAATAACAGAAATAGAATTATCATCTATAATTTTTGTAATCATGGTAATACTCTATAGAATATGGTGATAAAAAAAAGAATTTAGCTAGTTATCTCGTTAACTTTAGTTTTATCTTCTTCAGTTTTCTTTTTAACGTAATTTTCTACCCAATCTAGTGTTATTACACCAGCTTCTGCAAGATTTACAAGTGAATTAGATGACGCATCCCCTGAAACTTTTCCATTATGTCTTCTAATCTGGCGCCATTTCAAAGATGTGTTTCCACTTTTAGAGTTGTAAATTATTCCTAAAACATCTCTAGCGTTTACAAAAGTAATATCACGAATTTTTTTTAGAGTAACTTTATCAGCTGCTTCGACATAAATGGAACCGAGATTTTCTTCTCTTTCTGCAAATACTTCATAATCATCAAGATAGCTTTTTGGAGCAAATGAACTACAAGTGCTTGTAATGATGAATTTCCTAAAACTTTCTAAAGATGCTGGAGTATCGATTTTAACCATTTCTTAATAAATATTGTATTTGCCATTTATCAAGCTTCTTGAAAGACTCAATTAGGATTTTAACAAAATTTGCTATGCGGGCAGTGATGAACGTATCCCATTGATTGATGATATGGATCTTGAGTTCTGAGCCTGCACTCAGAATTTTTATGTCTCTTACAAATTTTTAAAATTATGAAATCATTAACCGAGTATCTCAGTTTTAAGACAAAAACAAGAAGAGCATTTGTTAATATCACTCCACAAATTGAAAAATTAGTAAAAAAAAGTAACATCACAGAAGGATTATGTCTTGTAAATGCAATGCATATCACTGCTAGTGTTTTTATCAATGATAATGAAAGTGGATTACACAAAGATTATGAAAAATGGTTAGAAGGTTTAGCCCCACACGAACCAATTGAGCAATATGATCATAACAAAACTGGTGAAGATAATGCAGATGCACACCTCAAAAGACAGATTATGGGACGAGAAGTTGTTGTGGCAATAACTAATGGTGAGCTTGATTTTGGTCCATGGGAACAAATATTCTATGGTGAATTTGATGGAAGAAGAACAAAACGAGTTTTAGTAAAAATAATTGGTGAATAAAATTAAAACTTAACCAAAATCTACATCTCTTTTCTGACTTTGACCTTCATTAGCTCTTGCCGAATTTCGAAATTCATCATCATGATTCTGTGGACCATGACCACATTTCACACAAGCCACTTTGAATCCATTCTCATTTTTTTGATATGTTTCACATCCACAAAAACATGTCATGCCATATCAAATACTAATCAGGATATATCTTTTAATGAAATAAATGTAGAAAATTATTCATCTTTTTGTTCAGCAACGATTGCCTGTGCACAACATTCACCTGGTGGAATGTCATTATCATGAGGACACTTTTTTGGATGCTTTAACATGGTACATAGTGCATTTGTGAATTGTTTATTCATGTGATGCTCAACACCACAAACCATCTCTTCATCAATTTCAATTTTTAGTGCACTATCCATTAGAACTTCTAATAATCTGCTATTTCTCATCATTTCAGAACCTATTCTTTCACCCTCATCAGTTAGAGTTACTCCAGCCTTATTGTAATTCACCAGTTTTTGCTCATTTAGTTTCTTTAACATCTGTACAACACTGGGTTGTCTAACATTGAGCATTTTTGCAATTGTACTAATTTTTACATCTTCTTTACGCTCTCTAATATGCCAAATTGCCTTGAGATACATCTCAACATGCTCTGCTTCAGCTGTTCCAACAAATAGTACTTCTTGATCTAAACTATCCATATCATACCTTCTTTGAATCTTTTAATAAATATTCGAAATACTCACGCGCAAAGCCAGCTAATCCTGCATGATCTGCCCAAATTGCTACAGTGTCTAAATGACTGGATTCTCCAACCTCAGGGCCTAGTAAAATCACAACATATCTCTTATCAGAAATTATCCCTCCTCCAAAGAGGCCTTTTTTCACTTTAACATCTGCTACCCGGGAAACTGCTTTTAGAGATTCTTTATCCATTTTATCAGAAGTAAGAATTGTAATACTTACTCCCTTATCGTGAAGAGATCTAAGCTTTGGTAATGCTTGTTTTACGAGCTCTTCACCTGCTTCTGGAACTGCAATCATTACTTCATTTCTACACGTTTCAACCATTTCCAAAATTTTTGCAGCTATATTGATTGTGCCTGATAATACCCAAATATCTGGACGTTCACTTGTTCCACTTTTTTCATAAAGAGGAACTAGTTCATTAACAATAATATTTTGATTCACTGCAAAGTCTGATTCCATTTTCTGTTTGGTTGTTTCTAAACCGGTAGATGGAGACTTTGCAAAGTATCTTGTTGGACGTGAATCATCAGAACCAATCCAACCTTTTTCTTCTAATGTTCCCAGCACTTCATAAATTTTTGAATATGGGACACCAGATTTTTGACTGATATCTGATGCTGTTAATTCCCCATCTTTTAACAAAGTAGAAAATGTTCTAATCTCATAACTTGTA
>JBFFWG010000030.1:0-4190 GCA_041570395.1 Nitrosopumilaceae archaeon
CCCGTAGTTGAAGAACCACCCGTAGTTGAAGAACCACCCGTAGTTGAAGAACCACCCGTAGTTGAAGAACCACCAATAGTTGAAGACAAACCAAAAACTGAATGTGGTCCTGGTACTGTACTCAAAGGTGGTGAATGTGTATTAGATATGACTTGTGGTCCTGGAACTCATCTAGTTGGAGATGTCTGTGTACTTGATTCTACATCATCAGGTAGTTCTACACTGGATCTTCCTCCAATGAGTTCATTAATTTATGGAGCAGTAGCAGCTCTTGCAATATCTTTAATCGTTATGATATTACTTGGTATTATTAGCAGAGGAAGCAGACAAAAAACTACTTAACTCATTTTTTCTTTTTCTGTAAATCGTTCATTACTTTATTATATTCTTGTTTCATTTTATTAAATTCACTTTTAACAGCATTTAGTTCATTATGAGTAGCTTGATTCTTTGAATTTAATAAAACTACAAGAGAGTTTATTGCTCCAAAAATCTTCTCAGATTCATTTTTTGAAGCAATTGATTTTAATTCTTGCTGAATATCGCTTACTGATTTATCTTCACTAATTTTAGGTTCTACTAATTCCTCCTTTACTTCTTGTGATAATTCAGATTTGATTTTATCAACTTGATTATTTTTGTTAACAAGTTCTTTTTTTGCTAGACTCATCTGAGATGTGAAATAATCAATTTTTTCTTTTAGTAAATCTCTTTCTTCTACTATATTTGCTAATACCTTTCTTACATCATCAGATTTTAATTGTGTATAGTTTTTTTTATCTAATTGTTCTTTGGTAAGTAATTTTGGATTAAGGGTAGCAACATCATCAGAAAACTGTTCATTATCTGTAACTACTTTATCGAGATGATTTTTTTTCTCTGCTAAGTGTGCATTAATAAATTTTAGATATTGTGCTGTATTGATAAAATCATCTTTGAACTCTTCAGACTTATCATAAAACTCTTGTTCCTTATTTTTTACAAATTTTTTTCTATCAAATGTAATTGCCCTATTGGGAACTTCAAAAATTTCTTCAGAAATAATTTTTTCTCCAATTGATGGTTGAAAACGTGACCATTCATCATCATCAGTTTTAGAATTTATTTCAAAGTCTGTAATTCCATCAGGTGTATACGTTTTTTTTCTATTGATATGCTTTTTTTCCAAGATTTTATTCTACTGTTAATAAGATATGACTAGCTAGTAGTTGCAATAGAACAAACAACGATTGGATAAATTTTATTCATATAATCTCTAGATTTTTTGTTTGTCTCCTGTGAACAGACATAAGCACAACTTTGAAGGAATTTTAGGTAAAATACATGCAAAAATCAGATGGTTTGGATGAAAATCCTATTGTAAAAGAGCTCTCTAGTGTTGTATCAACTGCATTTCATGAATTAGAATTAACAAAACAAAATCTTAAAGAAAAAGAATTAGAATTAAAAGAAATTGCAGAAATTTCTAATCAAAAAATCAATGCAGCAGTAAAAACAAATCAAGACTTACAAGTTAAAGTTCAAATGCTGATGGATTTTTCTAATACCCTTGAAGAAAAAAATGATATATTAGAACAAAAAAATAAAGAATTTAAAATAAAAGAAAATACTTACAACAAATTAAATAAAGAACTAAAAGATCAATTAGTTAAAGTCTCTAAAACCGAAAAAGATTTAGAATTAAGAAAAAAATATCTCGAAAAACAAGTTGAATTAAAGACTGATGCATTAATAAAATCAGAAAAAATGGCAATTATTGGCGAACTAACATCTAGACTCGCACATGATTTACGAAATCCTTTATCTGTAATCACTGCAGCACACGGGATTATGAAAGAAAAACCTAAGATGGATATAGAAAAACGATTAAAATACAATGCAAGAATTGATAGATCCCTTCAAAGAATTATACATCTAGTTGATGATGTTTTAGGTTTTGTAAGAATTTCTGATTTAGAACTTGATGAAACTTCTTTGCTATCTCTTATAGAATCTTCACTAGACTCAATTGATATCCCAGAAAAAATCAAAATTATAAAACCTGAGAATGATTTTCAAATTAATTGTGATTTTAGAAAACTTGAAGCTGTCTTTGCTAATCTAATTACAAACAGCATTCAAGCTGTAGAAGATGAGGGTAGAATTGAAATAAGATTATCTGAAACTAAGAATGGAATTAAGATAGATATTGAAGATACTGGTCATGGAATTGCAAAATCAATCATGCCAAAAATATTTGATCCCTTGTTTACAACAAAAACAAATGGAACTGGCTTAGGGTTGGCGATATGTAAAACCATCGTAGAGCAACATAATGGCTCCATTTCTGCTAAATCTAATCCAACCACATTCACAATTCTTCTTCCCACCAATCTATAACTCTCTTACAGATATTAAGGGGATTTTGATAGGTGGCGATATGACTAGTACGCAAGATCAAGTATGGTTAGACATGTGGAAGGATAACTCTCCAGCTATTCGAGAAAAGGCAATTGGTTGGCGTAAAGAAGACGCATTAACAAGAATAGAAAAACCTAGTCGAATACAGAAGGCTAGGAGATTAGGATACAAGGCTAAACAAGGAATTGTAGTAATTCGAATGCGTGTTGGAACCGGAGGAATGAGACGTCAAAGACCAAGGGGAGGGAGACGACCTAAACATCTTGGTGTGACTAGGATTAAAGCAGATGTTAGTATGCAACAGGTTGCAGAACGTAGAGTTTTAGAGCGACATCCAAACATGAAATTACTTGGATCTTATTATCTTTACAAAGATGGAATGTATTTTTGGTATGAAGTAATTTTGGCTGATCCATCTCATCCAAGAATTGTTAAAGATAAAGAACTGCGTAAACGCTTAATTGCTAACTAGTGTAAAGTTGAAATCAATATTTCTTTTAATAATTTTATTACTTGTAGTTATTCCTACGGCATCAGCTCAGATTTCGGATAAAACTGGCTTAAAACAGAATTATGTTATTGAAACAGGAGGATATGAATTCTCAGTTGATCTAGTTTCAAATTTTAATATTGAAAATATAGAATTTAGTAGTGAAGACAAAAAATTAACTTTTTACATTATTAATGGACTTGAAAATAATTTAGCAGAAATCCAAATTCCAATCAATCTAATTAATGGAAATTTTACTTTTATGTTAAATGATCAAGAAATTTTTCCTACGGTAAAGCAAAATAAAAAAATTTCTTTTATTACTCTTGAATTTCAAGGTAATGGAAAACATAAACTCGATATAATTGGAACAACTTACTTACCAGAGTTTTCAGAAATCGCTCATTTGATCTTAGCTTTATCTTTATTATCTATTATTTTTTCACTTAAGCTTAAAAAATTAAATTTTAGTAACTACTCATTCAATAGAGACTGAATCAAAGGTTCTAATCTGCCATTTTGTCCAAATGAAACATCTCTTAGAATTCCTTTTCTATCAACTACTATTGTAGAAGGTGTTCCTTGTAAAGAATATTCTTCAAAGGTTTCAGCTGAATATTCTTTAGATTTAAGATAATCTTTTACTCTTTGAATAATCTGAGATCTGTAATCTTCTGGCTGCGAATCAAAATCTTGAATTTGATTATCAATGAAATTTTTTATTCTAGATTCACTAACATCTCCAGTTTCTTTAATTAAAGAATCCATTCCAACTGGGAAAGGAATTTTGTAAGGTAATTTTCCATCCTCAAGTTTTCCATATTGACCTAATCCTTGTTTTGTATCCCCAATCACTTCTCCTGATTTTAACAAAAGCTCAAGATTTTCAAGCGTATTTTTATCAAAATCTTCAAATGCTGTAGCGAGTCCTAGAACTGTTACTCCTTCTGAATGATATTTGTTGTATATGTTGATGACCTCAGGAATCCCATACATGAAACAGCCTGGGCAATTGACTTGAAAAACTTCCACTACTACAATTTGGTCCTTTTCTTTATCAAAATCTGTAGGTAATCCTTGAACCCATTTTGATACTTTGATATTCGGAGCTTTTTCGCCGATCTTTACACTCATAATGAATTTGCTTAGAAAATCCATTAAATAGATAACTGTTTTGAAAATCCACTAATAGAATAATATGTGAGGGTTCAAAACTGCGCTTATTGAGCCAAAAACAAGTTGTCACTGAGGAACGATTACAATTATTTGCAGAAATGGAAGAAAGATATGAAAAAAAAGA
>JBFFWG010000031.1:0-4137 GCA_041570395.1 Nitrosopumilaceae archaeon
ATGAAAATGAAAACAAAAATTTCAGTAATGATTGATGAAAAAATTGATAATTATTTGAGACTATACCAGTCTGAATTAATAAGAAAATCAAAAAAATCAGTAAGTTTCTCAGATGCAGTCAATCAAGTTATTCTTGAAGGAATACACAAAATAGATAATAAACTTAGTTACGAAGGTAGAATCTAGTATGAGATGTGTAAACTGTGGTAATCAGTGTAGCTGGAGAGATCCTGATTGTAATAAATGTGATAAACCATTACATGATAAAACATGTAAGGGAAAATCCGATTCTTGTAAATGTCATGAATTAAATGAACAAGCATGGAATCAAAAAAAGTCGCATCAATCTACAAGCTGATCTATTATAAGTAATGACGATTGAGCAGAAAATGAAAAATATAGGAATGTAGTTTAATGAAAGTAGCCTTAATTTATAATGAAAAAAATATTGAGCCTGAAGATGTTATCAATCTTTTTGGAATGCCAACTAAGGAACATTATAGTTTAAAGGCAGTTGAACGAGTAGCAAGAGCTTTAGAAAAAGGGGGACATAACGTCAAAGTCGTTGAAGGAGATATTCGTGTTATTGATGAACTACGTGAGTTTATGCCAAAGGTAATTGCAGGTGACCGTCCTGGAATGGTTTTCAATATGGCTTATGGAATTCAAGGACAGAACAGATACACGCACGTTCCTGCAATGATGGAAATGTTGGGAATTCCTTACATAGGTTCTGGACCAGAGGGACATGCAGTTGTACAAGATAAGGTATTAACAAAAATAGTTCTACAAAAAAACAACATTCCAACTCCAGGTTTTTGGGTTTTTCGTACAGCAGATGATAAATTTGATGATCTAATTTTTCCAGTAATTGTTAAACCAAAATTAGAATCTACATCAATGGGAATGGAGGTAGTTGATAATTGGGAAGATTTGAGTAGAGCAGTACAAGTACAAATAGAAAAATACACCCAAGACATACTTGTTGAACAGTTTATTCCGGGAAGAGAATTTGCAATAGGTTTACTAGGAAATGGTGCCACCTTGGAAGTTTTACCTATTGTTGAAATTGACCTTGAAGGAGATCCAAACAAAATTCAGACTAATACAGATAAGAAAAAAAGTGGTGGTGTCGATAAACTTTGTCCTGCTCCTCTAAGTGAAGAAAAAACAGAGGAATTAAAAAGACTAAGTATAGAGGCCTTCAATAAACTTGGATTAAATGATTATACTCGTGTAGATGTCAGAATGGATAAAGATGGAAATTTTTACATTCTTGAATTAAATTCCATGGCAAGCTTAGGTTTAGGTGGTTCATTTTTTCATGCTGCAAAAACTGCTGGGTATACATATGATTCTTTAATTAACAAAATACTTGATGTTGCTGTTACAAGGTATTTTGGCTCTGATCCAAATCAACTACAAAAAATAGAACCTGAGGTAGATCAAACAAAACCTCTTAGAGTATTGACTAGAACCTATCTTAGAGGTCATTTACAAAATCTCAAAGAAACGTTAGAAGATTTCGTCAATCTAAACACGCATGTATACAATCTTGATAACGTAAATGAGCTCGGAACCATGATAACAAAACGACTTAAACATTTAGGTTTTACAGAACAAACACATAAACAGTTTGATATAGGAGATTTTCATTATTTTGCAAATCATTCTGAAGAGAAAAATGATATCTTAATTGTTTCACATCTTGATACTCACTTCGGTCCACATGATCTGGTTGTATATCATGAAAATGAAGACAAAATTGTTGGCTCTGGTGTGGCAGAAAGTAAAGGAGGTCTTGTAGTGTTATTAGGTGCTTTGCATGCTCTTCGATATGCAAAAAGACTAAAAAAAATAAAATGTGGAATTTTTCTTACTAGTGATGATAGTTTGGGAGGCCGATATAGTAGAGGACTTGTAGAGGAATATGCAAAAAATTCGAAATTTATCATTGGGTTAAAATCTGCAAGTAAGGATGGTGGAATAATTACTTCCTGTTATGGAAGAAATGACTACCAAATTAGATTTTCTTCAAAGAGAGGAAATGTTTCAGTTGATCTACATGGAATTATTCCTGTGTTGGGGAAAAAGGTTTTAGCAATAGAGAAAATTTCAAAAAATGAAAAAGACTATCAAATTCGTACTACATCAATTACTTCTCAAGGAACTCATGGAAATACACCTGATTTTGCATCACTATCATTAGTATGTTCATTTAAAACTCCTCAACTTGGAAAGGAGTTAGACACGCAGATTAGACAGGTTATGAAAAAGAAAGAAGACATTTCTCCCCAGTTAGAAGTTGAAATTAATCTTGTACACTCACGTCAACCTGTTGAAGAATGGGATGCAGATAAAAAATTCTATGAGATGATACAGGAATTAGCAGATTTATTAGAAATTCGTATTAAACCACATACTCAGCTAGTTTCTTCAGATATCAGTAATGTCCCACCAGAACTTCCTGCTCTTGATGGATTTGGACCAATAGGTCACAATTACCGAACTTCAAGAGAATACATAATTCACGATAGTCTAATTGAGAGAGCAACATTATTAGCATCTGTAATTTACAAATGTTCCACCAAGGACTAAATGCTAAATATGTTGGAATTATACAAGAGATATAGGGAATATTGGCTTTAGAATACGAACTAGCTGCTTTAGCAGCTCTAATTGGTTTATCGGGATTCTTTAGTGGTTTAGAAGTAGCATTAGTTGGAACAAACAACGCTACCATCGCTAGATTGGTAAAAGACAAGGTAAAGGGAGCAAAAACTCTACAGAAATTAAAATCAAATCCTGGATGGATGATGTCAAGTGTAAACCTTGGAAATAATCTAGTAAATGTTGGTTCAGCATCACTTGCAACTGTAGTATCTATAGGAATTTTTGGTGAAAACGGTATAGGAATTGCTGTTGGAATAATGACATTTTTGATAATTATTTTTGGAGAAGTCACACCAAAAACATATTGTAATGCAAATGCAACAAAAATTTCTTTAAGATGTAGTGGAATATTATTGGCATTTAGTTATGTATTCTATCCTGCAGTATGGATTTTAGAAAAAATTACCAGAGGTATTATCAAAATTACTGGCAGTAGCTATCATCCGCCTGCATTAACAGAGGAGGACATTTTAGGAATTGTAGAACAAGGTCATAAAGATGAGGCTATCGAAAAACATGAAAGAGATTTACTTAGAGGAGCTTTAAAGTTTGATGACACAGTAATTCGTTCTGTAATGACTCCACGAACAAAATTATTTTCATTAAATGCTGAAATGACTCTAGATAAAGCCTCGGATGAAATTTACAATAGCGGTCATTCAAGAATTCCAATATATGGAAAAAATTTGGATGATATTATAGGTATTTTACATGTGCGTGATATTTTTGCACATCTAAAAGATCCTCAACTTTCACAAATGAAGCTTGGGCAACTAGTTCGAGAGCCAATCTATGTTTCTCAAGAAAAAATGATGAGTGATCTTTTACGAGAAATGCAGTCAAAAACTACGCATATGGCAATAGTGATTGATGAGTTTGGTGGAGTAGAAGGTGTTGTTACTTTGGAAGATCTTATTGAAGAAATTGTTGGGGAAATACGAGATGAAACAGATGTGAAAAAAATAATTTTTGAAAAAATTGATGATAATACTATCCTTGCAAATGGAGATATTGAAATTGATCAAATTAATGAATTTTTCAAAACTTCTATTCCTCCTGGTGATGATTACGCCACTCTCAGCGGACTATTACATGAACGCCTTCATGACATACCCAAGGTTGGAGATAAGATTGAACTTGATTCTCTTCTTATCACAGTAGAAAAAGTTACAAAAAATAGACCTACCGCTATTCGAATTAAAAAAGTAGTAAAATCCGAAACTGAAGACAGATGAAAGACAAAGTAGGCGTAATAATTAATAGGCTCAGTCTAGGTTTTATTTTTGCTTTCATATATCAAATTGTAGTAGCTATAGCAACTTCAGTATTTTCAATTCCTTTAACAGGAACTGTTCAAGATTTATTTTCAGGAATAGAAAAAATTGATTCGGATGGTTTTCTATTCATTATTTGGTGGATTATCTCAACAATAATTATTACGGCAATAGCTTTATTTCTAGTTAA
>JBFFWG010000032.1:0-3512 GCA_041570395.1 Nitrosopumilaceae archaeon
AAGAATGAAATGTATGATCAAAATGATAATGTAGCGCAAATGAGTCAAACTGGGAGATATTATGTTGGTGGAATTCTAAATCATGCATCAGCATTATGTGCAATTTCAAACCCTACAACGAATTCTTACAAACGTCTTGTTCCTGGATTTGAGGCACCTGTAAATGTTTGTTGGGGATTAGCAAATCGTTCAACTGCTATTAGAGTTCCGATGTATAATAGAAATCAAGAAAAAAATAAAAGAATTGAATATCGTGTACCTGATCCAACTGCAAATATCTATCTTTTAGAAGCTGCATTATTGCTAGCAGGATTAGATGGAATCAAAAATAAAACCGATCCTGGTGATCCAGTTGAAGAAAATGTATACAAACTTTCTTCAGAGAAGAAGCGGGAATATAAGATTGGATCTTTACCAGTGTCATTAAAAGATTCACTTGATTCTTTAGCGAGTGATTCAAATTTCCTAAAAGAAATTTTTACAAAAGACTTTCTTGATGCATATTCTGAATTAAAATACAAAGAGTATACCGCATTTGCACAAACTCCTACAGCTTGGGAAGTTTCAATGTATGCTGATGCTTAATTGGTACTAGTATCAAAATATATGAAAATTAGTATTTTTGATAAAAATTAGTAGAACATTTTTAAAATTAGATTTGTTTTTTTCAGTATGAAATTAAAATTAATAATACTGTTTTTATTAATTATGCCTGGCTTAGCTGGGATTGCTTATGGGCATACAATTGATTCTGTAGGTGAATACAGAGTAGAAATTGGTTGGATGAATGAGCCTGTTGTGTCAGGAGAAACTAATGGAATCGAATTCTATGTTAGCCCATTAATCTCATGCCCAGATATACCCCAACCAATAAAATGTGCAGAATCTCAAGAATTTAAAAATGGAATTTCTGGCTTAAACAAAACGATAAAAATGAAATTAATCTACAAAGATGAAAGTATTACACTCCCTTTATCCCCTGACCATGATATTCCAGGAAAATATTATGCATTTGTAAATCCCACTGTTTCTGGATTTTATCAAGCAAATATTTTGGGAACAATCATTGATACCCCAATTAGTTTGTCTATGCATCCTCCAAAAGTAGATGAACGCTCCTACATAGAATTTCCTGAACCATCTGATATTACAGTGCAACAAATGATTGATGGTCATACTGCATTAATTGAAGATGTCAATGAACTAAAAGATTCAGTTAACAATTTAGAAGAAACTACACAGAATATGAATATAGGATATGTGGGAATTGGTCTTGGTATTGTAGGAATTACTATTGCAATAGTTGCCCTAAGAAAATCTAAAAACAATTAGCTTGAATTAGCAAAATTATTTCGCTTTTTTAAAATTATATACAAAACTGAACCTATGCAAATAATAGCCACACCTACAAGTATAACTTCAATTTCAAATTGTAACATCATGTAAACTGTGGTAACAAATCCAAACAGTGGTAGAATAGGAAACTTTCCAACATTGATTGGAACTTTAAATGCTCTTTTTAACGTCGGCTCCGTATATCTAAGAACTATCACTGCCAAATTAATTACTGCAAAGGTAACAACTACGGCAAAAACAACAATATTTGCAATAACTACAATGTCTCCAACAAATGTAAATCCTATTGAAGTGACTAAAATCCCAACTACTGCAATCCATGGAGTCTTTGTTTTAGGATGAATTCTTCCCAAAAACTGTGGTAATGAATTACTTTTTGCCATTCCATACAAAATTCTTGCACCAGCTACCAATGTTATCAAAACTGTACTGGCAGTTGCAAAAAGTGCAATTAATGATAAGGTGATACTTCCATTGATACCTAAAACATTATGAGCTGCATCAGCAAGAGGAGCAGATGAAGCAGCCAATTCTTCCCAATTTAATATTCGAACTATTGATAATGAAACTAGAATGTAAATAACTCCAGTGATTACTATTGATAAAATTATGGCTCTTGGAATAGTCTTTTTAGGTCTTCTAACTTCCTCTGCAACATTTGCCATATCCTCAAATCCAATAAAGGCAAAGAAAATTAACACAAATGCAAGAATGATGCCCGTAATTCCATTTGGTGCCTCAAAATAATCTACAGATTCAACAGGTTCAATCATAAATCCTAAAAATATTATGAGTATCAGTCCACCTGCAGTAATTATTGCAAATATAGTATTGGCCCATGCAGATTCTTTGATCCCAATAAAATTCACAACTGATAAAACACCAATTAAAAGAACAGCGCCAATTGTAATTGGTAAATCAATAAACTGAGTAAGATATCCTCCAAATCCTAATGCTACTGTTGCAGCAACTATGATTGATGTAATTGCAGTTAACCAACCAATTATGAAACCAAAAAAATGATTCTTAAATGCATTTTTTACAAAAGTGTATTCTGCTGCAGCTTTTGGAAACAAAGCTGAAAGTTCTGCATAAGATAATCCTGCAAATACTGCAACTATTGCACCCAGCAAAAAAGAAATCCACATGGAATTTCCTGCAAAACCTGCAGCTTCACCAATTAAGACATAGATCCCAGCACCAAGAATCAAACCTACTCCATACATGGTAAGATGAAAAAGTCCCATGTGACGCTTTAATTCAGACATTTTCAACAAAACCTAAGAAAACAGAAAATTTAATCCATATCCTACCAAATATGCAACAATTGCAGCAAATCCACCGATGATTAATGTACTAATCCCTGAATGTAACATTGATTTTTTCACAATTTTTCCTTTAATCATTCCAACAAGAAAAAATGCTGCAGCTACTGATACAATAGAATATCCAAATGCTTCAGAATTCAGTTCAATACCTATTATCATGAAAACCATAAACGGAATTAATGGAATTAACCCAACAAGATTGAAACCGGTAAATGTGCTTACAGAACTATCTAAGGGGTTTTTTTCATCTTCAATTAATCCTAATTCTTCTTTCATCATAGTATCAATCCATACTTTTCTTTTTGATGTAATTATTCGTACAACATCTTCTAGTAATTCGTCTTTGAATCCTTTTTCTTTGTAAATTTCTCTAATTTCATCCCTTTCTTGTTCCTCCAAATTATCAATTTCCCATTCCTCTTGCTTTCTCTTCATTTCTACAAACTCGTTTCTGGCCTTTGATGCTTGATAATTTGCAGCAGCCATCGAGAATCCATCTGCAAACAAATTTGCAAATCCCAAAATCAGGATTATTACTGAAGGCAATGATGCACCCATAACTCCTGCAACTATAGCAAAAGTAGTCACTGCTCCATCTATGGAACCATAAATAAAGTCATCAAAATGCCATTTCATAATTAAAACCATTTCTTGCTCATTGTGTTAATGTATTTTCAGAATCATTATTTTGTAATTGCCTTTACAATGTCTGTTTTACTAATTATTCCTGTGATTGAACCATTTCCATCTAATACTACTAAACCACTAACATTATTCTCTAAAATTAGTTTACACGCATCTGACAAACTTTGATTAAATTTAACAGTG
>JBFFWG010000033.1:0-3403 GCA_041570395.1 Nitrosopumilaceae archaeon
AAGTTTGTAACTATTGGAAAAGTTTGTCCGGTCTGTAAATCATCTGATCTAACACCAGATTGGAATGGAATAGCATTAATTGTAGATCCTGAAAATTCACACATTGCAAAAACATTAGGAATTACTGAAAAAGGAAAATACGCATTAAAGGTAACATAAGTTGGACAATCGTCCAAAAAAAGAACTTTCACGATTTTTAGCAGAAGATTTAGGAAAAGGAGATATTACAAGTGATCTTTTACCAAGAAAGAAAATTAACGCTTACATTATTTCTAAACAAGATTGTACTCTTGCAGGAATAAGTTATGTAAAAGATATTTTTGTTTCAAAAGGATGTAAAATTAGACTTCTAAAAAAAGATGGGGTTAAAGTAAAAACAAATCAAAAGGTATGTGAAATAACAGGTTCTGTACAAGCAATTCTGGCTTGTGAGAGAACAGCTTTAAACTTGCTATCAAGAATGAGTGGAATTGCTACAAAAACAAAAAAGTTGATAAAAAAAATTCAGACCGTAAATTCAAGAATAAAACTATACTCTACTAGAAAGACTGCCCCAGGATTACGATTTTTTGATAAGGAAGCAGTAAAAATCGGAGGGGGTCAAAAGCATAGAATGTCTTTAGATGAAATGATAATGATTAAGGATAATCATTTAGCTGTTGTTGGTTCATTATCTAGGTTAATTCTCAAGGCTCGAAAAAAATATAAAAAAATTGAAGTTGAAGTTGAAAATCTAGAAGATGCGCTTTTAGCAGCAAGTACAGGAGCTGATATAATCATGTTAGATAATTTTTCACCAAAACAAATCATCAAGACTGTAAACCAACTAAAAAAATCCAATCTAAGACATCATATAAAACTAGAAGCATCAGGAGGAATAAATGAAAAAAATATTGTTTCTTTTGCAAAAACAGGAATTGATATGATTTCAGTGGGTGAAATCACAAATTCAGTTTCAGGAATTGATTTTAGTTTAGAAGTTGAATGAGAGTATAAGTTAAACATTATATTCTATTGTAAAGTATTTGATTTATGATTGACACCATCGGCGGAAAAGTAGTTATGGTATCTAATCAAGATACAGCACTTGATTTTTATGTAAACAAGTTAGGATTACAAAAAAAAGTAGATATGGAATTTGGTCCTATGAGATGGATAGAAGTTTCTCCTCAGAATTCGGAGAGTTCAATCTCTTTAATGGAGCCAAGTACAAAGATTATGCCAGCTGAAGCAGCTGAAATGGCAAAAAGAACGATTGGAACCCCAACTGGATTATGGTTTTATACAAATGATATTCAAGGAACTTTTGCTGAACTTAAAGCAAAAGGAGTAAACATTTCACAACCTGAAAAACAAGAATGGGGCGGAACTATGAGCACGATAAAAGATCAAGACGGAAATGAATACCAATTAATTTCTGCGCCAGAACCTACATAATTAATTCAAAAAAAGTTAACTTATAGAAAGCATTCGTTCAATAGCAAGACGAGCCTTATCTGCAATTTCTTTAGGAACCTTAACTTCGTATTTATCATCTTTTAATGATGCGTAAACATTTTCAGGAGTAATCATTTTCATATATTGACATTCAGCTTTTTCTGATGCTGGAACAAAAATTTTTCCTGGATTTTGTTGTCTCATTCTATACAAGATTCCTGTTTCAGTAGCTACAACAAACTGCTTTGCATTAGAATTTTTTACATGATTCATCATTCCTTCAGTTGATAAGATCTTAACTTTTCTATTATCATAATCTCCTGCTGCAACATCATACAACATCGGAGTAGTACAACTGCACTCAGGATGAACTACGAATTCAGCATTAGTAAGCTCGTCAAGTTTCTTTTGAACGTCTGAAGAGCTAATACCAGCATGCACGTGACACTCACCTGCCCAAATGAATAGATTTTTCCTTCCGGTCATTTTTGCAACATAAGAACCCAGAAACATATCAGGCAAGAAAAGAATTTCTTTATCTTCAGGAATGGCTCTAACTACATTTACAGCATTTGAGGAAGTACAACAATAATCAAGTTCTGCTTTAATCTCCGCAGTAGTGTTAACATATCCAACAGAAATTGCATTTGGATGTTCCTTTTTCCATTTTCTTAAATCATTTACAGTAATTGAATCAGAGAGCGAACAGCCTGCTTCTAAATCTGGAATCAATACTTTTTTTTCTGGACTAATAATTGCAGCAGTTTCTGCCATAAAGTGTACTCCACAAAACAATATTGTTTTGTTTTCAACTAATGCTGCTTGTCGAGATAATCCTAAAGAATCTCCAACAAAATCAGCAACATCTTGAACATCAGGTACCTGATAGTTATGTGCTAAAATTACTACATCTTTTTGTTTTTTAAGTTTTAAAATTTCTTCTTTTATTAGAGGTGTTTGCTGAACTAACATTTTCTAGATAAATTGATTTTTAATTAATTTAAAGAGTCAGATCATGCCATAAAAAATCATTAAAACAGGCAATAATGGCAATATTTGCCAAATTATGTTCCTATGGAAATCCCATTAGAACAGTATTTTCTTAGTGTTTCGATTGATGAGAGTATTGCAAGCCTACTAGTCTTTGGATTAGTTTCATCTGGAATGTTTTGGATTGAAAAATTCATTTTTCCAAATTTCCCTATTGCTTCAATTTGATGAGTGTTTTTAGTGGTAGCAGGATCCGTAATTATCTTAACTTTGGTTTTTTCATTACCAATTCCAACTAAACTAAGTAGTGCGGCAACGTTAATGTTTGCTGGAAATAATTTTACTGCTTCATAAGCTGTTCCTTCAAAAATAGTGGTAGCTTTTTCAATTTTATCTAAATCAATATCTGATGTTTCAAAAAATTTTGCTCCTTTAAGAGAATTAGGGTTTTTCGTAGTTGTTAAAATGACAGAATCAAGTTCATTTTTAACAGATTTAATTGCGTCTAATCCTGCAATAGCACCAGAAGGTAAAATGACTTTTTTATTGAATTCTTTACAGGCTTCTGATAAAACTTCAAAAATTGATTCATCCAAAAGAGCACCTACACTCATTATCATCAAGTCTTTTTTGTTTTGAAGCACGCTGAGTGCTACATCTTTTACAGCCTGTTGAGAAGCCGTCTCAACTACTAAATCAACTGGTCCTGTAGATAATAGATGAGAATTTTCAACAATTAGAGGTTTATTGTTTAATTTTGATACTAATTTCTCTGCTGCCTCTTTTGATTGATCATAGATTTGGGTAAGCTGAGCTGGAATTTTTCCAGAATCAATAGCAGATGCAATCTGGGTTCCAATTGCCCCACATCCTAAAATAGCGATTTTCTTCATGATCTTCAAGTGTGTGATTTCTTGTAATTAATTGTAGTCTATTATTAGCTAAAGTTCTGTATAACCTAAAGATTTTATCTGCT
>JBFFWG010000034.1:0-3238 GCA_041570395.1 Nitrosopumilaceae archaeon
CTCGTCGACTGTTACACTTGGCATGGTGGTAGTCGAGTTGTCTTCAACAGGCTCAGTGGAATTAGAGATTGTTGAAGACTCGTCGACTGTTACACTTGGCATGGTGGTAGTCGAGTTGTCTTCAACAGGCTCAGTGGAATTTGTAAATTCTTCTGCAAAAGCTATTCCCCAATAACTTGAACCAATAGAAACTGGGGTAGTGATTGCTGAAAAAATTATTAAAATTAAGAAAGAATAAGTAAAGAATTTGTTAACAGATTGAATTTTAATTTCATCGTGTTCAAAACGAATGAGAACAATGCTTGCAAGAGGAATCAAAAATAAGAGTAAAGTTGGATTTTTAGTATCCACTAGAATTTCAGCAGTGGAGAATACCTGATCGGTGAGTTCATCGTGAAGGTTATTGAGTGAATGTAATTGAACTGATGTTAGGTCAACAAGACCAAAAGTTAGGGCATCAAAACCTATGTCACTTCCTATTTTATTTGGATCAGATATTTTGTTGGCATGGTGAACCAATAAAATAGGATCTATAGTGTTTGAGCCTAGTTGATAGTTTTTTTGAGAAGAAACTTCAGGTGATTCAGAGGATTCATCTAAAAATTCTTCTATTAGCTTATGAGTCGGTTTTGTTCGTTCATTTGAAGAGATTCTCTCAATGACTGCTTTTCGATCATCATTATGCTTGATTAGTCGAACAAATGAATCAGCATGGGGATTATTTGGTCCTAAATTCATTTGTTCTATGATAGAAATCTTCTTGGATAGTTTTGGTGGTACGTAATTATTTTCTTTTATATTTTCTCCTGGAGAAGCAAATTGAAATTGTTCTGTTAGATCAATTTTGTAACTTAACTTTGTTTGTTGATTTTGTTCGTCAACGTTTTGTAAACCGAGAACATTTTGTTCGTGAAAATCAAATTCAACTAACTGACCACTAGCAACAGAAATTGTAGATGTGCTAATTAGTAATACAAGTAGAATTGAAAATGCCTTATTGTAATTCAATAAAGCTACCCCCGCGAATTTGACACGGTGGTAGTGATGATTTCAGATTTAGAAATTCAGAGAATTTCCTCGTTTTCATTAAAAATTGGTTCTCCCTACTTTCCAGTAGATATGATACTCTAAGAGTAGTAGAAAGTTCCACCATGCCAATTTTTGTTAGATTGTTAAAACATTAAGCTGGGTGGAAATTTCAAAAATTACCTAGCTCCAATGTGGAATAAAGGAATTTTTTCTATACCAAAATGGAAGATCGAAAATCAGGTATTTTTGTGATCTTAAAATATGATCATATGATCAAAAACTTGATTTCTTATATACGACATTAGTAAAAAGATTCAATTTAAAAATTTAATGTAAAAAATTTAGAAAAAATATGCAAATAAGTTCAGTAAAGAATTTGCTTAGGTTTTTATCTTTCTAAAAAAAACTTTTTTCAGTGAAAAAATATTTTCTTCTTGTTTTCTTTGCAACAGTTTTGTTTTTGCCAGTTTACGCTCAAGAATCAAAAAATCCTTCATTGGTTTTTGAGACTCTAGAGAGTCCTTGGAGTGAATTTAACTTAGTTGCAAGAGATACTGCAATTGTAGAATTTGATAAAACTCATGCAAAGAGTTGGCAGGTTACAATTGATAATAACTTACTTTATGCAAATCCCAGTGGTAATGCAGTTTTAAGAATTTATGATTCTCAAATTGAAGACAAATTTGTTGAAATTGGAATGGGTGCACCTCCTGATAAAAAATTTTGGGTTGCAGCTCAGCTACCGAAAGAAGGATATGTTGTTGTAAATCGTAATTTAGAAAATGGATGGTTACCGCATGCTAAAGTTATTGTTTCATATACAGACATTGCTGGAATGACAGTTAATAATGGAGAAAGAATTGTTGTGACAAACTTAGACATTAAACAATTTGCAATTAGAGGATATTCAGTTCATGGTATGGAGGGATCCACTGATCCTCCTGCTACATATGCTGGAGAAATGATTGTGGAATTTCTTTCAGGTGATCCTTCGGAAAATATTTTTCATTTGATGCCATTTTTTGTAACTGCAGGTGTTGGTGCATTAGCTGGTGCACTATATCTAACTAAAAGACGTTCTTAGATTTTATTTTTAAAATATTTACATTGATTTTTAATTTTACATACAGTACACATTGGAGATATTGGTTTACAGATGTTTTGACCATACATTACAAATGTGTCATTAATATCTAACCAATATTTTTTTGGAATTTTTTTCATTAATGCAAATTCAGTTTCTTCTGGAGTTTTAGTTTCAACTAACCCCAAACGATTTGAGATTCTATGTACATGAATATCAACAGGGATTGCAGGTGTATCAAATGCATAAACAAGAACACAGTTTGCAGTTTTTCTTCCAACGCCTGGAAGGTCTACCAATTCATCAAGATTCTCTGGAACTTTATTCTTAAACTTAGATTCAATGATTGATGCAACTTTGATAATTCTTTTAGCCTTAACATGATAGAATCCAATTGATTTTATTATTCGTTCAACATCTTTTAGGTTCGCATGTGCTAGAGCACGAGCAGTTTTGTACTTGGAAAATAGTTTTTTTACGACTTTAGTTGTGTTTTCATCTTTTGTTCGTGCAGAAAGAATTGTTCCTATTAGAATCATGAAGGGATTTCCTATTTCTGCTTCATGAAGTTCTCTTAAAGCAGTAAGGCGTGGAGGATTTACCTCATTCATAGTCTTAATCATTCCATCAAGAATTTTTTTCATCTAACAACACTAGTGTAAGATAGTAATATATCAAAAGGTAGACCTTACGAGTCTACCTTGTGCCTAGAATAAAAATTTCTAAAAAAATTGATTGTACAAGTATTATATCTCTTACAATGGAGTGATCATAGTGGAATTAACAAAAGAAGAAGAGCTGGCTCTAAAGGGAGAAAAAGGTGAAACACTAGAGCTTGCTTATAGAATTCTTGTAGCAACAGGCGAGGCAGTTAGTGCAGATAGACTTGTTCCTATAAAATGGGCACATCTCTCAGGAGTTAATTACAATACTATTGGTGATGCTGGAGAAGAGTTTCTTGCAAGTCTAAGTCAGAATGCACGAGTTCAAGTAAAAACAACCCTAAACCCCATGGGATATGATATCGATAATGTATCAAAGTACGGCCTTGATGATAATTTTATTGAAAAGCAAGAAAGTATTCGAAAATCCTATGAAAATATGGGGGTAACTCCATCGTTTTCA
>JBFFWG010000035.1:0-2474 GCA_041570395.1 Nitrosopumilaceae archaeon
AGTTGCTCTTAACTTCTTTTTTTGGTCTTCTATACTCTTAAGATAAACAAAATTTTCAAGATTACTATGGACAAAGATTGGTTAAGAGTAAAAAGTGGAAGGAGTAAAGGTTGTAGAGATTGTATGAAACATAGATGTATTCCAAGTAGCTGTTCTTGTGATTGTCATAAATAATACTTGAAGTTCGTGATTTTTGAAATTATTTTTTTGGGAAGGATGAGAACTATGTAATTAAAATACTATCATGATTTTGAAAATTGTATATTAAACACATTTTGGATTTAATAAAACCCGATTAACACCAACTTCGGTATATGTCAAACAAGACTTATGTAGTAACTGGCTTTTAGTAATATCCAGATGAAACGAATTATGGTTTGTTTAGATGGTTCCAAAAATTCCCTAAGGGGATTAGATAAAGCAATTTCATTTACAAAACAATCAGATGCTATGATTATTGGCGTTCACAGTGATACTAGTTTTAGTGCATTTTCTGCTGTTCGTGCACCTATACTCCCAGAGAAAAAATGGAAAAAAGGAGCAAAAGCGTTAATGAATATTGCAAAGAAAAAAGTAGAAAAAAATGAAATTGAATTTGAAGGAGTTGTTATTGGAGGTCATACCTCAGGTATTGACTTAACAACGTTTGCTAACAATCCCGCAAACAAGATTGATCAAATTGTTATAGGATCTAGAGGTATGGGATTTCCAAAAGAACTATTTTTTGGAAGTACGTCCAATTTTATCTTACACAAGGCAAAAGCTCCTGTAACTATTGTCAAATAATTATAATTTTAATTTGAAATTATTTTTTGGGAAGGATGAAAAATAACCACATTCCCTTTTATGTAACAGGTAAGAAAAATTCACTCTAAAAATCTAAATTCAGTTCAATGATTTTGCTAAAAATGAACAAATTACAAATAAGTGACCATCTCAAAATGGCAGACACTATGAAAATAGAGAAAGCTTCTAGAGGGAAGGTAAGCATGAAAGTTAGTTGGTTTGATGTTAAAGGTAAAAGACACTACCAATCATACTCCCTGAACGAAGGCGAACAAGTAGAGTTTTAATTCTCTCTATTTTTTCTTATTATTTTGAAAATTATTTTTGAGAAATACCTGAATTGCAACTTTTTGATTCTGACAACAATCTAACTCCAAATATAATAAATCATATCCAAAATCAATGACTAAAACACTATTATGAATATCTGTAATTGCAGGAATTGCAGTCATGCTTTCTATGACTATGATGCCAGCAAGTGCTAGTCCAGTTGACAATAATTGTCGGTTTGATGCTGAAACCCTAAAAACATACTGTAGAGCAGAAATTAAAGTTGGCCAGGTTATACAGTTTAACTCAAACGAAAGCCTAAACAGCGAGCCAAGAAACCCAGGATGTCATCATATCGTACTGGACCTTGATACCGCATGGGGATTCTTTGCAGAACATGGACCTGCAGATTTTGAAGAAAAATGCACTAATTGGGGCGTTCTCAAAGACAACGTCGAAGTAAGAAGCCAGAAACCATAACACAACTCTCTTTTCTTTTTATTTTTGATATTGCAGATTTTCAAGACAAACCCCCTTTCATTCTGTGGATTTCTTCTTTTGGTAATTTTTGTAAAACGTGTGGATTCCTAATGCGATTGCCACTACTGCTAGCAGGTAGTGGTACCATTGCTCTCCAAAAATTATCATGATTCCAATGATGACGAGGAATATTCCATAAACGTTTGACTGGGTGATTTTCCTGAGGCTGCTTGGTTTTTTGGGTTCATTTGAGCCTATATTGCATTTACAGTTTGGACAATATTTGAGATTGATACTAAGCTTACTGCCACATTCAGCACAAGTTACTTCCTCTACCATAACGAATCTCATAAAAGTTTGAACATAAGCGTATTGTAGGTTTTCGTGCCAATCTCAGACAAGATAGAATTATGAAACTACAAAGGTATAGATGAACGATAGGGGGATAATGGATATGACTAAGAAATTACCAAATGGCCATAATATTGGCGGTGGCAATAAACAGAAAAGACGCAAAGCGCATAAACAAGAATCTGACAAAAACTAAGTTGGGAGTAAACTTTTCGTGATTAAATTTGTTTGAACTTAAGCGTATTGCAGATTTTCAAGAAAAGTCTGTAATCTTTTGATTATTTGTCACCCTAAACAGAATTACATCCACTCCCTTTTTCTTGCACTTTATTCTGTACATGAGATGTTTGTTGAGGATTCACTAATGATCTTGTGGTTATTTTGAAATAATTCTTAGGGGATGAGTTATGGAAAAAAGAATTTTTGACTAGTTTGCTGGATGAATTAAAGCAAGCCTTGTCCAACAATTATTGTTGATGCAAAAGTGTTTCCGCCAGTTGTTTTGATTTTAATTTGCGCATCATTATTTACTCCTATATTGATTCCTAAATCAAGTAAAATTGTAACCACCTCTCCTGGTTGAATTG
>JBFFWG010000036.1:0-2391 GCA_041570395.1 Nitrosopumilaceae archaeon
AAACATCCCTAATGCAATAATGCCTGAAATTTTTTTTAATTTGTCTTTTACATTCATAACTCTTTCACCTATTATTGATATTTAATAAAATTCTCAAATGATTTTTATCCACATGAATTACATTCAAACTTCTTTTTAGATTGATGGGCTTTTTCCATATGACGTAATGTTCTTTGTGCGTCAGAAAATTTCATATCACATTTTGGACAAATATTACCTACAATGATTTCTTTTTTTCGTGAAAACATATCTATTTTTTTTTGTAAATTAAATACAGATAAAACTTTTTTCCTTACTCTTCCTTGTTTTTCACATTATCTCTAATCGCATCATACATTGCAAGGAATTGTTCAGGCTCGTTTTGCCTATAATTTTTTTCAAGATTCTGAATTTCTTGATGGGATATTTGTTCTCCTTTATTTTCATAATATTCTTTAATTATTTGTGAAGGTGTTTTTTTGATATTATATTTTTGAAGTGTTTGATTAACAGATCTCTTAGCAAGTATATCACGTAACAAAAATTTGTAGACTAGATAAGATGATAATCCAATAATTGTAGTTATGAGAATTGGTATTATGATAATGGATGCCATGTGATTATGGTTCTGTTGGAATTTGTATAAATGGAGTTCCGCCTTCACCTACAACTAGTGGTAGTTTACCATCCCATGCTTGAATCTTTAACCATTCAAAATAATTTGGATTTTCTGCTAGGGCTCTGTTAATAATTGCAATTGCCTCTGCTTCACCTCTTGCCTCTGCAATATTTGCTGCAGCAGTACCTTCAGCTTGAGCCTCTAATTGTCTTGCCTCTACCTCTATTCTAATTAGATCATTTTCGGCTTTCTTTGCTTTTTGTTCTGCCTCTACTTTTGATTCAATTGCTGAAGCAAATAATGGTGAAAACTCAAAATCTGTAATTGAAATTACTGTTGTTACGATATTGAATTGATTCAATCGTTCTCTAATTGCATTTTCAATATCTGCTTTTACTAGTGGTCTTTTAGTGATTAATTCTTCTGCATTGTAATTTGCAGTTACTTGTTTTACTGTCTCCTCTATTGCTGGTTGAATAACTCTATTTTCATAATCGAGACCAATCTCTTTGTATAATATGTGAACTCGTTCTTTATCTGGGTTATAGTTTACAGTAACTGTCGTTTCTACTGTTTGAAGATCTTTTGAAGCACTTCTAGTTTCTGCATCATACTTCAATGTACGAACTTCAAGTTGTACAACATCATCTTGGAAAGGAATAACAAAGTGAATTCCTTCATCTAATGGGGGTGCAGTAAGATCAACTGCATTCCAATGTAATAGTACACCTCTGTTACCTGCATCAACTATTTTGACTGATGCTGATGCGACAACACCTATTATAATTAGAAGAAGAATAGCAACTAGAATTACTTTCATTGGGCCCATGTTTACATTAACTTTAGGAGATTGATACTTTGACAATGTTTTTTATGGCTATCTTCTACTATTATACCAATCTAATGAGAATTAGTTCAAACTAAGTTTTCTCTCTCAACAAATTTATGCTATCTATTTGTACCAAAACTAATGGCTGAACCTAATTTTTCATGGATTTACATCCTAATTTTCTTAGCAATTCCACTAGCCCGAATCATCCCACGAATTTTGGCAAAAAGAGGCATTGGCAAAAGCTTCATTCCACCTCAACAGGAAAAACCATTTGAACCAAGTTTTGTTAAACCTGCTTCAGAACCTCAAATAGAATCATTTGAAGCTCGAATTGATCCTACTAAACCTGTATCAAAAAAACAACTTGTTTTAGGTGCCCTTAACCGTGGTTCAAAGACTTTTGAAAATATTCAAAAGAATACCGGACTAGATGATAAAGAATTAGATGCAGTTCTTGAAGATTTGGAAAAAAATGGCCTGATGAAAGTAGTTCAGAAGCAAGGAATGTTTGGTCCCAAAACTGAGATACACCCTACCGATAAAGGGTTTAAGGAATATTATTCCTAGAAATTTTTAAAAATAATCTGTGTGCCGGGGGCGAGTTTCGAACTCGCGACCTCCAGATTATGAGTATTGCCTTAGTTGGAGAACCGTTAGAGTTTACCAAATTAACTGGCACTCTAACCAGGCTGAGCTACCCCGGCATGCTATTAGGCTAAAAATTTGGGAAATTAAATGATTCTAAAGTGAATTTGGCATTTTTTAATGAAAATCTGCTCAAAATATCTATTATTAAAAAGTGTGGATTGCAGTGTATACGTACTGCTTATCAATATTTTTGAAATTTATACTTCAGTGAAACAAAATTTTCAACATCTTTCTGTCCTTGCATGGATTGTGATATTCTCCCTGACTATCGTAACTTCACAAGGTGTATTAGATCCTGCATTTGGTGCGCATC